>VGYX01000007.1 GCA_016872835.1 Planctomycetota bacterium | reverse complement strand
CGCCGCCTGGGGAGTACGGTCGCAAGATTAAAACTCAAAGGAATTGACGGGGGCTCACACAAGCGGTGGAGCATGTGGCTTAATTCGAAGCAACGCGAAGAACCTTATCCTAGGCTTGACATGCACGGATTAGTTCCTGGAAACAGGAGTGACACTCGCAAGAGTGGAACGTGCACAGGTGCTGCATGGCTGTCGTCAGCTCGTGCTGTGAAGTGTCGGGTTAAGTCCCTCAACGAGCGCAACCCCTGTCACTAGTTGCAAACAGGTAATGCTGTGGACTCTAGTGAGACTGCCGGTGTCAAACCGGAGGAAGGTGGGGATGACGTCAAGTCCTCATGGCCCTTATGCCTAGGGCTGCACACGTGCTACAATGGCATTGACAGAACGATGCAAGACCGCAAGGTGGAGCAAATCGCTCAAAAAATGCCCCAGTTCGGATTGGAGGCTGCAACTCGCCTCCATGAAGTTGGAATCGCTAGTAATCGCGGATCAGCTACGCCGCGGTGAATATGTTCCTGAGCCTTGTACACACCGCCCGTCAAGTCATGGGAGCCGGCAGCGCCCGAAGTCGCGCAATTTCATGCGTGCCCACGGCAAGGCTGGTGACTGGGACTAAGTCGTAACAAGGTAGCCGTAGGGGAACCTGCGGCTGGATCACCTCCTTTCTATAGGATCTATAGACGGTGGAATGAGGGAGACCTCGTTCGCCGAGATCCGTTCACACATCTCTCGCTCGGCATCGCATGGTGAACGCCATGCAAAGACGAATAGCTCGGTGGCGACACCGGACAAAGGCATCCAACTGTTCCTTGAACGTTCCACAGGGCCCCGTCGTTTTCGGCGGGGCCCTGTGCTTTTTCCATCGGCGCCATCGCGGGCGAGTGGCGTCCGGGTACAAACCGTGCATGCAACAGTCTGGTGCGCAGACGAGCGGCGAGCGGACACCCTGGCTGGCCGTGCTCGTGGCGTCGCTCGGCTACTTCGTGGACCTGTATGACCTTGTGATCTTCAGCGTGGTGCGCGTGCCAAGTCTTGGCGCGAAGGGACTCGGACTTCCGGAGGAGCCGGACACGGCCGGAACCGGATTCGTGGAAGGGCTTGCGCGGACGGTACGGATTCTGCTTGGGCAGGAGCAGGGGGACGTCACCAGCGCCGGATCCGCCATCCTGGATGTTCAACTGACCGGGATGGTGATCGGTGGCTTCCTGTGGGGCGTGCTTGGGGATCGACGCGGCCGGCTGACGACCCTGTTTGGCTCGATCGCGCTGTACTCGACCGCGAACATGCTCAACGCCTTCGTGGCGACCGTGCCGCAGTACGCGGCGCTACGTTTTATCGCGGGCATCGGTCTGGCGGGCGAGCTTGGCGCCGGCGTGACGCTGGTGAGCGAATTGATGAATCGTCACCACCGTGGTTGGGGCACGATGATCGTGGCCTTCGCGGGCATGCTTGGCCCCGTGGCCGCCAGCCTGGTGGGCGGCTGGATCGAGTGGCGGTACGCGTATCTGATCGGTGGCGCGATGGGTTTCGCGCTGCTGGCGCTTCGCATCGGTCTTGTGGAGAGCGGCATGTTCCGTCGCAGTGCGCGTGAGCACGCGCGCCGCGGCGACCTTCGCATGCTCTTCGGCTCGTGGGATCGATTGCGTCGCCTGCTGAGCGTGGTGGCGCTTGGATCCCCGATCTGGTTCATTGGTGGCGTGGTGTTCGTGTTCGGGCCTGAATTGGCACGCGCGATCGGCTGCACGGAGCCGGTTCGGCCGGCGATCGTGGTGCTGTGCGGCTATCTGGGGGCTGCGGCGGGGGATCTGGCCTCGGGTGCGGCGAGTCAGTTCCTGCGGAGCCGTCGCGCGGTCATCGCGGGGGCGATCCTCCTGCTGGCATGCGCATTGGCGGGACTGCTGACGCTTGGTGGCCGTGGCTCGAGCTGGTTCTACGCGGCCACGGCTGTGGCGGGCTTCGCCACGGGGTATTGGGCCGTGTTCGTCACGGTGGCCGGGGAGAGCTTCGGCACCAACCTGCGTGCCACGGTGGCCACGAGCGCGCCCAACCTGGTGCGCTGGAGTGCCGTGGTCTGGGTGAATGCCTGGGGCGCTCTGAAGCCTGCCATGGGTGCGGCGACTGCGGCGGCCTGTGTGGCGGCGGTGGCGATCACGGTCGGTCTGTTGGGAGTCTGGCGGCTTCCGGAGCCATTCGGACGCGATCTGGACTGGGAAGAGTCCTGATCCTGTCGTCAGGAGTTGCACAGTTGGCGGGCGTGGCAAGCCGATGTCTGCGGCATGAGCGATCCGGCATCGACCCGTCATGTGAGTCACGACCACGAGATCCGCCTGTTGGCCAATCCAATCCGTTGCCTGCGGAACCGTTCCTTGCCGCTGCTTGCGGCGACTGCGGCGATGCTGATGATCTATCCATTCTTCGACACACCGGGCGCGCCGCCGCCCCCAGGGATGATGATCGTGTTCGCGCTGATTCCGGCATTTGGCATGTTGACGCTGGGCAAGATCCGTTCGGGATCGGTGGCGGTGTAGCGGCTGCTTGGGATTCATCACCGAATCGGTGTCATGTCGCCCGACGCGTATCGAAACGTCGCACAGATGCAGGCGTCCGTGCTGAACTGGGCCGACTTTCTCTCCTTCAGCTTCAGTGTGATGCCGACCGCCGGATTCGGCGACATCGTGCCGGTGAGTGCAGCCGCACAGAGCGCCACGAGCCTGGAGGCGGCGCTGGGCGTGCTGTATCCCGCGGTGCGGATCGAGCGACTGGTGAACCGAGAGTTCGTGCCGGCGCGCACCTGACGCGTTGCGTCAGTCGTTGAAGCCTTCGATGTATCCCTGACCACCGTAAGCGAAGGGATTCCAGTGGCCGATGTTACCGCCGTAACCCCATGCCTGACCCGCGACGCCACCGGCGACCGCACCACCACCACCACCACCGCCACCGACGCGCGTGTTGTAGTTGTCGTTGTTGGCGCCCTCGAGCGTGTTCATCGGGGCGGGATTGCCCGGGCCGTACATGGGCGTGAGGAAGGGATTGGTCGGACCGGAGGCCGTGGCTGGATTCTCGTAGGCGACCTTCGCGTAGCCGGGCGTCGGGCCGCTTGAGACGAAGGAGCCGGGCCCATAGTAGTGATAGTGATAGTGATAGTGGGTGCCGTCGAGCGCCTGCTGGGTGAGCGTGGAGGAATCGACGATGCCACCCGAGTTGTTGAAACCAGCGTTGGGGGGCAGGCGGTTGGCCTGCGCCGGGGGCGCCTGACCGATCGGAACCTGAACGTCACTGCTGTCCTGAGAGCCCTGAGGCTGCGATGGGTCGTAGGGAACCTGCTTGTCCGAGTTGATCCCCGAATCCTGCGCGCGGCCCGCAGCCGAGGTGATCGGCTTGGGTGGGGGCGCCTGCGCGGGCGCCTGCGATTGCGCCAGGACGGCAGCGCCGATCGCGGCGACGGGCAGGCAAAGGGTGAGGGCGGCCAGCGTGGTTCGTGCCATGGGATGTCTCCTTGACATCAGTGTAGTCGTGAGCGGAGTGGGGGTTCGCTAGCATCGGCCGCAACAAGGAGCCATCATGAGTGTCGCAGCAGCCCCCTCGGACGTTACGAAGCGATTTCCCAACCTGCAGGCCGGTACCCCCGGGGACGTGAGCGCGATTGACGCGCTGGCGATCAACACCATCCGCACCCTGTCGATGGACGCCGTGCAGGCGGCCAACAGCGGTCACCCAGGCACGCCGATGGCGCTTGCGCCTGTGGCCTACGCGCTGTGGCAGCGCGTGATGCGATTCGATCCTGCCGATCCGCGATGGCCGGGTCGCGACCGCTTCGTCCTGAGCAACGGACACGCCAGCATGCTGCTCTACAGCATGCTGCACCTGAGCGGCACGCAGGAGATCGACAAGGCGCAGAAGCCAACCGGCAAGCCCGCGGTTGCGCTGGATGACCTGAAGGGATTCCGTCAGCTGCACACGCGCTGTCCGGGTCACCCCGAACATGGTTGGACCGCCGGCGTGGAAACCACCACCGGCCCGTTGGGGCAGGGCGTGGCGAACTCGGTCGGCATGGCCATGGCTGAGAAGTGGCTGGCCGCGCGCTACAACCGCCCGGGCTTCGAGCTGTTCAACTACCGCGTGTACGCCATCTGCGGCGACGGCTGCATGATGGAAGGCATCAGTGGCGAGGCGGGCAGCCTGGCTGGTCACCTGAAACTGGACAATCTGGTGTGGCTGTACGACAACAACCACATCACCATCGAGGGCAAGACGAATCTTGCCTACAACGATGACGCCGCGGTGCGCTACCTCGGCTACGGCTGGAACGTGCTTCGCGTGGGTGATGCGAACGATTTGGACGCAATCGAGCATGCCCTGAAGACCGCGGAGGCGACCAAGGGCCGTCCCACGCTCATCATCGTCGACAGTCACATCGGATGGGGCGCGCCGACGCGCCAGGACACGAAGGAGGCGCACGGCGAACCGCTGGGTGACGAGGAGATCAAGAAGACCAAGCGCTTCTACGGCTGGCCAGAGGACGCGAAGTTCCTGGTGCCCGAGGGGGTGCTGGACCGCTTCCAGCAGGGCGTTGGCGCGCGTGGTCGCGAGGCGAGCGCCGCATGGAAGAAGCTGTTCGAGAGCTACGCGGCGAAGTACCCGAAGGAGGCAGCGGAGCTTCGCGTGGTGTTCTCGGGCGGTCTGCCCGATGGCTGGGACAAGGGCCTGACGCCGTTCCCAGCCGATGCGAAGGGGGCCGGAAGCCGCGTGAGCGGCGGCAAGGTGCTGAACGCGATCGCGCAGCGCGTGCCGTGGATGATCGGTGGTGCGGCCGATCTGGCTCCAAGCACGAAGACGCTGCTGACCTTCGATGGTGCGGGCAGCTTCCAGGGAGAGACGCCCACGGGGCGCAACCTGCACTTCGGCATCCGCGAGCACGCGATGGGCGCCGTGGTGAACGGACTCGCGCTGAGCGGGCTGCGCGCCTACGGCAGCGGCTTCCTGATCTTCAGCGACTACATGCGCGGTTCGATCCGTCTGAGCAGCATCATGGAGTTGCCCGTGATGTACATCTTCACGCACGACTCGATCGGCGTGGGCGAGGACGGTCCGACGCACCAGCCGATCGAACAGATACCCGGCATGCGCGCGCTGCCCGGCGTGTGCGTGTTCCGCCCCGGCGACGCGAACGAGGTGGTGGAGTGCTATCGCGCGGCGATGACCTTCCATGGCCCGTCGATCATGGCCCTGTCGCGGCAGGATCTGCCGACGCTGGATCGCGCGAAGTTCGGAGCGGCTGCGGGCTGTGCGCGCGGTGCCTACGTGCTGAGCGAAGCCGAGGGCGGCGCGCCGCAGGCGATCGTGATCGCGACGGGCAGCGAGATTCACCTGGCGCTGGAGGCGCAGGCGCTTCTTGCGAAGGAAGGCGTGCGTGTGCGCGTGGTCAGCATGCCGTGCTGGGAGCTGTTCGAGCGTCAGGACGAGTCGTACCGTGAGCAGGTGCTGCCGACCGCGGTGCGCGCGCGCACCGCGGTGGAGATGGCCGCGGACTTCGGCTGGGGTCGCTGGGTGGGCCTCGACGGAACGACGGTCTGCATGCGCAGCTTCGGCGCCAGCGCGCCCTTCAAGGTGGTCGCGAAGCACTTCGGCTTCGAGGCCGGCAAGGTCGTCGAGGCGGTGAAGGCCAGCATGGCGAAGGTCGCCAAGGGCGGTGCGCGGTGAGGATCGCCATGGCAAGCGATCATGCGGGCCTTCCACTGAAGGAGGCGCTCAAGCCGATCGTGGTGAAGCTGGGCCATGAGGTGATCGATCTGGGCGCGCACTCGGACGATCCGAACGACGACTACCCCGACTTCGCGTTGGCGCTTGGTCAGGCGATCGTGGGCGGCAAGGCGGAGCGAGGTCTGCTGTTCTGCGGCAGCGGCATCGGCGCCAGCGTGGCCGCGAACAAGGTGAAGGGTGTCCGGGCCGGCAACTGCATGGACCACTACAGCGCGCACCAGGGGGTGGAGCACGACGACATGAACGTGCTGGTGCTTGGCGGCCGGGTGATCGGCGTGGCCGTGGCCGAGGAGATGATGCGGGCCTTCCTGGCCGCGAAGTTCACGGGCGAGCCGCGGCATCGACGTCGTCTGGACAAGGTGCTGTCGATCGAGGCCACGCAGGGTCGCTGAGGCACGTCTTCGGCGTTACGATGGATCTCTGCACCGATCCAGTGCCCAGCAAGGAGAAGCCCATGCGCATCGCAGCCCGTCTCGCCGTCCTCTCACTCGCAGCGCTTGCCCAGGCCTCGACGCCGTCCGGTGACGACTTCACCACGCTTCCGCCGGATCCCGTGGAGCTCCAGAAGACGATCGAGGGCCTGAAGGTCGACGCGGCGGGCGCCGCGGCCGAGGCGGAGAAGAGCGGCGGCAAGGTGAGCGCGATCCGGCTGATCCAGCAGGACGGCAAGTGGGTCTACGAGGCGATGGTCGCGGATGGCTCGCCTCGCCGCGCGATCGTGGATGGTCAGAGCGCCGAGGTGAAGGCCGCGAAGATCGGTGCGACGGACGCGGCCAAGGCGGCCACCGCCAAGGTGTCCGGTCGCGTGGGCATGATGACGAGCGATCCGATGGCAGAGCCGCCGGTGTGGAGCGTGCTGGTGCTTTCGGAGGGCAAGGCGCACATGGTCACCGTGAACGCGATGAGCGGCGAGGTGATCTCGGACGAGGTGCAGCAGCGCTTCCCGGGCGAGCCGACCGAGGTGCCGCTGCAGGGCGAGGCCGGTGGACTGCAGTGGATCGTGATGCAGGAAGGCACCGGCGCGATCCCGAAGAGTGCCGATTCGATGGTGAAGGTGAACTACTCCGGCTATCTGGTCGATGGCCGCATGTTCGATTCAAGCACCAAGACGGGCAAGCCTGTCGAGTTCCGATTGAACCGCGTGATCAAGGGCTGGACACAGGGCGTGCAGGCGATGAAGGTGGGCGAGAAGCGCAAGCTTGTGATCCCGTACGCGATGGCCTACGGTGAGCAGGGCCGCCCGCCGACCATTCCGCCCAAGGCCACGCTGATCTTCGACGTGGAGCTGCTGGACGCCGACATGGCGCCTCCGGCCGCGCCGGTGCCGCCGATGCCGACCTCGCAGCCGACACAGAAGCCGGCCGGGAACTGACGTGTTGAGTTCACGACACCTTGCGCTTGCGCTTGGTGCGCTGACGTTCGCGGCGTGCGATCGAAGCCCGACGGCACCTCCTCCGCACGCGGCTGGAGGGCAGTCACCCGGTGGTGGGCGCACCAGTCTTCCCGGGCAGTTGATGGATCGCGCCGAGGACGTGCAGAAGCAGGCGGAGGCCTACAACCAGGCGATCCAGGACACGATCGATCAGGGAACGGCACCTTCGCCGAGGCCCAAGCCTGCGGGTCAGCCGCAGCCCCCGCGTTGATTCACGAGAGCGCGCCGAGCTTGTCGGGATTCAGCCCTTCGAGGTCCTTCACCACGAAAAGGCCGTCCTTGCGGATCACCTCGCCGTCGAAGGCGATGGTGCCACCGCCGTGCTCGGCGCGCTGGATGCACACCAGATCCCAGTGGATCTCGCTGCGGTTGCCGTTCTCGGTCTCCTCGTAGCAGCGACCGGGCGTGAAGTGGAAGCTGCCGGCGATCTTCTCGTCGAACAGGATGTCCTTCATCGCCTCGCGGATGTGCGGGTGGAATCCGATGGCGAACTCGCCGATGTGGCGTGCGCCCTCGTCGGTGTCGAAGATGCTCTCGAGGAGCTTGCGGTCGCCGCCTTCGCAGTCGCACTTCACGATCCTGCCCCTCTTGAACTCCAGGCGGATGTTCGTGAAGGTGTTGCCGTTGTGCAGCGTAGGCGTGTTGTACTGCAGCACGCCCTCCACGCTGTCGCGCACCGGCGCGGTGAAGACCTCGCCGTCCGGGATGTTGCGGTCGCCGCAGCAGGGCACCACGCCGATGCCCTTGATGCTGAAGCGAAGGTCGGTGGACCCCGGGCCCTTGATGTGCACCTGATCGGTGCGCTTCATGCGCTCCACCAGCGGCATGGCGGCCTTGGTCATGCGGGCGTAGTCAAGCGTGCACACGCGGAAGTAGAAGTCCTCGAAGGACTCGGTCGAGGTCTGGGCAAGCTGCGCCATGCTGGCGTTTGGCCAGCGCAGCACGCACCAGCGGGTGTGGTTCACGCGCTGGTCGAAGTGCACGGGCTTGTTGTAGAGGCGTCCGACCGACTTCATCTGCGCCTCGGGCATGCCGCTCATCTCGCTGGCGTTGTCCGCACCGCGCACGCCGATGTAGCACTGCATGCGCTTCATGCGCTCGCGGTCGTACTCGCCCCAGGCGCGCAGCGCGTCCTCGCCGCCGAGGTTCAGGGCACGCATCACACGCGAACTGCGCTGGGCGACGTGCGCGTGGCCGCCGGCCTTCTGGACTTCCTCGACCAGCGCGGCCGCGACGAAGTCAGGGCAGTCGAAGGTCTCGATCAGCACGTGATCGCCCTTGCCGGTGCGGACGGAATGGTTCACGAGCAGGTCCGCGAGGCGGCAGACACGAGGATCCATGAGCATGGCGATGAGGGTAGCCCGGCTGAGCGTGCCGGTCTCGTGACGGGCCCGGGGCGTGCGTTGGGTCAGGCACGGTCCAGAACCCACGCCTCGCCCGGCGCGTCAGTCGAACAAGAGCAGCAGCAGCGAGATGTCGGCGTTGTCCACGAAGCCCGTGCCGTCGAGATCGGCGGGGCAGTTCGAACTGGTGCATGCACCGAACTCGAGCAGCAGGATGGAGATGTCCGAGGGGCCGACGAGACCATCGCCATCGAGGTCGCCCGCGATGGCCGCCGCTCCGAATTCGGTCTGGTCGACATCGACACCGCCAGTGAGGTTCTGCGTCGACTGCGTGAAGGTGATCAGGCCAGCGCGGCCAGCCGGGATCATCTGCAGGACGGGACCGGTCACGAACTGCGCGGGGGTGGCGATCGAGAGGCCGCCGGTCGGTCGCGGATCTCGGATCGGGAAGATCGCGGCTCCGCCCGAGGGAGTCTGGAAGTCGTTGCTCTCCCAGGCGAGCGCCAGATCCGGGTTGCCGTCGCCATCGCCGTCGAGGATCGAGACGCCCTTGCCTTGTGCGGAGAGGCCTCCCACGTCGACCGGGCACGGATTGCGGAGCAGGGACGGGCGCGAACCCGGGCCGGTCACGGGCGCGCCGCGCAGGACGATGCCTGTGGGCCGGGCTCCGTTGGGGAACGAGCCGGAGATGCCGTCGCAGCTCGCCGCCACATCGGGATATCCGTCGCCGTCGAGATCGCCGATCGCGATCGAGTTCGGGACGCCAGCCGTGGGAATCGCGGGACGCGACGAGAATCCGCCGGTGACATCACGCTGGATGACCTGGATGAATCCTGCGGGACCCGAGGGGAGCAGTTCGGCGGCGTCGGAACCGCCACCTGCCACCACATCAGTGTCCTCGTCGTTGTCGATGTCGGTGCCGCGGACCGTACGCGGCACTGCGGCGGTCTCGGCGGTGCCGGTGGTGGTGCCGGTCGAGCTGACGGTGGTGATGCTTCCGGAGCCGTTCTTCGAGGTGCCGGTGGCGGTGGTGGCTCCAGTCGGGAGGAGCGAGGCGCGAGGGCCGTCGGGTGGAAGGATGGCGACACACTCAGCGCGGCGACCTGCCTCGAGCTGGTTCTGCCAGAGGGTGACGAAGGAGGGCACGCCGTTGTTGGCGACCTGCTTGTAGGCGATCACCTTTCCAGGGCTGCCGAAGCTCACGACGATGTCCACCTTGCTGTCGCCGTCGATGTCGCCGACATCGAGATCAGTCGGATCGGCGGGGCCGTAGGTCACCCACTCCTGCAAGAATCCGAACTGTGGATCCAGCTTGTCGACACGGATTAAGGAGAAATTCTGGCCACCGTTGGTGACCGAGGCGATTCGTTGGATGCCGCTGATCAAACCGTCGTCAAGCATGACGCTCTTCACCGGAGCCTGCGGAATGGAAGCGTTGGCGACGGGCGCGGCGGCAACCTGCAAGCCGCGACGGACCTCGAGCGAGATCGTGCCCGCGGATTCGGTCGTGGTCACATAGAGGCCGCCGGACAGGCCCGCGCCGAGCATGCGGACGACATCGAAGTTCGATCCACCCGGCAGGAAGTTCGCGGCCCAGATGAGCGGCACGGCGTAGCCCTCGAGGACCGGCTCGCCGTTGGACATGTCGTTGATGTTCAGGATGCCGCCGACATCGGCCTCCACCGAGGCGGAGATCACGGCCGAGCCGAACGGCGTGGTGCCTGAGTTGCCCGAGAGATCCACGCTGCAGGTGATCGACGCCTTGGAGTTCACGCCGCAGCTGAATTCCTGCGCGCCGAGCCTGCTGGGGCGGCAGCCCTCTGCGAGCGTGAGGCAGTGCGGACGGATCTGCAGTGCGCCGTCGATGGCGAGGGAGTCAACCGTCAGCGTACCGTCCAGTGTGATCAACGAGCCGGGCTCGGTGATCATCTTGACGCCGCCGGTTCCCGTGATCTCGCTGTAGTCGTAGGTCGTGTTCGAGTAGACGCTGATCCACGCCTGATCCGGGACCGTGAAGGTGGGGGATTGACCTTGGAAGAGCAGCCGGCTCTTCGAGAGTCGTAGGTAGGCGAAGAGATCGTCACCTGCCGCATTCTTCGGCCAGTCCCAGCTTCTGATCTTGAAATCCGAGTCCACCAGCAGGATCGGATCGGCGGTCCAGCTTGAGGTCGTCTTCCAGGAGAACGAATCGCTCTGGAGGTCGATGTTGCCGAAGGTCAGCTGCAGCGCTCCGGTGCTGGTGATGGAGAACGGATTGCTGGTGCCGTCGATCGAACCGTTGCGGAACTCGAGGCGAAGCGTGTCGAAGGAGTTCGGCGTGACCAGCACCGAGTGCGCAGCCGGCCCCGCGAAGCGCAGGGTCCGCATGTTCAGGTCGAACGTCAGGTCGTGCAGGTTCGACGTGCCGCCGTCGGTGACCTCGAGGGATCGGACGGCGTTGTCGCAGTCCGTTTTGATCTGCAGCGCGTTGTAGTACTGCGTGTAGGGAACGGCGACTTCCGCGAACGTCAGCGCGCCTGGACGACCGAGCGTCCAGTTCTGCTCGGGTTCGAAGAAATGGAAGCCGTTCGTGGGGCCGCTCCATGAACTCTTGCCTGCGGGGCCGTTGCGAAGCGTGTCCGGTTGACCGTCGTTGTCGCAGTCGGCGCCGCCCGTTCCGCCGCCTCCGCCGCCGGCGGCGCAGATGTCCGGGGTGTTGTCCTGGTTCGAGTCGATGCAGTAGGGGGCTGCGGCGCCGCACAGTTGCGCCGCTTTCGTCGCGCAGATCGCGTCCCACCGGGTGTTGCAGCAGTATGGATCGATGGCGCAGACCTTCGCTGAGCACGCGGCGTCGCTGCAGGATGGTGTGACGTGCGCCGTGCAGCAGCATGTCGGATCGTTCGCCCAGGCGGTGGAGCACAACGTCGACGCCAACGCGACGGAGAGCAACGAGCCACTCTTCGTGATGAGCCTGCGCATCAACTCACCGCATTGTGACTCCGGTCGGCGGCAATCCAAAGGCAGGTTCAGAGGAAGGCAAAGATTTGTCCGGCCGAAGTCCGAGAAAATCTGCCTCACGCCCCCGCGCTCAGCCGAGCGCGGATCGGATCGCCTCGACGGCATGGTCGATGCCTGCGGTCGTGATGTCCAGATGCGTGACGAGCCGAAGGCGCTGGGGATCGAGAGCGAGGGCATGCACGCCCTGACGCGCGATCCGGTCGGACAGCTCCTGGGCAGTGCAGATCGTCGGATCGATGTGCAGGAAGACCATGTTGGTGGGGGTGTGGTCGGGCGCGATGGCGAGCGAGATGCCCCGACAGGTCGAAGCACCGGTCGCGAGTCGGATGGCATGGCGATGGTCTTCGGCGATTCGATCGACATGGTGATCAAGCGCGTGGAGCGCCGCTGCCGCCAGCAGGCCACTCTGGCGCATTCCGCCACCGAACATTTTTCGGAAGCGGCGTGCGCGATCGATCACGTCGGCAGGACCCGCAAGCGCACTGCCGACCGGGCAACCGAGGCCCTTCGAGAAGCACACGCTGACCGTGTCAGCATGCCGGGCGAACTCCGCCGGTGCGTAGCCCGCGGCGACGCACGCGTTCCAGAGTCGTGCGCCGTCGACATGCACGCGCATCTCGAGCGATCGCGCGGCATGGGCGACGGCATGGAAACGCTCCAACGACCAGATGGTTCCTCCTCCGCGATTGTGCGTGTTCTCGACGACAAGCAGGCTGGGCCGAGGTGCGTAGGTCGCGCGACTGCGTCGCGAGGCGAGCACGGCTTCAGGCGTGAAGAGGCCACTCTCGCCGTCGAGCGGATGGATCATGCATCCAGAAAGCGCCGCAGGCGCACCGGTCTCGTAATGGATGATGTGACTGTCGCGGTGCGCGACGATCTCGTCGCCGGACTCGCAGTGGCACCGGATGGCGAGCTGATTCGCCATGGTTCCGCTGGGCACGAAGAGGGCGGCCTCCTTGGCAAGCATCGCCGCGAGCCGACGCTCGAGCTCGGTGACCGTGGGCTCGTCGCCGAGCACGTCATCGCCAAGCGGTGCGCGGCGCATGGCATCCCACATGGCGGCCGTGGGGCGTGTGACGGTGTCGGAGCGAAGGTCGACGAGATGCATGGACGCACAAGGTAGTGCGTCGGGCGCCTCCATGGCGCATGCGCGGTCACACGCTCGGACGACCTACGGCGCGTCCGCGGGCTTGAGAATCAGGCCTCCGGAACTCTCGATCTCGAGGTCGTAGCGCTGACCCGGGGCGACGGGCTTGTACACCGCCTCACCCTGCGCCACGCGCACGCCAGCCTTGCGCGCCGCTTCCGCGTCGGTGGCCAGGCTCCAGAAGCGCTTCCAGAGCGCCTGCTCGAAACGCGCGCCCTCGCTTGCGGCGTAGCCGCCCGGCACCGCGCCGGGCGTGTCCAGCGCCACACCATCGGAAGGGGGCATGCGATCGGAGTAGACGCGTCGCAGCAGCGTGAGCGTGCGACCACGGAGCGGATCGGCCTCCGCGACTGACTCCTGCGGGAATCGGACGGTCCACGCGTCGAGATACACGGTGGTGCCCGGCACACGCACGCGACGACGACCGATCTCGCGGCCATCGGGATCGAGCTCGATGAAGTCGAGCGTCGTGAGGATGCCGGATGCGGGCAATTCGGCGACGCTGGCGGCGCTCAGCGCGCGCGCCGAAGGATCGTCCGAACGATGTTGCTGCACGACCTCGATCCGTGCGAGTCGACGCTCGCTGCCGAGGCGTTCGAGAATCCGGGCGCGCAGTGCGCGTTCCGCTTCGATCGCGCGTTCCAGTTCGGCGACCTGCCGCTGCAGGCGCGCCGTCTGCACCAGCGACACCGCGAGCCAGCCACCGCCAAGCAGCAGGCCGATACACGCGGCCGCGACGAGGATCCGGGCGATGGTGCGCATGACAGGGAGATCGGACAGCTGCGTGCATGCGGTGCAGAAAGCGATGAAACGGGGGATTCCACGGGATAGGCTGTCGCCATGTCGACCGAGAAGACGGAAGCGCTCGCGGCCCGTCGCGCCGCGCTGTGGCAGGCGCTGGTGGCGTCACCGGTCGGCACCGCGTGGTCGCATGTGGCGCAGGGATGCCTTGGAATCGTCGTGTCCGCGGGGCCGAGCCTGGCGCGCAACGGGTTCCTGCTGGCGGATCCGCGGCATGCGGGGCGGCGACTGATCGTGGCGACCATCGACAGCATGGGCCCGCTGCAGCGGCTCGGCGCGCGACCGGACGTGGTGGTCGCGTGCGAGGAGCCACGACTGGTGGACCTCGAGGCCGCGAAGGAGTTCGGATCGCGCATCGTGGCGTTGGGATCGGCGGCGGCCGACGCGTTGTCCGGTGAGGGGGCGCACGTGATCGAGTGCGACGCCAGTGATGGCGAGGAGACCTTCGTCGCGCATCTGCTGATCCGGCACCTCGGCTGCGATCCGGTCGCGCTGGTAGGGGTCGATCTGGCGTTCGTGGACGGCATCGCGCATGCCCCGGGCCACGCGATCGACTACGCGTGGGCGCTGGAGACGAACCCGTTCCGTAGCTGGGACTGGCTGCATGCGCGGCGGATCGCATCGCGGCAGGGCGGCTTGCTTCGAGAGCCCGATCGTGGCGGCCGCGCGGTGCTGACCGATCACATGCTGCATCGTGAGCGCGCGATGCTGGAGTCCGCGTTCGACGAGGATCGGCGCGCGGGTCTGCAGGTGATCGACGCCACCGAGGGAGGCTGCACGAAGCGTCACACCGAGCAGCGGCCATTGGCGATGGTGCTGGAGCGACTCGCCTCGCGCCGCACTCCCGTGCTGCCGGAAGTCCGTGCGGCACGCGTGCGCACGGCGACGGCCGCGGACGCTCGCGTGACGCAGGAGGCCGCGCGGGCCATCGCGTTCGTGCCGGTGGATCCCGCGCGTGGCGGAACCGGTGTGGCCAGGCGCCTGGAGTCGGAACTTGGCGGGTGCACCATCTTCAGGCGGACGCTCGAGCGGCTGCTTTCGTCGCGACGTCTGGAGCGCATCGTGATCGCGGCGCCGACCGGATGGGATCCTGGCGAGGCGCTAGACGGCCTGGATGGTGGCGCGCGGCTTGCCTGGATGTGGGTCGATGGAGGCGTGCTGTCGGGTTCGATCGGGAGTCGTCAAGCGGCTCGCGCATGGGCCGACGCCTGCTGGCGCGGTGGCCTGGGTGGACGAAGCGTCTTCGATGAGGTGCTGGCGCCGCGCGTGATGCTGGAGGCTGCGCAGCGCGAGAGTGCGACGGAAGTGTTCCTGTGCGGACCGGACTGGCCTCTGGTGTCGGTCCGGGAGCCGTGGGGCGTCGACGCGATGGTGGATCGGCTCGCCACGCTTCCAGAGCGCCCGTGGATGCAGTTCGCGCCGGGGCCCGCCGGCATGAGCGGCTGTCTGCTTTCGCGTGGCGCGATGGAGTCGCTTGCGCGTGGCGACGTGCCGAGCGTCGGAGCGTGGCTGGAGCGGCGCGTGGACTGGTCAAGGCGCGTGGAGCGACTTCGCCCGCCGTCATCGATCGCGCTGCTTCGCGAGCGTCTGGTGATGGACACGCCGCGGTCGATTCGCAGGATCCGTCGAGCACTGGAACCGTTGCTGCACGGCGCTCACGAACTTCCGCAGGACCTGATGATCGCGGCGGTCGCGCGGCAATCGGAGGCGTTGCCCGCCTTCACGCCGCAGCACCTGATCATCGAGCTGAACACGGGTCGGCGCGGCTGCGGTGTCGCGAGTCCACACCGGTTCGGCTCGCTGCAGCGGCCCCCAATGACCCAGCGCCGATTGGACCGCATCCTGTCGCGCGTGTCGGAGGCCCGTGACGTGGCAGTGACGCTGGCCGGAGCAGGCGATCCGCTCATCCATCCGGATGTGCACGACTTCGTGCGCAGGATCCGCGCGGCGGGGGCGCTCGCGATCGAGATCCGCACCGAACTCATCGCACCGCATTCGATCGACCAGCTGAAGGACATCGATGTGGACGTCATCACGGTGGACCTGCACGCGGTGGATTCGGCCGGCTATCGGCGCATGATGGGCACGGATGACCTCGCTCGCGGCATCGAGGGTCTGCACGCGCTCATGTCGCGTCGATCCGCGCATCCGCCCGGGCTTCCCCATCCATGGATCCTTCCGAGGCTCGAGCGGCTGCGCGTCAGTTCGCCATGGGTCGCGACGTTCCTGCAGCAGTGGGGGGCCGACGCGGATGGTGCGGTGATCGACTCGCCGCCTCAGCAGGATCCGTGGGGCGGTCCCTTGTCGGACGCGCCGGCCCCGGCGAGCGTGCCGGATGGATGGGCGCATCTGGACACGCTGCGACGACTGACGGTCCTGTCGGACGGAAAGGTTCCGGCCGTCGACGGGGACCTGCTCGGGAACTCCAGCATCGGATCGGTCGACGCCGAGGACCTGCTCACCCTGCACCGACTCGTGACCTCACGGCGTCGCGAGGCGGGCGCGCGCGGCGCACTGCTGATCTCGGCCACGGCGTGACCCTGCGAAGGTCGGTGCCTAGCATGGCAACCGTTGGAACGCTCCATCACGATCGACTTCTCCCGGCCCGTGCCGCTGTTTCCACTTGGCGGAACGGTGCTGCTGCCGCACGCCGTGCAGGGGCTGCACGTCTTCGAGCCGCGCTATCGCCAGATGGTCGAGGCGTGCCTGTCGGAGGTGCGCGGGGGCGCGCTGCTGACGGCGCGTCCGATCGCCATGGCCACGATCGCGGGTGGCGGGCGCGTGCATGGTGTGTCCGTGCCGCTTCGCCCTGCCGTGTGCGTGGGCCAGATCGTGCAGCATGAGCGGCTGGCCGACGGCCGCCACACGATCCTGCTGCATGGCATCTGTCGTGCGCGCATCGAGCGCATCGACGAGGCGGACGGCAAGCGGCTCTATCGCGAGGCCGTGCTGCGACCGATCGAACCGCCGACTCGGACGCCCCCGCGGATGCCCGAGGCGCGCCGCGCGCTTCGGCAACTGCTGCTGCGACCCCGTGTACAGCGCATGGCGAGCGTGAAGTCCGTGATGCCATGGGCCGAGCGCGGTGACATTCCGACGCATGCCATGATCGAGTTGGTCGGTGCGGCGCTGCTGCAGGATGAGCCCGCGCGCTACGCGATGCTCGCGAGCGGGGATCCGTGGGAACGCGCGCGCATGGTGGCGCAGGCGATCGCGCACCTGGAGGGCGTGGTGGCCGGCGCCGAGGCGCAGCACCCCGAGAGCTGGCCCAAGGGCCTGAGCTGGAACTGAGCCATGGCCAAGGGACATTGGCTTGTGAAGACGGAGCCCGAGGTCTACTCGATCGAGGACCTGCAACGCGACGGGACGACCGTCTGGGATCGTGTCCGAAACCATCAGGCGAAGCTCTCGCTGCGCGAGGGCATGAAACCCGGGGATCTCGCGCTCATCTATCACTCCAATGCGGATCCGACCGGCGTGGTTGGCACGGCCACGGTGGTGGGCGAGGCGATGCCGGACGAGACGCAGTTTCGCAAGGGTGACGAGGCCTTCGAACCCCGTGCGACGCGCACGAACCCGGTCTGGTGGGCTCGAACGCTGCGGTTCGAGCGCCGGTTCAAGGCCTGCGTGGAACTCGGCTCGCTGCGCGCGGAGCCGGCCCTTGCCGAGATGAAGCTGCTCGCGCGGGGCAACCGCCTGAGCGTGCTGCCCGTGACCGCGGCGGAGTTCGAGCGGATCCTGCGGATGGCGAAGGCCTGAGCGGGTAGCCTGACGGAGCACGGGTCTGGTTCCCGGCGTGGAAGGAGATCATCATGGGCGGATTGCCGATTGGCGTTCTGGTAGCAGTGGGCGTGTTGATCGTGGTGGCGCTCTGGGTGATCGGCGTGTTCAACGCGCTGCAGCGCGCGAGGATCGCCGCCGAAGGCGCGTTCTCCAACATCGACGTGGAGCTGCGTCGACGCCACGATCTGGTGCCGAATCTGGTCGAGACCGTGAAGGGTTACGCGTCGCACGAGCGGCAGACGCTGGAAGCCGTGATCCAGGCGCGTGCCGCCGCGACCGCCGCACGATCGATCGGTGAGCGCGTGGAGGCTGAGTCCGCCTTGTCGCGCGGCCTCGGTCGACTGATGGCGGTCGCCGAGGCCTATCCGCAACTGAAGGCGGATGGAGGCTTCATGCGCCTGCAGGGTGAACTGAGCGACACCGAGAACCGCATCGCCTCACGCCGCAACGGCTTCAACGGATCGGTCGGCGGCTACAACGAGACGCTGAGCGTCTTCCCGAACAACCTGATCGCCGGCATTTTCGGATTCCGATCACTGCCCTTCCTGAAGGAAGATGACGAGGCCGTACGCGTGGCGCCGAAGGTGGCGTTCTGACGATGGCCCGTGAGCGGCTGGTCTCCGCGGAATCCCGGGTCGAGGACGAGGAGTCGCCAGCGAGCGGCCCGGCGCTCCGGCCGCGGCGACTCGACGAGTACGTGGGCCAGACGGATCTCGTCGAGCGCGTGCGGATCGCGGTGCAGGCCGCGAAGCGTCGCGGTGAGCCGGTCGACCATGTGCTGTTGCACGGTCCACCGGGACTCGGCAAGACCACGCTTGCGCACGTCATCGCCGCCGAGATGGGCACGCGCGCGGTGGTGACCAGCGGCCCCGCCCTCACGAAGGCCGGTGACCTGGTCGGCACGCTGACGCGCCTGGGTGCCGGCGACGTGCTGTTCATCGACGAGATCCACCGGCTTCCTGCCGCGGTCGAGGAGTACGTGTATCCCGCGATGGAGGAGTACCGCGTCGACTTCACCGTGGACCAAGGCATGCACGCGCGCATGGTGACGCTGCCGATCAAGCCTTTCACGATGATCGGTGCGACCACGCGAGCCGGCCTGCTCACGCAGGCGCTGCGAAGTCGCTTCGGCCTCTCGCATCACCTGGACTTCTACGGGCAAGAGGAACTCGAGCGCATCGTCGCACGTGCGGCGGACCTGCTCGGGGTGGCGGTGGACGCGACTTCGGTGACCACGCTTGCGGAGCGCAGCCGCGGCACGCCGCGTGTGGCGCTGCGACTGCTGCGGCGTGTGCGCGACTGGGCGCAGGTGCGCGGACACGGACGTGTCGACACGGTGGCGGTGAGGGCCGGACTGGAACTCGAGGGCGTCGACGCGTACGGACTCGATGAACTCGATCGCAAGTACCTGCGCACGCTCGCGCGCACCTATCGGGGCGGACCCGTCGGGCTCGAGACCCTTGCGGCCACCATCGGCGAGGACGCCGACACGCTCGAGGACCTGGTGGAGCCGTTCCTTCTGCGCAGCGGACTGCTGGCGCGCACGCGGCAGGGGCGTCGCCTGACCGCCGATGGCGCGGCGCGCATCGGCGAACGCATCGAGAACGCGGAATTGTTCGAGGGTTGAGCGGCGCTCAGAAGGCGCTGTTGCTCAGGCCGGACCAGGGCGTCCCGGTGCTGTCGGAGTTCAGGTTGCCCGTGTTCAGGCCACGGCTTCCGGCCGCGGGAATCGACAGGTTGAGGCCGAACGAATACTGGTCGGTGATCGCGCTGTAGCCGAGCGCCGCGCCCAGATTGAAGTCGGGGAAGGCGCGGGTGAGCGACGCTGTCAGCGCACGCAGGTCGCCTTGGCCAAGATCGATCTGCGGACCGGCGCTGAGGTTGTAGAGCTTCCCGATCTTGTAGGCCACGCCTGGCTGGAGCAGCTCATCGTTGGGATAGAGCGTGGAATTGTAGAAGTTGTTGATCATCCGGTACTCGCAGAAGAAGCTGACGTCGGGGGAGTGCTCGAGCGACAGACCGACGGATCCTCGTGCGAAGTTGCTCTGACCCGTGTTCGCCGCGGTGTTGCGATCCTCGAAGAGCAGGATGGTGCTGCCGTAGGCCGAGAGCGTGCTGGAGAGGGCCAGCGTGCTGCGCGCGTAGCCGTGATTGCCCCACTGCGAGAGCTCCGGTCGCCACGTGAAGAACTGCGGCGTGGGACTCTGGTAATAGGCGAGGCTTCCCAAGCCGTCGGAGGGCCGCTGGAAATTGGCACCGGAATCGTTCACGACTGCGCCGATGTCGAGCATCGCCCAATCGACGCTGCGCCAGTCTCCGGGTCCGCCGCGATAGGTCTTCCAACGTTGCGTCACGCCGAACTGCGCGACCGCGGCGCCTGTCGCGCCCTCGACATCCTGGTCGAAGATCGGGTACTCGCCGTCGTTGGCGGAGTCGTAGCCCCCCCAGAGCGTGCTGTTGGGCTCGATCACCCACTGCAGTCGGTTCAGGTCCAGCAAGGAACTCTGCACACCGTCGAAGCTCTGGCTGATCGTCGTGCTCATGCGCACGCCGCCGCCCAGGATCGCGCGGAAGGTGCCACCGTCCGAGCCCGGCGCGTTCAGGTTCGCGTAGTTCTGGAATTCGTTCGTGAGGTAGCCGATCGCCGTTCCCTGCGCGAAGGGCACGAAGCGCACGGTCTCGTCCCCCATCGGCAGGGCGAGTTCCTGCCGCGTGAAGGTGCGGACGTAGGTCTCCTCGTTGTAGCCGTTGGCGAAGTACGCGGTGTTGATGTCGGTGTTCTGCCCGATCGCGGTGCCGAAGGCGCCACCACGACCGTTGAAGAATGCGCCCTGTGCGGCGAGGTCCTGCGGCGAGCCGCGCTCCAGCTGCATCGCCATCGCATTCGCGTTGTATTCCTGAGTCCAGCTCAGCTGGCCGTCGAACAGCGAATCACCGTAGCGGCGGTAGGAGGCTTCAGGGAACTTCGACACGCTGTAGGGACGGCTCGCCAGCATCCAGCTGTTCACCACATAGCGGTCAAGGTCGTACTTCACCAGCGCGTCGAAGGCGCTGTTGCCGTTCTGCAGCTTCAGGAAGCCGCTGGTCTCGTACTCGCGTCGATTCGCGAAGTCCTGCTGCTTGAAGGTGCTGATGAACGCACCGTCGCTCACCCACGCAAGCTGGCCCTGGATCAGCGAGGCACCGTCCAGGGGAGCCGTGGTGGCGCCGTCGATCAGGCCGCGCCATTTCTGGGGCGACGTGTAGAGCACGCCCGAAGAGCTCTGCTCCGTGTTCTGGAAGTCGTAGAAGCCGTACAGGCTCAGATCGCCGGGCGTGCCACTGAAGCGCGTGCCCAGTCCGATGCCGTTCTTGGTGTAGAGGTCCTGCGCAAGTTCGGCCTCCATCGGGAACGGCGGTTGCCAGCCCACGAGCCGCCAAAGGTCCCACCGCGTGCCGATGTTCACGCCCTGGTACTGGTTCCAGCCGGCGCTGACCTGAGGCAGCAGAGGCTTGTCGGCCTCGCCCTTGAGTGAGGGCCAGTAGAAGACGGGCATGCTGCCCGCGCGAAGCGTGACATGTTGCGCTTCGGCCACGGTGGTGGGATCGGCGGCGGACCCCTTGGTGATCGCGACACGGTCCGCGCCCACCGAGAGATGTGGCGTGTAGAACTCGCTCAGCGAGACGCTCGCGTCGCGCGCCTCGAACTGGTCCTTCGCGACCTGTCGAACCTCGGCGGCGCGACTGATCACCGGGATGCCACCGCGCATGTACGTGCGCAGCACCGCCTGCAGCGCGGCGGCGCGGCCCGTCGCGATGTCGTAGTAGACCTGCGCGCCACGCACCGAGTAGTCGCCGTCGCTCGCCAGCACGTCGCCTTCGAGATAGACGCCCTCGATGTCGCCCGCATCGGCCTGTCCGGTGCCTGCACGAATCCTGCGCAGCGCACCCTCACGCAGGAACAGCACGGCGCGTTCGGCGCTCAGTCGCATCTCGGCGCCGCGCTGCGTGGGGTCGCGCGCCAGCACGTCGACCTGCGCACCACCCGTCACCGTGATGACGTCGGACTGCTCCTCGACATTGACTTCGCGGCCCGCGAACGTGATCACGTCGCCGCGGCGGGGTGGCTCGGCGGCGGGCGGCGCGGAGGGACCGGCGGGATCCGCCGGTGCGATGGGTGTGGCCGCTGACGGTGTGGCGCTACTCGCGGTCGCGCCCGCCACTTGCAGCGGCCGCTCCGGCGGCGGCTTCGGCGTGTCCACGCGGGTGAGATTTGACAGCGTGGCCGGTCCCGCCGCGATGGACTTGAGGTAGGCGGCCACACGTGCCTCGCCGGGCGAGGTCACCGCGCGCGACGGCTGCTCCTCAAGCATGACCGGCACTGACAACTTGACGCTTCCACGCAGGCTGCCCGTGACCAAGACGTTCTTACCCTCGACGCCAAGGCCCGCGCCGCGCGAACTCTCCGCGACATCCGCGAACCACAACGCCACCTGGGTGATCACGCCGTCGGCGGATGGGATTCGGTTGATCCAGACCAGCGCGTTGCGCGTGGTGAAGTTGTAGCCACCCATCACGATTCGGATGTCGCCCTCGAGCGCGAGGCGCTGGGTGTCGTCCACCTTCCATCGGAACGCGCGGGTGGCCTGCAGCGAGAGGTCGGTCTTCAGCGGCACGATCGGCAGCACGAAGCCGCTGAGTCGGTCGCCTGTGATGGGCGCTTCTCGCAAGGATTCGGAACCGGGCGTGCCGTCGAGCGGCGCGGCGGCCAGCAGCCCGATCCATGCGATGGCCAAGGTTCGACGAAGCACGCGGGCATGCTAACGGCGCGCCCGCCCGCGAAGCGCGTGGATCAGCCGCGCCAGACAGGTGGTGCACCCAGCATGGCGTGCACCTCGCGTGCCACCCAAGCCAGCGACCAGCAAGCCGCCGCGGTGCCCGCGAAGGCGGCCGCCGAGACGGGGCGGCCGAGCGCGAGCGACCATGCGGCCGCCATGGCCGGAGGCGTGGCGACCGCCGCGCGCTGGAGCAGCATGAGCGATTCTTCGGGCCGCGACTCGATCGAGGCCGCGCGGACAAGCCATGCGAAACCGCCGAGCGGGATCAGAAGCCAGGCGGCGGCGATTGGCGCGGCGAATGCCGGCCAGATCGACGCGTCGCGAGCGCGTGCCAAGAGCACGAGTCCGACCGCGGCGGCCGCCGACAGCGCAAGCAACAGCATGCCGGTGGTCCGGTCGATCGAGGGGCGCTTGCCGCTGCGCTGATGGATGAGCGTGCCCGTGATCACGGCCTGGATGAACACCAGGCACGCGGGCAATGTGAAGGGCTGGGCCGGCCACGGGATGAACATCACGCCGGCGTGTGCGAGTCCCATCATGGGAAGCTCCGCGGCAGGCATATGTCGGCCGAACGCGTTCCACGCGGTAACGCCGCCGGCCGCCAGCAGCGCGACCTTGAGCGAGTCGTCGCCGAACGACGCCGACGCGATCAGTGCCGTGACCAGCGAACCGAACGTGACCAGCACGGCGTGGTGCGTTCGCATGCGCCCCGCAGGCAGCGGTCGGCCCGGATTGAGCGCCTGATCGCGTCGCTGGTCGAGCAGGTCGTTCATGCCAGCCGCGAAACCAAGCATGCCGCCGCCGATCAGCGCGGCCATCGTCAACGCGACCCACAGGGGCATGGTGGCTGCGGCGCGCGCGTTGGCGGCGGGATTCCAGCGCGTCAGCAGGGTCGCGAGCCAGAGATCGCTTCCCACCGCGAGCGCCAGCGGCATGCGCACCAGTTGCAGCGTGGCAAGCGCGCGCAGGACCAGTGATCGCATGGGCACATGGTACGCCGCGGCTGCAGCGGACCGTCCGCTCTCCTACCATGACCTGTTCCATGAGGAAGGACCAGAGCGCATCGGAAGCACGCAGCGCCAAGGGCTTGCGTGTAGCCATCGTGACGGGCGACTATCACCACGACATCCATACGCGGCTGCTCGCGGGCGCCCGTGCGGCGTTCGTGGAATCGGGTGGTCGCGAGACGAACCTGCATGTCAGCACCGTCGACGGCGTGTACGACCTGCCTCCGGTGGTCGCGGCGGCCATGGCCGCCGGCTTCGACGCCGTCGTGGCGCTCGGGTGTGTGGTGCGTGGTGAGACGCGGCACGATCGCCACATCGTGGATGCGGTCTTTGCACAGCTGTCGGCGATCGCGGCACAGCATCGACGTCCGGTTGGACTGGGCGTACTGACCGTGGAGAACATGAAGCAGGCGCGAGAGCGCGCGGGTGGTCGAAAGGGCGACGCGGGCGCCTTTGCGATGCGTGCGGCGATCCGCGCCACGCTGGAGATCGGCGCGCTCCAGAAGGCGAGTCGTCGATGAGTATGGCCGCGAAGGTGCTGGCGCGTCGCTGCGCGCTGCAGGCCATGTACGAAATGGATCAGGGCGCCAGTAGCGACTCGCTGGCGGGCACCTTCGCCGATGACGCGGGCGCGCCGGGTGATCCGGCCGCGCTGGAGCAGGGCCGTGCGCTGGCGGCGATGGCCTGGGAGTTCCGCGACGAGGCCGACCAGGCCCTGGCCGATCTGGTGACGGATTGGCCGGTGCACCGGCAGCCGGTCGTGGATCGCAACGTGCTGCGGCTGGCCGTGTACGAGATGCGTCGCGGCGGCGTGCCGCACGCGCTCGCGATCGATCAGGCGGTCGAGCTGGCGCGCGAGTTCGGTGGCGAGCGAAGTCCGGCGTTCGTGAACGCCGTGCTCGATCGCTGGTGGAAGCGGCACTCGGGGAGCGCCTGATGTTCCGCAAGGCGCTCGAGGCCCTTCGCAAGGGTGCCGCCCGGACGGCTGCGGCGATCGATGGGTCGCTTCGATCGCTGCTGTACGGTCGCGATCTTGACGAGGCGCTCATCGACCAGATCGAGACGGCACTGGTCACGGCCGACGTGGGCGTGACGCTTGCGCGTGAACTGGTGGACGAGGTGCGCGTGCAGTTCCGCAAGGGCGTGGCGCGCAAGGGCGAGGACGCGATCGGCATCCTGAAGGCGCGACTGAAGGCGCGGCTCTCAGGCGACGACCTGCGCCTTGCACGCGCGGAGAAGGCGCCCACCGTGATCCTGGTGGTGGGCGTGAACGGAAGCGGCAAGACCACCAGCGTGGCGAAGATCGCGAAGGCGCTGCGCGACGAGGGTCGCTCCGTGCTGCTGGCTGCGGCAGACACCTATCGCGCCGGCGCGGTGGCGCAGCTGACCGTGTGGAGCGAGCGGCTCGGCGTGGACATCGTGAAGGGCAAGGCGGGCGCGGATCCCGCGGCTGTCGCCTTCGACGCCGCCGACGCCGCGATCGCACGCGGCGTCGACACGTTGCTGGTGGACACGGCAGGGCGACTGCACACGCAGGAGGGGCTGCTGCGGGAACTCACCAAGATCCGCACGGTGCTCGCCAAGCGCATTCCCGGCGCGCCGCACGAGACGCTGCTGGTGCTCGACGCGACCACGGGTCAGAGCGCCATCGCGCAGGCGCGCGTGTTCCGCGAGGTGGCCAACGTGACTGGCGTGTTCCTGGCGAAACTCGACGGCACCGCGCGCGGAGGCGCCGCGGTGGGCATCCAGGAGGCGCTGGGCGTGCCCGTGAAACTGGTGGGTGTGGGTGAAACCCCGGAGGATGTGCAGCCTTTCGATCCGGAGGGATTCGTCGACGCCCTGTTCACGGGACTGGATTCCGCCTGATCCCGACCCGCGCTGCTCCTACCATGGTGGCATGGCGCGACGCCCCGGATTCACGTTGATCGAACTGCTGGTGGTGATCGGCATCATTGGCGTTCTGCTGGGCATCGCGTTCCCCACGCTCAAGATGGCGCAGGCGAGCAGTCGCAACACGGTCTGCCTGAGCAACCTGCGCCAGATCTTCATTCCCTACAAGGCCTACAGCGACGCCAACGGCGGGAAGATGCCCGTGTGCAACATGCTGCCGGCGGTGGGTCCGAAGGGGCCGGAGGGCGGACTGCCGCAGGTGCTCGCCGGCATGATCCCGGTCACCAGCGAGGTTTGGCTCTGTCCGTCGGATCTGGACGAGGCGAGCCGCTCCACGGGCACGAGCTACCTGTATGTGCCTGGGCTGCTTCGATTCAGTCCGGAGATCCAGGTCCAGGTGACGCGGCAGGTGCTGAGCAAGCCGAAGCTCGATCCGCGCGCGCGCGAGCGACTTCGCAACGATCTCGAGGCCCGCATGCTTGAGGCCTTCTACGAGGGCATCGAGAAGCCCGACGCCGGCAGCAGGGGCGGTGGGCCTCGCGCCGCGAAGTACGCGCTGGTGATCGACTCGGCGGATCGCCATCCGGGTAACCGCGAGCCTCGCAACGGGCTCTTCCTGGATGGTTCCGTGGGCGAAAACGCCAAGGCCGACGAGGCCGAGGACGATGGCGCGGCCGACGCGTCGGGAGGCGGCGATGCCTGAATGGCGCTGGCTGGATTCGGCGCTCTGGGAGATCCGTCGATTCGAGCGGCGCCAGTGGCTCGCGATCGGTGGCGGCGGCTGCGCACTGCTGCTGGTGGTGATCGTGGCGTGGTGGTGGGGATTCCTGCGCGTGCGCAAGCCGCCGAGCATCTTCGACGCGCCCGTCGACGACACGCTGGGCTACCTCGCGCTGAAGGACTTCAGCCGGCTTCCCGTGGAGGAGCGCGTGAGGTTCATGCTGGACTTTGCGCAGCGTTTCCGCGGCATGCAGCCGGGCGAGAGTGCCGCCGCCGCCGCGTTCCTGGCGGGTCTCTCGGGGCCGGCGCGCGAGCAGCTTCGCGAGAACGTGCGCGACCTGATGAAGGACGTGCTGTCCGAGGGCGCCGAGAGCTACATGGCACTGCCGCCGCACCAGCGCGGCGACTACATCGACAACTGGATCGTGAAGTGGCAGCGCACCGCGGAGATCGGCCTGACCGGCAAGGACAGCGGCAAGACCGACGCGGAGCGGATCGCCGACATGCGCAACGAGGGCGAACGCGCGGAGCGCCGTCGTGAGCGCTTCTCCGGCGGCGGGCAGTTGAGCGATCGTGGCGTGAACGGCTTCTTGGACCTCTGGCAGGGCGAGGTGGAACCATCCAGCAGCCCGCGCGAGCAGGGCCAGATCGTGCGCTTTCTGGATGACGTGCGATCGCGCATGATCGCGCCGCGTTGACTGAATGAAGCCGACCGAGCGCAACACGCTTCCCGTGCGCGGTCGCGCGCAGGAGATCGCGCAGGCGCTCACGCGATCGAACCGTCTGGTGCTCACGGCCGAGACCGGTTCCGGAAAGACCACGCAGGTGCCGCAGTTGATCCTGGAGGCGGGGTCGCCAGGGCAGGTGCTGGTGCTCGAGCCACGCCGGCTCGCGGCCCGCATGGTCGCGCGACGCGTGGCCGCGGAGCAGGGCACGCGACCCGGGGATCGCGTGGGCTGGCGCACGCGATTCGACGCGGCGTGGAGCGAGGCCGTGCGCATCGGCTTCCTGACGGAGGGGGTCTTCCTGCGCATGCTGCTTGAGTCACCAAGGCTTGATGGCGTGGGCACGGTGGTGGTCGACGAGTTCCACGAGCGCAGCCTGCAGGCGGATCTGGCGGTGGCGGCGGTGCGCCGTGTGCAGGAGTCGCTCCGCCCGGACCTGAAGCTGATCGTCATGAGCGCCACGCTCGACGCGGATCGCCTGGCGGGAGCGCTCGGCGCCGAGCGGCTTCATGTCGAGGGGCGCACCCATCCGGTCCGCGTGAACCACGCACCGCTTCGACAGGGGGAGGATCTCTGCCAGCGCGCGGCCGAGCACGCGGCGCAACTTGCGCAGGAGGTCGACGGCGACGTGCTGGTGTTCATGCCGGGGGTGCGGGAGATCGAGCGCACGCTGCAGGCGATGCGGTCGATTCCGGCGGCGGCGTGCTTCGATCTTCGTCGGCTGCATGGATCGATGCCGCCTGGCGAGCAGGATCAGGCCCTCGAGCCCTCGTCGCGGCCGCGCATCGTGGTGGCCACGAACGTGGCGCAGACGTCGATCACGGTGCCCGGCGTGCGCGGCGTGGTCGACAGCGGCCTCGCGCGTGTGCATCGCGTCGATGCCAGACGCAGTCTGGACGCGCTGCGCCTCGAGCCCATCAGCCGCGCGGCGGCCGAGCAGCGTGCGGGGCGTGCGGGCCGCATGGAGGCGGGGCGATGCGTGCGCCTGTGGAGCGAGACCGATCATGCGCGCCGCGCCGCCTTCGACGAGCCCGAGATCGCGCGCGCCGAACTCAGCGACACCGCCCTGCAGGTGGCGGCGCTCACGGGATCGGTGCGCGACTTCCCGTGGATCGAGCCGCCACCGGAGGAACCGTGGTCACGCGCATGCACGCTGCTGCAGCGACTCGGCGCGATCGACGAGGCGGGCCGCATCACCGAGCGTGGCACACGGATGGCGCGGGTGCCCACCGCGCCCAGGCTCGCTGCGGCGCTGGTCGAGGCCGCGCGACTTGGCTGCGTGACGCGCGTGGCGCGATGGGCCGCCGTGGCGAGCGAGCGGGACTTCATCCGAAGCGCCGATCGGCGCGCGCTGCTGGCGTGTCTGCACGAGGGCGATGCGCCGAGCGATCTTGTGGTGCGCGAGCGGATCCTGGAGCGGCTGGCGGGTGGCGCTCGCCTTCCTGCTGGACTGCAACTCTTCGAGGAATCCGCACGCGAGGCGGTGCGCGCGGCGGATCGGCTGGCTGGCGCCGTTCCGCGCGGACCACGCGACGGACCGGAGGTGGGCCTGCGCGAGGTGAGCCTTGCGATGCTCGTCGGTTTCGGCGATGGCGTGGCGTGGCGACCTGACGCGAATCGACCGCACCTTCTGGCTGGCGGCCGCAGGAAGGCGGTGATCGATCGCGATTCCGTGGTGCAGGGGCAGGGGTTTCTGCTCGCGTTGCAGGCGGACGAGAATCCCGCGGACCCTGCCACGCAGATCCTCTCGATGGCCTCGCCGCTCGAGGTCGCCTGGGTGTACGAGGCGCTTCCGGATCGCTTCGAGACCATCGAGTCGCTGCGTTGGAATCCCGCTTCGCGGGCGGTGGAACGCATCGAGGAGGCGTGCTTCGAGGGCACCCCCTTCGAGGCCACGGCGCGGCCTCCGCGCGCCGAGGATCGCACCGAGGCGGAGCGCTTGCTGTGGGAGCGCGTGCGCGACGGCACGATCACGCTCGCAGGCTGGGACGAATCGGTCGAGCAGTGGATCGCGCGTGTGCGGTGCGTGGCGGCGTGGTTCCCGGAGCAGGGCCTGATGCAGTACACGCCCGACGAGATCGAGATGCTGCAGCTCGAGGTGTGCAGTGGCGCGCATCGGGCCAGCGAAGTCCAGGATCGCGAGTGCCTCGGCGTGGTGCGTGGCGCCCTCGAGCACGAGCAGCAGCGATTCGTGGATCGCATGGCGCCCGGGGACTTGCCGCTGCCCGATGGTCGACGCATGCGCCTTCGCTACGAAACCGGTCAGCCTCCCAAGGGTTCCGCGCGCATCCAGTGGCTGTACGGGCTCGATCGCACACCCGCGGTCGCCGGTGGTCGGGTGCCGGTCACGCTGGAGATCCTTGGTCCGAACATGCGGCCGTTGCAGGTCACGAGCGACCTGGCGAACTTCTGGACGGTGCTCTATCCGCAGCTCCGCAACGAACTGCGACGCCGCTATCCGCGCCACGAATGGCGCTGAATCAGTCGGTTCCCGACACGAATCCCTCGCCGGTGTGCCGACGCGTGCCCAGACGCGTGCCCTCGCCCAGTTCGGTGCCGGCATCCTCGGGGAAGCGCGGCAGGTGCGGCGCCCAGGCGCGTCGGCCCGCGTGCACGTCGCTGATCAGTTGCACGGCCTCGGCGGGATCGTCGGTGATGTGCATGAGGTTCAGGTCCACCTCGGCGATGTAGCCATGCTTCTCCAGCAGTCCGCCACGCAGCCACGCGAACATCTCCTGCCAGAAGGCGCGGCCCATCAGGACCAGCGGCTTGGGCGTCGCCTTCAGGGTCTGCATCAGCGTGAGCGCCTCGAAGAGTTCGTCGAGCGTTCCGAATCCGCCGGGCAGGCACACCGTGGCGATGGAGCTCTTCACGAACATCAGCTTGCGGATGAAGAAGTAGCGGAAGTCGAGCGAGAGGGTCTGGTACGGGTTGGGCTTCTGTTCATGGGGCAGCAGGATGTTCAGCCCCACGCTCTTGCCACCCGCCTCGATCGCGCCCTTGTTCGCCGCCTCCATGATGCCGGGGCCGCCGCCGGTGATCACCGCAAACCCGGACTTGGCCAGGCCGGCACCCACCTGCACACCCATGCTCCAGTACCGTGAGTCCGCGACCGTGCGCGCACTGCCGAAGACGCTCACCGCGGGTCCCAGATTGGCCAGGGCGTCGGTGGCGTCGACGAACTCGCTCATGATGCGCAGGGCGCGCCAGCTCTCGGCGCCGGAATTCTCGGGTCGGTTCGTGGTTTCCATGCTGAAAGCCGAGCCTACGCCAAGCGGGCACGCGGACCGGCTGTCGCAAGTACATCAGATACAGGCACTTATGCAACATGATTTGAACCGACCCCCCTCATTTCGCTACGATCGCCGTATGGCACGCTCAGCTGTCAGTAAGTCGGCGTCGAGGGGATCCCGAACATCGGTGGCCGCGGCTGCAAAGCCCGCGACGAGGGGAAGTTCCGCGACCGCCGCGCGTCGTTCGAGTGTGGTCGAGCCGAAGCCTGCGCGCATCAAGCTGCCGGACATGAGCAGCTACGCGAACGCCCTCAAGTGGCTCCACGAGCGCACCGACATCGAGCGCCAACGCAACGCACGCTACAGCGACGACGCCTTCAAGCTCGATCGCATGCGCGAGCTGCTGAAGCACCTCGGCAATCCGCATGAGCAGCTGAAGACGGTGCACGTGGCGGGCACGGTGGGCAAGGGCAGCACGGTCAGCATGATCGCCAACATGCTGCGCGCCTGCGGCTATGTGGTGGGCGAGTACACCAGCCCGCATCTGGTTGACGTGCGCGAGCGCATCACCGTGAACGGCAAGTTGATCGGCAAGCCTGCGTTCACGGAGTTGCTGAGGAAGGTCGCCAAGGCGGCCGCCAAGTGCTCGAGCGAGCCGACCTTCTTCGAGGTGATGACCGCCGTGGGCCTGAAGCACTTCGCGGACGAGGCGGTCGACATCGCGGTGATCGAGGTGGGTCTGGGTGGCCGGCTCGACAGCACCAACGTGATCATGCCGGAAGTCAGCGTGATCACCACGATCGACTTCGACCACACCAAGCTGCTGGGCAACACGCTGGGCGCCATCGCCCGCGAGAAGGCCGGCATCTTCAAGAAGGGCGTGCCCGCGGTGGTGTTCGATCCGCCGAGCGAGGTGGACAAGGCCTTCCGCGAGGTCGCCGAGAAGGTCGGCGCGGACCTGCGCGTGGTGAACAAGGACATCGAGTTCAGCAGCCGCTTCTGCACCAGCGAGGATCTTGGGCCGCACACGCGCGTGTGCCTCTACACCAAGACTAGCCGGCTCGAGCACTTGCCCGTGCCGATGCCTGGCGAGCACCAGAGCTCGAACTGCGGTCTGGCGCTCGCGGCGGTGGACGTGCTGCGCGGTCGCGGCTTCGACTGCCCCGAGGACAAGGTCGCGCGTGGCCTGGCGAACACGAAGGTGCCGGGCCGCATGGAACTCGTCTGTGAGCGTCCGCGCGTGCTGGTGGACGGCGCGCACAACCCGATCAGCGTGCAGACGCTCATGAAGTGCGTGGGTGCACACGTTCCCTACGACAGCATGGTCTGCGTCTTCGGCTGCTGCGCCGACAAGGACGTGGGTGCGATGCTCGACAAGGTGAACCTGGGCGCCGACAAGGTGATCTTCACGCGCGCAAGCACTACGCCGCGCGCCGCTGCGCCTGAGGACTTGCAGAAGATGTTCGCCGAGCGCAGTGGCAAGATGAGTCAGGTGGCGCGCTCGCTGCCCGAGGCGCTCGAACTCGCGATCCGCGCGGTGAGTCGCGAGGACCTGATCGTGGTGACCGGCAGCTTCTATCTGGTGGGCGAGACGCTTCGTCTGCTGAACCAGGAGCGCGAGAGGGCCGAGACCGTTCGCGGCTGACGCGGCTAGGCTGTCCGCCTTCATGGCTGACTCCGAGACACCGTTCCGCTACGACGCTGCGTTTGCCGACCGCATCGAGATCGCGTGGCAGCAGCGCTGGGAGCGGGACGGCGTATACCGCGTGGGCAACCCCGGCGACGCGGGTTTCGACGCTTCGAAGCCGAAGTTCTTCGTGCTGGACATGTTCCCGTACCCCAGCGGCGCGGGCCTGCATGTCGGCCATCCGGAGGGCTACACCGCCACCGACATCGTGGCCCGCTTCAAGCGCATGCGCGGCTGCAACGTGCTGCACCCGATGGGATGGGACGCGTTCGGGCTTCCCGCCGAGCAGTACGCCGTGCAGACCGGCGTGCATCCGCGCGTCACCACCGCGAAGGCCATCGACAACTTCCGCAGGCAGCTGAAGCGCTTCGGCTTCTGCTATGACTGGGGCCGCGAGTTCGGCACCATCGATGAGGGCTACGTGCGCTGGACGCAGTGGATCTGGCTGCAGGCCTACGCCAGCTGGTACGACTCGAAGGCGGGCAAGGCGCGGCCGATCGCGGAGCTCGAGGCGGCCGTGGCCGCGCATGACGAGGCGGTCGAGGTCGGCGGGGTCGCGAAGAAGTGGAGCGCGTGCACGCCGCTGGAACGCCAGCGCTGGCTGGATACGCGGCGCCTCGCGTATCTGGGCGAGCAGACCGTGAACTGGTGCCCGAAGCTGGGCACGGTGCTTGCGAACGAGGAAGTCATCGATGGTCGCAGCGAGCGCGGCGGGCACCCCGTGAAGCGGCTGCCGCTGAAGCAGTGGATGTTCCGCATCACGGCGTACGCGGATCGGCTGCTGGAGGATCTGTCGCTGGTCGACTGGCCCGACAGCACGCGCGTGCAGCAGGCCGAATGGATCGGTCGCAGCGAGGGCGCGGAGATCGACTTCGCGGTCGAGGGCTTCGGCGCGCTGCGTGTGTTCACAACACGTCCCGACACGCTGTTCGGCGCGACCTACATGGTGGTGGCGCCCGAACATGCGCTGGTGGAGGCGGTCACGAAGGGTGCCGGCTCGCTCGACGCCGCTGCGCGCGCGAAGCTGGCGGCGTATGTGCTTGCGAGCCGCGATCGCGCGGATGTCGATCGTCAGGCCGACAGCAAGGAGAAGACCGGGTGCTTCACGGGACTGCATGCCGTGAATCCGGCCACGGGAGAGCGCATCCCCGTGTGGACCGCGGAGTATGTGCTGATGGGCTACGGCACCGGCGCCATCATGGCCGTGCCCGCCCACGACGAGCGCGACTTCGCCTTCGCAAAGGCGTTCGAATTGCCGATTCGCCAGGTCGTGGAGATCGCAGGTCAGCCGTTCACCGGCGAGCAGGCGACGAGCGGCGAGGGCGCGGCGGTGCACAGCGCGTCGAAGGCGCTGTCGATCGACGGCAAGGCGACCGTCGAGGCGAAGCGCGCAGTGATCGAGTGGCTCGAGGGCGCGGGCCTGGGCAAGCGCCGCGTGAACTACCGTCTGCGCGACTGGCTCTTCAGCCGCCAGCGCTACTGGGGCGAGCCGTTCCCGGTGGTGTTCGACGAGCATGGCAAGCATCACCCGGTGGCCGAGTCCAAGCTGCCGCTTACGCTGCCGGAACTCGCCGACTATGCGCCCATCGAGAGCGACACGCCGCTGCCGCCGCTCGGCAAGGCGACGGACTGGGTGAACATCACCGCGGCTGATGCGGGCATTGACCCGAAGGTGCTGCCGGCGACTTCGAAGGTGCGCCGCGAGACCAACACCATGCCTGGCTGGGCGGGCTCGTGCTGGTACTACCTGCGCTATTGCGATCCGATGAACGCGGCGCGCTTCGTCTCGAAAGAAGCCGAGCGTTACTGGATGACCGGCCCGGACGGGGCGAGCCGCGGCGTGGACCTCTACATCGGCGGCAACGAGCACGCGGTGCTGCACCTGCTCTACGCGCGCTTCTGGCACAAGATGCTTTTCGACCTTGGCCATGTCAGCACGCCGGAGCCGTTCGCGAAGCTCTTCCACCAGGGGCTGATCACGAGCCATGCGTATCAGCGCACGGATCGCACGCTGGTGGCGGTGGATCAGGTCGAGGAGCGCGATGGCAAGTTCTTCGAGAAGGGTGGCGGCGAGGTCACGCAAGTGGTGGCCAAGATGTCGAAGAGCCTGAAGAACGTCATCAACCCGGACGACGTGATCGCCGAATACGGCGCCGACACCTTCCGTCTGTACGAGATGTACATGGGCCCGCTGGAGGCAAGCAAGCCGTGGAACACGCGCGACATCGCGGGCGTGTTCCGCTTCCTGCAGCGCACCTGGCGCGTGGCCGTGTGCGAGCGCACGGGTGCGCTGCTGCTGGCGGCCAAGGCGAGCGACGAGATCGAGCGCCTGCTGCATCGCGCTATCAAGAAAGTGGCTGACGACATCGAGCGCCTTGCGTTCAACACCGCCATTGCCGCGCTGATCGAGGTGGTCAATGCCGCAACGCGGCCCACCGAGATGACGGACCCCACGCAGGGCGGCATGACGCGCGAGCAACTCGATCGCTTCACGCGGCTGCTGGCGCCATTCGCGCCGCACATGGCGGAGGAGATCTGGGCGAAGCTCGGCCACGCCACCAGCGTGACGGGTGCCGCGTGGCCTGCCTTCGACGCCGCCATGCTGGTCGACAGCAGCGTGCAACTTGCAGTGCAGGTGGCGGGGAAGGTGAGGGCGCACCTCACGGTGCCGGCGGACGCGAGCGCCGCGGATGTGGAACGCCTTGCGCTCGCCGAACCCAAGATCGCCGAACTGCTTGGCGGCAAGCCGCCGCGCAAGATCGTTGTGGTGCCCAAGCGCCTCGTGAACATCGTCCCGTAATAAGGTTCAGGGGTTTTTTATTGACGATCTGTCGCCTCGTGCAGCGCCTTGGCGCGCCGCTGCTGGTGGTCAGTAACAACCTCTGACCCTCTTTGGTGGACTATCCTCCGCGCCATGTTCGCGAAACTTCTTCTAGCGTTCTCGATCGCGCTGCAGGGCGCGCCCGCACCCAAGGCCAAGCCGATCGCCGTCACGCCCGCTGCCGAGGCGGGTCCCTCCGTCGAGGTGCCCGCGGAACTCGCGCGCCTGACCGGGCCCGACACGATCGCGGTGATCTTCGTCGACAACGCGCAACGTGCCGATGAGGCCATCGCACGCATCCGCACCGCCGCGGGCTCGCTGGCCGAAGGCATGCCGGTGCAGTCCGAACTCCGTCGGCTCCTCAAGGACTCGGTGCGGACCGAGCTCGAGATCCCGCTGAACCAACCCGTGCTGTGGTGGATCGACCAGCCCGCCGGAGATGGCGACGAGCCGCCGATGGGCATGAGCGCGATCGTCTCGCATCAGGCTTTCCGCATTCCAGGCGCCACAGCCGCCGCGGAGAAGGCTCGCGCCGAGGCCGCGCAGGCGAAGGACGCCAAGTCGCGACCCGCCGCGCCCGTCCGCGCACGCACGCGTGGCACCTCGGTGAGCGTGCTGCCCAACGATCTCGTGGTGGTCTCGAGCGATCGCGAGCCATTCGCCGCCCCCGGTGCCGAAGCCACGCCGAGCGCGCTCCTGCAACGCCTTCCCGCCAGTCTGGTCTGCGGCCGGATCGACATCGGCCGCCTGCTCGACGAGCAGGGCGACCAGCTCAAGATGATGGCCGGCTTCCTGCAGATGTCGCTCATGTCGGAGCCGCTTCCCGAGGATGCCACGCCCGAGGAACGCCGCCGCGAGGAGATGCAGAGCGCGATGGCGCAGTCCGCAGTCGAGCAGGCGAACCAGCTGATCGACGCGCTCATGACGCTTCGCCGCGCCTCGTTCGCGGTCACGCTGGACGGCGACGATCTGCGCGTCTGGGCCGACTGGAGCCGCGAGACCGCGTTCCCCGCGGGACTCTCCGCCGAGGATGTCGAGCGCCTTGCCGCCGCGCTTCCGCGCGGACTGCAGTCCTACTGGGGCGTCTCCACCAACGGCCTCGACACGCTGTTCAGCGAGCGCCTGTCCATCGACGACGCGATCGTCAACCTGGGCGCCACCGACGCGGAGCGCAAGGCCTGGACCGACGCGATGACGCGCGCCCGCGTCGTGGTGCAGCAGTTGCAGGGCGGCATCGTCGGCGGCGTCGCGCTTTTGAAGGTGGAAGGCGACGCCGCTCAGGTGATGTCCACGCGCGTGCAGGACGCGGCCACCTTCCGCAAGGCGCTGAAGGACCTCGCGCCCGCGTTCGAGCGCTCCGGCGCCGGCCGCATGCAGGTGGAGGAGAAGGGCGACACGCTCACGGTACGCGCCGAACCCAATGCCGCCCGTCTGAAGGAGGCGGTCGAGGTGCTCACGCGCGAGTCGATGGACGCCGAGGCGCTCGAGAGCTTCAACAAGGCCATGCAGCCTTCGACCACCACGATGCAGTTCCGCGGCAACGAGATCCTGGTCTCGCAGGAACTCGCGGGCAAGCCGCTCGACATCGCGAAGCTGGGCAACGCGCAGGCGACCGACATCCGAAAGGAGCTCGTCACCGGCAGCTGGGGCACGCTGGACTGGTTCATAGCGATGGACCTTCGGGACCTGATGGCCATGGTGGGGGATTCGCTCGAAACCGACGACGGGGCCGCGGCGATGAAGAACCTGCGTGGCGGCAAGCCCCTCATGTTCCGCATCAGCCAGGGCGTGCAGGGCAACACCGCGCGACTGAGCACGCAGCTGAACCTGTCTGAGCTGCGCGACGTGGTCGCCTCGATCGAGAAGATGTCGGAGGAAGTGAAGGCCGAGAACGACGGCAAGGCCGCCGCCGGCGATGACGACGGAGATGACAAGGACAGTGACGGCACCTGAGGCGGCGTGATGACCGAAAAAGCGACAGACCCTGCTTGCTGGCAGGGTCTGGTCGTTTCAGGACCGCCGCGAAAGGGTGAATCAACGGGCCTGACGAGATCCGGGCTTCACGCGCACAGGGATCGGCACCGGTTTGGGCATAGGGAGCCGGGGGAGAAGTCCGGTCAAGCCTGCCTTCAGTCGGCGCGCGATTTGCGCAATGCGTGAAGTCTTGAACATCGAGGCAACGGTAGCCCGGATCGCGGCGCAGGCAAGGTTGAACGCCCAATTGCGGCAACTTCTTCGATTTCATGGTCCACGCTGGACCCCATAAGATGCGTGCCGCGGTGCCGGACATCGCGTTGCATGAGCGATCCAGCGCCCGAATCCGATCCCGAAGCCAGCGCGTCCAGCAAGGATCCCTGGGAACTGCCCGAGCCCAGCCCCTCCGGCTGGGTGATCTTCTGGCCGCACACCGAAGCGCCCACCCGCGACGAGATCGGCACCGCCTTCGCCGCCTGGCTTGGCCACGAACTCGAGGGCGAAAGCCCCGAAGAGAACGAGGACGGCACCCTCTGGGCCTTCACCTTCTCGATGGACGGCCTTCCGGTTCCCGCGCTGGTATGGGCCGAGGAAGCGCAGTCCCTTGAGGGTGAGGATGTCGAGGACTCGGTGAAGCGCTGCAAGTGGGTGGTGCGCATGCAGGCGCTGCTGCCCAGCGAGGAGCCGCATGAGGCGTATTTCAGGCTGGTCGCGCTGATGGCGGGTGCGATCGGTGACTCGCCGGGCATCCTGGACGCCGTGACCGGCCATTTCCTGCCGCGCAACGTGCTCGAGAGCGGCTTTCTGGCGCCCGAGGCGCTGCCGCATGAGCGCTGGCTCTGGCGCGTGAGTGGCGCGGGTCTTGCGTCGCCCACCGAGGGCGGCGAGCACCCCACGATGCTCTTCACCACGGGCCTGTGGCGCTGCGGTCGGCCTGAACTTGAATTACTTGAACTTCCGGCCTCGCACGTGCGCGCGGGACTCATCCTGCTCGACGCCGTCGCGGGCCTGCTGCTCGAGGGCGACATGCCCGATGCGGGCGAGGTGTTCGAGGTCGGCCCCGGACTCTCGATCACGCTGCAGCTGTGGCGCGAAGTGGCGGCCACGATGGAGGCGGGCATGCCCGGCTCGACGGACTTCCGAGCCGCAGCGGGTCACGCCGGCGAGGCGAGTCCGCTGCTTGGTGTACGCGCGGTGCTCTGTCACCCCGAGGCCGTGGGCGCGTTCCGCAAGGTGTGGACCTGGCCGCGCGACGCGGTGGCCGCGATCGAAGGCGGGCAGGCCGCGCTCTACGCGACCGAGCACGCGACCAAGGCCAGCATGCTGCGCGCGCAGCGACGATGGGAGACCTTCGCCACCGCGTTCGCAAGCCTGAAGAAGGCCGAGGGCGAGGCGGCTGTGCACGTGCGCGAGAACGGCTTCACGGTGCAGGCGCCGTTGGAGAACGGCAAGGATCCCGATCGCGTGGAGCAGGCGTGGCTCTGCGTGAAGCGCTTCGAGGCGGGCAAAGTGGTGGGTGCGCTGCTTGAGAAGTCACGCAGCCGCGACGATCTGGATGCGGGCAGTGAAGTGACGCTGGATCCGAAGACCATCACCGACTGGCGCGTGGAGATGGAGGATGGCGACTTCGGCCCCGAGAAGTGGCAGGAACTGCTGCCCGCGGTGGACCGACTGCGGGGGTTGTAGGCGCAGGCTCGTGCCATGCATACGGGCGGGAGCGCACGGCACATGAGCAGGCCCGCCGGCAATTCGAGTTGAAATCCCGGATTTGCGAACAAATCATGCTTGAATCACCTTTGGGTGCGCGGGTAGCGTGGCCCGCTTGAGAGCCACCGCTTCGGGGCTCCGGGAGATCTGTCGATGAGTAAGAGCGTCTTTCGTGCGGTGTGTGTGGTTGTGGCTGTCGCCTTCAACGGACTTGCCCCTGCGCAATCAATTCAAGCCGTCGAGTGGAAGGTGAGCGACGGCGGAAACGGGCATTGGTATCAGGCGGTTCCCTCGGCGACGTATTTCACCTGGACAGTCGCTGACGCCGAAGCGCGTGCGAAGGGTGGCCACCTGGTGACCATCACCGATGTTTCGGAAGCGAACTTCGTGCGAAGCTTGATCACTTCAACGCCAGGTGTTGTTCGGACCCTCTCGGGAACGGTCGTTGGGCCCTGGATTGGTGCGGTCAAGAATGCGACGACATTGCAGTTCGGGTGGTGCACTGGGGAGCCGTGGAGTTACACGGAGTGGGCCGCCGGCGAGCCGACCGGCGCCTCATGGGAAGATCGAATCTGCTACTACGGCGGTTCCCTTCGGTGGAATGATCGGCCGGGCGAGTACAGCGGAAATGCCGCGACTCCAAGCTACGTCGTGGAGTGGTCCGCCGACTGCAACAACGACGGCATCGTCGATATTGGTTCAGATCTATCTGCAGCCAGAACTCTTCGCTGACGCGAACTCGAACGGCATCCCCGATATCTGTGAGGGACCAATCACGGTACCGGGCGAGCGTTCAACGATCCAGAGCGCGATTGACGCGGCGAACTCGACCCGCAACATCATCCTCGTCTCCGAAGGCACCTACAACGAGGCCATCGATTTCAAGGGCAAGGCGATCACGCTGAAGGCTGTCGGCGCCCGCGCGAACACGATCATCGACGGTACAGGCCTGTCAACTTCGGTGGTCCGCGCGGTGACCGGCGAGACCTCGGCGACCGTGCTTGAAGGCTTCACCATCCGCAAGGGTCCGGTCGGCTCCGAGCGCAACTCTCTGCGGCTCGGCGGCGGCATGTACATCGCCAACGCCAGCCCCACGGTGCGCAACTGCGCGTTCGTGAACAACGCCGCGGGCTACGGTGGCGGCCTGTACGGCCTGTACAGCAATGCACTGGTGGAGAACTGCACCTTCAGCCAGAACGTCGCCACGAGCGACGCCGGCGGCCTGCAGTTCTTCGGCGGCAGTCCCGTGATTCGCAACTGCATGATCACCGACAACGTGAGCACCTACCGTGGCGGTGGCGTGCACCTGGTCCAGTACCAGAGCGGCTTCCCCACGCTGGAGGGTTGCACCGTGACCGGCAATCGGTCCCAGGTGTCCGAAGGCGGCGGTGTCTCCGTGGTGCCGGACGCTTCGGTGAGCGCCAAGTGCATGGTGACGGAGTGCGTGATCACCGGAAACACCGCGCAAGGCCGTGGAGGTGGACTGCATGCCCCCGTGAACACCTCGGGCCTGCCTCGTGCCTGCGTGGTCCTCGCCGGCAACACCATCTGCTCGAACCTGAGCGCGGTGAGCAAGCGCGAGAACACCTGGCTGCTGTTCGACGACGGCGGCAACACGATCTGCGACTGCTTCAGTGACGTGGATGGCAACGGCAGTGTGGACACGGGCGATCTGGGTTTCGCGCTGCTCTTCATTGGCGACCTGACCGATCCCGACCTCATCCAGCCCGATCAGGACATGAACGGACTGGTGGACACGGGCGACATCGCCATGCTGCTGCTGAACTTCGGGCCGTGCTCCTGATTCATCGGAGTCCACGATCCCGCTGCTAGATTGCAGGCCATGCGCGTGACGCGTGTGGCCTGCTTACTTTGCGCGACGGCGCTCTCCGCCTGCGGCTATCAGCTGCAAGGCCGCGTGGTCGACGGTGGCTTCGGCACCGTGACGGTGGTCGATCCTTCGGACGATCGCCTGCAGGGCGCCGGTGTGCAGGGCGTGCGCATCCAGCTGGTGCGCGACCCCAATCGCATGCGTCGCGAGGTGGTCGCGAGCTGTTCGAGTGCGCGCGACGGTTCCTTCACGCTGGAGACCAAGACTTTCGGCGTGGGCTGGACCGACGAGCGCTGGGAGATCGTCGCCACGCGTTCCGGATACGGTCCGGCGCAGAGTCCGATCGAGCTTCCGATCGATCCCGGTTCGCGCCGACTGGTGATCGAACTTGAGCGCGGCGGTCAAGGCGAGGTGAACACGCCGCCCGCAGCCCGCAGCATCTACGACGAGGCCGCGCAGTACGACCCAAGCATCAAGCCGCGCAAGGACGGCTGAAACTGCGCCCGGCCTGCGGCCCTACACTTGCCTCATGCCCGCAAGTCGAAGCAGGAACACCGAGTGGCGCCGCAGCCTTCAGCAGGTCATGGAGAAGGGCGGCGGCCTGGAGTTGGCCATCGCGCGTGCCGAGGACGCCCGCGGTGACCAGCAGGCGGATCTGGTCTGGCGCACCAAGCTCACGCAGATCGGCGACGATTTTCTGGAGGTCGAGCGCCCGCAGGCACTTGGCAAGGGCATCGAGCTGCAGTCCGGCGTGCAGCTGGTCGCGGCCTTCGTGATCGGCCAGAACCGCTTCACCTTCGACACCAGCGTGCTTGGCAGCGTGCGCAGCGGCGGACCGCGCCCCATGGAAATGGTGCGTCTGTCCACGCCAACCGCGATCGAGCGCTGCCAGCGCCGCTTCGACCGTTTCGACCTGCAGGGCCTGAAGCTCCCGACGGTGACGCTGTGGCCGCTGCTGGACCCGAAGACCGTGATTCCTGCGGAGCGCGCCAACGAACTCGCCTTCGAGGCTGTCATGCGCGGCGACGCGCCAAGCCCGGAGGACAACGCGCTGATGCCGCAGGTGGGACCGCCGATCACCGCCACGCTGATGAACATCGGCGGCGGCGGCGTGGGCCTGCGCGTGGGCAGCGCGGAAGCCGGTGTGTTGGGCCGTCATCGCGTGTTCTGGATGAAGCTGCCGCTGGGCGCCGAGGAACCGGTGCCGCTGGTGACCACCGCGAAGGTGGTGCACACGCACATCGACAGCATGCAGAACACTTACGTGGGCGTGAGCTTCGACTTCAGCTTCAACCCCGGCCACCAGGGCGTGGTCACCGCGCAGATCACGCGTCAGGTACAGCGCGTGCAGGCGAAGCAGATACCGCAGCGCTGATCGTGCGTACGTTCCAATCCGTCGCCTGTCGAGCGTGCGCCGCCGCGCGCAGAAGCACCGCGGACTTGGCGTGCGTCTCGCGAACCTCCTCCGCAGGATCGGAGTCGGACACGATGCCGCATCCTGCCGCGTAGCGCATCTGCCAGGACGCGCTCGAGCCGCGAAGCACGGCCGTGCGGATCGCCACATTCAGCGACAGCGTGCCATCCGCGCCCAGCAGCCCGATCGCGCCGCAATAGGGCCCACGGTCGAAGGCCTCCAGTTCGCGGATCACCTGCATGGCCCGCACCTTCGGCGCACCCGTGATCGAGCCCGGCGGGAAGGTCGCGGCCAGCAGGTCGGCCAGATCCGCCTCCGTTCGCAGGCCTCCCTCCACTTCCGCCACGCCGTGCAGCACGGTGGCGTGCGGCTCCGCGGCACGAGCTTGGCGCACGCGCACGCTGCCCGCGCGACAGGCGCGCGCCAGGTCGTTGCGCATGAGGTCGACGATCATGTGCAGTTCAGCCGCGTCCTTGGCGCTGCGCAGGAACTCCCGCGTGTCCGCGCCGGCGGGGCGCGTGCCCTTGATGGGGCGTGTCACCACGCGGCGGTCGCGATCGACATGCAGGAAGAGCTCGGGGCTCATGCTGGCGAGGTGACCCGCGGGAGTCTCCAGCCATGCGCCGTAGCGTGCCTGGCTTGCCTGCAGCGCGGCGAGTCCGAAGGCGCGCGCGTCGCCGCGGCCCTTCGCGTGCCAGCCTCGCGCGATGTTGGCCTGAAAGAGATCGCCCGCTCGGATCAGGTCCACGGTGCGCGCCACCAGCTCCGCGTAGTGCGCATCGCTCGTGCATGGGGTTGGCGCGTCGAGTTCGAATGCACCGCCCGTGTCCGCCGCCGCGATCGCGGCCTCGATGCGTGGCCAGTGCGCGCTGCCGCCGCCGACGCGGAACCAGCGATTCGTGCGCGCGTCGTGCACCGCGGCGGTCTCGATGCGCGCCGCCTGCGCCAGCGGCCACGGATCCGCTTCGCACGGCGCGGCATGCGTGGCCGGCTCGAACACCGCGCCCAGTTCGTAGGAAAGCTGCAGAAGCCACCCGCCGTCGCCGGGCAAGGTGGACTCGCCACGCGCGGTGCGCTCCAGCGCCGCGAGCCAGGACTTGGCGGCGCCCGCGTCGGCGTCGTGGGGCAGCGACTGCCATGCGCCCGGCACCGCAAGCACGCTCCAGCGGCTCCATGGTCCCTCGTCGCCCGAGACCAGCGCGGCAAGCGGCACCTCGGCGGGCCAACGGGCCATCGCCTGAAGCGGGGTGCAACGCCAAGGCAGGGCGTCAGCGGGCATGCGCGGATCCTAGGGGTTCGGGGCTGGTTTCCCGAATCTTTCCCGAGGCGGTGCATCTCACTATTCTTGTTGCGCCTTTGCGGCGACCGCCGCAGGCAACGCACTCCCATTCGCCCGGCGCGTTCCGGGCCTTCCAAGGAAAGAGCAGCCGATGTCGCTTGCCAACCCCTCGCGTTCGAAGAAGCCCGCTTCCCGTTCCGCCAAGACCGCCCCGAAGGTGAAGGTGCCCTCGAAGATGGTCTTCTTCTTCGGAGCCAAGGGCACCGAGGGTGACGGCGAGAACAAGGCGCTGCTGGGCGGCAAGGGCGCGAACCTGGCGAAGATGTGCAACTACGGCCTGCCGGTTCCCCCGGGCTTCACGATCAGCACCGAGGTGTGCAAGCTCTACTACGACGCGGGCCGCAAGCTCCCCGCCGCGCTGCTGAAGGAAGTCAAGGCGCAGGTCGCGAAGCTCGAGAAGGCCGTCGGCAAGAAGTTCGGCAGCACGCGTGATCCGCTGCTGGTGTCGGTGCGCTCGGGCGCGCGCGACAGCATGCCGGGCATGATGGACACCATCCTGAACCTGGGCCTGAACGATCACACCGTCGAGGCGCAGGCCAAGGCCACCGGCAACCCGCGCTTCGCGTGGGACTGCTACCGCCGCTTCGTGCAGATGTACGGCGACGTGGTGATGGGGGTGCAGAAGCGTCACGAGAACGAGCACGAGCCGTTCGACGCTGTGATGGATGGCCTGAAGCACGAGGTCGGCGTGAGCGAGGACACGCAGTTGGGCGAGGCGCACCTGCGCGAGCTGGTGAAGCGCTTCAAGGCGCTCATCAAGGAGCGCACAGGCAAGGCATTCCCGAATGATCCGTTCGAGCAGCTGCTGGGTGCCGTCGCCGCCGTGTTCAGCAGCTGGATGAACGATCGCGCGATGGTGTATCGCGCCAAGTACCGCATTCCGCAGGCGTGGGGCACCGCGGTGAACGTGCAGGCGATGGTCTTCGGCAACATGGGCGAGGACAGCGGCACCGGCGTGGCGTTCACGCGCGACCCGGCCACCGGCGAGAACGTGTTCTACGGCGAGTACCTGATCAATGCGCAGGGCGAGGACGTGGTGGCGGGAATCCGCACGCCGCTGCCCGTGGCGCAGATGGCCAAGGACGCGCACATGGCCCCGATCTTCAAGCAGCTCGAGAAGGTTCGCGCCACGCTGGAGAAGAAGTTCGGCGACGTGCAGGACTTCGAGTTCACCATCGAGCGCAAGAAGCTCTGGATGCTCCAGACCCGCAACGGCAAGCGCACCGCGCTGGCCTATGTGCGCATCGCGCACGACATGGTGAAGCAGGGCCTGATGAAGCCCGAGCACGCGATCCGCAGCGCGGACCCCGAGGCGATGAACCAGCTGCTGCAGCCGGTGTTCGACCGCAAGGCGCACCAGGCGGCGCGTGACCAGGGCCGCCGACTGACCAAGGGCCTCGCGGCCGGTCCCGGCGCGGCGAGCGGCAAGGCCGTCTTCAGCGCGGCGAAGGCCGAGGAGATGGTGCGTGCGGGTCACAAGGTGGTGCTGATCCGACTGGAGACCAGCCCTGAGGACCTGCGCGGCATGATCGCAGCCGAAGGCATCCTGACGGCGCGCGGCGGCGTGAGCAGCCACGCGGCACTGGTGGCCCGCCAGATGGGCAAGGTGTGCGTGGTGGGCGCGGGCGAGCTCGCGGTCGACTACCACACCTGCACCATGACCTGCCACGGCGTGACCGTGCGCGAGAGTGAGCCTGTCTCGATCGACGGCACCACCGGCGAGGTGTTCGCGGGTGCCATCGACACCGCGGACAGCGAGCTGAAGCAGGTGCTCATCGCGGGCACCATGAAGCCCAGCGAGAGCGCCGTGTTCAAGTACTACAGCTTCGTGATGAAGCTGGCGGACCAGTACCGCCGCCTCGGTCTGCGCACCAACGCCGACACCCCCGAGCAGACCCGCAACGCGATCGCGTTCGGTGCCGAGGGCATCGGCCTCTGCCGCACCGAACACATGTTCTTCGAGGGCGACCGCATCGACGCCATGCGCGAGATGATCCTGGCCCGCGAGGAGGGCGCGCGCCGCGCCGCGCTGGCGAAGCTGCTGCCCTTCCAGCAGGGCGACTTCGAGGGGATCTTCCGCGCGCTCGAGGGCCGTCCGGCGTGCATCCGCCTGCTCGATCCGCCGCTGCACGAGTTCCTGCCGCACGACGAGAAGGCGCAGTCCACGCTGGCCGCCAAGATGGGTGTGCCGGTCGAGGCGGTGGCCGCGCGCGTGCGCGAGCTGCACGAGTTCAACCCGATGCTCGGTTTCCGCGGTTGCCGACTGGGCATCGTGTTCCCCGAGATCAGCGAGATGCAGGCCCGCGCGATCCTGCAGGCCGCGGCGGTGGTGCAGGCCGAGGGCATCAAGGTGAAGCCCGAGATCATGATCCCGTTGGTCGGCTTCGAGCGCGAGCTCGAGCTGCAGGTCGAGGTGGTGCACCGCGTGGCTCGCGAGGTTCAGGCGGCGACGCGCCAGAAGCTCGCCTACATGGTTGGCACCATGATCGAGGTGCCGCGTGGCGCGTTGAACGCGGATCACATCGCCAAGACCGCCGAGTTCTTCAGCTTCGGCACGAACGACCTCACGCAGACCTGTCTTGGCATGAGCCGTGACGACTCGGGCAGCTTCCTGCCTCGCTACGCCGAGCTGGAGATCGCGAAGGAGAATCCCTTCGCGAGCATCGACGTGGGCGGCGTGGGCCAGTTGGTGCGCACCGCGGTCGAGAAGGGCAAGTTCGCACGTCCCGACATCAAGCTCGGCATCTGCGGCGAACACGGCGGCGATCCCGCCAGCGTGGGCTTCTTCCACGACGTGGGTCTGGCGTACGTGAGCTGCTCGCCGTTCCGCGTGCCGGTGGCGCGTTTGGCCGCAGGTCGCGCCGCGGTGCTCGAGATGGAGCGCGCAAAGGCCGCCAAGGGCAAGCGCTGAGCGTTCGCATTCTTCGGTGAATCGAAACCCTTGTTTGGGTTGGGAAATCGGCGGCAGGTCGTTAGGCTCCGCCCATGCGGCTCGTGGCGGGCATCCAGATCCTCCTGTCGCTGGCGATGCTGGCCGCGGTGGCCGCGTGTCGCGGTCCGCGGCCCGACTTCGCGGATGCGCAGGCGAGCGGAGATGCGTCGCCCGCGATCGTTGCGGAGTCGGCTGCGCCGATCCGCTCCTATCGGTGCGAGCGGGCCTCGGAACCGCCTGCGCTGGAGGGCACCTTCGAGGACGGCCCGTGGCAGCGCGCCGCCTGGACCGAGGAGTTCGTGGTGGTGCGTCGGCGCGGCCCCGTGGCGCCGGTGCGTACGCGCGCGAAGATGCTGTGGGACGACGCGTACCTGTACTGCGCGGTCGAGTTGCTGGAACCTCAGAACGCGCCGCAGCAGGGCAAGCCACCGCAGCGACACGACGTCGATCTGATGCTCGCCGATGATCCGGAAATGGGCGGCTATCAAGTGGAACTGATCGGCATGGGCACGGTCGTGGACGCATGGTTCGAGGCGGATCCGCAGGGCAAGGCCAAGGCCCGCAACCAGTGGGATGCGCGTGGCCTTCGAACGCTGGTGCAGCGATCCCGCGACGGCGCCACGCAGCGCTGGACCGTGGTGCTCGCGTTGCCGTGGAGCTCGCTCGCGCCGCAGGGTCGCTCGCCGGCCAGACCTGTCGAGGCGCCGAAGCCGGGTGCGGTGTGGCGCGTGGATCTTGGTCGCACGAGTTGGCATCCGATGACGGCGAGCGAGGACGGGGCGCCCGAGGCCGACGGCTTTGAACGCGCAGCCTGGCAGCCTCCTGCCGACCCTGCCGAGCCCCGAGGCTGGGGCGCGGTAGAGTTCGCGCCGTGAAGCGCGCACTCGCATCGCTGCTCCTTCCTGCGCTCGCATGTCTCGTGGCCTGTCAGAACAGGGCCTATGGGCCCTCGCCCAAGCGACCGATGCTCGGCACGCAGCCTGCGTGCGCGTGTCACTTCACGCGCACGCGACCGGATCTCAGCGGCGCGGTGGAAAATGTGCCCTGGTCGAACACGCCCTGGAGCGATCCATTCATGCACGCTTCCGGCGACGGTCGGGCGGGGGCCACGCGAACCTGGGTGAAGCTGATGTGGGACGACCGCTTCCTGTACGTCGGCGCGTTGGTCGAGACACCTGACGTGCAGGCGAGCCGCACCACGCACGATGCGGCGCTGGATCAGGAGGACAACTTCACGCTGCTTCTTGATCCGGCCGGCGATGGTCGCGACCTCTTCGCGATCCTCACGAACGCCCACGGCGTGATCCGCGATGTGCGCCTCGCCAAGCCGCCGTCGCAGGGTGGTGTGGAGGAGCTTGATTGGAATTGTCCGGCACTGGATGGTGGCGTGCGTGTGCAGGGCACGCTGAACGACGCATCGGATCAGGATCGCTCGTGGACCGTCGAGATGGCGATTCCCTGGGAGTGTCTGGGCACCTCGATGCCGGCGCCGGGCGACGTGTGGCGCGCGAACTTCCTGCGCAACGATCTGCCTGAGGGCACCGAGTCGGATCCGGAGCGAACGGTGGACACGCGGGCTTGGGCACCCAGTTGGAACGCGCACGTCATGGAGCCACAGCACTGGGGACGAATCCAGTTCGTCCGGACACAGTGAGCCTGTCGGTTATGGGCGGTGCCGGAAACTGCGCATTTGGCGCAGCCGCGGCGCGTCAACCTGCGAAATCTCCTTTCCAGTCCTTCACGGAAGCACCATGAACCAGCATCGAGACGATCCCACGCTTTCCGCACTCGACCAGCCCGGCGCGGTCGAGTCACCCGCCCGCATGCTTGAGGAACTCGAAGTCGCGCCCGAACCGGGAAGCCTCTTTCATCAGGTGCTTCTGCAGGTGCTCGCCGCGGCGCCGATGGTGGGCATGCGACGCGAGCATCAACTCATGTTCGCGCAGCCCAAGAACGAGATCGTGGTGCACTTCCCCGTGCTGATGGACGACGGTCATCACCGTATGTTCACTGGCTACCGCGTACAGCACAACAACGCGCTCGGGCCGTACAAGGGCGGCCTGCGCTTCCATCCGCACGTCACGCTGGACCAGATGAAGGGTCTTGCGATGATCATGAGCCTGAAGTGCAGCCTGCTGCGGCTGCCGTTCGGTGGCGCCAAGGGTGGCGTGCGCTGCAATCCGCGCGAACTGGGCCGCGACGAGCAGATGCGCGTGACGCGCCGGTTCTGCAGCGCGATCAGCAACCAGATCGGTCCCGACTACGACATTCCAGGTCCTGGCGTGGGCACCGACTCGCAGACCATGGCGTGGTTCGTGGACACCTTCGCGCAGACCACGCCCGAGCACGGGCGCCAAGACACCTCGCGCGCCGTCACGGGCAAGCCGATCGAGCTGGGCGGCGTGCCCGGTCGTGATCGCGCCAGCGCGATGGGCATGATCATGGTGCTTGAGGAGATGCTGCCCGATCTTGGCATGCAGGTGAAGGGACTTCGCTTCAGCCTGCTCGGTTTCGGCAAGGTGGGCAGCTGGATCGCGCGCATCCTGCAGGAGCGAGGCGCCACGCTGGTGGCCGCGATGGACGACACGGGCGCGGTGCGGAACGATCGAGGCTTCGACGCGGCGGATCTGGCCGAGCATGTGCAGCTGGTCGGAGGCATCCGGGGCTTCTCGCAGGCCGACGCCGTGGAGCGCGAGGGCTTCCTGCGTGCGCCGGTCGACCTGTTCATCCCGGCCGCGCTTGAGGGCATGATCGATGGCGAGAGTGCGCAGCTGATCCGCGCGCGTGTGGTGGCCGAGGCCGCGAGCCTGCCGACCACGCCCGAGGGCGACGATGTGCTGCTGCAGCGTGGCGTGGAGGTGCTGCCGAGCCTGCTTTGCAACGGCGGGGGACTGGTGGCGAGCCACATGGAGTGGACCCTGAACAAGAGTTCCACCATGATCACCGCCACCGAGATGGAGGAGCGCCTCGGGCAGCACATGACCGAGGCGGCGCGTCGCGTGCGGCTTGCGCGCCATCGGTTCGAGAGCGATCTGCGCACCGCTGCGATCGCCTCGGCGCTGGAGCAGATCAGTCGGGTGCACCAGCTGCGCGGCGTGTTCCCGTGATGCCCATGCGAGACAGCGACGTCCACTGCACGTGGCCCCCGGGTCCTCCTCGCTACGCCACCTTGATCATTCGCAACGTCGGTTGAGCGAGCGGATCATCCGCGCAGTCGAGCCGCGATCCTGTCCGCCAGCGCCGCGCCCGCGGCATGGTCGATCGGTGCGGCCTTCCACGCGATGCCGAGGCCGCGACCGTCGTCGAAGCGCGGGATCACGTGGAAGTGAACGTGCATCACCGCCTGATGCGCCAGCACGCCGTTGTTCTGCAGCACGTTGTAGGCCGTGGCACCGGTCTCGGACAGGATCGCGGCGGCCACGCGCGGCAGGGCCGCACCCAGCGCCGCGGCACTCGCCTCGCTGAGTTCATGCAGGTGGACCTTCTCCTCCTTCGGAACCACCAGCGCATGGCCCGGACTCAGCGGGTTCACGTCCAGGAACGCGATCACCCGTTCGTTCTCGAGCAGTCGGTGGCAGGGGATATCGCCTCGGATGATGCGCGTGAAGATGCTCATGGCGGCACAGGGTAACGGTGCCGTGGCGCAGGGCCGTACCATTCGTGCGTGCCCGCCAGAAAGCGAATCAAGCCGTCCGTGCGACGCTCGCCACGCGATCTCGACGCGCAACTGCGCGCGTTCCTGCGCGAGGATCTGGGCGAGCACGGCGACCTGACCAGTCTCGCGATGGTGCCGGTGGAGCGGCGCGCGACCGCCATGGTGCGTGCGCGTTGCCCTGGCGTGTTGGCGGGCGTCGCCGTGGCGCGACGGCTCGTGGCGCTGGGTGCGCCCGGTGTCCGTTGTCGCGTGCTTGCTCGCGACGGCGCACGGTTCCATCGTGGTTCGCCTGTGCTGTCGCTCCACGGTCCGCTGCGTGGAATCCTGCGTGTCGAGCGTGTGATGCTGAACCTGCTCGGCCGCATGTCGGGGGTCGCCACGGCCACCCGCGCCATGGTCGACGCCGCCGCGGGCACGCCCGTGCGCATCCGCGACACGCGCAAGACCACACCGGGCCTGCGCGCGCTCGAGAAGGCCGCGGTGATCTGCGGCGGAGGCGTGTCGCACCGTGCCGGACTGTTCGACGCCTTCCTGGCCAAGGACAACCATCTCGCGGGCGTGCCGCTGGAGCGGATCGCCAGCGTGCTGCAGCGCGCGGTCGTGCGTGCACGACGGCGTGCACCGCTCGCCTTCACGATGGTCGAGGTGGACACTGAAGCGCAGTTCGTGGCGCTGCTGGCGTTGCCGCGTGGTGTGGTCGACGCGGTGCTGCTGGACAACATGTCGCCGGCGCGCATGCGGCGCATCGTGGCGTTGCGCAATCGCACCGTGCCATGGCTGAAGCTCGAGGCCAGCGGCGGCGTGACGACCGCGAGCGTTCCGGCGATCGCGCGCAGTGGTGTGGACTTCATCAGCGTCGGCTCGATCACGCACTCCGCGCCACAAGTCGACTTCGGTCTGGACATCGTGGAGGACTGAGCGTGCTGGATCGGCCTCTGGAAGCGTGGCCTGACGCGCTGGAGCGCGTGTGCGCCGGGACGCGGCACATCCGACAGGTACGGGTGCTTCGCGAGACGGCCAGCACGCAGGATGCGGCGTGCACCTGGGTCGTGGACGGGGGCCTGCTGGTGACGGCTGGGCGACAGACCGCAGGTCGAGGCCGCCTCGGCAGCGCATGGGCGGACACGGCCAACATGGGCGTCGCCTGCACCTTCGCGGTGCAGCCGCGCGCGGTCGAGACGCTCTCCATCGGTGCGGCGGTCGCCGTGGCGATGGCCGCCCGCGACGCGCTTCCTGCCGCGCAGGTCGAGCGCGTGGGCGTGAAGTGGCCCAATGACCTGCTCGCACGTTGTGACGATGGAGCGCTTCGCAAGCTTGCGGGCGTGCTGGTCGAGGTTCGTGAGGGGCGCGCCTTGATCGGCGTGGGCGTCAACGTGCTGCAGTCAGGATTCCCTGATGAACTGGGTGATCGAGCCGTGAGTCTGGCGCAGCTCGGCTCCGTCGCGGATCGACTTCAGGTGATCGAGCGGCTCCTGCTGCGCATGGACGAGGCGCTCTCCATGGAGCCCGCGGCGCTTTCGGCGCGTTTCGCGGAACTCGATCGCACGGTGGGGCTTCGACTTCGCTTCCAGTCCGTGTCCGGGCCGGTGGAGGGCGTCGTGCTGCGATGCGACGCGATGCGGGGTCTGGAAGTGCGGACAGCGGACGGCCCAATCTGGCTTCCTGCGGCCACCACGCGTGTCGAAGCGGGATTCTGGGGGGCGTGAACTACACTGCCGGCCCCGTGACCATCTTCGCGCGCATCCTTCTTCTTGCGTTCGCGGCTCCGGCGCTTGCCCAGCAGTCGAAGCCCGGTGATCTGGTTCCGGTGGAGGCGGGCACCGTCGACGTCTCGGCCACGCAGACCACGTTGCGCGTGATGCCCGTCGAACTGAACGAGAGCACCAATTTCATGCGCCTGTACGGTGTCGCGGGGCGCCCGGATCTTCTGGTGCGCAGTCAGGGCGGGATGTACGCGGTGTTCGATCAGGGCCAGTACGTCTCATGGAAGGGCGTGGGCTTGCCCGTGTGGCCCTCGGGCACGCAGTTCTTCATCGGTCGGCCCGACTTCACGAACGTGCGCGTGCCGGGCATCCGCATGGACACCGAGGGCACCATGCTGCCGGCACCCGGCATTCGCACGAATGAAGCTTCATCGTCCGGCGGACAGCCCGATGCGCGCGCTCCCGACGAGCGTCACGTGGTCCGTGATGCGCGTGTTCCTGATGCGCGGCTCTCCTCGCCGCGTGTGGAAACGCGCCTCGACGAGCGTCACGCTCCAGATTCGAAGCCCGCGCCTCCGGTCACCGAGGCGCACGCCGTGCCGCCGGATTCGAAGCGGATCGAGCCCGCCGCATCGCCTGCCCCGAAGCCATGAGCCACCACCAGTTTGGTGCGTGGATGCTCGTGCTGCTGGCGGCCCACGCGAGCGCACGCACCATCGAGCCGGCCATGACGCAGCCTGCCGTCGCGGCGGGAGGTGTGTTGGTGATTCCAATGCAGCGTTCCGAGGGCGATCGCTGGCCGGAGCGAATGCGCGTGGAACGCGTCGATGGGGGCGCCCCGATCGAGGGCACGCTGGCATGGATCGTGGCGAGTTCGCCCATGCTGGAGCGCGGCTGGACGCGGGCCGATGAGCGACTGGAGGTTCGCCCCATCGCGCGCGCACCGGCCGACGCCACGACTCCTGGCGTGGTGGTGCTGCTTGCGGAGTTGCCACCCGACCTTCGGGGGGGCTCGCTGCGCGTGGCAGGAACGCAGGTGGATCCCGCATGGTTTCCGCTGTCCGAGCCAAGGCCTGATGCGCGCAAGCCAGCGCTCGCCGCGGGCGACACGCCCACGCTGGACCGCCCCGATCTGCTTGCGCCGGCGGAGTGGTTCCGCTGGTGGCTGCTGGCGGACGAGGCCGGATGCAGCCCGCCCGAGCCGCGGGGTGATCGCGAAAGCGTGCTGTACGCGCTTCATCGCGCGCAGCTCTGGCAGGCGGGACTCGATCGAGTGGAGCGCGTGAGTCCAGGTGTCGCGCGTGAGCTGCGTGAGCATCTCACCGCCACCTGCGTGGATCAGCGCGGCGATCGCACCGTGCGCGTGGCTGCGTGGATTGCGCGTGCCGACGAGCTTGCGGCGCTGCTCTCGACCCTGCTCGATGTCACTCGCACGGATGAGCAGGTGATGGAGGCGGCCCTCACGCGTGTGCGTGAGCGCGTGTGCGTGACCTGCTGGGTCGAGGCTGATGCAGGAACCTCCCTGCGTCTGGCGTGCGCCAATGCCTCGCCAGAACCTGTCGCGCTCCGGATCTCGTGGGTCGAAAGTCGATTCGCGTCGCCCGTGGAGATCCAGTTGGCCGCAGGCGGCGTCGCCCGTCGCAATCTGGATCGGCCCGCGGAGTTGATGCCGGATCCGCTCACGCGAAACGCCGCGCCGGGTTCTGGCACGCTGTTGATCTCGGGCAAGGGCTGGGAGACGCGCCTCCCGGTCCCTCCGGCGCGGATCGTGCCCCGGCCACCTGGCTATGCGTTCGGTGTGCTTCGGCCGCCACTCAGTTTGGCCGATGCGCAGCGCCAGCGCATCGCACCTCCGCCCGCGGAGTGGCTGACCACCGCGAGCCTGCGCAAGCGATTCGGTCGGTGGGAGGTCTTCGCGGAGTGTCTGCGGCCGCAGTCGATCGACCTGGATGAACTTGAACTCGTCGTCGCCGGCGAGGGCGTTGGCTCCGCGCGCGTACGGATGCATGAGGTGGGAGAGCCGATCGTCGATGGTGCGCCCGGCATCGTCGCGCCGCGTGTGCAGCGTGGTTCATTCTTGGATCGCTGGCGCTGCACGATCGAACTCCCCGAGTCGTGGGTGCCGCGCCAAGGTGCGCTCATGGTGGGGGTCGCTCGTTCACCCGGGGGTGCAGGCACGCGTCAGACGGGCGTGATCGCGGTGCCGGACTGGATGCCGATACCGCTCGCGACGCTCGACGCGAGTGCGTGGTGGAGTGGCTCGTCACCGATGCCGCTGACGACATCGGAACCTTCGATTCCGGCGTCCGAGTCCTCCGTGCCCGAGGCTGCGCCCGCGCCCGTCACAGAGGCCCCGACGCCGAAAGCGGCGACCCCCGCGCCAAAGCGACCGAACTTCGGCCCGCCGGAGTGATGTATGACACGCAGGATGTCGTCATCAGCCATGCACGGCTGCCACTGCATCTTGGCAAGACCAGCGATGCGATCCTGAAACGTGAGGAGGTGCGCGCGCAGCGCAACGCCTCCTCTGGCGGCTCCGAAGAGGACGGGTCGGATGCGGGCCGAGAGCTTGGCCGAATCCAAGGGCCCCGCGGCAAGCCGCATGCCCGCCGTCAACGCGAAGATCGATGCGTTGCGCAAGGCACGACTGGCCGCGACACCGACGCTGCCGGTCGAGTGGAAGGACGTCTGACACGCCGTTGCCCGGGCGTTCGATGCCTCGTGCGCTTCTATACTCGGTGCCGATGTCTTCCCGCCCGTCCGGTCCCCGCATCGTCGCGCTGCTGAACCAGAAGGGCGGTGTCGGCAAGACCACCACGACGGTGAATCTGGGTGCTGCGCTTGCGGTCTCGGGGCTGCGCACGCTGCTGGTCGACATGGATCCGCAGTCGAACCTGTCGCTGCACTTCGGTGTGGAGACCGACGAGGGCCGCCCGAGCACCGGTTCGCTCTTCTCGCAGCCACCGTCGAAGGTCGAGGACTGCATCGTGAAGGGGCGCGACAACCTCTCCTTCATCCCCGCCGACACCGAGCTGGCGCTGGTCGAGGGCGAGCTCGCCGGCCGTGACGGCGTGCAGACGGTGCTGCGCGACGCGCTGACGAAGGTGGCGAAGAAGTTCGACGTGATCCTGCTCGACTGCCCGCCGGGCCTTGGCGTGCTCAGCGTGAACGCGCTCACCGCGGCGCACGAGGTGTTCGTGCCCATGCAGGCGCAGTACCTCGCCCTGCGCGGTCTAGAGAAGCTCCTGGGCACGGTGCAGCTCGTGGCCGCCGGGCTCAATCCGAATCTGGTCGCCTCCGGCGTGATCCTGTGCATGCATGAGACGCTTTCCAGCCATGGCAAGGCCGTGGTCGACGAGATTCGCGGGCATCTGGAGCAGTTCCGTGGCGCCGACGTGCCGTGGCGTGATTGCCGCCTGCTTGCGCCTCCGATCCGGCGCAACATCAAGCTGGCCGAGGCGCCGAGTTTCGGAAAGACCATCTTCGACTACGACTCGAAGTGCCCTGGGGCCGAGGACTATCGGCGTCTTGCGGAGAGCGTGCTTTCGATGTGGCGTGAACGCGCCGACGCCGACGCGCCTGCACCCGCGGCGAAGGCCTGAACCCGCCGCACGCCCGTCGATCTCAGGAGCGAAGGAACACATGGATCCCGTCGTCATCATCGGTGCCGGTCTTGCGGGACTCACCGCGGCGCGCGCGCTGCAGCGCGGGGGTGTCGAGAGCGTGGTGCTCGAGGCGTCGGACCGCATCGGTGGACGTGTGGCGACCGATGCCGTGAACGGCTTTCGCATCGACCGCGGCTTCCAGGTGCACCTTCCGGCCTATCCCGAGGCGGGTGCATGGATCGACCTCGATCGACTCGATCTGTGCCGATTGCCGCTCGAGGCGCAGGTGTGGAACGGTCGCCGCTTCGTGCATGTGGGAAGCCCGCTCACCCTGCCGCAGGGTCCGATCAACGCGATCCTCGGCGGCGTGGCAGGTCCCGGTGCGCTTCGCTTCATGCTGCCGCGCCTGATTCGCGTGATCACGCACCCCGCGCCCACGGCGCCCTGTCTGCGTGGCATCAGCGCACAGGAACTTCTGCGCAGGGAACACGCGGGCCGCGCCTTCACGGACCGCTTCATCCGCCCGTTCTTCGGCGGCGTCTTCCTGGACCGATCGCTCGAGTTTGATGCGGGCCTGCTTGAGTTCCTGCTGGCCATGTTCATGCGGGGGGGCGCGGCGATTCCAAGGCATGGCATGGAGGCGCTTCCGCACACGCTCGCCGCACCGCTTCGCGCCGGCAGCGTCCGCCTTCGTGAACCCGTGCACGGCATGGAGCGCACGCCGACCGGTTGGCGCGTGCGCACGCCGGGTAGAACGCTTGCGGCCTCCGCGCTGATTCTCGCGACCGATCGCGAGGCTGCCCGCGCCATCGCGCCGATCGCGCTGGACGACACGCCCGCGACGGCCTGGCGCAGCACGATCCAGTTCGCCTTTGACGCGCCCGAGGCCTCGATGCCGGACACGCTTCGCCGAGCCACGCTGCATCTGGATGGGATGGGCGATGGCCCCGTGAATCACCTGGTCAACATCTCGGCGGCAGGGGTGGCGTGTGCACCGGCCGGGCGCGCGCTGGTCAGTGCCAACGTGGTGGGTCTGCAACTCTCCGACGCGGGTGCCGCGGGCATGGAGCGCCAGGTGCGCGCGCAACTGGCCCGATGGTTCCGCATCGATCTGGCGCCGTGGCGGTTGCTGCGCGCACACGAGGTTCGGCACGCCCTGCCCGCGCAGCGCCCGCAGGACATGGCCGCCCGTCCGCGCATCGATCGAGGCGACGGACTGTTTCTGGCGGGCGACGGCGTTTCCGAGGGCTCGATCGACGCCGCGATGCGCTCAGGCCGGGCCGCTGCCGCCGCCGCCGCCGGCTGGTTGCGGCGCTGACCCTGCCAGACGCCGAACGATCACCGTTGCCTGACTCATCCATGGATTCACGGGGTTGCCCCGGAAGTCCACCTCGACCTCGCGATCATCCTTGCGGAAGGTCAGTCGACCGTGGTTGGTCTCGACCTCGCGACGGCCGATGCCCCACCCACGCTCCTTGTAGCGCTCGATGATCTCGTTGGAGAACGTCACGGTCTCCTCGATGTGGCCGCGGAACGTGAACTGCCCACCCACCAGCGTGTCGCCGGTCTGCTCGATGCCCGAGGAGTGGCGGTTCTCCATGTCGGGCGGGGCGGCCACGTCGCTTTCCAGGATGGTCTCGTTCTCGCCCCCGAACACCCGGCTCACCTTGGAGACCGCGCGGACGGCGCAGCCGGCCATCAGCGCGGCCACGAGCAGCATCGGGACGATTCGTGGAGAGCCCGTCACGGTGTGGTCGATGCTACCCGTTCACATCATCGGCGACCCTGTCATGGCCTTCGAGAAGCATGCCCGAACCGTCACCCTGCTCACGCTGCTCAGCCGCTTCTCCGGGCTGGCTCGCGATGCTGTGCAGAGTCGCGTCTTCGGCACGGGCCCCGTGATGGGAGCCTTCGCGTTCGCCTTTCAAGTGCCCAACCTGTTCCGACGCCTGTTCGGCGAGGGGGCGCTCACCGCGAGCTTCGTCCCCATCTACACGCGCCTCGACCGTGACGATCCGGCCCTTGCGCGTGCCTATGCGGGCACGCTGCTCTCGTTGCTGGCGATCCTGCTCTCCGCGATCACGCTGGTCGGCGTCGTGGTGGCGCTCGCGCTGCCGGTCACGACCGACTCTGGCTCGATGAGCTTGCGACTGCTCGCCACCATGCTGCCCTACATGCCGATGGTGTGCGTGGTGGCGCTCATGGCGGCGCTTCTGGGCGTGCACGGCCGTTTCGGCCCGGGAGCGTTCAGTCCGATCCTGCTGAACCTGTCGATCATCGGCGCGGCGCTGCTGGTGTGGCTGGTGCCGTGCCAGAGCGGCGCCTGCGCGTCGGAACGCATCGGCTGGATGGCGATGGCGGTGCTGCTGGCGGGAGTCGCACAGCTTGGTTGGATGATCCGCGCGATGGGGAAGGCAGGTGTACGGCTTGGATTCGATCTCGCGCGTACCCGATCGCAACTGCGCGACACGGTGAAGGCCGCGCTGCCCATGCTGCTGGGGTTAGGGGTGTTCCAGCTGAACGTGTTCATTGACAGCATGATCGCGTGCTACCCGCTCTTCTTCGGACCGACCTTCGCGGGCTTGCAGTTCCCGCTGGATGAGCACGCGAACCCCGTGATGAACTGGGCCACCCGGCTCTACGAGTTCCCGCTGGGCGTCTTCGGCATCTCGGTGGCGACCGTGATCTTCCCGCTGCTCTCGCGGCAGGCGAAGGAGCAAGCCGCGTTCCTGCACTCGCTGCGACGCGGCGTGCGCCTGAGCATGTTCATCGCCGCGCCCGCGAGCCTGGGCCTGATGCTGGTGGGTCACGCCTTGTCCAGCGTGGTCTACGAGGGTGGCAAGTGCACGGCCGCCGACGTGCGCCAGATCGGTGACGTGCTGGTTGCCTACGCGCCCGCGGTGGTCGCCTACAGCGTCATGCAGCTCTACGCGCGCGCCTTCTACGCGCTCGACGACCACCGCACGTCCACGCTGCTGAGTGCGCAGATGGTCGGCCTGAACCTGCTGCTCAACGTCACGCTGATCTGGACACCGCTCGGCATCACGGGACTGGCGTGGAGCACGACCATCTGCTCGTACATCCAGTGGATCCTCCTGTCGCGCGCGCTTCGCCGCCGTGTGGGGCGCGTCATGGACGACCACACGTGGGGCAGCGTCGGTCGCATCTTCGTGACCACCGCGATCATGGGAGTCGTCACGTGGGGCGTCTCGACGGCGCTGCCGTTCGGTGATGGCTGGTGGAACCAGTTCGGCCGGCTCGTGTCGCTCACGTGCATGGGTGCGGCGACGGTGTTCGTTGTGGCGCGGCAACTCCGCATGCCCGAGTGGCGCTGGGCGCTGGGCATGGCCGAGACCGACACGGCGCCCCCGGCCGACGCCACGTGAGACGCCTCGACAATCCGATCATTCCGATTCACACGGTGCCGCACGCCCCGTATTCGATGCCGGCAGGGATGACCGAGTTGTCTGGTCAACGCCCACACAGCCGTCCCTGCCGGCCGCGCCAAGCTCTGGCGCGGCCTCTCCCCGCCGTCTCCGCGGCGCCGCGCAGATCGTTTCGCGCGGCGCTGTTTCATTGGGGGTTCGTCCTCACTCCGCCACGTCCCACGCGGCGCCATCGCGCACCACGCGGCGGTAGAGCGTGTCGCGCTCCACGGGCTCGAAGCCGGCGTCGCGGATCGCCTTCGCCAGGTCCTTCACGCTCGTCTCCTGGTGGTTGCCTTCACCGACCGCCTTCGTGATGTCGTACCACACCACCGTGCCGTCGATGTCGTCGGCGCCCGCGCCCAGCATGAGTTCGGCCATCGGCAGCGTCTGCATGATCCAGAATGCCTTCACGTGCGGGAAGTTGTCCAGCATCAGGCGCGCGATGGCCAGCGTGCGCAGGTTCTCCAGTCCGGTCGGTGCAGGCAGCCGCTCCAGTTCGCTCTCGTTGGGATAGAAGGGCAGCGGGATGATCGTCTGGAAGTAGCCGGTCGAAAGTCCTTCCTGCCCCGGCATCGGAAGACGACGCTTCGGATAGCTGGTCTCCGGGCCCGTCAGCACGATCGCGCCGTCAGGACCCGCGGCGATGCCCTGCGCGCGTGCCCAGTCGGCCAGCGTGCGATCCTGCTGCTCACGCAGCAGCCGCATGTGGCGGATCCGCTCCGGTCGGCGCTCGACATGGCCATACAGCATCGTGGCGTTCGAATTCAGCCCGAGTTCATGCGCCGCGCGGTGCACGTCCAGCCACTGCTCGCCGCGGATCTTGCCCTTGAAGGCCTCGTCATGCACGCGGTCGTCGAACACCTCGGCGCCGCCGCCCGGCAGGCTTCCAAGACCCGCCTCGCGCAGGTCGCGCAGCACGGCCTTGATCCCCTCGAAGCCTTCGGCGCCGCGCTTGGAGATGCGCTGCAGGTGCACGATCTCGACCGCCGTGAACGCCTTGATGTGCATCGCGGGCACCGCGGCCTTCATCGCGCGAAGCGTGTCGCAGTACCACTGGAAGGGCAGCCACGGGTGCAGCCCGCCCACCATGTGGATCTCGGTGGCGCCGGCCGCCGCCGCGCCCTGCACCTCCTGCACGATGCGAGCGGTGTCCATCTCGTACGCGCCGTCCTGGTCCTTCTTGCGATGGAAGGCGCAGAACTTGCAGCTGAGCGCGCAGATGTTGCTGTAGTTGATGTGGCGGTTGATGTTGAAGTACGCGGCGCGGCCGTGGAGGCGGCGACGCACCAGATCGGCCAGCGCCAGCACGCGGTGCACGTCGGGCGTCTCGTACAGCGCCAGTCCATCGGCCTCGCTCAGGCGTCCACCCGCGCGCACGGTGCGCTCGATGGCGTCCATGCGCGTGTCACGGCCCGGGGGCAGGGGACGAATCGGAACTTCGGCGGTCAGCGGCATTCCGTCGATGGTAGGGGGCGCGTGTGCGCTGGAAAACCGCCCCGCGGGCCCTGGATACGGCATTTCACCAAGCCATCTCACACACCGCCCCCCAGCTCCGTATTCGGTGAAGGAAAGGGCCGTGCCAAGGGCCGACACCCAGAGGTGCGCGCAGCAAAGGGAGGCCCGCGGCGGGGAGTGCCGAGTGGAGCCAAGACGAAGTGTGACGGGCCGCAGGAGGGTGCGGCCCGTCGCGCTTTTGCTTCAGGATGGAGTGCGCTCAGCCTTGGCTGGCCGGCGCCTTGCCTGCGGGAGCGGAGGGGCTCGTCGGCGCGGGCTTGGCACCCGCTTCGGCGATCGGCTCCATCGTCATCGGGTCACGCAGCGGCAGGTGGGTCACGTTGCCGCCGAAGAAGTCCGCCATCTTCGCGCGACCGTTCAGGTCGCCCGGCGCGATGGTCTTCCAGTCGCCGACCACCAGGATCGCCACCTGGTCGGGCTGCAGGTACTTCTTCGCCACGCGCTGCAGGTCTTCCTTGGTGGTCGCGTTCACCTTGTCGCGGAAGGTGGTCCAGTAGTCCTTCGGTCGGGCGGTCCACTCGTCGCTCACGAACACGCCCAGCATCGCGGGCTTGCTCTCGAAGGTGCGCGGGAAGGTCTCGATGAGCTGCTTCTTCGTGGTCTCCAGCTCCTCGTCGGTCACGGGGTTGTCGCGGATCTTCTGCATCTCGTCGAGCACGATCTTGGTGGCCAGCGCCACGGTGGGGTTCTTGCTCTCGAAGCTCGCGCGCCACTCCCCGGGGTAGTACACCTTCGCGCCCATGCGGCTGCCCGCCGAGTACGCCAGGCCCTCGTTGCTGCGCACCTGGGTCATGATGCGGCTGGTGAAGCCACCGCCACCCAGGATGTCGTTCAGCATCATGTAGGGGATGTAGTCCGGATCATCGCGCGTGATGGCGCGCAGACCGATCTGCACCTTGCCCTGCGGAATCTCCTTCTGCACGTGGTAGAGGCCCGGCTTCAGGCTCTGCGTGGGCGCCACGGGATCCGCCTGCTTCTCGCCGCGCTCCCAGCCGTCGAAGGCCGCGTCCAGCTTGGCAAGCATCTCCTTGGGCTCGAAGTCACCGCTGACCGCGATGATCACGTTGCCCGGATGGAAGATGCGCTTGTGAAAGGCCTTCATCGCCTCGGGGGTGATCGCCTTCAAGCTCGTCTCGGTGGGCTGTCGCGCCTCGAAGTGCTCGCGCCCGTACAGCAGGGCGGTCCACTCGCGACCCTGGATGCCGCGCGCGTCGTCGTTGCGCTGCTTCATGCCCTCGAGCGCCTGTCCACGGTTGGTATCCAGACGCGCCACGTCGAAGCCCGGGTTGCGCAGCATGTCCACGAAGAGCTTCAGGCTCTCGTCGAAGTTGCTCGAGAGGCAGTTCAGGCTGGCGCTGCTGGTGGTGTCGGCGCAGCCCGCGCTGGCCTGCGTGGCCATGAAGTCCAAGGCCTCGTCCAGGTCGCCCGGCTTCATGGTGGCCGTGCCGCCCTCGCGGATCATGCGGCCGGTCATGCCGGCCAGACCGACCATGTCGGTCGGATCCAGGTTGCTACCGCCCTTGAAGGTCATGCTCAGGCTGATGAGCGGGAACTCCTTGCTGGGGGCCAGATAGACGGGCGTCCCGTCCTTCAGGGTGTGGCGGAACTTCGCCGCGTCGGGCGCATCGAACTTCAGCGCGCCGAAGGAGATTTCCTCAGGGCGCTTGGGCAGGGTGGTGGCGTCGCTGCCTGCGAGAGCGGGCAGCGTGAGCGTCATCGCGATGGCGGTGATCAGGTGTCGCATGGTTGGGTTTCCTTGTTCGTGTTCGTGGGGATTACTTGCCGGCGGGTGCTGCGCCGCTCTCGAGCTGCTGCAGGCGCTCCGACATCTTCTTCTTCATGTACTCGAACATGGGCTTCATCTGCGGGGGCACCTGCGCGGACTGCGCTTCCAAGGCCTCCATGGTCTGGCGCAGTTCCGCCGGATCCTGCATCTGACCCAGCTGCGCGGCCATCTGCTTGGCGCGCGCACGCATCGGCGCGGGCAGTGCCGCCAGTTCCGGATCGTCCGAGGCCGCCGCGCCAGCCTTGCGCTTGTAGGTCGCCACGCTGCGGTTGTTCACGTCGAAGTAGGCCTTCGCCACGCGCTGGATGTCCGCGGCGGTCACGGCCTGCAGCTTCTTCGGCGCCTCGTTCAGCTCGCGCCAGCTCATCATCGACTCGGCGTAGGCCAGCTGCACCAGCAGGAAGAAGTTGCTCTGCAGCCGGCGATAGCTGTCGGCCGCGACCTGGTTCTTCACCTTCTGCAGCTCGCGCTCGTCCACGGGCGCGTCCTGCAGCTTCTTCAGTTCCTCGTACCAGGCCTGCTCCAGCTGATCGGGTGTCGCGTCGCCCTTGGTCTCGGCCTCGAAGGCGAACAGGCCCGCGTACTTGCGCGCGTCGTTCTGTGCGCGGCCGCTGCTGGCGATGCTGCGACCCTCGATCATGGTCTTGTACAGGCGACCGGTCTTGCCGTTCAGGATCTCGGCCATCATCTCCAGCGCGTAGCTGTCCTTGTGGCCCGCGGGCACGGTGTGGTAGCGCACCTCGACCTGCGGCTGGAAGTCGCCCTCGGCGTTCATGCGCATCTCGGCACTCTGCTTCTGCTCCAGCGTGACGACCTGGGGTGGCATCTCCTTGCCCGCCTCGAGCCGACCGAAGTAGCGCTCGATGGTCGCCTTCACCTCGTCGGGCTTGAAGTCGCCCACGATGATGCCCACCAGGTTGTTGGCCCGGTAGTAGATGTTCCAGTACTTCATCGCCTCTTCCATCGTGTAGCTGTTCAGGTCGCTGGTCCAGCCGATGACCGGCCAGCCATAGCCCGAGCTCACCCAGAACATCGCGTCGAACTGCTCCTGGAACTTGCCGGTCGGCGTGCTCTCGGTGCGCAGGCGGCGCTCCTCGTGCACCACGTCGCGTTCGCTGTAGAACTCTCGGAAAACGCTGTCCTTCAGGCGGTCGCTCTCCATCCATGCCCACAGCTCGAACTTGTTGCTGGGCACGTTGATGAAGTAGAAGGTCAGGTCGTGGCTGGTGAAGGCGTTCATGCCGCTGCCACCGTTCTTGCTGTAGACCTGGTCGAACTCGTCCTTCACGATGCTGCCGGCGGCGGACTGGGCGAGCTCCATCTCAGCCATGCGCTTCTTCAGCACGTCGGTCTTCGCGGCCGCGTCGGGGGCCTTGGTGTCCACGGCGGCCAGGTCCTTCTTCAGCGTGGTGAGTTCCTCGCCCATGCCACGTCCCTGCTGGCTGTCCATCAGCGTCTTCAGCTGCGCGCGCAGGTCCTTCAGCTCGGGAGTGTCGTTGGCGGGGTTCCAGGGATCGTCGATCTCGCCGCGGAAGAAGCGCACGTACTGGTCGTTCCACACCATCGCGTTGATGCGGTCACGCAGCGCCTTCTGCTTGGCGCGGTAGTCGGCGTCCTTTGCCGCGTCGCGCGTGCCGATGGTGTTCGTGCCCTTGAACATCATGTGCTCGAAGAAGTGGCTGATGCCGGTGATGCCGGGGCGCTCGTTCACGCTGCCCACCTTCGCCAGCCAGCCGGCCGCGATCACGTTGGGCTGGTCGGTGCGGGGCACCAGCAGGAAGCGCATGCCATTGGCGAGCTTGAACTCCTGCACGTCGACCTGCTGCGCGGCGGCGGGGCGGGGGGCCAGCAGGGCGGTCAGGACGGTGGCGATCGCGAGCATCCGGGTCATGAGAGGTCTCCAGTTCGAGTCCGAGAGCCAGGGCCGGAGCGACCGGGAACCCTGCGGGGAGGACAGGTATACCCGCACCAGCCCTGACCGTTTCAAGGTTCCTGGCCACGAGTTCTTGGACTTCGCGGCTTCGGGGATATCCTCTACCGAGATGCGACCCTCCCGCCTGCTGGCCCTCCTGTCGGTGGTTGGTCTGGCTGTTTCTGCACATGCGCAGATCCGGGTGGCGCACTGGAACATCTGCGCCCTGAAGGGCAACCCCGCCGCGCTCACGCGCGTGCTTCAGGCGTTGCATGCGGACAACAAGGCAGGTTGGGCGCAGCCGGTCGACATCATCACCTTCAACGAGGTCACGACAGGATCCCTGAGTTCACTGCAGTCGCTGGTGAACGGCGCGGCGCCGACGGGTGTGACCTACACGCTCGCCACATACACCTCGGCCAGCGGCGAGACCAGCGCAAGTGGTGCGCAGGCGATGTTCTATCGCAGCGACCGCTTCTCCGAAATCACCTCGGGCCATGCCGACATCTTCACCGAGGCCGGTCGTTACACCGACCGTTGGCTGCTGCAACTGACGGGCTACAGCGACACGAAGGCCCGTGTGTACGTGTACGGCTCGCACCTGAAGGCCAGCAGCGGTCCGTCGAACGAGGCGTTGCGACTGGACGGAGCGGTGGCCATCCGCAACAACGCTGACGCACTGCCCGCCGGATACCCGATCCTCTACACGGGTGACTACAACTTCTACAGCAACACGGAGCCTGGCTACGAGGAACTCATCTCGGCGGGTCCGGCGCAAGCCGTGGATCCGTTCGGCACGGGCACTTGGGCCGGTGCCATGCAGGCGATCAAGCACTCGCAGGCACCGGCCGTGAACCCATGCTGTGGCCTTGTCGGTGGCGGCATGGATGACCGCTTCGACTTCGTGATGCCGAGTCTTGCGGCGAATGATGGCAACGGCATCTCCATGATCGCGGGCACCATGCGCAACGTGGGCAACGACGGCGCGCATTTCGACAAGGGCATCGGCTTTGGAAACAACACGTATTTCCCGGGCGAACTGGCCCGTTCCAATGCGTTGGCCGACGACTTGGAGATCGCCAGCGACCACATCCCGCAGATTCTCGAGTTCACCGTGCCGGCCAAGCTGTCGGCCGCTTTCGTGTCGGCCTTGCCGACGCGCGCCATCCAGAACGCCACGGTCGCGCTGCCCGTGCGCGTGCAGAACGTGGCGACCTATGTGAACGCGCTGGGCGTGGACGACCTGTCCTACAGCGTGACGAGCTCGGGCAAGGTCACCGGAACCGCCACGGGCACTGCGGCGCTCCAGCCGTCTTCCACGACCGTGAACGTGTCGCTGAACACCGCCACGGTGGGCACGGCCACAGGCACCGTCAGTGTGACGAGCTCCAGCGAGGCAGTCGAGCCGGCGGCGGTCTCGCTTCCCGTTTCGGTCAGCGTCATTCGCGGAAGCAACCCCTCGCTTGCCCTTGCCAGCGATCTGAACTCGATCGCCCTCACGCTGGAGTGCGAGCCGGACACGGGCGCCGCCACGGTCACGACGCCGCTCTACAACTTCGGCTACGACGCCTCGCAGTCCAAGCTCGACGTGGACCAGGTCACCTTCAGCGGAGCCTTCGCGTCTCGGTTCACCATGCCGCAGGGCGTCGGCGCGAACCTCGCGACGGGTGCGCGCACGCTGCAGTTCGCCTTCGACTCCAACGGTGCCACGCCGGGCGAGTACAGCACGGTGGCGACGGTTCGAACCAGCGACGAGGCGGTGGCCGGCGAGCAGATCCGCAATGTGCAGGTCACGCTCACGGTGACCGTTGGCACGGGACTGCAGGGCGACCTTGACGGCGACGGCACGGTCGGCCCCGGCGACGTCGCGATGCTGCTGCTGGACTTCGGTGCCTGTGGCGGCTGCGCGAGCGATCTCGACGGCAACGGCGAGGTCGACTCGGGTGACCTCGCGCTCCTGGTGCTGCTGTACACCTGACGCAGCGCGCCTCGGAAGCGTTTGCAAACCAACAAATTTATGAAATCCGGCTTCCCGGAACTTTTTGCCGGGACTTTCGGGTTTACCTTGGGGCCATGCATCCATCCGCAAGGCTTCCGTTGTCGCTTGGTCTGGCCTTGATCGCCGGAGCATCGTCGCCTGCGCTCGCGGAGGGCGTGGTGAGCGTGTTCGGTGACGTCACGATCTACGGGCAGGGGACGGTGCCTGACGGCCTGACGGATGTGGTGCATGTCGGCGCCGTCCGTCGTTCGGTCGCCGCGGTGCGCTCCAACGGAACGATCATCGCATGGGGCTACGACATGAACGGCGAGGTCAGCGCCGTGCCGACGGCACCGGCCGGCCAGACCTTCACCAAGGTCTTCGGCGGCTGGGGATTCACGTTCTTCGGGCTCACTGATCAGGGCCGGCTGCTGCCATGGGGACGCAACGCCGTCGGTCAGGCGAACGTGGCACCGCTCCCGCCCGGCAGGAAGTACACCAAGGCCACCGCCAGCTACTTCCACGGCGGCGGGCTTCGCGACGATGGATCGATCGTGATGTGGGGGGCGAACCAGCCGACCTTCAACGTCTCGCAGCAGTCGCAGATGCTCACGGTGCCCTCCATCGCGCCAAGCCTGCGGTGGGTCGACTTCGGCATCGGCTACGACGTGGCGCTCGCGCTTCGCAGCGACGGCCAGATCATCAGCTGGGGTCTGGACTACTACTACGGCGCCTCGATGGTGCCTGCGTTGCCATCGGGCATGCGGTTCACGCAGATGAGCTTCGCCGGCACCTTCGCCGTGGCGCTCCGCAGCGATGGCGCGCTGGTGTCGTGGGGCGACGACTACTTCGCGCAGGTGTCGGGCGCTCCCGCGGAGCCCTCGGAAGGAGCCACGTGGGTGGAGGTCCAGGCTGGCACCGATCACGCCTTTGCGCGCGACTCCGCCGGAAACTGGTTCGGCTGGGGCACCAACTTCGACGGCGAGGCGGACGCCTCGCGCGTGCCGGGGCAGGTCGAGCAGTTCCTGGCCGTGGGCGACTACAACGTGGTGCTGCACGCGCCGGATTGCTTCGGAGATCTCGACGGAAGCGGTGAGGTCGACGCGGGCGACGTGGCTATGGTGTTGCTCGACTTCGGTCTCTGCTCCGGGTGCCGCGCGAATGTCGATGGCGACGGCGAGGTCGGTGGTGGAGACATCTCCCTCATCCTGCTAACGATGGGCAGTTGCGGCTGACCTCGACCGCGATCCAGGGTGCATCTGAAAAACGCGAAGGGCCCTTCCGTCCGGAGGGGCCCTTCGCCTTGTTCTGCGGCGCCGAGGTGGGGCGCCGCAAAGGCCGTGGTGGGATTTGAACCCACGAATCACGGATTTGCAATCCGTTCCCTTAGGCCACTTGGGTACACGGCCGTGGCAGGATCCGTATCCTTGCAGCCAAGCCCCGTGCCGTCAACGCAGGGCGAACCTCGAATGTCGCATCTCGTGCAGATCCTGCTGCTTTCCGCGGCGCTCTCGGGCCCTTCCCTGGCCCTGGCGGTGCCTGACCAGGGACCTCTGCTCGAAGACGGTGCGTTCCTGACCCACGTTCAGGGCACCCTCGAGCCACCCGCGGCAGGCCGAGGCTGGACGTTCCGTCTGCACGGAACGGTCGAGGGACAGCGAGATCGTCTCATCGACCTTCTTCCCAGTGCCACGCTTGAGGACATGAAGCGCCGCTTCGAATCGTTGGCGTCGGGCACGAAGGCGAACTTCGAGATGTCCGCGCGCGTGACCACGTACCACGGTCGCAACGCGGCGCTGCCGATGTTCGCCACCACGATCGCGGAACTCGCGTCAAGTACGGGATCCACCACACTTCGCCCGCCAGGCGCAGCGATCGCCGAACCGGCGGCCGAGGACGATTCGGAGGTCGATCTGGAGACCATGCGGCGCGTGGAGGATCCGTCGGAGGCGTTCGGCATCCGCTGGGTTCCGCTGCTTCCGCAGGCGCGCGCCGCGCGCGAGCGAGCGATCGTGCAGGGCGGACCTGTCCAGGCGGACGAGGTCGAGCGTGATCTGCTCGATCGCATCGGGCAGGTGCAGCGATCGTCGGACCTTGCGCCTGAGGAGCGCCAGTCCGAGGTGCGCCAGCTCGCGACCCAGATGGCCGGCGGTGGCGTCGATCCGCTCACGCAGCGGCCCTGGCTTGAGCCTGCACGTCCGGTGCAGGATCGTCATGGCATCGTGACGCGCGATCCGATCACGGGGCAGTGGCGATTCATCTTCGAAAGTTCGCGCGGCGAGATCGGGGAACGCGAGGCCACGCTGCTTCCGTGCGCGGTGCTCGAGCGACTGGAACGGCAGGCGCGCGGCTCGCAGGAGCCGCTCTCGGTGGTGCTCAGCGGCCAGGTGACTCGTTTCGAGGGAAGGGCCTATCTGTTGCCCACGGTCGTGAGCCAGATCCGGACGGGACGCGCGCTCGGTCGGTGAGCGCGCGCGGCGCTACCCTTGCGCAATGGCATATCCAACCGCAACCATCGGAACGGAATTCGGCGACATCGAGGTGGAACTCTGGGACGACGTGGCGCCGAACCACGTCGCGAACTTCCAGAAGCTCGCGCGACAAGGCTTCTACGACGGCGTCGGATTCCATCGCATCATTCCGGGCTTCGTGATCCAGGGTGGCTGCCCGCAGGGCACCGGCACCGGTGGCCCCGGTTGGCGCGTGAAGGCCGAGTTCAACAAGCGTCCGCATCAGCCTGGCACGCTCTCGATGGCGCGCAGCGCCGATCCCGACAGCGCCGGCAGCCAGTTCTTCATCTGCCTCACACGCGAGCAGTGCCAGCATCTCGATGGCCAGTACACCGGCTTCGGACAGGTGACGAAGGGCATGGAGATCGTGAAGAAGATCGCGGCGGTGCCGGTGGATCGAAGCGGTCGGCCGACCGGCAGCCTTCCCAAGATGACGAAGGTCAGCGCTGCGGAGTCGGCGAAGGGCTGACGATCTCGGGCTTTGGTGGCCCTGGCCACAGCGGCGACTCGCCTCGCGGCGGTGCCGGCACGATCTCCACGCGTTCGACGCGCACGGGCACCGCGGGGCGCCCGGTGGTCGCGTCACCGATGGTGCCGGCGGCGATGGCGTCGAGCGTGTCCCATCCATCCATCAGCACGGCGAAGGTGCAGTACTGCCCATCAAGCCGTGCCGTGCCCTCGCGCGACAGCGACACGTAGAACTGGCTGCCCGCGCTGTGCGGATCGTCGCCGCGCGCCATGCCCAGCACGCCGCGGTCGTGGGGCAGATCGCTGGGTTCCAGCGCAAGGTTCCATCCCGGCCCGCCATCGCCGGTGCCGGTCGGATCGCCTCCCTGGATCACGAAGGGCCGACCTTCGCGATCCAGCGGCACCACCCGATGGAAGATGGTGCCGTCGAAGAAGCCCTCGCGCGCGAGGCGGAGGAAGTTCTCCACGGTGGCGGGCGCCGCGTCTGGAACCAGTGCCACACGAAGTGGCCCCGCATCGGTGTGCAGGATCACGTCGACGGCCGGCTCCAGTCGGAACCCCGAGGTCACGATCGGATCCGGCGCGGTCCACGTGGGCATGACCGCGGCCGTCTCCGCATCGGTCGGGTCATAGGCCCGATCGCCCCAGCCCACCACGCGGAGATAGGGCTGCTGGGTGCTTGCGCGAATCGAGCGAACGGTGCGCACCGGAGGCGCGGCCCGCAGGGGCACGAACCAGACAGGCGCTCCGACCGGCTGGCCCGATTCACGCAACTGCAGCCAACGCGCACGATCGGCGCGTTCGAGTTCCTTCATCAGCGGCGAGAGATCGACCACGCCTGCCGTGACCGCGAGCTGGTCCATGGTGGTTCCTGCCCGATCCATCACGTGGATGACCAGCGGCCCATGTTCCACCGGAGCACGCACATCCAGTTCGACGGGCGCGTTCGGGCGGCACAGGGTGCGCACCGGCACCAGCATCGGGCTTGTGACCGGCTGGATCGGCGGCGGCGAGGGAGGTGTCGAGGGCGTGACGGACTCCGGCGGTGTCGAGGGCGCCTCGCTCGGCATGTCCGAGGCGGCGGTCACGGGCGCATCCGAGCGCATGCGCGCGTTCGTGTCCTCGGGGGCGAGCACCGATTCCTTCGTGCGAAGCACGCGTCCCTTCGAGGAAGCGCCGCGTGGGGCAGACTTGGTCACGGCCGCCTGCTGCGGCGGCGACGGAGACGCGGCCTCCTGGGCCGGCGACTCCGAAGTGCTCGCGCAGCCAACACCGAGCGTCAGGAGCATGGCCATGGCAAGTCGGGACGCACTCATCCCCGGCACTTTATGATCCATCCGTGAGCGTCGCATCGCCCGCCATCCGAAGCACACGGCTGATCGTGGGCCTGGAGATCCACGTCGAACTGCGCACGCGCAGCAAGATGTTCACCCGCGCGCCCAATCCGGCCCATCCGGAGTTCGAGGGTCGCGAGCCGAACGAACTGGTCGATCCGCTGGTCGCGGCGCTTCCCGGCACGCTGCCTGTGATGAACCGCCGCGCCGTGGAGATGTCGGCGCTGGTCGGGCTGGCGTTGCATTGCACCATCGCCAAGCGCTGCCGATGGGACCGCAAGAACTACTTCTATCCCGACCTGCCGAAGGGCTACCAGATCAGTCAGTACGACCAGCCGCTCTGCGCCGACGGCTTCTTCGACCTGCCGCTTGCGGGCGGCGTCAAGCGCATCGGCATCATCCGCGCGCACCTCGAGGAGGACACGGGCAAGCTGGGTCACGAATTGCCCGGCGGCTTCCACTACGACGGCAGCCTGGTCGACCTGAACCGCGCGGGCACGCCGCTGCTCGAGATCGTGACCGCGCCCGACTTCACGAGCGCCGACGAGGTGGTGGCCTTCGCGCAGGAACTGCGCAACCTCTGCCGCTTCCTCGGGGTCTCCGAGGGCGTGATGCAGAAGGGTCACATGCGCTTCGAGCCCAACGTGAACATGGCGATCACGCTCGAGGACGGCACCGAGATCCGCACGCCGGTCGTGGAGGTGAAGAACCTGAACTCCTTCAGGGCCGTGAAGGGCGCGATCGAGCACGAGACCGTGCGCCAGGTCGAGGCGTGGAAGCGCGACGGCCGCGTGATGGGGCGTGGCATGAAGGCCACGCGCGGCTGGGACGACGTGAAGTGCGAGACCGTGCTGCAGCGCGAGAAGGAGGACGCGCACGACTACCGCTATTTCCCCGATCCGGATCTGGTGCCCGTCGAGATCGACGAGGCGTGGCTGGCGCGTCTGCGGGCGGAACTACCCGAGCCGCCGCTCGCGCGTCGCGCGCGCTACGTGAAGGACTACGGCCTGGCCGCGATCGACGCGGAGAACCTCACCGCCGAACGCGACGACTGTCTCTGGTTCGAGGCCTGCGTGGCGGCGGCGGGAGGCGGCGCGAAGGCGGGCTTCGCGATCGGCAAGCTGCTGCGTAACACCGGCGCCAAGTGGGCGAACGAGCGTGGCGTGGCCCTGTCCGCGCTCGGCGTGAAGCCGGAGCGCGTGTCCGAGCTCTTCGCGCTGCGCGAGGCGAACACCGTCGGTCCGCAGGCCGCGGACCAGCTCTTCGGCCTGCTGTGCGATGGCGACGCCCCCGTGCAGGAGCTCGCCGAGCGCCATGGCCTGCTGCAGGTGCGTGACGATGCCGCGCTGGAGCGCTGGTGCGACGAGGCGATCGTCGCACAGCCGCAGGCCGCCGCGGACGTGCGCGCGGGCAAGTTGGCCGCGATCGGCCGCATCGTGGGTGCCGCGATGAAGGCCAGCGGCGGCAAGGCTGACGCGAAGACTTTGAACGAGATGCTCCTGAGGAAGCTGAAGCCATGACCATGCTGACCTATGAACCTGCCGAAGTCGTCGTGCCCGCCGAGGCGATCGCCGCGCGCATGCCTGCGCTCGCGCAGGAGATCGTCGAGGCCTATGGCGGAGGCGCCGAGGGCATCGTGATCGTGCCGGTGATGACCGGCGCGTTCGTGTTCGCCGCAGACCTTGTGCGGCGAATGCCGAATCGCCTGCGCGTGGACGTTGCCACCGTGCGCAGCTACGGTGGAGGCACCACGTCGCAGGGGCCGCGCATCGAGGGCGTCATGCCGACGGTTCAGGGCCGGCACGTGCTGCTGGTCGACGACATCCTGGATAGCGGCCGCACGCTCACCTTCCTCCGCAAGGACATGCTCGATCGCGGGGCCGCCAGCGTGCGTACCTGCGTGCTCCTGCGCAAGCGCATTCCTGCGGCGATGTCCACGGCCTGCGAATTCGTGGGCTTCGACATTCCCGACCTCTTCGTGGCGGGCTATGGCCTGGACTACGACGGCTGGTTCAGGAACCTGCCGGATGTCGTGAGCCTGCGGAAGGTGGGCGAGTCGTCGGCGATGGTGCGCTAAGTTCAGCGCGCATTCCATGGCGCGTCGGCGCGCGGATCGCCCTCGTTCGACTTCATGCGTTCCAGCGCCGCGCGGTCCTCTTCGGACATGGACTTCGGCGCCTCCACGCGGATCACCGCGTACAGGTCGCCCGCACCGGCCTTCGCCTGCACGCCCTTGCCCTTCAGTCGCAGACGCTTGCCACTTCCGGTGCCGGGCGGCACGCGCAGGCTTGCGGTGCCCTCAAGCAGCGGCACCTGCACGGTCGTTCCCAAGGCGCACTCGGCGATCGAGATCGGCACGTCGACCAGGATGTCCAGACCCTCGCGCCGGAACCATGGATGCGGCGCCACAGTGATGTGAAGCACCAGGTCGCCCGCGGGTCCGCCGCCGCCTCCGGGCGAACCCTTGCCGCGCACACGCAGCGTTCCGCCGGTCTCGATGCCCGCAGGAATGCGGACATCCAGACTCAGCGTCTCGTGACCGTCGTTCACGCTCACGTGCCGCACGCCGCCCACGGCCGCGGTCATGAAATCCACGGTGATCTCGCTCTCCAGATCACCACCGGCGCTCGGCCCGCGCCGCGCACCACCGCGCCGTCCGCCGCCGCCCATGAAGTCGCCGAAGATCTCCTGGAAGGTCGAGGGATCCACGTTGCCCCATGTGCCGCCGCCACCGAAACCACCGAATCCGCCGCCGGGGCCGCCACCCATCGACGGCCCCGCATGACCGTGCTGGTCGAACTGCGCGCGCTTCTGCGCGTCGGAGAGCAGGTCGTACGCCTCCTGGATCTCCTTGAACTTCGCTGCGGCCTCGGGCGTCTTGTTCAGATCGGGGTGGAACTTCTTCGCGAGCTTGCGGTGCGCCTCGCGCACCTGCTCCGTGGTCGCCGAGCGGGCCACGCCCAGGACCTCGTACGGATCCCTCGGCATGCGCGTCAGCCCGCCCTCTCGGCCTTGTGGAAGAGGTCGTAGACCTCGGCGGCGCTGCGTGCGGCGTAGGTTCTCTCACGGAAGTTCGCGTCGGTCATGAGGCGGCTCAGGCGACCCAGCGCCTGCACATGCTCGGTGACCTTGTCCGGCGGGCTCACGAGCATCACGATCAGTTTCACCGGCTTGTGATCGATGCTGTCGTACACGATGGGCTGGGCCGGCATGCCGATCGCCATGGCGAGGCGCCTCACGGCAGGCCCCTTGCCGTGGGGGATCGCCAGTCCCTCGCCGATGCCCGTGCTGCGTTGGGTCTCGCGCTGCCAGACCGCGGCCTTCAGTTCGGCCGCATCGCTGACGGCGCCCTCCGAAGCCAGCAGGTCGACGAGTTCGTCGATCGCTGCACGCTTGTCGGTGGCCGAGAGCGGCACCTTCACACAATTGGGCTGGAGCACGTCCGTGACGTTCATGCGATCCCTCGCAGGGGAATCGGACAATGCTACCGCGAAGCAGGCTGTGATCGGGCCTGCGGGGAAACCCCGGTCCACAGGGCCACGAAAGCCCCGTCCCGGTACGAGGTCGCGCCGCCGCCGGGCAGCCCCTTGGGCGTCAGGCGCTCGATCGTGGGCTGCACCCGGCCCAGGCGCGCGGTCAGCCACTCGGCCTGACGCTCGTTCTCCTCGGGCTCCAGGCTGCAGGTCGCGTACAGGAGGGCGCCACCGGACTTCAGCAGCGGCAGGTGCGACTCGGCGATCGATCGCTGCAGTTTCACCAGCGACTCCATGCTTGCGGGACTCATGCGGTGCGCGGCCTCCACGCGGCGCGGCAGCACGCCGGTGTTCGAGCACGGCACATCCAGCACCAGCAGGTCCGCCTTGCCGAGCAGTTCGCGCAGATCATCACCCTCGGCCACGCGGATCTTTCCCAGTCCCGCGCGTGCGGCGCGCGCCGCGGTCTCACGAAGGCTGGCGCGACGGCGCTCGTCGGGTTCGCTCGCCACCACCTCGGCGTCCGGATGCAGTTTCGCCAGCTGCAGCGACTTCGTGCCGCGACCTGCGCAGGCGTCCACGATGATCCCGGGTCGCAGCGCCCGCGTGCTCTCGATGGCGCGTGCGCTGGCAAGGTCCTGCACGCGTGCGGCCGGGTACGCCTGCAGTGCGGCGAGCAGCTGCGCATGGTCGCCTGTCCAGGTGACGGCGTCAGTGCCCGCGATCGACTCCGTTCCTTCCATTCCGGCCGGCAGCTCATGCACCACGATCGGAGGCTGCGCCAGCGTGTGCAGGGCCAGGTCACGCGCCGCGTTCATGCCGAAGCGATTGATCCACCGAAGCAGCAGATGCAGGGGAAGCCCCGACTTCTGCGCCAAACGTTCCGGCGGCGAGGCGCTGAACACGGCCTTCGCCAGCTTCCAGCCACCGCCGTCATCAAGCGGCAGCGTGTCGCATGCCTCGGGATCCAACGCGGCGAAGATCTCGCGGCTCATGCGCGTCTCGCGCATGCCCGAAACGCCACGAAGCACCGCATTCACGAGTCCGCCCGCACCGGCACGCAACCGTCGCTTGGCCCATTCGACCGTCTCGTCGACCGCGGCATGCTCGGGGATGCGGTCCATCAGCAGCAGTTGCGCCGCGCCACCGATCAAGGCTGCCTGCAGCGGCGCCTCGACCTTCGACCAGGGGCGCGTCAGTTGCCGCTCCAGAACCGCCTTCAGCGTGAACCAGCGCCGCACCGACTGGCGCTCGATGTTGCGCGCCAGCGCCGCGTCGCGAGCGTCGAGACTCGGCAGTTCCTCGCTGGGCGGATCGATCCTGGGCCACGAGGCGGCGTGCGCCTCGAGCCGTTCGAATGCCGCGATGCGCCCTGGATTCACGAGGGCCGATCAGCGCGCGCGCTTGGGGTACTTGCGGGCCGCAGCCTTCTTCAGCAGGGGCGCCTTGTCGGTGCGCTCCCACGTGAACGTGCCGGGGCCACCCTCGCCGGGATGGCGACCGAAGTGACCGTGCGTGGCGGTGGGGCTGTAGATCGGGTTCAGAAGCTTGAGCGAGCCGATGATGCCCGCCGGCGTCAGGTCGAAGTGCTTGCGCACCTCCTTGGCCAGCCAGGCGTCGGGCACCTTGCCGGTGCCCTGGGTGTCCACCAGCACGCTGGTCGGCTCGGCCACGCCGATCGCGTAGCTCACCTGCACCTCGCACACGTCGGACAGGCCCGCGGCCACGATGTTCTTCGCGATGTAGCGGCACATGTAGGCGGCGCTGCGATCCACCTTGCTTGGATCCTTGCCGCTGAAGGCGCCGCCACCGTGACGACCGCGGCCGCCGTAGGTGTCCACGATGATCTTGCGGCCGGTCAGGCCGCAGTCGCCGTGTGGGCCACCGATCTCGAACTGTCCGGTGGGGTTCACGTGCACCTTGATGCCGTTGCTCCACCACCTGCCGAGCACCGGCTTGATGATGTGCTTGATCACCTCGGCCTTCAGGCGCTTCTGGCCTGCGGGGCCGTTCCACTCGGGGGCGTGCTGTGTGCTCAGGACCACCGTCACCACGCGCACGGGCTTCAGGCCGTCGTACTCCACGGTGACCTGGCTCTTCGCATCGGGGCGCAGTCCCTTCAACAGGTTCTTCTCGCGCACCTTGGCCTGACGCTTCACCAGTTCATGGCTCAGCGCGATCGGCAGTGGCATGTATTCGCTGGTCTCGTTGCACGCGAAGCCGAACATCATGCCTTGGTCGCCGGCGCCCTGGGCCTTCTTCTTCTTGCGGCCAACGCCGCGCGCGATGTCCGGGCTCTGCTTGCCCAGGAGCACGTTCACGCCACAGCTCTTGCCGTCGAAGCCCTTGCTGGGGCAGTCGTAGCCGGCCTTGAGCACCGTGCTGCGCACGATGTCCGCCACGTTGATCTGCGCCTTCGTGGTCACCTCGCCCGCCACCACGGCGGTGCCGGTGGTCACCAGCGTCTCGCACGCCACGCGGCTGGCCGGATCCTTCGCGAGCATCGCGTCGAGCACGGCGTCGCTGATCTGGTCGGCGAGCTTGTCGGGGTGGCCCATCGAGACGGACTCGCTCGTGAAAAGGTGCTTGGCCATGGCGTGTTCCTTGGAGTGTGGGATGCGACGGAAAGTGAATATGGTAGCCGACCACAGGGCGAAAGGATGGGGCGGGTCCTACCATCCTCGTCGAGGCTCCCATGCAAGTCGCCATGCAACTGTCGCGAATCTTCATCCGAGAGATGACCGACATGCAGATCATCGAGCTCAGCGAGGTCGGCGGCGACCGCACATTTCCGATCGTGATCGGCCTGCCCGAAGCCTTCGCCATCGAGCGGCGCCTGAAGGGCATCGAGATTCCACGTCCGCAGACGCACGACCTGCTTGCGTCGGTGATCGACGCGCTCGGCGCCACGCTGCTTCGGATCGAGATCCACGCCATGCGCGAGGGCACCTTCTATGCGCGGCTCGTGCTGAGCCGGGACGGCGCGGAGATCGAGGTGGACTCGCGCCCATCCGACGCGATCGCGCTCGGCGTTGCCAAGGGCGCGCCGATCCTCGTCGAGGAGGACGTGCTGGAGCAGGCCTCGTCCGAGGCGGCCGCGGGTTCCGGGCCGGTGCCCGAGATCGGGCCCGAGCAGGAGCCCGACGACGAGGATGACGAAGCGTGAGCGCGTCGCGTGGTGGCGTGCTCGTCGCGTTCGACCTGGGTGGCGTGCTCGTGCGGATCTGCCAGACCTGGCATGAGGGATGCGACGCTGCGGGACTGCCGCGTACAGCGGACCCCGCTGCCGTGGATCCCTCGCGCGTTCGCGAACTCGTGTCGCTGTATCAGCGCGGTGAACTCGAGCACGGCATCTTCTGCGCGGAACTCTCGCGGTGCGTGGGGTCCGAGCTTCCTCCCCAACACGTCGCGGCGGTGCAGGATGCGTGGATCCTGGGCGAATACACAGGTGTCAGCGAGATGCTGGGAGAGCTGCAGCAGGCCGGCCTTCCCACGGCGTGCCTGTCGAACACGAACGCCGTGCACTGGCGGCAGATGGAGCCCATGCCGTTCTTCGCGCGCCTGAATCACCGGCACGCATCGCACCTGATGCAGCTCGTGAAGCCCGAGGCGCGGATCTTCAAGGCGTTCGAGCAGGCCATCGGACGCGCCGGCACCCAGATCGCCTATTTCGACGACCTTCCCGAGAACTGTGCCGCGGCCCGCGCGGCGGGTTGGCGCGTGCGGCAGATCGATCCGCTTCAGGAGACCGTCCCGCAGATCCGTGAGGCGCTGCGCGGTTGGGAGATTCTCGCGTGAGCACGTCCGCCTTCGGCAGTCCGCTGCTCACATGCCGTCTCGTGACCACGACTCGCGTGCGCGGCGTGATCAAGGAGCGTCCCGAGGACTTTCTGGTCGACGAGATTCCACTCATCGAGCCCAGCGGGCAGGGCGAGCATCTGCACATGGGCATCCAGAAGTCGGGTCTCACGCATGACGAGATGGTGCGCGTGCTCGCGCGTCACTGCGGCGTGCGTGAGGGCGCGATCGGCCATGCAGGCATGAAGGATCGGCAGGCGGTCACGCGACAGACGGTGTCCGTGCATCTGCCCGGCCTTCCGGATCCGCCGGTGCTGGAGCATCCGTGCATACAGGTGCTCTGGACGCGGCGGCACGATGGCAAGCTGCGCCCGGGCCAACTCCGAGGCAACCGCTTCTCGATCCGCGTGCGTCAGACGGATCCGCTTGCGGCGCCGCGCGTGCTGCAGGCCATTCGGCAACTCGAGCGCGTGGGGGCCCCCAACGCCTATGGCGTGCAGCGCTTCGGACACCGTCGCAACAGCCATGTGCTGGGATCGCTGCTGGCGCAGGAACGCTGGGAGGAGCTGCTGCAGGAACTCGCAGGCGTGTCAGGTTCACCCTTCCCAGAGTCGCAGCGAGAGGCTCGTGAACGATTCGCCGCCGGCGACCACGCGGCCAGCGTGCCGCTGTGGGCGCGAGGCGATTTCGCGGAGCGCGCGGTCACCCGAGCCCTTGCGGAGGGTCGATCCGCCCGCTCCGCGGTGCTGTCGGTGCGTGGTCCCACGCGATCATTCTGGCTGAACGCCGTCCAGAGCGCGGTCTTCAACGCGGTGCTTTCGGCGCGCATGGAGCGAGGGCTCTTCAACCGATTCATCCCGGGCGACGTGGCGAACCTGCATCCGGGGCGTTCCCTGTTCCGCGTGACTGGGGCGATGCTGGCGCGACCCGAGGAGGCGCAGACGCTCGCGACACGCGTTGACGCCTTCGAGTGTTCGCCCACAGGCCCGATGATCGGCGCGACCGGCATGCCGAGCGAGGAGGAGGCGGCGGAACTGGAGCGGTCCGTCGCCGCAGGGACCGGCGTCGATGTCGACCGCTTCGCGGCGTCCGCGCTCGCGCCCGAGGGTGAACGACGAAGCCTGCGCATGCGCGTGTCAAGCGCGGAGGTCGAGTCCGGCGTGGATCAGCATGGCGCCTTCGTGCGGCTGGCGTTCGATCTGCCGCGCGGGGGCTACGCCACGGAAGTGTTGGCGGAGATCTTCGAGACGTCGGATGTCACCGAGTCCTGAGTGATCACCCGGAGCGACGGCGTCGGCCAGCGCACACACCGCCCAGCGCCAGAAGCGCAATCGCGCCAGGCGTAGGGATGACCGGCGTCGGAGGTGGTGGAGGTGGCGTGCGGCGCGAGCCTGTTTCCTCGAAGCCCTTCGTTTCGGGGGCGGTGTACGCGTTCAGCGGCAGTTGGTCGTACGCCGGCGTCTTCAGTCCATCCCCCACACCCATGAACACCGGGCCGATGATCCTCGTCGCGGCGTCCTCTGCCGAGTCCAGCGCCGCATTGTCCGAGCCGAACTGACCGAGAGCCGCCTTCGCCAGCACCGAAGAGACATCCGCGAAGTTGGCGTAGGCGCCGAATTCCACCTCGCCGCTGGCAAGCACCTTCACCGGGGCGCTTGAGCCCGCGGGCAGGTCGATCTGATAGCCCACGACGGACTTGCCGGGGCCGACACCCAGGTCGCCGGACAGATCCAGACCCACCGCACCGATCGACTGAGGGTCCGTGTCACCGGTGAAGCCGATGGTCATCGGCAGACGGCCCTGCGTGAACGCATCGGCCGGAATCTCGCGCGCCTGACCGAAGCTCAGTGATGCAGGTACATCGGGGCTGCCGTCCAGGATCGGCGTCACGCGCATCGAGCCCTGCGTGCCGCCGAAGACCACCAGTTCAGGCATCGCGTCATCGGCGAACGCGTCGTCATCGCGTTCCTGCATGGTCAGGAAGACCTGCACGCGGAGCGCCTTGGCCCCACCGCCGCGCACCATGCGGCCGAGATCGAAGCTGCTGAACGCGTCGAGCGCGGACATGCCGACCGGACGCTGGATGTCCGGCGTCAGTGCCAGCGGCGCTGCGTCGCCGGAATCGATGGGGGCGCTCTCTTGACCAGCGGCGTCGACTTCCGTCACGCGCACATGAATCGGGGCGCGCTGGCGACCGTCATCCAGTCGCAGCGTGCGATCGCCGATCGTCAGCGAGCGCATCTTCACGTTCTCGTGGACCGCGGCAGCCGCGGACGGGCTGGCTCCGGACTCGACCTTGAACTGCCCGGCCGTGAACGGCACCGTCTTGCCGAACGCCATCGAGGCGATCAGCCACGGCAGCGACGTACCAAGTACCGAACGACCGTTCGCGCCAGAGGCGCGACCCTTTTCCCTCGACATGTGCATGGCAAGTCCTCTCCTATCTCCCTATGTCCAAGTTGGAGCCGAAGCGGCTCCCCACCCCAAAACGGGTGGACCACCGCACTGTGAGATTCGACCGGCACACCGCCAGCGGTTCCCACACAGAGACGGGAAGGATGACGAAATATCAACTATTCTCGGACGTTGAAACCTTGGAACCGCGGCGCTGCCTGAAAAATGCCCTCAGGAGGCCGACCGCCTCGGGTTCCAGCAGTCCGCCCGCGCAGGGCAACCGATGGTTCAGGCGCTGATCCCTGGGAATGTCGTAGAGCGTTCCCACGGCACCCGCCTTCGGATCGAACGCGGCGAAAACCAGTCCGCCGAGTCGCGCGTTCACCAACGCACCGGCGCACATCGGACAGGGTTCCAGCGTGACGGCCATCCGGCAGTCGTGCAGGCGCCAACGCCCCAACTTCTGGCCCGCCCGTCGCAGCGCGACCAGTTCTGCGTGGCCGGCGGGATCTCGGGTCGCCTCGCGGTCGTTGGCGGCTTCGGCCACGATCTCGCCTTCGCGATAGATCACGGCACCCACCGGCACCTCGCCCGCGGTGGCTGCGGTGCGTGCCAGATCCAGCGCGCGTCGCATCATCGCCAGATCGCGCGACTCCAGCCACGCGTGCTGCAGGCGCATGCGATCCAGCCACGCACGATCTCGTCGCAGCACGCCGCGAAGGAATCCACTCACGTGCCGCCCCGTGCCGCGCGAACGATGCGCGAGAACACCTCGCCTCGCGCCACCACCGCAGGCGGTGCCGCACGCAGCAGCAGGATGCCGAGTTCGTAGAGCCCGTAGATCGGTACGGCCAGCAGGGCCAGCGAAAATGGGTCGCCGCTCGGCGTCACGATCGCCGACACCAGCACGGACAGGAAGATCGCGTATCGGCGGAACTGCCCAAGCGCCTGCGGCGTGAGCACACCAAGCCATCCAAGCAGCAGCACGATCAGCGGGGTCTGGAACGCGATCGCCGTGCCCAGCGCGAAATCCAGCGTGAAGTCCAGGTACTCGCTCAGCCTGAACTGCTGCGCAAGACGGCTTCCCTGCACCAGGGGAACGCTGAGCACCTGCACCATGCCTTCGCCGTCGGGCACCGCCACCGCGAGTCGATGGTCCGGCGTGAGCCACGCCTGTCCCGGCGCAGGATGCGCGGGGGCCTCGTGCAGCACCGGCAGCGTGGGGACGGCGGGTGCGGCGGCCACCTGCGCGGTCGACGCCGACTCCATGCGCTGCGGCGGTTCGCTTCCGAAGCTCACCAGCACCTCCAGCATCATCGGCATCAGCAGGAAGTGCAGCAGCGCAAGACCCGACACCGTGAGCGCGGCCGACATCGGCAGCAGCAGCCGCACGAAGCGCCGCTCGTGCGCGTACAGGCCGGGCTCCACGAACTTCCACACCTGCAGCAGGATCCACGGCGCACCAAGCACCAACGCCGTCACCAGCGCGATCTTCAGATCGGTGCCAAGCGTCTCGATCGGGCTCAGCACCTGCAGTTGCGTGGGCAGGTTGTGCGCCTCCAGCGCGTGCACGGCGGGCTGGCAGAGGAAAGTCCGGATCGGTTCCGCCCACGCGAAGGCCATCACCGCCACCGGAAGCGGCAGCGCGACCGCCCAGATCATGCGTCGACGCAGTTCGTCCAGATGATCGCCCAGCGTCATCACGGCGCCTTCGCTGCGATCGCCCTGGTGGCCTGTGTCCATGGGATCGATGCTAGCCCTTCATCGCGGCGATCACGCCGCCGGTAGCCCGAAGAAGCGGCATGCGTTGGCGTCCAGCGTCGACAGGAACGAGGCCTCGTCGACGCCGCGGATCGCGGCCAGATGCTTCGCGACCAGCATGACGTGCGCCGGCCGGTTTGGCTTCGCGGTGCGCATGGGCTCGGGCGACAGGAAGGGTGCGTCGGTCTCGGCCATGATGCGATCCGCGGGCACGCGTCGCGCGGCTTCCTGCACCTCGGGCGCGTTGCGGTAGGTCACGATGCCGGTGAAGCTGATCCACGCGCCGAAGTCAAGCACGCGCTGCGCCTCGTCGGGCGTGCCGCTGAAGCAATGGAAGACGAAGCGCTCGCGCGGCAGGCCGCTCGCCTCAAGGATCGGCAGCAGGTCGTCGAACGCCTTGCGACAGTGGATGATGATCGGCTTGCACAGCCCTTCGGCGCTCCAACGACCGATGCGGTCGAGTTGTCCCTCCAGTGCCGACAGCTGCGTGGCGCGCACGGGTGTGGCGTAGTGATTGTCGAGGCCGAGTTCGCCCCAGGCCACGCATCGCGGATCCTGCGCGCACGCGCGCAAGGTGCTCCAGTCGATCGGCTCGTCGCTGTGCAGCGGATGCACCCCGGCGCTGCACCAGACTTCCGGGTGGCGCTTGGCGATCGCCAGCCCGCGCACGCTGTCCGCGCTGGTGGTGCCCACCGTGATGCTCGCGCGCACGCCGGCCTCGCGCATGCGCGCGATCTCGGCGTCGATGGCACCGTCGTACTGCGAGAAGGTGAGGTGGCAGTGCGTGTCGATCATCGTCGGACCTCGCCACATTGAAGCAGACCGAGCCGCAGCAGGGGAGGGCCGACGATCTCGTGCAGCGCCACGATCGACAGCAGCAGCGCGTGCAGCAGGTCCGCCCACGGTTGACCGGCGAAGGCGTTTCGCGCCTCGGCCGCCAGCGCGATGCTCACGCCGGCCTGCGGCACCATGCTGGTCCACAGCCAGGTGCGCACCGGTGGTCGCACGCCCGCCCAGGCGCACCCGGCCCGCATGCCGCACCAGAGGCCCGCCAGGCGAAGTGCCGAAATGCCCAGCGCCAACGGCCACAGCGCCGCCAGGCTCGAGAGTCCGATGCGCGCGCCAGCCACCGCGAAGAACAGGGCGTAGGTCGCCGGAAGCAGGTCGTCGATCGAGTTGAAGAGGCGCCGAGAGCGGTTGGGTGCCGCGTTGGCCAGCACGAAGCCCGCGGTGATCCCGGCCAGCAGCGGCGCGATCGACAGCATGCGTCCAGCCAGCGCGATCGAGAAGCCGATCACCACCACCAGCAGGTCCAGTCGCCCGCGCGTGCGCAGCGTGATGGCTGCGAGCACCGCCGCGAAGACCGCGCCGACGAGAAGCGATCCGGCGAGATGCCAGCCCACGCCCAACGCGGCGGCACCACCACCACCGGCGTCCGAGGTGGACCACGCCGCCAGCAGTGCGCTCACGATGATCACGAGTGTGAGGTCCTTCACCACCGTGATCGACAGCGCCAGATGCGCGAACGGTCCGGAGGCGCGCGTCTCGCGCAGCATCGCCGTCACGATCGCCGGACTGTTGGCCACGGTCATCGCGGCGAGCACGGCGACCAGATACCAGCGCTCGCCGGTGCCACGCTCGCTCAGCAGTGGAATCATGCCGGAGAGCGCCGCCACGCCGCCGCCGACCAGCAACAGCACGCCGGACATCTCCGCCGCCACCAGGCGCGCCAGCATGCTGCCGGAGCGTCGCAGGAACTCGATGCGGATCTCGCCGCCGGCCACAAGTCCGATCAGGCTCACGGCAAGGGCGTCGACGAACTGCAGATAGTCGAGTTCCGCCTGTGGCACGAGCGCCGGGAATGGTGGCGTGAGCACCACGTGCAGATTCGGCCCGGTCAGCATTCCGAACAGCAGCGCACCACTCACCCGCGGCAGTCCAGCCAGCGCCACGATCTCGCCAAGCACGAACGATCCCACGAGCAGCAGGCCGAGCGAGAGTGCCGCCGTGCCGACACCGGTCGCCGGTGATCGAGGCAGATCCCCGAGCACGCCAGGAGTCATCAGACCGGCCTCGTTGTCGCCGCCCCACGCCCGAAGCAATCCCACTGCAATGACCAGCAGCAGCAGGCTGGAGAGAAGTCCGAGTACGCGCCTCACGATCGCGCCCTCCAGAGCAGCGGAAGGACGCCGCTGCCCAAGCCACACAGCACCAGCGCAAGCAGGCAGCCCCGCTCCGCGACCGTGTCGTGGGCAAGCAGCGCGGCCACCGCCAGCGCCACCGCGATCGGTGCCTGTCGCACCGGAGCAGGCCGGAGTCGCTGCGCGCCTGGCTGATCCCAAGCATCGCCCAGCGCGATGCGCGCGACGATGGGCTTGGCGACGATCCGCACGAACAGCAGTCCGCCCGCGATCATCCATGGCCACCATCCCGGCGTTCGTCCAAGGATGATCCCGCTCAGCAGGAAGAACACCGCCGCCACCGCGGGTTCGCTCTCCGCCACCAGTCGCTCCATGCGACGCATCGATCCGCCGCGAAGGTTCGTGATCGCCATGCCCAGCAGGAATGCGCCGGGCAGGGTGCTTGCGCCGGCGAGCGCCGCGGCGCCCGCGACCAGAGCCAGCGTTCCAAGAAGCGCGAGCGTGAGTCGCCCTTGGTTGCCGGTCTCCGTTCCAAGCGTGGAGCGAAGGGCGACGGTCGCCGCCGCGGCGATCGCAAGCGTGGTGATGAGGGACGCGGAGCCGCCCGGCTTCAGCGTGACGAGGTCGGACGCCACGATCGCGATGGCGCTTGCCAATCCAGCACCACCCTGAATCAGTGCGGCGACGCTCGACGCGCGCGCATCCAGACCGTGCAGCGACCGCAGCTCGCCGGACCAGCCGATCGATGCAGCGCCAATCATCGCCAGCAGAGGCCACATCACACGCAGGTCGACCTGCGGCGCCGCGGTCCGAAGGGCCCACCACGTCACCACCGCCGCGCCGACGAAGCTCACGACCGCGTCCATGGTGATCCAGCGAAGCAGTGGCGCAGGCACGGCCGCCAGAAGTGTGCCCTTCATCTGCATACCCACAAGCAACCCGATCCACGCGAGACACATCTGGCCAAGTGGCTCCAATTCCGCGACGGACTCGCGGCGAAGCAGGCCTGTGCCCAGCGGCCCCAGCGCGACGCCGCACGCCAGCGCGATCCATCCGCCGCCCAGCAGGGCGCTCGCAAGCGGCCAGCGTGAGAGTCTTGCGGCGGGGCGCGTGAGCGACAGGAACGCGAGCAGCAGTGCGGTGCCTCCAACCGCGAGCGCCGCGATGGCCTCCGGCAAGCCGCGCAGGGTGGTGGCCGAAGCCAGCGCGTTCACGGCTCCAGACCCAGGACCTGTCGCGCCGGCAGCGTGACCCCGATCGGCCTGCGCTCGCGTGGCAACTGGTCCAGGTAGCGCATGAGCGCGGCGATGCGTTCGGTGGTCGCGATCGACAGGATCACGCGACTTCCGGTGGCCTGTGGCAGCAGCGCGGCCAGGCCCGCAAAGATCGGCATCTCGGATCGGATGATCGCGCCGATGCCGCGGCTCTCGAGCACCGTCGCGCCCGTGATGCCCGCGTCGAGCAGTGCGGTCACCACCGGATCGAAGCTCTCCTCGGTTCGCGCGATCAGCACCAGCAGCTGCAGTTCATTCGATCCGGGCTCATGCATGGCTCGCGTCCTCCCGCAGGAGGGCCGCAAGCAGGGCGGCGTCATCGGGCGCCGCGCGCAACCGACGGCGCGCCGACTCGTCCACCGCGATTCGGCTCAGTCGCGCGAGCAGGCGGACATGCTCCCACGGGCGAGCCGCGTCACCTGCGATCGCGAAGATCAGATCGCTCGCCGGCTGGTTCGGATCCAGCCGCGCTCCAGATGGAAGGCAGATCAGTCCCACGCAGGTACGGTGGACGCCCGCGATCACTGCATGCGGGAAGGCGACGCCCTCGGGAGTCGCAACTCCGCCTCGGCGAAGCCTTTCCGAGAAAGCCTGCTCAAGCGTTGGAGCCGCAAGACCCGTCGGGTCTGCCATAACTTCCGATAACATTCGAATCAAGACCGATGCTTCGGTCGGATCATCGATCCGACGCACAATTTCTGGAAGCAGGACCTGCTGGAGCATGCTCTGCGCAAAGGTAGCGAACGGATCAAACGCCCGGCGATATCAAGAGAAGTTGCTCCGAGTATCAAGCAATTCAATTTCCGGTGGCACGCCCCCCGAAATTTCCCTAACATCTTAGACCGACTTTGTGAAAAATGGTGCAAAGTCGCCCCGCCTCCTTCCTGAGGACCTCCCAGGCCGTGAGCCGCTTCCTCTTCCCTCGCTGGACCAACGCCATCCTGCCTTTCGTGCTGGTGGTCGGTGCCGTGGCCCCGCTGTACGCCGTCATGTTCGTCGCCTATGGGTTCAGTCCCAAGACCCTTGAGGCCGGCTACATGCCCCATCAACCTGTGCCCTATAGCCACGCGACTCACGCGGGCAAGCTCGGCATGGACTGCCGCTACTGCCACAATTCGGTCGAGCAGGCAAGTTTCGCGGCGGTACCAGCCACGCAGACCTGCATGAACTGCCACACGCAGATCCACAAGGACAGCCCGAAGCTGGCGAAGGTTCGCGCGAGCTACGAGACCGGCATGCCGATCGAGTGGGTGAAGGTCCACAAGCTCGGCGACTACGCCTACTTCAACCACGCTGCGCACGTGAATCGCGGCGTGGGCTGCGTGGAGTGCCACGGCCGAGTGGATCAGATGGAAGAGGTCTATCGCGTGGCGCCGCTCAGCATGGGTTGGTGTCTTGAGTGCCACCGTGAGCCGGTCGACCGCCTTCGCCCTGTCTCGCAGGTGACCAACTTGGCGTGGGATCAGAAGAAGGAGATGACGCGTGAACAGCGCGAGCAGTTGCAGAAGACGTTCAACATTCATCCAAACGAGAACTGCTCCACATGTCATCGCTGAATGGACACGACCGGACGATCCCGCTTCCCGTGTCGCAGCCCGAGACCACCGGCGGCTGCGGCTGCAGCGGCGGCGAGCCCAAGCGCACCGTCGACGCACGCAAGGGCGCCTCGTGGTGGCGGTCGTTGGGCGAGCGCGAGCAGGATGCGCAGGCTCTTGCCTTCGCACATCGCGAGTTTCCCGCTGCCGCGGACACCCTCGAGGGGGAGGACCGTCGCACCTTCATCAAGATCATGGGCGCAGGGTTCGGGCTGGCCGGACTCGGACTGACCGGCTGTCGCCGCTGGCCTGAGAGCTACATCGTCCCCAACTCGAGCCAGCCCGCGAACCGCACCCCCGGCGTGCCGGTGACCTACGCGACAGCGTGCGAACTGCGCGGCATCGGCTACGGCCTGATCGCCACGAGCTACGACGGACGCCCGATCAAGCTCGACGGCAATCCGGATCATCCGTTCTGGGGCGGCGCAAGCACGCCGTGGATGCAGGCGCGCGTGCTCGAACTCTACGACCCCGAGCGCAGCCGCCAGGTGTTCAAGGCTGGCAAGGCCTCGAGCATGGCGGAGTTCGAGGCGTGGATCGGCGAGCGCGCGAAGGTGCTCGGCGCGAAGCAGGGCGAGGGTCTCGCGATCCTCATGCCCGAGACCTCGAGCCCCTCGATGCTCGACATGCTCGCCCGCGTGCAGCAGGCATACCCGAAGGCGACCGTGTCGGCGTGGGAGGCGCTCACCGCCCGCCGGTCGCGAGAAGGCATGCGCATCGCGTTCGGTTCGCCGATGCGCGTGACGCCCCGGGTCGACAAGGCCCAGATCATCGTCGCGCTGGACTGGGACATGCTCGGCACCGAGCCAATGGCCCTGCGCGTCACGCGTGATTGGGCCGCGAGCCGACGTCTGTCGGCACAGGACCCTTCGAAGCAGTCGCAGAACCGTCTCTACGCGTTCGAGCCGCATGTCACCGTCACGGGCATGGCCGCGGACAATCGCGTCGCCGTGCGGCGCGGCGACATGCCAGTGCTGGCCGCGATGATCGCCAAGGCCGTCGGCGTCGGCGGTGACGCCGCGCTGGTGGCGGCGATCGAGCGCCTCGCGGGATCGACTGCCGCCAAGAACGTGCTCGACGAGCATTCGCAGGAGGTCTTCGACCAGATGGTGAAGGACCTGCGCGAGGCCAAGGGAGCCTCGATGGTGTGCTGCGGCACCGGCCAGTCCGCCGAGATGCACGCGCTGGTCGCCGCGATCAACGCCTCGCTCGGTTCGGTCGGCACCACCATGGCCCTTGCGGCCATAAACGAGGCGCCGCAGGGACTCGTGGACCTGGTGAAGTCGATGACGTCGGGATCGGTGGACACGCTGCTGATCCTCGGTCCGAACCCGTGCTACGACGCGCCGGCGGATCTGGACTTCGCCAAGGCGATGGCCAAGGTCCCGAACGTGGCGCGACTGGCCTATCACCGCGACGAGACCAGCGTGGATGCGGCGTGCACGTTCCACGTGCCGCAGGCGCACTTCCTGGAGTGTTGGGGCGACGTGTCCTCCCCCGACGGCACGAAGTCGATCCAGCAGCCGCTGATCCAGCCGCTGATCGATCCCGCACAGGGTGGTCTGAGCGCCATCGAGATGCTCGCGCGACTGCTGGGTGGCAGCGAGCCGAAGGATGGCTACACCATCGTGCGCCGCACCTCCATGGCGTCGAGCGGTCTGAGTGGCTCGGCGTTCGAGGCCATGTGGCGCGGCGCGCTCGACAAGGGCGTCTTCATGACCGGAACCCCGCAGTCGCCCTCGACCTCGCTGCGTGCTGGCGAAGTCGCCAAGGCCGTCTCCGTGCTCGCGGATGCGCAGCCAGCGAGCCGCGATGCGGGCGTCGAACTCTGCTTCATTCCCGACAGCCGCGTGCTCGACGGTCGCTTCGCGAACATCGGATGGATGCAGGAGCTGCCCGACCCGGTGACCAAGATCACCTGGGACAACGCGCTGCTCGTCTCGCCGGCCACGGCGATCCGGCTCGGCGTGAAGCAGGGCAGCATGGTGAAGGTCAGCGCAGGCGATCGCAGCATGCAGGCCGCGGTCTTCCCCGTGCCCGGCATGGCCGACGACAGCGCCGCGATCGCCCTTGGTGGCGGTCGTGGCGAGAGCGCAGGAAGTCTGGCGAAGGACGCGGGCTTCAACGCGTACCCCATGCGGACCACCGCCAACATGGCGATGGTGCGCGGCGCCAGCGTGCAGCCGACCGGCGAGACCTACGAATTCGCGCACACGCAGGATCACGGCAGCATCGACGCTGCGTTGATCCCGAGCGTGCCGCACCAGGGGGTGCAGGACCGACTGCCTTCGCTCGTGCGTGGCACCTCGCTCGAGAATTACAAGCATCATCCGGACTTCGCGGCGCATGTTGCGCACGTGCCGCATCGGCTCAGCCTGTGGCAGGAGGGCAACCTCGACGGCGCGCAGTTCCGCTGGGCGATGAGCGTGGATCTGACCACCTGCACCGGCTGCCAGTCATGTGTGACCGCGTGCCAGGCGGAGAACAACATTCCGATCGTCGGCAAGGATCAGGTGAAGCGTGGCCGCGAGATGTTCTGGATCCGCGTGGATCGCTACTTCCGAGGGGCCGACCCAAGGAAGCCCGACGCGTTCTCCGTTCAGCCCGTCGCGTGCATGCAATGCGAGAACGCGCCCTGTGAGCAGGTGTGCCCGGTCGCCGCGACGGTGCACGACGCGGACGGCCTGAACAACATGGTCTACAACCGCTGCATCGGCACGCGCTACTGCAGCAACAACTGCCCCTACAAGGTGCGCCGCTTCAACTTCTTCGACTACCAGCGCCGCGATCCGATCCGCGAGCAGACCACGCCGCTGCAGGTGCAGCCGGACTACTTCGTGGAGACCGGTCCCGACGAGTGGCTGCGCATGCAGTTCAATCCCGAGGTCACGGTGCGCATGCGCGGCGTGATGGAGAAGTGCTCGTTCTGCGTGCAGCGCATCGCGCAGGCGAAGATCAAGTACAAGAACGCTTGGGTGAAGGCGGGCGGCATCGCGAGTGGCAAGCCCAACTTCTCGATTCCCGATGGCGCCATCCAGACGGCCTGCCAGCAGGCCTGCCCTGCGGGCGCGATCGTGTTCGGCGACCTGAACGATCCGAACAGCGAGGTGTCCAGGCTGCACGCCAGCAAGGTCTCCTACGGCATGCTTGAGGAACTCAATGTGAAGCCGCGACTGAAGTACCTCGCGCGCGTCAACAACCCGGGCATCGACCATGGGGCCCATGACCACGGGCATGACCATGGCCACGGCAGCGATGCCGGCCATGGTGGCCATGCATTGAACACGCGCAAGAACGGAGCGCAGGCATGAGCGCGATCCCAGGCAACTCCCGCACGGGTCGACTGCCCGGCTTCGAGGAAACCGACAACACCGTCGATGTGCCCGGCCAGCGCGCGTCGCTGGTGCTGCACATGGACAAGTTCCATCAGGTGACCCGTCAGGTCTGTCAGGTCGCCGAGAGCAAGCGACCGCCGTTCGCGTGGTACGCCGCCTTCGTGGTCAGCCTGTCGCTGGTCGGCCTGCTTGGCGTGTGCGTGAACTACCTGATCTTCACCGGCGTGGGCGTATGGGGCCTCAACAACCCTGTCATGTGGGCCTTCGACATCACGAACTTCGTGTTCTGGGTCGGCATCGGCCACGCAGGCACCCTGATCAGCGCGATCCTCTTCCTGTTCCGCCAGAAATGGCGCACGGGCATCAACCGCTTCGCCGAGGCCATGACGATCTTTGCGGTCATTTGCGCCGGCCTTTTCCCGGGCATCCACGTAGGTCGCGTGTGGCTGGCGTACTGGCTCTTCCCGATTCCGAACCAAATGGAGATGTGGCCGCAGTTCCGCAGCCCGCTGCTGTGGGACGTGTTCGCGGTAAGCACCTACTTCACCGTGTCGCTGCTGTTCTGGTACGTCGGCCTGATCCCCGACCTCGCCACGCTGCGCGACCGCGCCAAGGGCACGATCCAGCAGTTCGCCTACGGACTCTTCTCGCTGGGCTGGCGGGGCAGCAACCGCCACTGGCACCGCTACGAGCGGGCCTATCTGCTGCTCGCCGCACTGAGCACCCCGCTCGTGCTCAGCGTGCACAGCGTGGTGAGCTTCGACTTCGCCGTGAGCCAGCTGCCCGGCTGGCACACCACGATCTTCCCGCCGTACTTCGTCGCGGGCGCCATCTTCAGCGGCTTCGCCATGGTGGTCACGCTCGCCGTGCCTGCCCGGCAGATGTTCGGCCTGAAGGACATGATCACACTGCGCCACCTGGACAACATGAACAAGATCATCCTGGTGACGGGATGCATGGTGGGCTACGCCTACTCGATGGAGTTCTTCATCGCGTGGTACTCGGGCGCGCTGTATGAGAAGTTCGCCTTCTTGAACCGCGCGTTCGGGCAGTACTGGTGGGCCTACTGGATCATGGTGAGCTGCAACGTGATCACGCCGCAGCTCTTCTGGTTCAAGCGGATCCGCACCAGCATCCCGCTCATGTTCGCGCTGAGCCTGGTGGTGAACATCGGCATGTGGTTCGAGCGCTTCGTGATCATCGTCTCAAGCCTGGCCAACGACTTCTTGCCGACCAGCTGGGACTTCTTCACGCCGACGTGGGTCGACATGGGCACCATGATGGGTGCCTTCGGCCTGTTCGGCACGCTGTTCCTGCTGTTCTGCCGCTACCTGCCCATGATCGCGGTGGCCGAGGTGAAGGCCACGATGCCACAGGCTGACCCGCACTGGGAAGGCTGGCAGCACCACGGCGCGGGCCATGGGCATGCCGCGCTCGCCAGTCCTGAAACACCGCATACCCCCGACGCCCCCTGATTGAAGCACCGGAATCCCAAGAGATGACGACCTTCGCTCCATCCAGTCCACCGGCCAGCGCGCAATCCGCGCCGCGCCCCAAGATCCACGGCGTCCTCGCCGAGTTCCATGATCCGGCCTCGCTGCTGCACGCCGCCGAGAAGGTGCGCGAGGCGGGCTATCGCTGGTGGGACTGCCATACGCCGTTCCCCGTGCACGGCCTCGACAAGGCCATGGGCATCCAGCGCACGATCCTGCCGCTACTGGTGTTCGGCGCGGGCCTGACCGGCACCACGGTCGGCTTCATCCTGCAGGCTTTCACCAACGCCACCAGCATCTCGGTGTGGGCGCTGGTGTGGGTGACGGGCTATCCGTTCCTCATCAGCGGCAAGCCGCTCATCAGCCTGCCGGCGTTCATTCCGGTCATGTTCGAGCTCACGATCCTGCTCGCGGCCACGAGTTGTGTGGGCCTGATGCTCCTGCTGAACGGCCTGCCGTGGCTCTCCCATCCACTGCTGGCGAACAAGCGATTCCTGCGCGCCACCGACGATCGCTTCTTCATCGTGATCCAGTCGCGCGACCCACGCTTCTTCCGCAGCCGCACCGAGGACTTCCTGAAGGGCCTGGGCGCGAAGGCCGTCGAGGCGGTGGAGGCCTGACATGCCGCGAATCTTCATCTACGTCGGACTGATCGCGCTGCTCTGCCTGCTCATTCCGCCGGCGGTGATCGCCCGCGTGCGAGCCACGCCGAATCCGAACCTGCCGATTCACATCATTCAGGACATGGACTTCCAGTCGAAATTCAAGACGCAGGCGGTGAACCCGCTCTTCGCCGATCGCCGCACCATCCGACCGCCTGTGCAGAACGCGGTCGCGCGTGGCGAGACCTACGTCGACGGCTTGTTGTACGAGGGGGTCACCGATGGTGCGTGGACCCAGACGCTTCCGCCACAGGTGCCACTGACGGTGGCCACGCTCAAGCGCGGCCAGGAACGTTTCAACATCTATTGCTCGGTGTGCCATGGGGAGACCGGCAACGGTGACGGCCTGGTGAACAAGCGCGCCATGGAGCTGGTCGCCAACACGAACGGTCCGGTGAACGGCACCGTGTGGGTGACCGCGAAGAATCTGGTTCACGACGAAACCGTCACGGTGCAGCCCGTGGGTCAGATCTTCAGTTCGATCACGCACGGCATCCGCAACATGGCCGGCTACGGCAGCCAGATCCCGGTCGAGGACCGCTGGGCTATCGCGGCGTACGTGAAGACCCTGCAGCGAAGTCAGAACGCGCGTCCCTCGGACGTGCCGGCCGGCACCACGCTGGCGGAGGCGAAGTGACATGGCGCACGCCCTGAGTGCCAACGCGATTCCCGCAGCCGCCATTTCGGGCGAGCGCCTTGCACCGCGCTCGCGCGTGCTGACGATCGCCGGCATCGTGCTGCTGGTGGCCGGTTTCGCGATGGTGCGCACGGACCCGGGCTTCGCCGCAAAGGCGTGGCTTCAGGCGTGGCTCTTTGCCGTGTCGCTCTCGCTGGGCGCGCTGTTCTTCGTGATCATCCAGCACCTCACGCGTGCTGGCTGGAGCGTGGTGGTTCGCCGCGTGGCCGAGTGCATCGCCGCAAACTTGCTGTGGCTGTGGCTGGGCTTCCTGCCGATCGCGTGGCTCTGGTTCGACGGCCGTCTGGACACGCTCTTCCCGTGGGCCAATCTGGATCACCTGCGCGAGGTCGCGCCCGAGGAGGCCGCCTTGGTGGGCAAGAAGGTGGCGTTCCTGAACCCCGGCTTCTTCATGATCCGTGCTGCCAGCTATCTGCTGGTCTGGGCGCTGCTCGCACGATTCTTCCTGTCGAATTCTGTGGCGCAGGACAGTGACCGCAGCGTGGCGCGGTCGGAGAAGATGGGGAAGTGGGCGGGCCCCGCCGCCATCCTGTTCGGTCTGACCACGACCTTCGCCTCGTTCGACTGGATCATGAGTCTGAACCCCGCGTGGTTCAGCACCATGTTCGGCGTGTACTTCTTTGCGGCCTGCTGCGCCGGAGGTTTCTCGGCGATCGCGCTGATGTCCCTTCGCGCGCAGAGTCGCGGCCTGCTGAAGGACGTCGTCACGCCAGAGCACTATCAGGACCTCGGCAAGATGCTGTTCGGCTTCGGCATCGTGTTCTGGGCGTACATCGCGTTCAGTCAGTACATGCTGATCTGGTACGGCAACGTGCCCGAGGAGACCACGTGGTTCATGGCACGGCAGATCGGCCAGTGGCGCATCGTCAGTGCCGCGCTGCTGTTCGGCCACTTTGTCATCCCGTTCCTCTTCCTGATCAGCCGCTGGACCAAGCGATGGCGTGGCACGCTGACCTTTGGTGTGGCCTGGATGCTGGTGTTCCACTGGGTGGATCTGGCCTACCTGATCCAGCCTGTGATTCCGCACGACATCGGCAAGTACGACACCTACGACGCGCTGCTGGCGGCCTACGCCAACGAGGCGGCGCCGGTTCTGAACCCTGGTCTGATCGCGCTGTCGGCCGGCATGCTGTTCCTTCTCGTGGGCCGCACGCTTGCGCGTCTGGTGCGTACGGGCCTGCTGTGCAAGGGCGATCCACGCCTGGCAGAGAGCCTGCGCTTCGAGAACTTCTGATCGGAGAACACATGAGCACCGACACATCCGCCATCACAAGGCAACTGGATGATCCCGAGCCAGGGAGCACTTGGTTCTTCTCACTCGCAGGCATCGTGATCCTGGTCGCGTTGGTCGTGGCGGCAAGCGTGATGTATTTCCACGCCGAGACACGCGAGACGGATGCCAAGGTGATCGATCCGGCCTATGCCAAGCTTGAGGCCGCTCGCGCGACGTGGCGTGAGCAACTCGGCAGCTACCAGCGCTATCCATGGACCGAGGCAGACGGCAAGGTGAATCAGAAGATCCGCATCCCGGTGGAGCGTGCGATGGAGATGGTGGCGAAGGAAGGCCTGCCGATCTCAGGCGCGCCTGCCGCACCCGCACCCGCCGCACCCGCGCCCGCCGCACCCGCGGCCCCCGCACCTGCACCTGCACGGGGAGGACCTGCCAAGTGAGCCTTCGCTCGCGTCCATCCTGCCAGCGGCAGCTCGCGGCGCTCGCCGCATTGGCGCTGTCGTGTGGCGCGATGGCGCAGCGTGCGCTCGATGGCGTCGGGTTCGCGCCCAGCGCTGAGACCACAGCCACCCCGAAGGAACTCGAGGGACTCGAGGTCACCGATTGCCGTGGTCGCCCGCTTCCGATGCAGGCGACCCTGCGTGATGAGACGGGCGCACCCATCACCATCGGCCAGTTGTTTGCGGACGGTCGTCCGCGGCTGCTGCAGCTTGGCTACATGCGTTGCCCGATGCTGTGCAGTCTTGCGCTGAATGGCATGGTGCGTGGGCTGCAGGGACTCGATTGGACCGTGGGCGACCAGTTTGACGTCGTCTTCATCAGCATCAATCCCGCAGAGAATGCCGAGCTCGCAGCCGCCAAGCGCAAGGGGTATGCGGCCGAGTACGGTCGTGCCGGTGGCGAGAAGGGCTGGCGGTTCCTCACCGGTGACGAGGCGACCGTTCGCTCGATCGCCGAGGCCGTCGGCTTCCCGTATCGCCTGATGCCTGACGGCGAGTACGCGCACCCGGCAGCGGTCTTCGCGATGACGGGAACGGGCGTGCTCAGCCAGTATCTCCCTGGGGTTGCGCCATCCGCCGCCGATCTGCGTCTGGCGCTCACCGGCGCGGGGGAGGGCCGACTCGGTTCCACCTTCGATCGCTTCGTCTTCTGGTGCCACCAGTTCGACCCCTCCAAGGGCGGCTACGTGCTGTGGGCCTTCCGGATCATGCAACTGGGTGGCCTGGTCACCGTGATCGGCCTTGGAACAACCCTTTTCGTGCTTTATCGCAGGGAAGTCCGGGCGCGCCGGCTCGCGCCGCCCAGCGCGGCATCGTCGGATCCTGGGGTGGTCCGGACGGCCTGAGCCCCCAACAATCAGCTTCCAAGAAACCAACCATGATCGCTCCCCTTCACACTCTCGTCGCAGCGCTTGCCGCCGACACCACTCCGCAGGGCACCGCGTGGCTTCCGCCAGCCGCCAGCAACATCGCCCAGAGCGTGGATCCCATGTTCTATGCGATCAACTGGATCTGCTACATCTTCTTCTTCGGCATCCTGGCGGCCTTGGTGTATTTCGTGGTCAAGTACCGCGTACGCAAGGGCCAGGCCTTCCGGAGCGATGGACCGCTCCACCACCTGCCGCTGGAGACGAGTTGGGCCGTGGTGCCGCTGCTCATCGTGATCGTGATCTTCTACATCGGTTTCCGCGACTTCCTGAACATCAGCACGCCGCCGAAGAACGCGTACGTGGTACAGGTGACGGCGCAGAAGTGGGCGTGGAACTTCAAGTATCCCAACGGCGCCACCAGCGACGACCTCTATGTGCCGGCCGGCCGTCCCGTGCAGCTCACGATGCGGGCCAGCGACGTGCTCCACTGCTGCTACATCCCCGACTTCCGCGTGAAGAAGGATCTCGTGCCTGGCCGCTACAGCTACCTGTGGTTCCAGGCCGATGACGTGTCGGGCCAGAATCCGCACAATCTGTTCTGCACCGAGTATTGCGGCACGGGCCACAGCACCATGAACCGCAAGGTGCACGTGCTGGCGCAGGAGGACTTCGACGCATGGCTGGTGGAGCAGAGCCAGTGGCTCGACAAGATCCCTGAGGAGGAGCTGTTCTTCCGCGCCGGTCCGAAGATCTACGCGCGCTGCCAGCAGTGCCACTCGCTCGACGGCACCAAGGGCATTGGGCCCAGCTGGAAGGGGCTGTGGAGCCGCGTGCACGGTGGCGAGGGATCCAATGAGAAGTTCGGCGACGGCTCCACCTACGCCAGCCTCATCGGACCGGGCAAGAAGTACGCCACGCCTGAGGATTACCTGCGCAACAGCATCCTGAATCCGGGCAGCGAACTGGTCGGCGGCTACGGCAACGCGATGCCAAGCTTCAAGGGCCAGTTGAACGACAAGGCCATCGACGCAGTGATCGGCATGATGCAGCATCTGGACGACTTCGACCCGAAGACGGGGAAGTATCTCAAGGAGGCGCCCGCCGCCCCCAAGGTCAGCATGAAGTGAGCGAAGAGAGAAACACGCCATGACCACCATTGACGCATCCCGACCGATCGATCTGGCCAGCCGGCCGGACAACTATCTCACCCATACGCGCGGCTTCTTGAGTTGGGCGCTCACGCTCGACCATAAGCGCATTGGCGTGATGTACATGGCCGCCGTGCTCGTCAGCTTCTTCGTGGGTGGCGTCTTCGCGCTGCTGGTCCGCACCGAGCTGCTGACGCCAGGTCAGACCATCCCCGGCGTGACCGCCGACGTCTACAACCAGTTCTTCACCCTGCATGGTGCGATCATGGTGTTCCTGGTGATCATCCCCAGCATCCCGGCGGCACTCGGCAACTTCGTGCTGCCGATCATGCTTGGCGCGAAGGACGTGGCCTTTCCGCGACTGAACCTCGGCAGCTTCTATCTGTGGCTCGCGGGCGCGGCGTTCACGCTTGTCAGCCTTGCCATGGGCGGATTCGACACCGGCTGGACCTTCTACACCCCGTACAGCACCACCACCACGACCGGTGGCGTGATCCCGGTGCTCTTCGGAGTCTTCATCCTTGGCTTCAGCAGCATCTTCACCGGCATGAACTTCGTGGTGACGGTGCACAAGCTGCGGCCTCCGGGCATGACCTGGTTCCGGATGCCGCTGTTCCTGTGGGCGATCTACGCCACGGCGATCATTCAGGTGCTGGCCACCCCGGTGCTGGCGATCACCCTCATGCTCGTGGTGATCGAGCGCACGATCAACATCGGCATCTTCGATCCCTCGATGGGTGGCGACCCGGTTCTCTTCCAGCACTTCTTCTGGTTCTACAGCCACCCCGCGGTGTACATCATGATCCTTCCCGCGATGGGAATCATCAGTGAGCTCATCAGCGTGCACGCGCACCGCCACATCTTCGGCTACAAGTTCATCGCGCTCAGCTCGATCGCGATCGCCATCTTCAGCTTCCTGGTGTGGGGTCACCACATGTTCACCAGTGGCCAGAGCCCGCTCATGAACACGCTGTTCAGCCTGATCAGCTTCAGCGTGGCGATCCCGAGCGCGGTCAAGGTCTTCAACTGGCTCACCACGCTCTACAAGGGCAACATCTCGCTGACCACGCCCATGTGGTATGCCCTGAGCTTCATGGTGCTCTTCACCATCGGAGGGTTGACCGGCATCCACTTGGCCACCCTGAACACCGATGTGCACCTGCACGACACCTACTTCGTGGTGGCCCACTTCCACTACGTGATGATGGGCTCGGCGCTGATCGGCATGATCGGCGGCCTGCACCACTGGTGGCCCAAGATGACGGGCAAGATGTACAGCGAGAAGCTGGGCACCGCGGCCTGCATCATCATCTTCATCGGCTTCAACGTGACGTTCTTCACCCAGTTCTACCTGGGCGCCAAGGGCATGCCGCGTCGCTACTACGACTACCTGCCCGAGTACCAGACGTATCACGTGATCAGCACGATCGGCTCGTACATCATGGCGAGTGGCTTCTTCCTGACGGCCTACTGCCTGCTGAGCAGCCTGTACAGCGGACGCAAGGCCGCTGCGAACCCATGGGGTGGCGGAAGCCTCGAGTGGCAATGCACAAGCCCGCCACCGCATGACAATTTCGCGGTCCAGCCGAGCGTCGGAGATTGTTACGATTTCCGGGCGCTGCGCTGGGACGAAACGACGCAGGGCTACGTGAATGACCCGGCGCTTGCGGCCGAGGCTGCACGAAATCCGCTCCACTGATCGCACCAAGGACCTTGCCGTGAGCACCCTCCACACCAGTCAGGCAACCGCTCACGAGGCGCACGGGCATGACGCCCACGGGCATGGCGATCATGCCAAGTATCCGTTCCTGCAGCACCATTTCGACACACCTGCGCACCAGTTCGACAGTGCGAAGCTCGGTATGTGGCTGTTTCTGGCGACCGAGGTGCTGTTCTTCGGAGGCCTTTTCGTGGCGTACGCGGTGCTGCGCAGCCGCTTCCCCGAGGTCTTCAGTTACGCGAGCCACTACCTGGACACGCTCATGGGTGGCGTCAACACCTGCGTGCTCATCCTGAGCAGCCTCACGATGGCGCTGGCCGTGCGTTTCGCGCAGACCAACCGCACGAAAGCGATGGTGTGGTGTCTGGTGCTCACCTTCATGGGCGCCGTGGGCTTCATGGTGATCAAGTACTTCGAGTACAGCCACAAGATCCACGAACATCTGGTGTGGGGCAAGTCCTTCTACGTGCCGCCACCGGATCAGGCGGGGGCCGAGGAGGCCAAGGTCATCAGCACCGCACCTGCGCCCGCCCCAGTTGCGCTGACCGTGGCGAATCCTGCGGCGCCATCCGTGGCGTCTCTCGTGTCCACACCGCCGGTCGAGGCGAGTGCCATCAAGCCTGCCGCAGCGGCTCCAGGTGGCCTCGCAAGCGTTCGCGAGCAGGCGACTGCCGAGGGCCTGCCAGTCGCAGACAACGATCCGGCCTTCGCGCATCCCTCGATGCACCTGGCCGATCCAAAGATGCCGGCCAACACGCACCTCTTCTTCGCCATCTACTACTGCATGACTGGCTTGCACGGCATTCACGTGCTGGCGGGCATGGTGATGCTGGCCTGGCTGATCTGGCGTGGGGCACGCGGTGATTTCAACAGCAACTATTTCACTCCAGTCGACGTCGGCGGCCTCTACTGGCACATCGTCGATCTCGTCTGGATCTTCCTCTTCCCACTCTTCTACCTGATCCACTGATCCGGTCGCGAGGACCCTCATGGCACACGGCACCGCCCACGATTCCAAGCACGAGCCACATCCGCTGGTTGGCCATCTGGTCCCGATGTGGATCCTGTTCGCCGTCGGCGGCGCGCTGCTGGTGCTGACCGCGATCACGGTGGCGGTTCGTTACATCGATGTCGGCGAGTTCAACATGGTGATCGCCCTGGGCGTCGCCGTGATCAAGGCGACTCTGGTGGCGCTGTTCTTCATGCACCTGAAGTGGGATCGGCCATTCAACCTGCTCACCTTCGTCGGCAGCATGGTCTTCGTGATCCTCATGATGGCCTTCTGCATGATGGACACCGCGCAGTACCGCCCCACGCAGTTCGTGGGAAATCCGCCAGAAGTTGAAGCGACGCTGCAGGCCAACGCTCCGGGCGCACCGGTCGCCCGCTACACGCCGTACAGCCCGTGAACTGGAGTCCGGTGTCGTGGCGGTGAAGACCGCCACCGTCGTGGATCCGTTCGACGCCCCGCGCGCACGACATGCGGCGGGAGTGTTCGGGATGTGGCTCTTCCTGATCACGCTGGGAGTCCTTTTCGTGGCCACGATCTTGGGGTATCTGGTGGTGCGGCTGAATCCCGACCCTGCCGAGCCGTTCCGGCCGCTGGATGCGCCTGGATTGCCGCATCTGCTGCTGCTCTCGACGGGTGCGCTGATGGCAAGCAGTGCCGCCATGCATGGCACGGTGCGTGCGATCCGGCAGGGTTTACAGCGTCGGGCGGCGCGACTCGCGGGTCTCACGCTTGCGCTTGCGATCGGTTTTCTGTCGTTGCAGGCGTGGGCGTGGCTGGATCTGTGGCGCGCCGAGCTTCGGATCGAGGACAGTCTGTATGCCTGGACGTTCTACGTGCTCACGGGACTGCACGCTGCCCACGTGATCGGCGGTCTCGTGCCGCTCGTCGTGGTGTGGTGGCGTGCGCGCTCGGGCCGCTACAGCCCGGAGCATCCCGAGGGCGCCGTGTACTGCGCCATGTACTGGCACTTCCTCGACGCAGTGTGGCTGGTGCTTTATGCCACGCTGTGGCTTGGATCGCTCAACGCTGCGGCGTGAACGCCACCTTGGCGAAGTGCAGGCAGGGGGTCACCAGCAGGGGCGAGCCGTCGCGTGTGCGGAACAACACCGACGCAGGCTTCGCCTGCGCATCCACCTCGATCGTCGCGTCACCAAGCTCGAACGGCGGCATGCCCGTGGCGGCGTCCGCCAGCAGGATTTCCCTCAACGCCTCGCCGCGACGCAGGACAATCACGGGCGTCTTGGCGGCCATGTCACCCGGGTCCCGCCAGCGCGCGACCGGGAAGTCCAGGCGCGGACTCAGCAGGTAGCGGCTGTAACTGAACTGCTTCATGCGGCGTGCATCATCGGGATCGGGCAGTACCACATCCGTGCGAGGATGCATCGCAAGCCAGTGCTTCCAGGTGCACAGCTGCACATCCGGAAGTTGCCGCAGCGTGACTCCGCGTGCGGCTTCAGGTCCTGCGATCGCGCTGAGGCCCATCTGGCTCCAGAGGCTCGGCGTGTCACTTCGGTCATACAGCACCAGATTCGAGTCAAGCAACAGTCCGCTCACCGCGAACAGGCGCTCGCGCCCGTCCACGCGCCGATCGAAGGCCACGGCCGCGTCGCACAGCGGGCTGAAGGTGACCGCGATCGGCATTCCACCAAGCGTGTCGTTGCAGACCTCGTGCACGTTCATCACGCGCACTGGGTAGGCACGGGCCTCGCCGCCCACGACCACACCGATCACGCGATCGTCGCTCACGACCAGCTTGGTGCGATGTGTCTCGTTCCAGCCCTGCATCTCGAAGCCGGCCATGGTGCGTGGCGCATCGAGTGGCGGAAGAAAGTCGCGTGGATTTCCGCTTGCGACCAGCGCGCCACCCTCCAGCCGCTGGTTCGACAGGTCGAAGCCGTAGCTCTCCACGGTTCGGCCATCCCCCTTGGGCCGATGTCCCGTCAGCACGCCCGAGAGTGCCCACGCCAGCAGCGTGATCGACACCGCGACAGCCAACAGAATCACCCATCCACCCTCGCGAAATCGCAGTCGGCGCGGCCCCGTCGCGGGCACGTCAGGGGGCCGGCTCATGGCGTTTCCTGCAGCACGGTCCGTCCGCCACGCACGCCGGCCATGCCGGAAGTCGGTCCTCGATCCAGCGCAAGCGCCAGCAGCACCACGGGCAGGTACACCAGACTCATCAGGAACAGGTTGCGTGCGGTGTCGCGATCCAGACGCCGCAGGTGCGCCACCGCGAACCAGGTCATGGCGAGTCCAGCGAGCGCGCACACGACCGCGCTTGTGAGCCCCGCCAGCCCCAGCAGCGTGGCCATCAGACCGATCGGAACCAGCAGCAGTGACCCCAGTACGCTGGTCTGCGCCGCAATCAATTCACCGCCGGACACGGAGGGAAGCATGCGAAATCCGCCACGCTCGTAGTCCTCTCGATGCCGCCAAGCCAGCGCGAAGAAGTGCGGCAGCTGCCATGTGAACAGCAGCACCGCGAGCACCCACGCACCACGCTGCAGTCCGCCGCTCGCGGCGGCCCAACCGATCATCGGTGGAATGGCGCCCACCACCGCGCCAACCACGGTGTTCAACGTGGAGACGCGCTTCAAGGGCGTATACACCCCGGCGTACAGCACGATCGTGACTGCGGAGAGTCCGCAGGCCAGCAGGTTCGCGCGCATCGCCAGCATGAAGCAACCGGCATAGCCAAGAGCGAACCCAACGACTACCGCCCATGTCACGCTCATTCGACCGGCTGCGACGGGCCGGTTGGCGGTCCGATGCATGCGTGCGTCATGGCGAACCTCGATCGCCTGATTCAGCACCGCCGCCGCCGCCGCGGACAGGAATGTGCCGCCCAGCGTCCAGAGCAATCGCTGCCAGTCCACCGAGCCCGGCACGGCCACCAAGAAGCCCACCAGCGTGGTGGCAAGCACCATCAGGCTCAATCGCGCCTTCACCAGCGCCGTCCAGTCATCGGCCCGGCTTGGGGGCTTCTGCACGGAGATGTCTGCGGGGAAGTTCATGCGACGGGCCGGCAGGGGAGGTCTACCATAGGGACCCATGATTGAACCCGTCGCCGTGCCCCCCGCCTCCATGTCCCCGGGTATCGCGCTGCTCGCTGGGATCACGTTCGTTGCGGGCGCACTTGGCGTCTTCGCCGTGCTCGCGGGCCGGGTGCGGCCCTACACGCTTGCGCTTGGCTTCGCGGGCGCCGCGACGCAGTGGGGGATCGCCTACATCGCCATGCTGGGCGTGGGTTTCTGGATAGGCGAGGCCCTCTTCGCGCTCACGCTGCTGGCGCCTGTCTGCGTTGGATTCGTCGCTGTGCGCCATGCACGCGGTCAGGCGGGGCCCATCGCGGCTGGTCTGGTGTGTGGCGTGGTCAACCTGCTCATCGTCGGAAGCGTGGTGGGTGGCAAGGACGCTCGCGCGATGGTCCTCGAGTCGGTGGCTTGGAGCGTCGCCCTGCTGATTGGCAGTGGCGCGCTGGCCGGGATCGGTGGCGCATTGGCGCGCCGTATGCCCGAGATTCCCGGTCGCCTGCCGCCACCGCTCTCGCTGTTCGCGCTGGTGAATGCCGCGACCATCTTCCTGCTGCTTGTCACGGGAGGCCTGGTCACCGGACTCGAGGCGGGACTCGCGGTGCCCGACTGGCCGAACTCCTTCGGTCACAACATGCTCCTGTATCCGGTCAGCCAGATGAAGGGCGGAGTCTATTACGAGCACGCGCATCGCCTCTTCGGCATGCTGGTCGGTCTGACCACCTTCACGCTGACCGCGCTCTGCTGGCGACACGAATCGCGCGCGTGGGTGCGTTGGTTGGCGACCTTGGTGCTGCTGGCGGTGTGCGTGCAGGGCCTGATGGGAGGTCTTCGCGTCACCGGCACGCCCACGCTTGCGCAGGATCCATCGCTGCTGCAGCCCAGCATCGCGCTCGCGATCGCGCATGGCGTGTTCGGTCAGATCGTCTTCGCCACGGTGGCGGTGCTGGCCGCCTGCATGAGCGCGCGGTGGGTCGCGCCCACGCCAGCGATCGTCATGGACGCGGGCGCCTCGATTCGAGCTCTTGCGGGCATCGCGCCTGTGATCCTGCTGTTGCAGCTCTTTCTTGGCGCGGCCTACCGCCATCTGCAGGTCTCGCCCACCGAGGCCGACGCGCGGATCGTGCACCCGGTCTGGGCCATGCATGGACACCTGGGTTTCGCCGTGGTGGCGGTGATCGTGGTGCTGCTCTCGGCGAGTCGTCTCTCTGGTGTCGCACGCACGCAGGGCAATCTGTCGCCACTCGGTCGCTGTGGAACCTCGATGGCCATCGTGGTCGCGGTACAGGTGCTGCTTGGCTTCATCGCGTGGGGTGCGGTGATGATGCGCAAGGGCTCCGCGATTCCCGGCTGGGAAGTGATCTCGACCAGTGCCCATCAAGCCACGGGCGCGCTGCTCCTCATGATCACCCTGCAGGGCGCGGTGTGGAGCCGTCGACTGGTCGCGGCCGAGCCAGTCCTCACTGCGACTGCCGCGAGGGCTTGATCGCCTCTTCCAGCGCCAGCACCGCGTACGCGGTCACCAGCGCCGGCTCTCCCTCCATCCAGCGGTCCTGATCGTTGATCCAGCTGCCGTCCGGTCGCTGTGCCGCGACCAGCGCGTCGACAAGTTCCGTGCGCCAATCGTGCGGCGTGCCGCCGGCGTCCTGAATGGTGTCGCGGCCGGATGCGGCGAGTCCGCGCGCCAGCGCAAGCCGGTAGTAGAAAAGTCCCTGCTTTCCCAACCCCGGATTCTCCTGCATGCTCCAGTGCGCGCGCGCCCAGTCGAGTGCCGCCAGTACGCGCGGATCGTCGCGCCGCAAGCCTGCGAACAGCATGCTCTTGTAGCCCGCGTAGGTCATGCTTCCGTAGCTGCGAAGCGCGCGCGTGCCTTCCCGCATCTTCTCGCCGAATCGACCCTCGCCAGCCGCCTCGCTTGCGAAGCTCTCGCCGCCGTTGGCCACCGTGTACACGAAGCCGCCGTCGGCACCACCGGCGTTGGCCCATGCCGCACCACCCTCAGAGCGCATGTTCTGGCAGCGCGCCACGAAGGCAAGCGCGCGCTGCACGGCAGGATCCTCGGCCTTGGCGCCCGATTCGTGCAGCGCCTCCAGCATCATCTGCGTGTTGCTCAGGTCGGGACGGCCGCGGCTTCCGTAGCCAACGCCGCCGAACCAGTCCTGCTCCGGTCCAATCCCCTCGCCCTGATCCCATTGCGCGCGACGCAGCCACGCGATCACCTCACGCAGCCGTTCCGCGTGCTTGTCGGAATCCAGCGAAGCCAATCCGAGCGCGGTGCAACTGGCGACATAGGTCGCTAGGCCGCCGGATGCGTCAGGCTCGAAGCCGTCGGCTCCCCAGCAGGCCTTCATCAGCCACGCCACACCGCGCGCGACGCCAGAGTCGTTGCTTTCCAGCATTCCGGCCTGAGCGAAGGCGCGGAGCACGAGGCCCGTCACCGCGCTGGAGGCGGCCTTCGAGATCTTCGGCGCCTCGGAACCTTGCGCGGGCGTTCCCTCCATCCATCCACCGGAGGCCGACTGCGTGCCACGCAGGAATGCGAGCCCCCGCAGGATCGACGCTTGCGCCGCGTCGAATGTCGCGGGTTCGATCGGCACGTCCCCCGCGTTCTCGGCGATGCGTCGCAGGATGGGCGGGGGAGGTGTCAGGCGATCCGGCACACCGGGCGGGGCGAGGCACGTGATCTTGGACGCATCCACGCGTGCATCCAGCGGCACGGTCGGGGCATCGCGAAGCGCGCGATCCACGTCGGTTTGCGGCGCCACAAGCGCGAACACCAGCGTCCATGCGATCAGCGATGCGGTCGACATGCCGACATGGTAGATGCGAGCGTCATCGGTCTTGTGCTATCCCTTCCATCATTGCGCCGCGTGCTGCCCATCCTGTTCTGCACCGCCATCACCGCGTCCGCGGTCGGCAATGACGCTGCACCGCAGCAGGCACCCACGCCGCCATCGCCGCGCCCCGAAGCCGTGACCGAGGGAACTTCGACGGGCCCGCAGAGCCCGACCTTCAATGAACCGGACGCGAACGGCACATGGCCCTGGGCCACCGCGGACCTCACGGGAAACTGGGGTGGACTTCGCGACAAGCTCAGCGACTCGGGCGTAGCCTTCAACGGAACCGCCACCCTGGATCTTGCGACCGTGATGGGTGACACGCCCAAGCAGGGTTTCGTGATGCCCTACCTGATCGATGTGAACCTGTCGATCGACACCAGTCGCATGGGACTTTGGCAGGGTGGCGAGGCCTTCATCGACTTCCAGCAGGCGGGTTCCACGAATCTAGCCACCGACTACGTGCCCGACTACTGGGGTTGGGACGCGGTGTATCCGTTCGCGCAGGACTTCACCGAACTGGGCCAGTACTGGTACCAGCAGTCGTTCGCGGATGGCGCATTGCGGCTGAAGCTCGGCAAGATCGACGCGAACGTGGATTTCGCGGTGAGCTATCCGGACCTGCAGTTCGTGAACTCTGCCGCGTACATACCGTCGGTGATGGCGCAGGATCTTCCCACCTATCCCAACCAGGCGGGCGGATTCGAGATCCTGCTGCAACCGATCGACTGGATCGACGCCAAGTTCGGCATGTTCGACGGCTCCACCAACTGGTACGACCCCTCCACGGGCCAGTCCGGTCCTGCATCGGGTCGGCGCGGGGTGGGCGGTTTCTTCTGGGACAACCCTGGCAGCTACTTCCTGATCAGCGAGGTCGACTTCCGCTGGAGCGATGCGAAGAACCCAGGCCATGCGAACATCGGCTGGTTCGACCAGACGGGCCCATCCGCCGCGCCCAACACCTCCATGGTTCCCTCGCCAGGGGGTGACGCGGATGTCGAGGGTCCGTGGGGCCTGTATACATCGTTCTCGCAGACCGTCTTCCAGCCCGAGGGTGCGACGCAAGGGCAGGGCCTTTCACTCTTCGGGCAATTCGGCTGGAGCCCGCCCTCGCAGAATCCATCGCAGTGGTCGATCATGGGTGGCGCGGACTGGAAGGGCATTCTCGAGGCGCGCCCGAACGACACCGCAGGCTTCCTGTTCGCCTACGCGCACATGAGCAATCTGCCGTATCTGGGCGTCTCGCCCGGCGAGGGCGAGTACGTGGCGGAAGCCTTCTACAACATTCAGGTCACGCCGTGGCTTGGCATCCAGCCGGATCTGCAGTGGGTCCGTCAGCCCAGCGACCAGTCGCAATACGACATCGGCGGCGCGTGGATCCTGACCTTCCGCGTGTCAGTCTCGTTCTGAATCGCGTCACTCGACCTTGCCGAACACAAGCAGCTGCGCTTCCGCGGGCACCTTTCGGGACTCCGTCGGGTCGCCGCTGCCCGGTGCGCCACCTGGCTTGCGCACGAAGACCGTGTTGCCGAGCGCGTCCACGGCCACGATCCGCACCGGTGTCAGGAACACGCCGCGCACGTCAGGACCAGGCTCGATTCGAAGCGTGACCATGGCGGAGGCGCCATCGGAGCGCTGCGACACGATCGATGCATTGAACCGCGGATCGAGGGCCTCGATCTTGCCGATGCGGTTCTGGCCGAGCTTCTTCACCTCCAGCTCGAACGTGGCTCCGGCGCCCGCCGCCATCACACCGGCGTTGGAACGGAACTCCGCGATGTCAATTCCCGGGCTGATCCGCGTGCACGCGTGGCGCACGCGCGCGTCAATCAGCCGCGCATCGGGCCGATCGGTTTCCACGATCAGGTAGGCGGGCACGCGATCGCACGGCGCCCCGGGGAGTTCATACTCAACCTGCCAGCTCGCGCGCGGTGCATCGCCTTGGCCAGCCACAAGTTGGGGTGCCTCGTTCTGCACGCTTCGGATACGGAACGGCTTGCCATCCACACTGGAGACGACCGCCACGCCCTTCAGCGCGGCCGGATTCGCGGCCGCGTCGATGAATGGCTGCAACGTGCCGTTGGCATCGGCCACCTGCACCCGAACCGGGTACGAGACCTCCGCCTTCAGTCCCAGCGAGATCGGCTTCGCCTCGCCCTCGACCATCACCTTCACATTCGCCGTCTTGGTGCCTGTGCTGCTCACCTTCATGCTGACGGGCACCTGCAGCGTGCCCTTGGGCGGAATCTCCTTGCCAACAATGTCGATCGTGGTGCACTGGCAACTGGGCACCGCCTGCAGCACCTTGCGCGGCTTGTCGGAAAGATTCACCAGCTTGAAGTCGCCCTGCAGAAGCGTGTGCGGCGGCACGATTCCGAAGTCCAGCCCCCCCGGGTCCGCGATCACCTGCACGCCCGGTTGTGGGGCGGGGGCCGGGACGGCCTGCGGTGGCTCGGCCCACGCGGTGAGCGTGGTGGTCAGGACCAGCAGGGCGGTGAGCAAGCGCACATGCACCATGCGCGAATGCTACGGCGACGCTTCACACGGGTGCGTCGGAGGGCGACGGTAGAGTTCCGTCATGCGAGCAGTCGAGATTCTTCGTCAAGGAAGCCCCGTCGCGGCGAACGTCCAGTTCACGAAGGATCGTGCGCTGCCGGAACCGCGTGTCGGCGAGGCCCGCGTTCGAACCGAGGCATCGGCGCTGAACCATCTCGATCTTTGGGTGGGGCGCGGCCTGCCCGGCCTTGACACGAAGTTTCCGACCGTGACCGGTTCGGATGGCGCGGGACGGATCGAATCGGTGGGCCCGGGCGTGGATCCTTCCTGGGTGGGCCGCCGCGTGCTGTTGAACGCGGCGATCATTCGATCGGGTGCCGGGCATCCGGATCACGTCGATGCCGGCGAGGACATTCACATGATCGGCGAGCATTCGCCGGGCACCATGGCCGAGTTCTTCGTGGCACCGGTCACCAATCTTCTGGACATCGGCGACGCCGATCCGGTGCAGGCCACCGCCTTCGGCCTGACGCACCTGACGGCCTATCGCATGCTGGTCACGCGGGCTCATGTTCGCCCGGGTCAGACCGTGCTGATCACCGGCATCGGTGGAGGCGTGGCGCTTGCGGCGTTGGGTCTGGCGCGCCATGTCGGCTGCCGCACCATCGTGACAAGTCGCCACGCGGACAAGTTGCAGCGTGCTCGCGAACTTGGTGCCGACCATGCGATTCTGGACGACGGCAGCGACTGGTCCAAGGCCGTACGCGCCGCCACGGGTCGTCGGGGGGTGGACATCGTGATCGACTCGGTCGGCCGTTCCGTGCTTCCCGCGTGTGTACGTGGCATGGCGCGGGGTGGTTGCTTCGTGACGTGTGGCTGCACCAGCGGCTTCGAAGGCACCCTGGATCTGGCGCGGGTGTTCTGGAATCAGCTCAGCATTCTCGGCAGCACGATGGGCTCGATGCAGGAGTTCCGGGAAGTCGTGCAGTTTTTCCGGACGGGCGCGATCCGGCCGGTCATCGATTCGACGCTGCTCCCGGAACAGGGGTCCGAGGCCTATGCCCGACTTGAGTCAGGCCAGCAGTTCGGCAAGGTCGTGGTGGACTGGCGCTGAGGCGAGAAGTCGAGAAATGTCGTGGTGGGGCTTGAAAGCGGTGGGGGCGTTCGGGCACACTGCGCGAATGTCCACCGCCACGCTGCCAGAAACCGCCCCGGCCGCTCCGCAGACCCGCGCGCTGCCGCCCTTCGCCGTCGTGCTTCACAACGACGACCACAATGAGATGGGCTTCGTGGTGCAGACGGTGGCCATGCTCGCACGCGTTCCGATGGAGCAGGCGTTCGAGCACACGCTTGAGGCGCACGAGGAAGGACAGGCGGTCGTCCTGCGCACCCATCGTGAGCATGCGGAACTCGTTTGCGAGCAGTTCCAGTCCAAGGGCCTGACGGCCACGGTGGAGCGGGTTCGGGGCTGATCCACCGAATGCCTGTTGCGGAGGCAGGGCAATGATCCGATAATTATTTTCGGACTTTAGGACCGTGCCATGGCTCAGAAAACCCCGGCTGAAGTGTGAGAATCCTTTTTGCCGCTTGTGAAGGAAGGGTTATGTTGGGTCGACACCATCCACACATGGCGTGGTTCATTTGTATGCGTTGCAAGCCCCGGAAGCGTCTCCGAGGCGGAGAAAGACTGTACGACCGAGTACCCGTAGGAGAAATGATTCATGAAGCGTGAGAACCTCTTCGCAAGCCTGGCGGCCTTCGCGTCGCTGACCGGCTTTGCGTCACTCTGTTACGCGCAGGTGTGCGACACCGACAGCGCGGGCAACCTTCCCGCCGACACCGCGTGGGAATACAATGTCGACTCCGACTACGACGGCTCCGATGACCCCGACGAGAACGGCGGTTGCAACCTCGGCGAGCCCGCGTTCGCCGAGCTCGGCACCCTTGCCCCCGGCGCGTACCGCGCGAAGGGCCTGACCGGCAACTACCTCGGCTCCGACGGCGGCAATCGCCGCGATCTCGACTGGTGGCGCTTTACCGTCACCCAGCCCTGCTACATCAAGGTCACGGTCAGCATGTCGAAGGACGGCGTGCCGTTCTCGGCGCTGGGTGATCCGGCGACCCAGTCCGTCGTGTTCGTGGCCACCGGCCCGTCCACGGCTGACAACACCGTGTACTGCGGTGACGAAGGCGCGCTCTTCATCTACGGCCAGGGTCTGACGACCGACTGCCCGCAGGTCGTGGAGGCCACGCTTCCCAACGGCACCACCAGCGCGAAGGTGCCGGTGCCCGCGGGCCAGCACATGATCGTGGTGACCACGCCATTCGACGAGGCGCGTTACACCGGCCCGATCAATTACGCGATCGACCTGGAGATCGTCAATCTGGACAACGCCTCGTGCGGCACCAGCACCAACAACTGCACGGACGTGAACACGTCGCCCGGCTGCAATGACCCGCTGTGCTGCGACACCGTCTGCCTGTTCGTCCCGGACTGCTGCAACGTGGGGTGGGATGCGTCCTGCATCCAAACGGGCGTTGAGGAGTGCGGTCTGTTCGTGTACGAGTGCGTGACGAACGCCAGCGTGCCGAACGACTGTGCGGGCCAGGCCGAGTTCATCGATGCGACTACGCTGCCGATCACCTTCGGCTTCGACGCTTCGCAGGCGACGAACGACGGTCCCAACAACGTGAACGCGCTCTGCTCGAGCAACACCACCCGTGACGTGTGGTACGTGGTGGGCCCGCTGCCGTATGACGGCGAGCTCCGCGCGAGCATGTGCGATGCCGGCAACACCGGTGACGCGGTCCTCAGCGTTTATGGGCTGGGCACCGACACCGCCGGCACGCCGATCTCGTCGCTGGACGACGGCAGCAAGCTGCCGGACCTCTACATCGGCTGCCGCGACGACGTGTGTGACGACAACGACGACGGTCAGCTCGACTTCGGTGGTCCCGCCGGCATCAACTTGATTGGCGTGTTGAAGGACGAGTACTACATGCTCCGCCTCGGCAGCTTCCTGGATGCTGGTCAGGATCCGAACGACCCAAGCATCGCTGGTCTCACCGGCAGCTTGAACGTGAGCTTCCGTGCCCAGCTGTTCAGCAACGGCGCGCAGGAGGCGCTGGCGAAGGCGGACGGTACCAACGTAAACCTGGGCTGGATTTCGGGTGTCGCTTCATCCACCAACCCCAAGCGTTGGATGTTCGTGCCCTTCTCCACCTTGGAGCCAGCCTCAGTCAACGGCTTCGACTTCACCGCCTTCGGCAGTGATTCCGGCGTCGCAGACCGGGTTGCCTGGAAGGTCATCGCGCGTAACAGCGCCGACACGGATCACGGGGCCTTCAGCCGTCCGTTCGGCGCCGGCATGTTCGATGCTTCGCAGGTCCTCTTCGAGGGCATCGAACCGTTCGACATCGAGGCCTTCGCGGACGTCGGTGACCGTTACGGCCAGCGCTACTTCGTCGACCTCAGCGCGGCGTTCGAGCTCGCGGCAGGTGACTACTACTTCACCTGCTACGGCGACAACTCGGAAGGCACGACGACTGGCACGTACTTCGCGTGGCTCAGCTACGGCATCGAGGGTATCCCCGACCAGTATCTCCTCTCGCTCAACAACACCGGTACCAACCCCGCTGGTCCGACGGTCGCCGGCAAGGCGTTCGGTTGGCGTGGCATTGGCCCGGGTCCCGAGATGATCGCCTACCAGCTGTTCGAGGCGAATGGCACGACCGAGAGTTACACGCCGCAGTCCGATGACAACCAGGGCCTGACCTTCCAGCCCGCGTTCAGCATCAAGGGTGACCTCGCTGTCGCCTGCTTCGGCGACCTCGACGGAAACAATGAAGTCGACAACGGCGACGTGGCGTTCTGCCTGCTCGATTTCGGGCAATGCCCGGGTTGCGCGGCCGATCTCGACGGTACCAACGAGGTCGACTTCGGTGACGTCGCCCTCATCCTCCTCAGCACCGGTCCGTGCTCCTGATGCACGGCTGATCTGAGAAGGCACATCACTACGGGTACACGACCCCCCGGCCTTGCGCCGGGGGGTCCTCCTTTTTGCGGATGAGTGGCCGGTCTTCGATTGGAAACAGGCCTTTGATGTTGGAACGCGGGCGTTGGCGGGTCACATTGGGAATATGTCGAGGTGTGCTCTCGGCGAACGCCACGCCCATCTCTCGGGAGTCCACAGCCAATGCGCCCCACGATCCGAATCGCGATCTCCATGTCCATCGCCTCCGTTGCCGCTTCCGTTGCAACGGCGGAGGTGTGTGATCTGGATTCTCCGGCCTCACCCGCCACGCTGGTGGACGGCGGCTTCAATCAGGCGATCCTGAAGGACGGCAACGGTGGCTGGTTTACCCCGGCCGATCCCGGAACAGGTCTGTACCCGTTCCTTGAGGCTGGCACGCACGCGCCTGGGACCAGCTTCCGCGTGACCGGTCAGGTGGGCAACTACTCCGGCACGAGCGGGACCAACTTCCGTGACCTTGACTTCATCCGTTTCACGGCGACCGGTCCGTGCTACGCCGCGATCACACTTTCGATGGGCCGCGACCTTGGGGGCTTCGTGCTGCCCTTTGGGCAGGGTGAGGTGAGTGAACTGTCGGTGTACACCGGCAATGTGCAGTCGCAGACAGAGGCCGTTGAACTGTCCAACACCGCCAAGGTCGGCTGCCCGAATGGCTCGACCTATGTGTATCCAAACGGACGCACCCAGGTGCGGGTGCCCGTCGCCGCGGGCGCCGACGTGCTGGTGATCGCGACCACGCCGAAGGATGCCTCCCTCTACGCGGGCCCGATCCTGTACGGACTCGACGTGACGCTGCAGGTGCTGGACAATGCGTCATGCGGAACGGCGACGGGCAACTGCGTGACCGCTCGCGCCACGTCTGGTTGCAGCGACGCTGCGTGTTGTGATCTGGTCTGCACCCTAGAGCCCGACTGCTGCAGTGTGGCTTGGGACAACAACTGCATCCAGACTGGTGTGTCAGAGTGCGGCAACTTCGTCTACGCCTGCGACGCGGGTGGTCCGGCCAACGACTGCGCGACCTCGCCCGAAATCATTGATGTCGCTTCGATGCCGGTGGTGCGCGCCTTCGACACCACGAACGCCAGCACGGATGGCCCAAACAACCTGCTGGAGCTGTGCGGTGCGCTGACCGCGCGCGACATCTGGTACCAGATCGGCCCGATGCCCGCGGACGCGGATGTGACCATCAGCATGTGCGGCGTCGGCAATCTTGGCGATTCGGTGATCTCGACCTACAACCTGGGCGCAGTGACGGGTCTTGCCGATGGCCAGACGCTTCCGGCGCTGTATCGGGGTTGCCGCGACGACTATTGCGATGACGACGGCGATGGCACCACCGACGCCGGCGGACCATCGGCGTACACCATGGTGAACGTGTTGAAGGACAACACCTACCTGATCCGGATCGGCACCTATCTGGAGCCCGGCGCGGATCCGGACTCGGCCCTCGCGCTGCAGGGGCAGGTGTCTTTCAACGTGCGCACGACCCTGTGGAACAGCGGTCGTCAGCGTCAGGTGATTCGCAACTCTGACAACACGGCCTTGAATCTCACGGTGCAGACGGGCTATCGCTCGACGACCGATGCGGACTACATGCTGGCGACGCCGTTCACCCTCCCGGAGGACGCGCAGGTGGAGGGTCTGGAGTTCTGCGCAAGCACCACCGTACCGACGAGTGCCTCCGCGATCGCCGATCGCGTGAAGTGGGTGATCTTCGCGCGTGACGGAAGCAGTGCGGCGTGGATGGGAACCTGGAATCCCGGCGTGAACACCGTGGTCGCCGAGGGCGAGCTCGTCTTCGACAGCACGGCCTACTCGAACATCAGTTCCGACGCGGGCCGCCGCTACTTCCTGGACTTCCCGACCCCGTTCATGCTGACGGCCGGGTCCTATTTCATGGGCCTGAAGGGCACCACGGCGGGCTCGACCAGCGGTGCGCTGGGCTTCTATGTGTACGGTCAGGACGGCATCGAGCACTTCAACCCGGCGAACAACCGCGCCTGCTGGTGGAACGCCAAGAACTACGCGACCGCCCCGGGCACGTGGGTGCTCACGACGGCCAGCTCCACGGCGACGTATCGCGTGCAGACGGGCGATCGTGCTGGCGTGCTGTACCACGCACCCATCAAGCTCAAGGGAACGCCCGTGAGTTCGATGCCGTGCTTCGGTGACCTGGATTTCAGCATGGAGGTCGACAATGGTGACGTGGCGTTTGCCCTGCTGGACTTCGGTTCCTGCCAGCTCTGCGCCAGCGATCTGGACGGCACCGGTGAGGTCGACTTCGGCGACGTGGCCCTGATCCTGCTGAGCACCGGACCCTGTCAGTGAGGCGCGACGGCGCCCACCCCGCGTCGGGGAAAGTTTCGCGCAATCGACCGTTTCGCCCCTGACAGGCGGCGATTCTGGTTCATACTGCACGCAGGCCCGTGTGGTGGGCCGTGTGATCCCATTGTGAATCAGATGCAAATGAAGAATCTCGCGACCTTCCTCGGGCGCTCGTTGGGCGCATGGCTTGTGATCGGCACGACTGGCGCGGCTTGGGCGCAGGTGTGCAACCTTGCGGACCCCGCGAGTGGCGCCGGTCTGGTCGAGACTGGATTCAACAACGGTGTCGACGCCGATCTGGACGGCGTGGCGGATCCTGATCCGAATGGTGGATGGAACGTCACCCCGGCCGCGTTCAGCGAGCTTGGTGCGCAGTCGGTGGGTTCGAGCTTTCGATTCACTGGCGAGGTCGGGACCTTCGTTCCACTGAATGGCACCAGTTCCAGCTCGCGAGACCTGGATTGGCTGCGCTTCTCGGTGCCGGCCAGTTGCTATCTGGAAGTCACGCTGTCGATGGGGCGCACCGTGGATGGGGCGCCGGTGGGTTTCGCGGGTGGGGAGCAGAGCTACCTCTCGATGTATTCGGGTTCGGTGCAGGCCTCGGCGAAGACGCTGGTGGCCGGCGCCTTCGACTCGGATGGATGCCCGCAGGTTCCGCTGGTGCGCCTGCCGAACGGCATTGAACGCTTCCGCATCCCGGCGCCTGCGGGCGACGTGGTGCTGGTGATCTCGACGGCCTTCAATCCCACCAGCGCGCCCACCAAGTACGACGGACCAGTGCTCTATGCGTTGGATGTCACCGTGAGCGCGCTGGACAGCGCCTCGTGTGGTACGGCGGCGGGGGAGTGCACCCAGGCCAGCACCGAGCCCGGCTGCAATGACGCGCTGTGCTGCGAGACCGTCTGTCAGTTCAATACCGAGTGCTGCAATGTGGCCTGGGACGCCAACTGCGTGCAGGTCGGCGTTGCGGAGTGCGGGAACTTCGTGTTCGCGTGCGTGAATCCGATCACGGACAACGACTGCTTCACCACACCGGCCCAGATCGACCTGGCCGGAGGCTCCATCACGTTCGGCTTCGACAACACGGGCGCCAACACGGATGGCCCGAACAACGTGAACTCGCTCTGCTCCAGCAACACCGCGCGCGACGTGTGGTACCTGGCGGGCCCCGCACCGACCGACGGCGACCTTCGAGTCACCATGTGCGGGCTCGGCAACTTCGGCGACTCCGTGGTGAGCATCTACAACCTTGGTGCGAGCCCCGACATCGGCGATCCGTCGGACCTGCCGACGAAGTACGCGGGCTGCCGCGACGACAGCTGCGACGAGGACGGCGATGGCACCACGGATTCGGGCGGGCCTTCCGCCATCACGCTGGTGGGCACCACGCAGGGCAACTACTACCTGATCCGGCTTGGAACCTTCCTGGACGACGGACAGAGCCCCGACGATGCGCCGGCGCTCACGCCGGGCTCCATGACGGTCGCCTATCGCTCGACGCTGTACGACAACGGTCGTCAGAAGCGGGTGAAGAAGGTCTCCGACAGCTCGCTGGTGAATCTCTACTACACCTCGGGCTATCAGAGCGCGACGAACGCACGCTACGTGATCGCCCAGCCGTTCACGCTGATCAACGGAGGCACGATCGACGGCTTCGAATTCGTCGGCTTCAACTACAGCACGGCCAACACGCTTCCTGCGGGTGCGGCGATCGCGGACACCCTGCGCTACGCCGTGTATTCCCGATCCGGCAACTGGCTGAACGCCTTCAGTGAAGCCAACGGCGAGACGTTGGTGGCCGAGGGCACCGTGACCTTCAACCCGAATTCGTACGCGAACATCAACTCGGATTACGGCCGGCGGTACTTCATCGATCTGACTGCGCCGATCGACCTGTTCTCGGGCGACTACTACTGGGTGCTGAAGCCGGAGAAGGCTGGAGCCACGAACGGTGCGTTTGGCGTGTTCTACTACGCGGCCAACGGCATTCCGCAGCAGAGCCCGACGAGCTTCCGACCCGCCTACTGGGCAAGCTTGAACTGGCCGACGTCGGGCTTCGGGCGCTACGCGGCAAGCGCGACGCCAACCTACGTGGTGCAGACGGGTGACAACCCGGACATCTACTACAAGACGGCGCTGCGACTGAAGGGCGTGGTGAACGCATGCTTCGGTGACATCGATGGCAGCGGCGAGGTCGACAACGGTGACGTGGCGTTCGCCCTGCTGGACTACGGTCGCTGCCCGGGCTGCGCCAGCGATCTGGACGGCACCGGCGAGGTGGACTTCGGTGACGTGGCACTGATCCTGCTGAGCACCGGACCCTGCCAGTAAGGTCGCGCCGGCGACAGGGCCCCTGAACAGCCCATCAAGCCCCCGCAGGCGCTCCCTGCGGGCTTTTCCTTTCCCTGCACCCCCTTCGGCTGCAACCAGCACACGGGTTGGGCGAAACAGGTAGCCTCCTCCGACGGGGGTACTGACAAGTTATTGGACTTAAACAGGGATCCCATGCGCACCTATCTCATCATCGCCGTCGTGCTGTGCCTGATTGGGGGCGCTGTGGCCTTCATGATGAGCTCCGACGGCACGGGCGCCACCGAAGTCCGCATGACCGAGGTGAAGAACGGCGTGCTGGTCGAGAGCGTGTCGGCCCCGGGCGTGGTGGAGCCCAAGAGCAAGGTGGACGTGAGCGCTGAGGTGAGTGCCCGCATCATGGAGCTGCCGGCGCGCGAGGGTGCGCGCGTGAAGAAGGGCGACGTGCTGGTTCGCATGGATGGCCGCGATCTGCAGGCCGCGCTCGCGGGTGCCGAGGCGCGGCGTGACGGCGACCGCTTCCGTCTGGAGGCGGAGCGCAGCCGCATCCAGGGCGCAAAGCAGAATCAGGAGAACGTGCGGGCGATCCTGGCGCGCACGCAAGCCCTGCACGACACGGGTGACGTGAGCCGACAGCAGCTCGACGACGCGATCGCGCGTGCGCGCGACATCGAGAGTCAGGTACAGGCCGCGGAGAAGACGATCGCGCAGTTGGAGAGGTCGCTTGCGGCCAGTGAGGCCACGATCGAACAGTCGCGCGAGGCGGTGCGTCGAACGGTGATCGTGAGCCCCATCGACGGCCTGGTGACGTACCTGAAGGCGGAGGTGGGCGAGCTGGCGGTGGTGGGAATCATGAACAGTCCGGGCACGCTGATCATGACCGTGGCCGATCTGGGCGCGATGCACCTGAACGCGAAGGTGGCGGAGACCGACATCGCGCGCGTGGCCGTGGGTCAGGACGCCAAGATCTACGTGAATGCCTACAAGGATGATCCCTTCGACGGCAAGGTGAGCGAGATCGCGCTGCAGCGCACCGTGGAGAAGGACGGCACCGGAAGCTTCAAGGTGCTCGTGAACCTGGACCTGAAGGGTCGGCAGATCTTCAGCGGACTCACCGGGAACGTGGACATCGACATCGCGAGGCAGGAGGGGCTGATAGTGCCCAGTCAGGCCGTGGTGGAGCGTCCGGTGAACGACCTGCCCGAATCGGTGCAGTCGAGTCCGCTGGTGCAGAAGAATCGCCGCGTGACCACCGTGGTGTTCCGGGTGGTCGACGGCAAGGCCGTCGTGACGCCGGTGTTGACCGGCCCGAGCAACCTGACGGACACGCTCATCAAGGAAGGCCTGACCGCGGGTGACACCATCATCACCGGTCCGTATCGATCCCTGGAGAAGCTCAAGGACGGTGAAGCGGTCGAGAAGGAGGATCCCTCGAAGGACGCGAGCCGCTGGGCCGCCGCCGAGGAAGCACGAGGGCAGGGTGGCGGCATGGGTCCGCCCATGGGAGGCGGACGCAGGGGCATGCGTTGAGTCCGACATGACCCAGCAGCCGATCATCGAGGTTCGGGGGGTGACGAAGGTCTACCAAGTGGGCGTGGAGATCGTGCACGCCCTTCGCGGCGTGGACCTGACGGTGCATGCGGGCGAGATGGTTGCCATCATGGGGAGTTCGGGCAGCGGCAAGAGCACGCTGATGAACACGCTGGGTTGTCTGGATCGTCCCACGGCCGGCACGTACCACCTGAGTGGACGCGAGGTGAGCGGGCTGGATGCGGCGGAACTGTCGCAGATCCGCAACGAGCAGATCGGCTTCGTCTTCCAGAGCTTCGAACTGCTGCCGCGTCTGACGGCGCTCGAGAACGTGGAATTGCCGCTGCTGTACGCGCGTGGAAAGGGATGGGGCTGGGCGCGCGAGCGACGCAAGCTGGCCGAGGAGGCGCTGCAGCGGGTGGGCCTGGGCCAGCGCATGGATCACCGGCCGAACCAGCTGAGCGGCGGCCAGAAGCAGCGCGTGGCGATCGCGCGCGCGCTGATCGCGAAGCCGCGCATCCTGATGGCCGACGAGCCGACTGGCAACCTCGACACTGTGACCACCGAGGAGATCCTGAAGCTTTTCGAGCAGATCCACCAGGATGGACAGACGGTGCTGATGGTGACGCACGAGAACGACGTGGCGGCGCACTGCCAGCGCGTGGTGCGGCTGCGTGACGGACTGGTGCTGAGCGACCTGCCGGCCGAGCAGGATCCTGCCGTCGGTCCGCTGGTGCCCGCGATCCGGAGCGCGGCCTGAGATGCTGAATCCACTCTTCTACTACGAGAACGTGGTGCTGGCCCTGCGGCAGATCTGGGCCAACAAGCTTCGCAGCATCCTGACGGCGCTTGGCATCATCGTGGGCGTGGCAAGCACCACCGCCGTGATCGCGGCGTTGACCGGCCTGAAGACGAAGGTCCTGGCCGAGTTCGAGACCTTCGGCGCCGCGCGCCTGTACGTGTGGCCGAGCCGCCCCGAGGGCGTGCCGAGGAACCTCTTTCCGTGGGAGAAGATCCGGCTGAAGGCACCCGAGGCGTTCGCGCTTCGCGATCAATGCACCTCGCTGAAGGGGCTGACGCCGATCAGCGAGACCAGCCTGAGCGTGCAGAGCGAGGCGGAGACGTTGGAGGGTGTGAGCGTGAGCGGCATCTGGCCCGCGTGGCACGCCACCGAGAACCGTCAGGTGATCATGGGGCGGCCCTTCAGCCAGCTCGACATCGACAATGCGCGCCAGGTCTGCCTGGTGAACGACCTGGCGGTGCGCGACCTGCAGCTGCCGGCCGATCCGGTGGGCACGCACCTGATCATCGGCGGACGGCGGTTCCTGATCGTGGGCGTGGTGGAGACGATCACCGAGCGCATGACGGGCTTCAACACCATCAGCGCGGAGCTCTTCATTCCGCATCCGCTGATGGAGAAGTTCATGGACCGCGACTTCTTCATGCGCTTCGTGGCGCTGGCGAACTCGCCCGCCGAGGCCGACGACGCGCGCGCCGAGATCACGCGCGTGCTGCGCAAGGTGCGCGGCCTGACGCCAGGCGATCCCGACACCTTCCGCGTGCAGGCCATCGACCAGTTCATCGACCAGTTCAAGAGCATCGCGAGCGGCATCACCGCGGTGGCGGGTGGCATCGTGGGCATCAGCCTGCTGGTCGGCGGCATCGGCATCATGAACATCATGCTGGTGAGCGTGAGCGAGCGCACGCGCGAGATCGGCCTTCGCAAGGCCGTGGGCGCCACGCCGACCGCGATCCTGCTGCAGTTCCTGCTGGAGGCGGTCACCCTGTGTCTGGTGGGCGGTCTGGTGGGCGTGCTGATCGGGCAGGGCTTCGCGTTCGCGGTCAGCCAGATCCCGGGCGCGAAGCTTGAGAACGCGAGCGTGCCCGCGTGGGCCGTGGCGCTCGCGTTCGTGTTCAGCGCGGGAGTGGGCGTGGTGTTCGGCATGTTCCCGGCCATCAAGGCCTCCAGACTGGATCCGATCGAGGCGCTGCGGCATGAGTGAGCATGGCACGATTCGGATCGTGCGGGTGGCGGTCGCGCTGGTCCTGTCGGCTGCGCTCGGCTGCCAGAACGAGCTCTTCAGTGACTCGATGACGCCACACACCGCGTCGCCCGAGCGTCTACGCGAGGTGGGCACCTTCGATCCTGTTCGGGAAAGTTCGATTCCTGCCCGAACATTGGCGGAGGCATCGAAGGATCTTGCTGCCGACCGACTGCCCGGGCAGAAGCCGCCGCCGATGCGCGAGATGACGCTGGCCGCTTGCCGCCTGCTGGCGCTCGAACGGAACCTGGATCTGCGCGTGCAGCTGTTCAATCCCTCACTCGCCGAGTCGGCGGTCGGGGTGGAGATGGCGAAGTTCGAGACCAGCATCTTCTCCAACTACAACCGCAACGATCAGAATCTGGTCTCGAGCGTGCTGGGCGGCGAGGGGTTGGCACGGGACACGTTTGGCACAGGTCTTACCGTACCGTTGGCGACCGGCGGAACCGTGGATCTGTCCGCCCAGTCGATCCTGGCGGAACAGGACCTCGCCGGACTGATTCCGGCCTCCCAGGACAATCAGAGTGGCCTGCAGTTCTCGATCGCTCAGCCGCTCTTGCGTGGCGCGGGCATCGAGGCGAATACGGCAAGCATCCGTGTCGCGAAGTTGAACAGCCAGATCGCGGATGCACGCACGAAGTTGGAGGCGATTCGTGTGCTGGCGAACGTGGACAGGGCCTATTGGAACCTGTACTCCGCCACGCGCGAGTTGGAGGTCCGGCTGCAGCAGTACGAGCTTGCCGTGGTGCAGCTGGAGCTGGCCCGGCGACTCGTGAAGGCTGGTCAGACGGCCGAGGTGGAGATCATCCGCGCCGAAAGTGGCGTGGGCAGCCGACTGGAGGCGATCATTCTTGCCGACAACGTGGTGCGGCTGCGACAGCGTGATCTGAAGCGGATCATGAACGATCCGGAACTCCCGCTTGACGGCACGACGTACGTGGCCACCAAGACGCTGCCGAGCCCCATATCGCTGCAGTTCGATCCCGAGCGGATGAGCACCAAGGCGATCGACAACCGCATGGAGATGCTCGAACTCGAGCTGCAGCTCTCGATCGACGCCAACAACATCGACCTGGCGCGCAATCAGGCGCTGCCCCTCTTCACGGTGGACTACACCTACCAGTACTTCGGATACGGCACCAGTTTCGTCCAGTCGTGGGACTCCATCGGTGACGCCGATCAATATTCGCTCACCGCGAACGCGCGCATTCCCTTGGGGAACGAGGCTGCCAAGAACCGTGTCCAGGGGGCGATCCTGACGCGGCTGCAGCGGCTCGCCACACGCGACCAGCGCCGCTTGTCGATCCGGCAGGAAGTGCTGAACGCGATGGACAATCTGGAGAACTCATGGCGGCGCATCTTGGCGGCGCGTCTGGAGACCGCGCTGGCTGGGCGAACATATGAGGCCGAGAAGCGACAGTTCGACGTGGGCCTTCGAACCAGCATCGACGTGCTCGATGCGGCCGCGCGGTTGGGCGACGCGCAGAGCCGCGAGGTTCGCGCTCTTGCCACCTGGCAGATCTCGCTGGTGGACCTCGCGTTCGCGACCGGCACGCAGTTGGGACAGGCGCGAATCGATTGGAGTGAAGTGCTGCCGATCCCGAGCGCGCGCGAGGCCGTGCAGGGCATGGGCGCGTGGGGCTTCAACGAGAGTGGCGTGGAGGGAAACCAGCCCGATCCCTCCGATGTGAAGCCGCTGTCGGAGGAGGAACTGAAGGCGCTTGAGATGCCCGTGACGGCGCAGGGCGTGTTGCCCTCGCAGGGCTTGGGCACCAAGCCCTCGGAGCGTCAGTTGGGACCGCAGCGCGCGCCGCCGGCGCCCGATCTGGGCGTGAAGCCCGTACCGCCACCCACGATCTCCCAGCCGAAGTCGCCCTCCACGCTTCCAACGGGTCGCACCACTACGCCGACGCCGGCACCGAACGCGGGCGCTCAGCCCGTCGCGCCGCCGCCGACTGTGCCGCCGCCTAGCGGGGGCTGAAGCGCCAGTCGGCCTTGTCCGCCTGATCGGCCCAGCGACGCATGTCGCGCAGTTCCTCGATCGGCACGAGTTCCACGCCGCCGTTGGCCGTCGCGACCGAGGCTTGCCCATCCCATCGGGCGCTCACGTTGCCGCAGCTGCTGGCAAGCTCAGGGTCGTAGCGCGCCTGCCACTGCGGGCCAAGCCACTGCGGGCTTTCGAGCCTGAAATAGCCCTCACGGACTTGGCCGGTCGCGCACGCATCCTGATTTGTGCGGGCGCTTGCGAACACCGTGAGACGTTCCGGATGTCGGATGCCTGAGAGTCGTGAGACATGCAGTTTGTGGAACGGATTCGGGCGACCTCCGATCTCCGACGGCATGAAGCCGTATCGCTCCTGGTCGCCACCAACCCACATGCCGTTCATGCCGAAGCCGGGATAGAGGCTGCCGAAATAGAGCGCCTTCATGGGATCGCCCGCGCTGCATTCGTTCACCTGCCAGTTCTCGTTGCCGGGCTGCAGCGGGCGCGCATCATGATCGAGGTAGGGCGCGAGCCGCCATGGCCATCGTGCCACGACGGAGCGCTGGTTCCCGTACACGGTCAGGGGAATGGCAAGCCCATCCTCGTAGAAGGCGGGCAGGGGTTCGAGGGGGGGCAGCCCATAAAAGCAGGGAATCAGCGAGCCCTTTTGTGACGCGGCGTACTGGGTCCAGCCCATCACCACGCCGCGCAGGGCAGCGAGTTCGCTCACCGCGGCGGCCCGATTTCGAACCTTCGAGATGGCTGGCACTGCCAGCGCGGCAAGCAGGCCGACGATGGCGATGACCACCAGCAGTTCGACGAGCGTGAAGCCTTTTGCGGGCAGGAAAAAGTTGCTTCGGCGTGGACCCGGCAAGTCCATCAGTATACCGTCCCTTTCCACCCATGAGACACCTTTTCCCTCTGATCGTGCTCCTCGCGACTATTGTCGTTCGGCCCTCCGGCGCAAACACCTTTGATGTTCTGCTCGCACGCCCAGCATTGGATCGCTGGATGTACCCGTTCAATGCCACGCCGGGAACCCGCAGCACGTTCAGTGTGTTCGGAAGTGACCGTCAAGTGCAGACCCAATTCGATGCACGCGACGGACAGGTACTGCTTGCATTCGACACGGGCCCGCAGATCCCCGTTGGTGCAGGCGCTTCAGGCTACGTGATCACCAGTGCCGAGGTCACGGTGCAGGTTGCGAACGATCTCGTCTTCCGGCTGGACACGACCAGTGATCCATGGACTAACTTCCTTCCATCGACGGATCCACGATTGACGGTGGACACCGACCCCGGACAGCCAATTGAGCTGTTCGGCGTAGGGTTCCGCGGTGGATGGAACTCGGGCAACTTTCTCGAGAATTCCGTCTTCGCGAACGCGGGTCTGAGTCCGCTGAGTCCGGGTGTGCGCAACGCCTTCGCGGCGCAGGTGAACGCGGAAGGTGTGGCCACAGACATCTCGAACAATCCCCGACAGGGATTTCAGGCTCAGCCCTTCGCCATCGGCGATGTGGAGGGACTTGCGGTAGGCGCGCTGGTGCCCGCGAACGCCATCATGAAGTTCACGCTGAACGTCGCGGATCCTGGGATCCAACGGTATCTCGCGCAGGGGCTCGATGTGGGACGCCTGTTCTTGTCAGTTAGCTCTCTGACGCTTGTGCAGCAGCAGGGCGGAGCCTTCCCGTCGTTCTATTCGAAGGAGAACGGCTTGGTCACGCTCGGCTTGGCACAGGCGTCGCGTCTTCGCATCGTGGTGGAGACGGCGAGTCCGTGCAGGGCGACTGATCTTGACTGCGATGGGCGAGTGGACTTCGGGGACGTCTCGCTCGTGCTGCTGGAATTCGGCCCGTGCAATGCATGCTCTGCTGACATCGATGGCTCGGGCTTCGTCGATTTCGGCGACGTGGCCCTCATCTTGCTCGACTTCAACTGATCGGCACCGCAGCTGCAGACCACCTGCGTAGGCGCATCTCGGCGGCCAGCACGCTGGCGGCCTCCACATCGAGCACCAGTGCGGTCTCTCCGCGAGTCAGTCCATCCGCCCAGCGCAACTGGAGCACCAGTCGGTCGAGGTGTGGCAGCGCGCAAGCGACTCTCTCGAGGTTCGCGAGTTGCGCGGGTCGATCCATGACCTCGGCCGTCATGCGGGCATTTTGTGCCACATTCGCCGGGAGCGCAAGTCGTCAGGCCGCCAACGCCGGTTGGCACTCCAGCAGCTGCAGGAAGGTCTTCGCCAGACGCGGATCGAACTGACGGCCGGAACCCTCGCGAATCTCACGGATGGCTTCCTGATCGGAGAGTGCCCGGCGATATGGTCGTTCGCTTCGCATGGCATCGAAACTGTCCGCGATCGACATGATTCGGGCGACCTGGGGGATGGACTCGCCGGAGAGACGGTGCGGATAGCCCGCGCCATCCCAACGTTCGTGATGCCACAGCACGCCGGGAAGGGCGTGTTCAAGCCCACGCACCCCCTGAAGCATGCGATGGCCGATCTCGGGGTGCAGGTTGACGACGGAGCGTTCCTCCGCAGTCAGGGCACCAGGCTTCCGAATGACGCTTTCGGGCACGCCGAGCTTGCCCACGTCATGCAGCAACCCTGCCAGGCGCGCGGTTTCACGCTCTTTCTTGCTCAGGCCCGCGGCTTCGGCCAGACGCTGGGCCAGCCGTGAGGTCCGCTCGCTGTGTCCGCGCACGGTTCGATGGGTGGTCTCGACCGCCCGCAGAAGGGTCTCGACGCCTGGAACCGTGGACGGTTGCAGCGCTACGGGCTTGAGCAGGCGCACCATGGCCGCCAGACGTGGGATCTCGTTCAGCGAGATGGCGGAGTCGCGCAGCAGCATGTCGCGGACCAGGTCGTGATCCAGTCCGGCACCCTGGCAGAGCGCGCGGAGGCTGCCGCGGGGGCCTGCGGCCTGGCGCGTCACCGCCACCGCGAGTCCACGAGCCGCGCCATCGCAGCGATCGCGTGCACCCGAAGGCAGCACCCAGCAGCCTGGGATCGCCTCGACATGCGAGACGGTGGCGCCATGGTTCCATCCCTGCGAGATCTCGTCCACGCGTCGGCGGATCCAAGGGCTCTCCGCCACCAAGGTGGTCAGGAAGTCACCGCTCAGGCTCCAGCGAAGGTGGCTTGGTTCCGCTTGGGCCCAGACCAGGCCGGCGCGTCGGAGTTTGCGGGCGAGTCGATCGAAGCCTGCGCCACCGGGCAGGTCGGTGTTCGACTGTGGCGCGTGGAGCAGCGCTTCCGTTTCGGGCGCATCGTGACGGGTTGGCAGATTGGAACGCATGAGAACCTCGCTTCGGATCTGGTCTTGACTGTGCGGTCGTGGGGTCCGGCGCCAAGCCGAGTCCCACCGGGAGGTCGGTCCGAAGGGGGACCTCCTGAAGCGGATCTGCCGCTTTCGAGGCCCGGTGAAGGCGGTGCAGATGGAACCGGGCGCCTAAACTGGCATTCCTGAGTCAAAAACCGTGATTCGCATCCGTCCATTCCTGGCCATCCGGCCCTCTGCAGCCCGCGTGCGCGAGTTCTCCATGGCCCGTCTGGACCACCACAGCGAACCGGATCGGCGCCTGCATGCGGAGCGCACCCCACGGAGTCTGGCGGCGCTGCTGGAGCGCGGCACACCTCTGGTGCAGGAACTTCTGGAGTCACGCGCGCTGATTCGGCACGCGGAGCCGGCGATGTTCATGCACCGGCAGGTGCACGCGGGACGGACCTCGGTGGCGCTGGTGGCCTGCGTCGAGAGCGGTGTCTTCGGATCGCAGGTGGTGCGGCCGCACCGGCGTGCGCATGCCGATCGCGCCGCGTCGTGGCAACGACACACGTCGCACGTGGGCGTGCATGCGGATCCGACGATCGTGGGCTTCGACGCGACGCCCGAGATCTTGGATCTGTTCGAGCGCGAGATGAACGATCGTCCGCTGTTCCATGTGGTGGCCGAGGATGGCGCGACGCACACCTTGTGGTTGGGCACGCGAGCCGAGGCCTTGGCACGAGCTTTCGGAGAGGTGCGTGAAGGCCTTCTGCTGGAGGGGCATCATCGTGCGGCACCTCACGCCGCGAGCGGTGACACCCTGACCATGCTGGTTCCGATGGAGCACGTGGCGGGGCGTGCGTCGATCGCAGGCATCGGCGTGGATCGTTCCGCGGCGTTCCTGACGGCCAGCAAGGCGGTTCGCGTGGCGGACATGACGGGTGTCGCGCCCGCGCCGGGATGCGCACTGGTCTGCGCCGCCGATCCGGGGGGCGTCGCCTGGTTTTGCTGCGAGATGTCGGAGCGCTTCGAGCAGGCCGTGCTCCAGGTGGAGGCATGGGCCGGCGGAGCATCCTGGAAGGCGGGATCGAGAATGCATCAGGATGCGATCGAGGCGCAGGTTCGAGCCGGCGCGGCAGGTTGCATGATCCTGGTGGCGGATCCGGAACTCTCTGAATTGCGTGGACTTTCCGCGGACGGCAGGCTGCTTCCGGAGGCCAGCACGTGGTTCGAGCCCCGGTTCCGATCGGGTCTGTGCATGGCGGAATTGGAGCGGGCGGCGACTACAATTTCGCGATGACCACTTTTTCGCCGCGCAGCGGCGCGCCAGCCTCCGGGAGCCGCACCACCGCGCGCATTCTTGTCGCCGACGCCTTCGAGGCGGCCAGTCTGCAGGCCTTGCGCGATCTTGGGTGCGACACCATTCATGAACCCACCGTGAGCGCGGCGGAGTTGCCGGCGCGACTCGCGACGCTGCAGCCCGAGGTCCTTGTGGTGCGCGAGACCGCGGTGACGGCCGCGACCATCGAGGCGAGTCCGCGTCTGGCGCTCGTGGTGCAGGCGGGTGCCGGCACCGAGGAGATCGATCTGGTGGCGGCGAGCCGTCGCGGCGTGTTCGTGAGCAACTGCCCCGGACGCAATGCGCATGCCGTGGCGGAGCTGGCATGGGCGCACGTGCTGGCGTGCGATCGTCGCGTGCCCGATCAGGTGATCCGCATGCGCGAGGGCAAGTGGGATCGCGCCGACTTCCTGAGGGCGGCGGGCCTGCATGGACGCACCATGGGCATCGTCGGGTTGGGACAGGTGGGCATGGAGATTGCTCGTCGCGCCAAGACCTTCGGCATGGGCGTGGTGGCGTGGAGCCGGCACCTGACCGAGGAGAAGGCCGACGCTGCGGGTGTGCATTTCTGCGCGAACATCGTGAATCTGGCCAAGCTCGCCGATGTGGTGTGCGTGTGCGTGGCGGTGAATGAGGAGACCGATGGCCTGATCGGCGACAAGTTCCTGAACGCGCTGAAGCAGGGCGCGATCCTGGTGAACATCTCGAGCGGCCGCGTGATCGACGAAGGCGCGCTGGCCGCCGCGGTGCGGGATCGAGGCATTCGCGCGGGACTCGACGTCTTCTCGAAGGAGCCCGAGTCGGACTGCGCCAGCTTCGAAAGTCCGCTCGCCAAGTTGCCCGGCGTCTACGGGACGTTCCATGTGGCCGCAAGCACCGACCAGGCGGCGCAGGCGGTCTCGCACGAGACGGTCCGAGTGATCCGCGAGTGGCTGGATCGAGGCACCGCACCCAACTGCGTGAATCGCGCACGGCAGACGCCGGCGACCACGCTGCTCTCGGTGCGGCACCTGAACCGCCCGGGCGTGCTGGCGCATGTCTTCTACACGCTCGGTCAGGGCGGGATCAACGTGGAGGAGATGGAGAACATCATCTACGAGGGAGGCGAGGCTGCGATGGCGCGCATCCATCTTGACCAGGCACCCAGCGAGGACCAGCTCGCCGCGATCCGCAAGAATCCGGCGGTGCTGAGCGCAGGCCTGTTCACGATCGTGAGGCGGGCATGAGCGCGGTGCAAGGCTTGGAGATGCTCGCCGCCGTGCGGCCGATGCCGGGCGGACGCGTGTTCAACTTCAGCGCGGGCCCGGCGGCGATGCCGCTGGAAGTGCTGGAGCAGCTGCGGCAGGACCTGCTGGATCTGAACGGAAGCGGCATCGGCATCCTGGAGCACAGCCATCGCGGCCCGGTGTTCGACGCGCTTCTGGCGGAGAGCCACGCGGCGTTCATGCGCGTGGCGGGTGCGGGCAAGGACTGGGCGGGCCTGTTCATTCCGGGTGGCGCAACGCTGCAGTTCGGCATGCTGCCGATGAACTTCCTGCCGGAGGGCGGACACGCGGACTATGCCGATACTGGGCTATGGACGACGAAGGCGATCGCTGACGCGAAGATGGTCGGGAAGGTGAATCTGACCTTCGACGGAAAGTCATGCGCGTTCAGCCGCACGCCACGCGCCGATGAGGCGGCGCCGAGCAAGGGTGCCGCCTACCACCACTGGTGCAGCAACAACACCGTGGACGGAACCAAGTGGAGCGTGATGCCGACCGCCGCCGACGGAGCGTGGCTTGCGCGTGACGCGAGCAGCGACATTTTCGCGGAGCCGCTGGATCTTTCGGGGCATGGCTTCGTCTACGCCGCGGCGCAGAAGAATCTGGGGCCGAGCGGCATGACGATGGTCCTGATCCGGCGTGACCTGCTTGAGAAGTCGTGCCGCACGTTGCCGAGCATGCTGCGCTACGACGAGTACGAGAAGGGCGAGAGCCGGCCGAACACGCCGAACACCTTCGGCATCCATGTGGTGGGCCTGATGTGCCGGTGGATCGAGAAGCAGGGTGGCGTGAAGGCCATGGAGCGGCTCGCGGCGGAGCGCAGCGACATCGTGCTGAAGGCGATCGACGACAGCGGCGGCTTCTGGAAGGCCCACGCCGAGCGCTGGTGTCAGAGCCCGATCAACGTGCTGTTCCGCGGCCCAAGTGCGGCGATCGACGCCGCGTTCGTGATTGAGGCGGCGGCGCACGGCATGGACGGACTTGCGGGCCATCGAAGCACGGGCGGTATCCGCGCCAGCATGTACAACGCGATGCCCGTGGCGGGTGCGCGGGCGCTGGCGGACTTCATGCGCGACTTCGCGCGTCGGCGCGGTTGAATCACCGTCCGCGTAACAGGGTCAGAACTTGTTTCTGGACGCAAGCGCCGCGGCGCCCCACGGCAGCGCAAATCGGTCGCGCGTGCGCGTGTACTCCATGCCTCCCATGCGGCCCACGGCCTGAAGCAGCTCGGGATCCACGCGAAGTCGCTCGTCGATCAGCGCAGGATCGGCGTGGATCCACACCACCTCGCCGATCACGATGTTGCCGCCGGATGGCTTGCCCGGATTGGTGCGTATCACCTGCAGGGTGCGACACTCGAACGCGATCGGGCTTTCCATGAAGCGCGGCGCGCGCACCTTCCTGCCACCCACCGGCGTCAGTCCGCTCAGATCGAACTCGCTCTGGTCGGGTGGCAGCTCCTCGGCGCATGCCACGATCCGGCGAATGATCGGCTCGGTGGCCACACCCACCGTGAACTCGCCGCTGCCACCCTCGGCGCGGGGCTTCGCGTGGCGCAGCGAATCCTTCTCGGTTCCGTCGGGACGGTTCGCGGGGCAGAACAGGAGACACATGGGGTCGCTGCCTGCCCCTGCGAAGAACGAGAAGGGCGCAAGATTCGGCTCGGATCCGTCCGGTGCGCATGTGCCCACCACCGCGATGGGTCGCGGAACGATCGATCCGATCAGCAGCGCATAGCGACGATCCACGGGCAGGGAAGATGGGTCGATTCCGTTGTGCATGGGCGCATTGTGCACGGGTATCAGACCACGCGCCGGTCGCCGTTATGCTCGACCTCATGTCCGAGCCTGAATTCGACTTCGACCTGGTCGTGATTGGAAGCGGCCCTGCCGGCCAGCGCGCTGCGGTGCAGGCGAGCAAGCTGGGCAAGCGAGTCTGCGTGATCGAGAAGGGTCGCCACATCGGCGGCAACTGCGTGGATTTGGGCACCATTCCAAGCAAGACCTTCCGCGAGGCCGTGTGCAGTCTGACCCGGCGCAGCCAGATGCTGAGCCTGTATTCGATCGGCGCGCGCCCTGTGCGTCCGACCATGCAGGCGCTGCTGAGCCGCGTGAGCACGGTGGTGGAGCGCGAAAGCCTGGTGGTGCATGACCAGTTCGACCGAAACGAGATCGAGCTTCTGCACGGCACTGCAAGCATGGACGGCGCGAATCGGATGGCAGTCACGAGCGCGGAGGGCGTGCAGCACCTCTCGGCACGCTTTGTCATGATCGCCACCGGCAGCCGCGCCATCATGCCAGGCGACACGCAGCCCGACCCCGAGTGCGTGTTCACCGGCGACACGATCTTGCAGGCGCCGCGACTGCCGCGCACACTGCTGGTGATCGGCGCGGGCGTGATCGGCATCGAGTACGCGAGCATGTTCGCGCATGCCGGCGTGCAGGTGACCGTGATGGACAAGGCCGATCGTCCGCTGCCGTTCATTGATCACGAGATCATCGACGAGCTTGTCCATCAGATGCGTCTGGCACAGGTCACCTTCCGACTGGGCGAAGAGGTCGCGGGGGCCGTCAAGGAGAAGGGCGCCGACGGGCATACGCGCGTGACCGTGACCACGCGCAGCGGCAAGAAGATGAGCGCCGAGATGGTGCTGATGAGCGCCGGCCGTATCGGCAACATCGAGGAGCTGAACCTGACGTCGGTCGGGTTGCAGGGTGACGATCGCGGACGCCTCAAGGTGGATGACCGCTTCCGCACTTCGGTGCCATGGATCTTCGCGGCGGGTGACGTGATCGGCGCGCCCGGCCTGGCGGCGACCAGCTACGAGCAAGGACGCATCGCCGCGTGCGAGATGTTCGGTGAGCCGCATCCCGGCATGAGTCCGCACTGGCCCTACGGCATCTATTCCGTGCCCGAGCTCAGTTGCACAGGTCAGACCGAGGAGCAGCTCACGAAGGATTGCGTTCCTTACGAGATCGGTGTGGCGCGATATGCGGAGAGTGCGCGTGGCCAGATCCGGGGTGATGACTCTGGCCTGATGAAACTGATCTTCCATCGCGAGAACCGCGCGTTGCTCGGGGTGCACTGCATTGGCAGTCAGGCGACCGAACTGGTGCACATCGGCCAAGCGGTGATGGCGCTGGGTGGAGGCCTGAACTACTTCCTGAGCACGGTGTTCAACTACCCGACGTTCGCCGAGTGCTACAAGGTGGCCGCGTTGAACTGCCTGAATCGGCTGCGCGCGGTGGAATTCGCCGGGAAGTGATCGGGTCGTTTCGCGCCGACGACGCTTGCGCCTACAATGGCTGAGTTCTGTGACAATCGGGGCCGTACCGGCATCGACCGGGCGCAATCGGACGAAGGTCGCGCGTCGTGGAGCCTGCTGGCCACGTAAAAAGTAGGCACAAAAACGTCTGCCAACACGCAGTACGCTCTCGCGGCCTAATTTGGCTGCATGGACACCATGTGACGCCTGATGGCGTGAATGTCCATCAATATCAGGCTGGTGGGTGAACCCTGACAGGCGGTTCCCTGCGACATCTTGTCTGTCTGGAATCCCATGAAGTGTCCAGCGACTGACACGGGATTTGAGATGGAATAGCTGGATACACGCGTAGAAGCCTTCGTTGCGAGCGTCTCGGCACAGGGGTTCGACTCCCCTCGGCTCCACTGTTTGAGTTCGCGGCCTCCGCCGCGAAGGGCTTCGCGAGGTGCGCTGTGTGTCGTTCGGTTCGCGGCCTCCGCCGCGAAGGGCTTCGCGAGGTGCGCTGTGTGTCGTTCGGTTCGCGGCCTCCGCCGCGAAGGGCTTCGCGAGGTGCGCTGTGTGTCGTTCGGTTCGCGGCCTCCGCCGCGAGTCAGCGCGCGTCGATCGCCTTCAGGAGCGTCTTCACCGCATCGTCAACGCTCGTGCGCGCGGTGTTGATGGTCAAGTCCGGCATGGCGGGCGCCTCGTAGGGGCTTCCGATGCCGCTCAGGTTCGGCAGCTGCCCGGCACGCGCCTTTCGATACAGCCCCTTCGGATCCCGCTGTTCGCAGTCGGCGAGCGGCGTGTTCACGAATACCTCGGTGAACCGCTCGCGCCCCACGAGTTCGCGCGCCATCTCGCGCTCGGCCCGGAAGGGGGAGATGAAGCTCGTCATCACGATCAGGCCTGCATCGCACATCAGTTTCGCCACCTCCGCCACACGGCGGATGTTCTCCACGCGGTCGGCATCCGTGAATCCGAGGTCACGATTCAGGCCCTGTCGAACGTTGTCTCCGTCCAGGATGTAGGTGCGTCGGCCTTGCGCGTGCAGCGCCATCTCAAGCGCGTTGGCGATGGTGCTCTTGCCGCTGCCCGAGAGACCGGTGAACCAGATCACGCGTCCGGGATGGCCGTTCAGGCGCTCGCGATCGGTGCGGCTGACCGTCAGGGCCTGTCGATGCACATTCTGCGCGCGTCGGAGGCTGTGGCGGATCATGCCGACGGCCACCGTGGCGTTCGTGATGCGATCGACCAGGATGAAGCTGCCGAGCGCGCGCGACTTCGCGTAGGCGTCGAACGCGACGGGCTGCCCCGTGGCGAGCGTGCACACGGTGATGTCGTTCAGCGACAGGGCGGTACGTGGCTCCTGCGCCATCGTGTTCACGTTCACGCCGTGCTTGATCGCGGTGATCGAGGCCGGCACGGACTGCGTGGCCAGTTGCAGTTGGTAGGCGCGGCCCACGTGACCCGGATCCTGATTCATCCAGACCAGCGTGGCCTCGAACTGATCCGTGGTGTCGATCGCGTCGCTGCAGCTGATCACGTCGCCGCGGCTCGCGTCGATCTCGCGATCCAGCGTCAGCGTGACGGCGCGTCCAGCCTCGGCGCGCGGCAGGTCCCCATCCATCGTCACGATGCGCTGCACGCGCGCGGTCTCGCCGCTCGCCGTGACACGCACGGTGTCGCCGGCCTGCACCCAGCCCTCGGCGATCGTGCCCGCGAATCCACGGAAGGACGGATCGGGACGGCTCACCACCTGCACGGGGAAGACGAACCGGCCTTCGCGTGCGCGCGGCAGTTCCACCGTCTCCAGCCAGCCCATGAGCGTGGGGCCGGCGTGCCAGCGCGTCTCGCTGGAGCGGGTCACCACGTTGTCGCCACGCAGCGCCGAGATCGGCAGGGGCGTGATCGAGGCGAAGTCGAGCGGTTTCGCGAAGGCCTCGAAATCGCGCACGATCGACTCGAAGGTGACCCGATCGAAGCCGACGAGGTCCATCTTGTTCACCGCCAACGCGACGTGCCGAATGCCCATCAGCGACACCAGGAACGCATGGCGGCGGGTCTGCACCATCAGGCCCTGACGCGCGTCGACCAGCAGGATCGCCGCGTCGGCGGTGCTGGCGCCGGTGATCATGTTGCGGGTGTACTGCTCGTGCCCCGGGGTGTCGGCCACGATGAAGCGCCGTCGCGCGGTGGAGAAGAAGCGGTACGCCACGTCGATCGTGATGCCCTGTTCGCGCTCCGCGGCGAGTCCGTCGACCAGCAAGGCGAAGTCGATGCCCTCGCCCTGCGTGCCATGGCGCTTCGAGTCGCGCTCGAGCGCGGCGACCTGGTCTTCGAACAGCATCTGGCTTTCCCAGAGCAGTCGACCGATCAGCGTGCTCTTGCCATCGTCCACGCTGCCGCAGGTGATGAAGCGCAGCAGCTCCGCCTGGCGCTGGCGCTCGAGGAACTCGTCGAGGGACACCGCAGGAGTCGAAGGCGGCGTCCCGGGCTTCTTTCGCGGTCGCGGCATCAGAAGTAGCCCTCATGCTTCTTCTTTTCCATGCTGGCCGCCTGATCGTGGTCGATCATGCGACCCTGGCGCTCGCTGGTGCGCGCCGCGATCAGTTCGGCCATGATCGCCTCAAGGCTGTCCGCGTCGCTCTCGAAGGCGCCGCTGAGCGGATAGCAGCCGAGCGTGCGGAAGCGCACCCGGCGCCGCTGGATGCGCTCGCCTGGCAGCAATCGCATGCGGTCGTCGTCGACCATGAGCAGCGTGCCGTCGCGCTCAACCACGGGCCGTTCCTTCGCGAAGTAGAGGGGCACCACGGGAATGCCCTCGCGCAGGATGTACTCCCACACGTCCAGTTCGGTCCAGTTCGAGAGCGGGAACACGCGGATGCTCTCGCCGGGCGCCTTGCGCGCGTTGTAGAGGTTCCACACCTCGGGCCGCTGGTTCTTGGGATCCCATCGGTGCGCGGCGCTGCGGAAACTGAACACGCGCTCCTTGGCGCGGCTCTTCTCCTCGTCGCGGCGCGCGCCGCCGAAGGCCAGATCGAAGCGGTGCAGGTCGAGCGCCTTCTTCAGGCCCTCGGTCTTGGTGATGTGCGTGTGCAGTGAAGACCCGTGGTCGAAGGGGTTGATGTCACGCTCGACGGCTTCGGGGTTCACGAAGCGGATCAGTTCCATGCCGGCGAGCTTCGCCATCGTCTCGCGGAAGTAGTACATCTCACGGAACTTCCAGCGCGTGTCAATGTGCATGAGCGGGAAGGGCGGACGCGCCGGGAAGAAGGCCTTGCGCGCCAGATGCACCATCACCGAGCTGTCCTTGCCGATCGAGTACAGCATGACCGGACGCTCGCTCTGCGCCATGGCCTCGCGCAGGATGTGGATGCTCTCGTCCTCGAGGCGGTCGAGATGACTGCGCGAGGCGCCGTGACGTGGCAGGGGCGTGGGCGCGGGGATCTCCGGCACAGGATGGTGGAAGAGATGATGCAGCGTCACGCCATCGAGCGCGCGCATGGATCGAAGCGGGCCGACAAGATCGCCATGCGGAAAGAGGCCGATCGGCTTGCCGACGTGCGCGTGCAATGCCGCGATGGCGCCGGCGATTCCGGCGGGCCCGCCCTGCTCGAGCGGGATCCAGAAGTTCGCGCCGCGTGCGTCGTTGGCCTGCAGACACAGGCGGCCCGTGGGCATGCGGTGCAGTTGCACGAAGAGCACTAGATGGCGCCGCGAGCGCTCCTCCTCAAGTTCCCAGTCGAGCAGCATCCGGGTCGGTGCGTCGCCGCGTTCATTCCGCAGGTCCTCCGCTGCAAGCGGGGACGCGATCACGCCGAGGTCCCGGATGCGACGCTCCGCAGTGCGCTTGGAATCGCAGTCGCCTTGTGCCTTCAGATGCGCGAAGGCCAGTTCGGTGTCCCACGCCTTCGGGGCGTCGAGCCCAAGCAGATCTGGAGGCGTTGCAGGCTGCATATGTCGCAGAATGCATCATAGTGAAAAATGAGCCAATTCAAACTTTCCACTTGGCGATCTGCTGGATCAGATTAGACTGCAAACGCATCATGCGACAACAGTTATTGGGCACCAATGTCACGAACACGGTCTCAGACCTGGTCCGTGCCGCAGGCGAGGCCATTTTGGAGGTCTATGCGCGGCCCGGCACGGTCAAGGTGTCCTCCAAGGGCGCCGACACGCCGTTGACTGAGGCCGATCTGGCTGCGCACCGGGTTCTGGAGGCTGGCCTCACGCGTTTGCTGGCGGGGGTCCCGGTCGTTTCCGAGGAGGACGAGGCCTCGCTGGTGCATCGCCGTCCATCCGGCTCGTTCTGGCTGATCGATCCGCTTGACGGCACGAAGGAGTTCATCGCTCGCAACGGGCAGTTCACCGTGAACGTGGCGCTTGTGCGCGATGGACTCCCGGTGCTTGGCTTCGTGTTCGCGCCGGTGCTGGACGAACTGTTCGTCGGGGGCGAGGGCTTGGGCGCGCAGTGCAAGAGGGCGGGCGCGGTGTCGCCGATCACCGTGGCTGCGAGGCGCGATGGATCGCCGCTTCGCGTGGTCGCGAGCCGAAGTCACATGAACGACGCCACGCGCGCCTATCTGGCACGGCTTGGCGCGCACGAATTGGTGCAGGCCGGCAGCTCGCTGAAATTCTGCCGCGTGGCCGAGGGTGCCGCCGACTGCTATCCGCGCATCGGTCCAACGGCAGAGTGGGACACCGCCGCGGCGCAGGCCGTGCTTGAGGCGGCAGGTGGTGTGGTGCACGATCTGCATGGTGAACGCCTCCGCTGTGGCAAGTCGGTGAATCGCAATGACGGCTTCGTGGCCTCCGCGTGGCCGATGCCCGCGGTGGAGGCGCCGTGATCGACGCGCCCTACGCCGCGGCAGGCGCGCTCACCGGGTTCGTGGTGGGACTGACGGGCGTGGGCGGGGGTGCACTGATGACGCCGATTCTGCTGCTGTTCTTTGGTGTTCCAGCGCAGACGGCTGTGGCCACGGACCTCTGGTTCGCCGCGATCACGAAGACCGTGGCGCTTCCATTGCACCAGCGGGGCGATCGTGTGGACTGGCAGGTGGCGCGGCGTCTGTGGGTGGGCAGTCTGCCGGCGTCGATCGCGATGGTGTCGCTTGTGGCGGCCGGCGTGGCGGTTGGACGGATCGCATGGCTCTCGACCGCGGTGGGCTCAGCCGTGCTGGTCGCGGCCGTCGGGCTGCTGGCGTCGCCTGTGCTTCAACGCCTTGCCCGCGAACGCCGCATCGCTGATCCGGAGCGATTCAAGTCGCGACAGCCCTTGCTCACGGGCGTGGCGGGCGCAGTGCTTGGCGCGATCGTGTCGCTCACCTCGGTGGGAGCTGGGGCGCTCGGCACCACGCTGATGCTTGCGCTCTATCCGCTTCGCATGACACCGCAGCGACTGATCGCAACCGACATCGCGCATGCGATTCCGTTGGCGATGGTTGGTGGTTCGGGCTACCTGATCGCGGGGCTTGTGGACGGTCGCATGCTCCTGAGCATGCTCGCCGGCAGCGTGCCTGCGGTCCTGGTGGGCAGCCTGCTTGCCTCGCGGCTCTCGGCGGCGTGGCTGCGGGGCGCGTTGGCGCTCGTACTTGCGCTTGCGGCCGTGAAGACCCTGATCTGAGCCCGCAAAGGGTCGGTATTTCGGCCTGATGAAGGCCGTTTCACAAACCTTCGCAGATTTCGTAGGGAGTAGTGCCTAGTACCGGCGCTCCCTGACGCCGCGCCGAAGCCGGGCAGGCCCGTCGGCCAGCAGCTCCTCACTTTCATGGATCCGGCATCAGGATCAGGAGACTTCAAATGTTCTTCCATACTGGCATACAAACCGCCGTGCTCGCCGCTGGCCTGATGGCTGCGACTGCACACGGTGAGATGGCTGGCGGCCTCCCAACCACCGTCAAGAGCCCGAAGGAGTTCGTGACGACGACGGGTGCGCAACCGAATAGCGGCTTCGGATTTCTTGGTGACCTGACGTGCGATGGTGCGGATCGGGCGGTCACAACGCCCTTCGTGGGATGGCAGGACTTCGGTCTAGCCGGTGATCGTCCGTCGGTGGGTTGGGACTTCTCAGCGCAGGCACCGGACCACTTGCCGTGGTGGCTACTCACGTCGCGATCGGAACCGGACCGCATCCTGGCGGGACTGGAGTGGAATGGGAGCGCGTGGGCGGCTGTCGGAGCCGCCTCGCTGGATCCGGCGGGGGTTGGACAGCTGCAATGTCCCTTCTCGCCCATCAACATCGACTGGCTCATCCGCCTCATCAACTCCCAAACGTGGATCGGCCCTGAGGGCAGAGTGAAACCGTGCAATCCGTTCCCATGGGTGGTGCCCGCGCCGGGAACCGCAGTGTTGCTTGCGGCGGCGTTCACGATGTCACGCCGCCGTCGCTGACGCGCCTCAGACCGCGGCGGCAGGCACGGGCTCGGTCGAGGTGAGGAAGCTCACGTGGCCGGTCTTCACGTCGTACATCGCGCCTGCGATGCCGATCTGTCCCTCGTCGATCATGGTGCGCAGCGTGGGACTGCCCTCGCGAAGCGCCTGGATCATGTTGCGCACGTTGATCGCCGCCACACGATCCACGAACGCCTCGTTCGACGCCGTGCGATTCTCGCGCGTCTCGGTCTCGAGTCGCACCGCGTCCATCAGCGGCTTGATCACCGACGGCAGGTTGGTGAGGCCGGTCGCCTGTTCCACGTCGAGGCCGTTGTGCGCGAAGTCGCATGCGGCCTTCACGGCGCCGGAGCGCGTGTGGCCAAGCACCAGGATCATCTTGGCACCAGCCACCTTGCACGCGAACTCCATGCTGCCGAGCGCCATCGGGGAGACCACGTTGCCGGCCAGGCGGCACACGAACAGGTCTCCGATGCCCACGTCGAACACCAGTTCCACGGGTGCGCGCGAGTCGATGCAGCTCAGCACCACCGCCATCGGGTGCTGTCCCGCGCTCGTGGCGTCGACCTGCCGCACCAGATCGCGCTGCAGGCGGCGTCCCGAGACGAACCGCTCGTTGCCCTCGCGCAGCAGCTGCAGCACGCGGATCGGGGTGAGGCTCGCCTGCACGTCACGCGTGCTCACGTCGATGTACTGCACGCGGTCGCCCAGCGCGTAGCGATTCTGGAAGCCCACCAGGCTGACCGAGATGCCCTGCGCCGGGCCGGTCTCGTCGCGGAAGGCGCGGATCAGGCCCAGGATGTCGGTGTCGATGTAGTCGGTGCTGCGCGCGTCGATCACCACCTGATCGCCGCGACGGAAGCGCGCCAGCGTCTCCTGCAGCGCGGCGCGGTTCAGGAAGCTCACCTGATCCGCCAGCTGGACGCGGTTCACGATGCCGCTGGCGTGCTCCTCGCGCACGATGGTCATGCCGCGACGAAGGCTGCCGTTCAGCAGGAAGAGCACGCTGACCGCCATGCCGATCGCCACGCCAAGCAGCAGGTCGGTCAGCACGATCGCCACCAGCGTGACGACGAAGGGCACGAACTGTCCAACGCCCTCGCGCCACATGGAGCGGAACACCACGGGGCTGGCCAGCTTGAAGCCGGTCATCACCAGGATGGCCGCGAGCGCCGCCAGCGGAATGCGGTTCAGCAAGGTGGGCAGCGCGAACACGCAGAGCGCCAGCAGCACGCCGTGGAAGATCGCGGCGAACCGCGTGCGCGCGCCTGCGTTGGCGTTCACCGAGCTTCGGATGATGACCGAGGTCATCGGCATGCCGCCAACGAGACCGGCGGTCAGGTTGCCGATGCCCTGCGCGACGAGCTCACGGTTCGGCGGGGAATAGCGCCGCTGCGGATCGAGCTTGTCCGTGGCCTCCAAATTCAGCAGCGTCTCAAGGCTTGCCACGATCGCGAGCGTCACGGCCGCCATATACACCTTGGGATTTCCCAGCTGCGAGAAATCCGGGGTGCGGAAGATCGTGTCCCAGCCCACGCCGTCGGTTCCAAGCACGGGCACCGCCACCAGGTGGCTCGTCTCGATGGCCCACGCGGAGCCGGAGGCGCGGAGCGTCTCGCTGATGGCAACGCCCAGCAGCACCGCGGCCAGCGGGGCGGGGAAGAGGCTCTTCTTCAGCGGGCTGCGATCCCATGCGATCAGCATCGTGATGCACGCCAGACCCACGATCGTGGCACCCGGCAGGAACGCCTGCAGCATCTTCGCGATCTCGGAGAAGGTGTTCTCGCCGTCCGATTGAGCGAAGGACATGTCACCTTCGTAGTCCCTATCGTGGCCGACAAGGTGTGGCACCTGCTTCAGGATCAGGATCACGCCGATCGCGGCCAGCAGACCCTTGATCACGTTGGTGGGGAAGTAGTTGGCCAGCACGCCCGCGCGTAGCATGCCCAGCCCGATCTGCAGAATGCCGCTGATCGCCGTGGCGAGCAGGAAGGCCTCGAAGGAGTTGCCCAGCGCTGCCATCTGCGCCAGCACGATCGCGGTGAGACCTGCCGCGGGGCCGGACACGCTGATGTGCGAGCCGCTCGCGATGCCGACCAGAATGCCGCCGACGATGCCGGCGATGATGCCCGCGATCGGAGGTACGCCGGAGCCGAAGGCGATCCCAAGGCAAAGCGGAACGGCCACGAGGAACACCACAAGGCCTGCAAGCAGGTCACGGCCGATGGTGCGGGAGAGGGGCATTGGGTTGGGGGAGGGGGACTGCATGGGTTCCTTCTCGGAGATTCACTAATTGAATACGAAGTCCCGGCACAATTCAAATCACGACAAATCGTCCGCTGCCCCGGAAATCAGGACCTGAATGGCATGGAAGTTCCAGATTTGGACCGACTCAGGCCTCGTCGCTTTCGCGCAACTTCGCCAGAACCCCGAAATCTTCCAATGTGGTGGTGTCCTGCGTGGTCTCCTTGCCAGCCGCGATGTCGCGAAGCAGACGGCGCATGATCTTCCCGCTTCGGGTCTTCGGCAGGCCGTTCGTGAAGCGGATCATGTCGGGGCGCGCGATGGCTCCGATGTCGCGCGCGACATGCTCCATGAGTCGCTTGCGCATGGAGTCGTCGGCGTGCGCCGCATGGTCGGGGTGCAGCACACAGAACGCCGCGATGCCCGTGCCCTTGATCTCATGAGGCATGCCCACCACCGCGGCCTCCACCACCAGTTTGCTGCCCACGAGACTGCTCTCGACCTCTGCGGTGCCCAGGCGATGGCCGCTCACGTTCAGCACGTCGTCGATGCGGCCCATGATCCAGAAGTATCCACGCTCGTCTCTGCGCGCGCCGTCGCCCGCCAGATACATGCCCTTCACGCGACTGAAGTAGGTGTCGATGAAGCGCTGGCGATCGCCGTGAATGCCGCGCAGCATGCCGGGCCACGGCTTACGGATCACGAGCAGGCCTCCCTTGTTCGCGGGCTGCTCCACGCCGGCGTCATCCACCACCGCCGCGTCCACGCCGAACATGGGAAGCGTGCAACTGCCCGGCACGGTGGGTGTGGCGCCCGGCAGCGGCGTGATGATGTGCCCGCCGGTCTCGGTCTGCCACATGGTGTCCACGATCGGGCAGCGTCCTCCGCCGATCTTCTCGTGGTACCAGATCCATGCCTCGGGATTGATCGGTTCGCCCACGGTGCCCAGCACGCGCAGGCTCGACAGGTCGTGCTTCGCCGGGTGCTGGTCGCCCCAACGCATGAAGCTTCGGATCGCGGTGGGGGCGGTGTAGAAGTGCGTGGCCTTGTGCCGCGCGACGATCGACCAGAATCGGTCCTCGCCGGGCCAGTTCGGCGCGCCCTCGTACATGAGCGTGGGCACGCGATTGGGAAGCAGGCCGTACACGATGTAGCTGTGGCCGGTGATCCAGCCGAGGTCGGCCGTGCAGAAGTACACCTGCTTCGTGCCCGGCACCAGGTTGAAGGTCCAGCGTGCTGTGGCTGCGGTGAACACCATGTAACCGCCGGTGGTGTGCAGGATGCCCTTGGGCTTCCCGGTGCTGCCACTGGTGTAGAGCAGGAAGAGCGGATGCTCGGCATCGACCGGTTCGCAGGCTCGGGTGGTGGTCTGCTTCGGCACGAGATCGTGCCACCACACGTCGCGGCCGGGCTTCATGGAGACCTCGGTGCCGGTACGGCGAAGCACCAGCACGCTTCGCACCTCGGGAAGTCGCTCGCACGCCGCGTCCACGTTTGTCTTCAGTGGCACGATGGAGCCTCGGCGGTGCGCGCCGTCGCAGGTCACGATCACCTTGCTGTTCGCGTCGTGCACGCGATCCACGATGGCCTGCGCCGCGAAGCCGCCAAAGATCACGCTGTGCGGTGCGCCCAGGCGCGCACAGGCGAGCACGGCCACCGCGAGTTCCGGCACCATGCCCATGTAGAGCGTGACCACATCACCCTTCTTCACGCCAAGCGATTCGAGCGCGGCGGCACAGCGAGCGACCTCGTCGCGCAGCTCGCGGTAGGTGATGTGGCGCACCTCATGGCCGTGCTGGCCGGTGGCGTTCGGTTCGCCCTCCCAGATGATGGCGACCTCGTCGCCATGGCCCTGTTCCACCTGTCGATCGACGGCGTTGAAGCATGCGTTGGTCTGGCCGCCCACGAACCACTTCGCGTCGGGCAGGTTCCATTCCAGCACCTTGCTCCACGGCTTGAACCAATGGAAGTCCTTCGCCACATCGCCCCAGAAGCCCTCGGGGTCGCGGATCGAACGATCGTGCATCGCCTGATACGAGGCGAGGTCGGGCACATGCAGCGTGCCCATGCGCGCCGCGAAGTCGGCCGGTGGGGGGAACACGCGTGTCTCGTTCAGTACCGAATCGATCGAGGCGGATGGCTGCATGCGCGCAAGGTAACGCAGCGGTGCGCGACGACACGACTCTGCTGAGGATGCGTCCGGGCTCACCCCACCTTCGCCGCCAGCGCCTTCGCCGCCGCGATCGCGTCGGCGACCTTCGTCACGTCCTTGCCGCCGGCCTGCGCCATGTCGGGCTTGCCGCCGCCGCTGCCGCCGCACGCCTGTGCCGCGGCCTTCACCCAGTCGCCGGCCTTCAGGCCCTTGGCGATCAGCGACTGCGGCACGCGCGCGGCGATGCCCACCTTGCCTGCCTCGGCATCGGGGCTGACAAGCAGCACGGCGGTCTCCGGTGACTTCGACTTGGCGACATCCAGCGCCGCGAGCAGGGCCGGCGCATCGGCGCCGTCGATCTGCGCGATCAGCGCGTGACCCGGCGCCTGCGCGAGCAGCGCATGCATGCCGGCGACGGCCGCCTCGCGACCGGCACTCTCGCCCTGACGACGCGCGGCCTTCGCCCTCTCGCGCAGCGCCTCGAGCGGTGCCTGCAGCGCGTGCTTCTCGGTGGCGGGGAGCGTGAGTTCCTGGCTCAGCGCGGTGATGGCGCTCGCCTCGTCAACCAGCGCCTGGCCTTCCAGCTTGTCGGCCGCCGCCATGCGCTCGCGCAGGTTCTTCGCTGCCATGAACGCCGCCTCGGCGGGTACGCCCGCCAGCGCCATGATGCGTCGCACGCCCGCGCTGAGCGCGCCTTCGCTGACGATCGCGAACCTCTTCGCCTCGCCGCTTGAGGTGAGATGCGTGCCGCCGCAGAACTCCACGCTGCACTGACGCCACTTGGCGTTGGCGGGGTCGGCCAGCAGCTCCTGCACCGTGGCGCCGATGCTCACCACGCGCACGGGGTCGGGGTACTTCTCGCCGAACACCGCGCGCACGCCGGCGATGGACTTCGCCTTGGCCAGCGGCGCCTCGGCGGCGTCCACCTTCAGGTTCTTCGCGATCGCCTCCTGCACAAGACGCTCGGCCTCGGCGATCTCCTCGGCGGTCATCGCGCGACCGAAGCTGAAGTCGAAGCGAAGGCGGTCGTCAGCCACCAGGCTGCCGCGCTGCTGCACCTCGTCGCCCAGCACTTCGCGCAACGCCCAGTTCAGCAGATGGGTGCCGGTGTGGTGTGAAGCGACATGCTTGCGATGGCCGCGGGCCAGATCCAGAATCACGGAGTCGCCGCGGTTGAGGCGACCGCGCGTCACGCGACCGATGTGCAG
>VGYX01000006.1 GCA_016872835.1 Planctomycetota bacterium | reverse complement strand
TCGATCACCGATCCGCCGGGATCCGAGCACCTCTGCACCGAGCGCCTCCTGCGGCTCGATCCCTGCTTCCTCTGCTACAGCCCGCCGAAGGAGGCACCCGAGCCGGCCATGCCCGCCGAAGACGCCCCCATCACCTTCGGCAGCTTCAACAACGCCGCCAAGATCGGACCCGCCAGCATCGAACTCTGGGCGCGCGTGCTCAAGGCCGTGCCGGGATCCCGACTGCTGCTCAAGAGCCAGACCCTCAGTGACGCCGCGGGACGAGCGCGTATCGAGAAGCGATTCGTGGAAGCGGGCATCGAAGCCTCGCGGCTGGAGCTGGTGGCCTATTCCAAGACGCGTCAGGAGCACCTGCAGCTCTATGGGCGCGTGCATGTGGCCCTGGACACCACCCCCTACAACGGCACCACCACCACCTGCGAGGCGCTCTGGATGGGGGTGCCGGTGGTCGCGATGCTGGGCGATCGCCACGCGGCCCGCGTCTCGGCCAGCCTGCTGCATGCGGCGGGGCACGCCGAACTCGTGGCCAAGGACGCCGAAGCCTTCGTGCAACTGGCATCCACGCTCGCGCAGGACCGCGCACGCCTGTCCACGCTGCGCGCGAACCTGCGCGATGAGCTTCACGCCTCGCCGCTCTGCGACGCCCCCGCCTACGCCGCCCGATTCCACGCCGCTATCCGCGACTGCTGGAAACAGTGGTGCGCGAAGCAGGCCGGCTGAGCCTCCACTTCTATACTCGCGCTTCTGATGCCCTCGGACCTGTGGGATCGCGCGATGCACGATGCCGATCACGGGCGCCTGAACGAGGCGCTCGCGATGGTGCGCATGCGGCAGCGCATGAAGCCCAGGGATCCCGAGGCCACCGAACTGCTCGGGCTCCTGCTCTTCCGCGCCGGCGAGGTGGATCAGGCGATCCACTTCCTGCAACGCGGCGTGGAGCTGCTGGCGAACGTGCTCGATCAGGTCGGTCGCACACAGGAGGCCATCCGACTCTGGGACGAGTGCCTGCGCATCAACCCGGATTTCGTGCTGGCGTGGATGGGCTTGGCCACGGCCTGTCAGTCGATCGACGACTCTGCGCGCTCGATCCGGGCAGGCGAACGGGGTCTTGCCCTCGCGCCAGATTGGATCGACATGGTGCGCAACCACAGCAACACGCTGGCGCGCGCGGGTCGCGTCGAGGAGGCGGCGGCATTGCTGCGCGCGTATCTCGCGGCGCATCCCGAGGAAGCCGAGTTGCGGTCGAACTTGTTGATGAACCTGCATTACCGCGGGCTCGACGCCGCGGCGATGCTCGCGGAGCATCGGGCCTTCGGTGCCGCGCTCCCGGCAGCCTCGCCCCCGGCGTCGACATCGCTCGATGGACGCACGCTCCGCATCGGCGTCCTCTCCGCCGACCTTCGCGGACACTCCGTCGCCTCGTTCGCCGACGCGCTCATCCGACACGCGCCGAATGACGTGGAACTTGTGGCGCTCTCCACGGCGGCTCCAGGCCAATCCGACGACACCACCGCTGGCCTGAAGCCGTTCTTCGCGAAGTGGCTCGACGTGGCCGGCCTGCGAGGCGACGTGCTCGACGCGTGCATCCGCGCGGAACGCATCGATGTGCTGCTGGAACTGAGCGGACACTCCGGCGGCAACCGTCTGGCCGATCTGGCACGCAAGCCCGCACCCATGATCGTGAGCGCCATCGGCTATCCGGACACCACGGGCTTGCCGGCGGTTGATGCCCGGATCGTCGATTCGATCACCGATCCGTCCGGCGCCGAGTCACGCTGCACGGAACATCTGGTCCGCATCGATCCGTGCTTCCTCTGCTATCGACCGCCGGAGTTGGCACCGGAACCCGTGCTGCCACCTGAGGGTGCCCCGATCACGTTCGGAAGCTTCAACAACCACCAGAAGATCGCACCCGAGACGGCTGAAACCTGGGCGCACACGCTTCGAGCGGTTCCCGGATCCAGACTGCTGCTGAAGTCGCCCGGGCTTGGCGATCCGATGGTGCGGGCTGGGCTTGTCGCGCGACTGAGCGCGGCTGGCATTCCTGCCGACGCCATCGAGCTGGTCGCCTTCGCCAAGGGCCGTACCGAGCATCTTGCGTTATACAACCGCGTGCATGTGGCGCTTGACACCATGCCCTACAACGGCACCACCACCACCTGCGAGGCGCTCTGGATGGGCGTGCCGCTCGTGACCACGCTGGGCGACCATCACGCCGCGCGCGTGTCCGCCAGCCTTCTGCACGCCGCCGGGCTCGGCGATCTGGTCGCCACAGGGCCGGATGCCTTCGCGAAGATCGCGGCCCAACTTGCGCTGGACAAGAGCCGGCTCACAAGCCTTCGCGGGGGCCTGCGCGCGCAGCTCCTCGCCTCTGCGTTGCTTGATGCGAAGCGCTACGCCAGGCAGGTTCACGCCGCATTGCGCGCGCTTTTCACGAAAGGTCCGGGCGCACAAGCCCGCGCTGGTTGACCATGTTGGATGCTCTCACACGCAAGATCGCGCACGAATTGGCCGGTGGCCGTGTGGATGCCGCCATCGCGGCCGTGCGTCTGCACCTCAAGATCAAGCCCCGCGATCTCGCCGCTGGCCGGATGCTCGGTGTGCTGCTGCAGCGTGCGGCGCACTACGAGCAGGCCGTCCAGCATCTGGAGCGAGTCGTGGCGCTGGAACCTCGGGATCTTGAAAGTCGCTACGAGCTCGGCCTTGCGCTGATCGCCGCGCAACGCTGGAAGGAAGCCCAGACACAGTTCGAAACGATGCTGTCCCAGGATCCAGAGTGCGTCTCGGCCTTCATCATGCTGCCGCTGGTTCACGTGGAATTGGGCGACACGGCCAAGGCGATCGAATGCGGCCGACGCGCGATGGAACTGGGGCCCACCATCCCGGCCGCGGCGGGAAACCTGCTCTTCGCGTTGCTGCGCGCCGGTGAATCGGAGGAAGCGGTCCATGCCGCGCAGCGCTGCCTCGCCGAGACGCCGACCGAGCACAAGCTGCGCTCCATGATGCTGTACGCGATGAACAATCTCTCGCTGCCGTCCGAGGCGATCACCGAGGCGCACCGCGAGTACGGGCGCCGCACCACTGCGACGATGCGGAGCGTCCGTACACCCGCGGAACCCGATCGAAAGATCCGGATCGGACTGCTCTCGGGCGATCTACGCGACCACTCCGTCACCTTCTTTCTTGAGCCGGTGCTCGCGCATGCCCCCGATTCAGTCGAATTCGAGGCGTTCTCGACGGCCGGCCTCAGTCAGCATGACGCGACCACCAAGAGGCTGCGCGAACGTCTCACCGGCTGGCATGACTGTGGCGCGCTCGCGCCCGATGCGCTGGAATCACGGATCCGCACACGCGACATCGACGTGCTGATCGAGCTCAGCGGACACGCCGGCGAACCAAAACTCCTTTCGCTGGTCGAGAAGCCCGCCCCCGTGATCATCAGCGCGATCGGCTACCCCAACACCACGGGCGTGCCCGCGGTCGACTGGCGCGTGGTCGATTCGATCACCGATCCGCCGGGATCCGAGCACCTCTGCACCGAGCGCCTCCTGCGGCTCGATCCCTGCTTCCTCTGCTACAGCCCGCCGAAGGAGGCACCCGAGCCGGCCATGCCCGCCGAAGACGCCCCCATCACCTTCGGCAGCTTCAACAACGCCGCCAAGATCGGACCCGCCAGCATCGAACTCTGGGCGCGCGTGCTCAAGGCCGTGCCGGGATCCCGACTGCTGCTCAAGAGCCAGACCCTCAGTGACGCCGCGGGACGAGCGCGTATCGAGAAGCGATTCGTGGAAGCGGGCATCGAAGCCTCGCGGCTGGAGCTGGTGGCCTATTCCAAGACGCGTCAGGAGCACCTGCAGCTCTATGGGCGCGTGCATGTGGCCCTGGACACCACCCCCTACAACGGCACCACCACCACCTGCGAGGCGCTCTGGATGGGGGTGCCGGTGGTCGCGATGCTGGGCGATCGCCACGCGGCCCGCGTCTCGGCCAGCCTGCTGCATGCGGCGGGGCACGCCGAACTCGTGGCCAAGGACGCCGAAGCCTTCGTGCAACTGGCATCCACGCTCGCGCAGGACCGCGCACGCCTGTCCACGCTGCGCGCGAACCTGCGCGATGAGCTTCACGCCTCGCCGCTCTGCGACGCCCCCGCCTACGCCGCACGCTTCCACGCCGCCATCCGCGACTGCTGGAAACAGTGGTGCGCTGAGCAAATCTGACCTGATCCACATGCCTTGCCGCGATGCGAAGCAGCGCGGCCTGCTGATACGCAAGATCGGATTTGCACGCGCGCGAAGCGCGTCATGAATCCTGGGTGCGGCGGCGCGAAGCGTCGCCGCACGCTCGCGGGGCCGAAGGCCACGCGAGGCCCCCCGACGAAGTGCGGAAACGAAAGACCCCGGCAACGCCGGGGTCTTTCAGTTTCCAGACGGAGTCGGGGTGACAGGATTTGAACCTGCGACCTCTTGGTCCCGAACCAAGCGCTCTAGCCAAGCTGAGCTACACCCCGTAGGACCGTCGAGTCTAGCGCAAATCAGTTCCAGCCGCATTCCTATTCTTCCACGCATGACCACCACGGCCTTCGCCGCGCAGTCCGCCACCAGCCCGCTCGCCGCTGCCACGATCCAGCGCAGGGATCCGCTGCCGACCGACGTCGAGATCGAGATCCTGTTCTGTGGCGTCTGCCACAGCGACGTGCACATGGCGCGCAATGAATGGGGTGGCGCCGTGTACCCGGTGGTACCGGGGCACGAGATCCTGGGGCGCGTCACGCGCGTTGGTGCGAACGTCACCCGCTTCGAGGCGGGCGATCTGGCGGCTGTTGGCTGTATGGTGGACAGCTGCCGCACCTGCGCCAACTGAAAGGGCGGCACCGAGCAGTTCTGCACCAGCGGCGCCACCTTCACCTACAACGCGCCGGACAAGCATCTCGGTGGCATGACCTACGGTGGCTACTCCGAGCGCGTCGTGTGCGATGAGGCCTTCACGCTTCGCGTGCCGACGAACCTTGATCCGGCGGCGGCGGCGCCCCTGCTGTGCGCGGGCATCACCACCTTCAGCCCGCTGAAGCGCCACGGCGCCGGCCCGGGCAAGCGCGTCGGCATCGTCGGCCTTGGTGGCCTTGGTCACATGGGCGTCAAGTTCTCCCGCGCGCTCGGCGCGCACACGGTCGTGTTCACCACCTCGCCCGGCAAGGCTGCGGAAGCAACGCGCCTCGGTGCCCATGAAGTCGTGCTTTCGACCGACTCATTGGCGATGGCGAAGCGTGCCCTGAGCCTGGACCTGATCGTGGACACGGTCTCGGCACCGCACGCCCTCGACCCCTATCTCGCGCTCCTGAAGCTCGACGCCACGATGGTGCTGGTGGGCGCGCCGCCCACGCCCCAGCAAGTGAGCTCGTTCAGCCTGTTCATGCCACGCCGCAACCTGACCGGCTCGCTCATCGGTGGCATCGCCGAGACCCAGCGGATGCTCGACTTCTGTGGGCAGCACGGCATCGTCTGTGACATCGAGCGCATTCGCATGCAACAGATCAACGAGGCCTGGGGCCGCATGATGAAGGGCGACGTGAAGTACCGCTTCGTGATCGACATGGCCAGCCTGAAGGGCTGAGACTGGACGTTTCCGGACCCCTCGATGGAAACCCGAAAGTTCGGCTCGATTTGCGCCAACAGGGTGGTATGTTTTGAAGCGGTCCCACACCCTCGGGCCAGTTCAGGCGCACCAAACCAGGATCTCATCATGGACTTCACCTACAGCCCCACACAGCGAGAACTTGACTTCCTTGCCAAGGTCGAGGACACCCGCCACGAGCGCGACATCATCAATGGCCTCGACCCCTTCTTCAGTGAGAAGGTGCCGGCGGACATGCTGGGGCTGTACACCTCGAACGAGCTCGTGCAGTTGCGCGTGCTCAAGGGCACCGAGCGTGACCTGGAGAAGCGCATGCCCGTGAAGGTCACGCGTCACTACTTCGATCTTGCCAAGCAGAGCGCCCCACTGCGCCGTCTGGTGAAAGCGGACCCGGCCGAAACGCTGGATCTCGCCGGCAGCGAGGACCCCGGCTTCCAGATGGACTACAGCCCCGTCGAGGGCATGCTGCACAAGTACGAGATGGGCCTGCTGTACGTGATCTCCACGTGCTCGGCCCACTGCCGCTTCTGCTACCGCGAGGAACTGATCGCCCGCAAGGAAGTGAAGCGCCAGGACGGCACCGTGGCGAAGAAGGGTCTCGCGAGCATTGCCGAGGTCATCCCCTACATCAAGCGCTTCAACGCCGAGGTCGCGGCCAACGGCGGCCGTCATCCCACGTGCGGTCGCGAGAAGCTGCGCGAGATCCTGATGTCTGGCGGTGACCCGATGGTGCTGCAGAACACCAAGATCGCGGCGTGGCTGGCGGCGCTGGCCGAGGCTGGCGTGGAGTCGATCCGCATCGGCACCAAGGAGATGGCCTTCTATCCGCAGCGCTTCGACGAGGCGTTCGTGGCGATGCTCGACAACTTCCACAAGACCTACCCCGAGGTGGGCCTGCACATCGTGGTGCACTTCGAGCACCCCGACGAGTTCCTGGCGAAGGACGCAGGCGGTGAGTACCTGCGCAACGGCCAGGGCTTCCTGCAGTGGGTGCCCACCACGGGCGCGGCCATGCGTCGCCTTGCGGGCCGCGGCTGGCTCAGCGTGGAGAACCAGTCGCCCATCATCAAGGGCATCAACGACGACCCCGACGCCCTCCGCATCCTGCAGCGCGAGTTCAAGCGCGCCGGCGGCGAGAACCACTACTTCTTCTGCGGCCGCGACATCGTGGCGTACAAGTCGTTCAACGTGCCGATCGAGCGCGCCTGGCAGATCCTGAACGAGTCGCAGAGGGGTCTCTCGGGCGTCGAGAGCCACGCGCGCCTCTCGATCACCCACTACAAGGGCAAGACCGAGGTGAACGCCGTCACGAACCAGCCGATTCCGGGCCTGAAGGGAAGCGAGAACGGCGTGGTGCTGTTCAAGATCCTGCGCAGCGCGGGTGCCGCCACTGACAAGGGTCACGTGTGCATCGTGGGCCGCAATCCCGACGCGCTGTGGTTCGACGGCTACGCCGATCGCGTGCTCTTCGACGAGGCCGGCCTGTACGACTACCACCGCGTGAAGATGGCCCGCATCACGCACGGCACGCCCGTGCCCGCCTGCCGATGATCGACAAGCGCTTCGCCAGCGCGCGCGAGGCCGTGGCGGACGTTCGCGACGGCGCCACGGTGATGATCGGTGGCTTCGGCGAGGCCGGAAGCCCGATCGAGCTCATCCATGCCCTGATCGATCAGGGCGCGAAGGGCCTCACCGTGATCAGCAACAACACGGGCACGGGTCTGGTGGGCCTCGCTGCCCTGCTTCGCGCAGGGCGCGTGCGCAAGGTGGTCTGCTCGTTCCCGAAGACAGCGGGTTCCACGGTCTTCCCTGATCTCTATCGCGCCGGCAAGGTGGAACTGGAACTGGTGCCGCAAGGCACGCTCGCCGAACGTATCCGCGCGGGTGGCGCGGGCATCGCGGCCTTCTACACCCCCACCGCCGCGGGCACGCCACTGGCCGATGGCAAGGAGACGCGCGTGTTCAACGGCCGCGAGCACGTGCTCGAGCATGGCCTGCGCGCCGACTTCACGCTGATCAAGGGGCGCATCGCCGACACGCACGGCAACGTCCTGTTCCACCGCACCGCGCGCAACTTCGCGCCCATGATGGCCACGGCTGCGGCAGTCACCATCGTGCAGGCCGCCGAGGTGGTGGAAGCCGGTGCGCTTGACGCCGAGGCCATCGTGACACCAGGCATCTTCGTGGACCGCGTGGTGCATATGCCCTCGCCGGCGCTTGAATCGGCGCTGAACGAGGCGGGAGCGAGCTACGCATGAGCGTGGCCGCGAAGACCACTGAAGCCCCCGTCGGCTGGGCCCGCGAAGGCATCGCCGAGCGCGTGGCGCAGGACATTCCAAACGGTTCGTACGTGAACCTCGGTATCGGCATTCCCGAGCTGGTGGCCAAGTTCGTGCCCGCGGGACGCACGCTGGTCTATCACACCGAGAACGGCCTGCTTGGCATGGGGCCCTCTCCCGCGGCGGGCCAAGGCGACCCGGAACTCATCAACGCCGGCAAGCGCCGCGTGACCATGATGCCGGGGGCGGCGTTCTTCGACCAAGCGACCAGCTTCGGCATGATCCGCGGCGGGCACCTCGATCTCAGCGTGCTCGGCGCGCTGCAGGTGGCAGCCAATGGCGACCTGGCAAACTGGTCCACGGGTGCCGATGACGCGATTCCTGCCGTCGGCGGCGCGATGGATCTGGTCGCGGGCGTGAAGTGGGTCTTCGTGATGACCACGCATGTCACCAAGGAAGGCACGCCCAAGCTGGTCGAGCGCTGCACCTACCCCCTGACCGGCCGTGGCGTGGTCACGCGCGTATACTCGGACCTCGCCGTGATCGACATCACGCCAAAAGGCTTCCAGCTTGTAGAACTCGCTCCGGGCGTGACCTTTGATTTCGCGCAGGAGCGCACCGGCGCGCCCATCCTGCGCCCCACGCACTGAGCGAACGGAGCCCAATATGAGCCCAAATGCCACCACCACCGCGCACGCCACCGCAAGCCGCAGCGCCCAGCTCTTCGAGCGCGCCAAGAAGGTGATGCCTGGTGGCGTGAGCCGCAACACCGTGCTTTGGAGCGCGGTACCGCCCTATGTTGCGCACGGCGAAGGCTGCCGCGTGACCGACCTCGACGGTGCGGTACGGATCGACTTCGCCAACAACGTGGCATCACTCATCCACGGCCACGCCTATCCGCCCGTCACGAAGGCTGTGGCGGCGCAGCTGTCGCGGGGCACCGCGTTCATGATGGCGACCGAGCAGGAGGTGCTGCACGCCGAGCACATGTGCTCGCGGAGCGAAGGCTTCGACCGCATCCGCTTCGTGAACAGCGGCACCGAGGCGGTGATGGCGGCGCTCAAGGCCGCGCGCGCCTTCACCGGCAGACCCAAGATCGCCAAGGTCGAGGGCGCATATCACGGCGCCTACGACTATGTCGAGACCAGCCAAGGCTCCACGCCGAAGGACTGGGGCAGCGTGGATCATCCGAGTCGCGTGCCGCTGGTTCACGGCGCGCCGCAGTCCACCATGGAAGAGGTGGTGGTCATTCCCTTCGACGACATCGATCGCTCGATCGCGCTGCTGAACGAGCACAAGACCGACCTCGCCTGTGTGGTGCTGGACCTGCTGCCGCACCGCGTGGGTCTGAAGCCCGCCTCGCCCGCGTTCGTGAACGCGATCCGCGAGTGGACCGCGAAGAACGGCGCATTGCTGGTGCTGGACGAGGTCATCACCTTCCGCACCGAAGTGGGCGGCGCGCAGCAGCGCTACGGCATCCACGGCGACCTGACGGCGCTGGGCAAGATGATCGGTGGCGGCTTCCCGGTGGGCGCGCTGGCCGGCAAGGCGCAGTTCATGGAAGTGCTGAACCCCGCGGCGCCCAAACTGCTCTTCCCGCTGTCGGGCACCTTCTCCGCGAACCCGGTCACCATGACTGCGGGGCGCGTGGCCATGGAGCACTTCGATGCGAAGGCCGCGGCGCGACTCAACGCGCTCGGCGACCGCGTGCGCCACGGCATCACCGAGGCCATCGCTCGCACGGGTGCCTGTGCCAGCGTGACGGGCGGCGGCTCGATGTTCCGCGTTCACATGAAGGCGCAGGTGCCCTCGAACTACCGCGAGGCCTACACCACGCCCGAAGAGAGCAAGCGCCTCAAGCTCATGCTGGAGCACCTGTTTGCGGAAGGCTTCCTGATGGTCGGTACCTGCACGGGCATGATCTCGACGCCGATGACCGAAACCGAGATCGACGCACTGGTGGCGGCGATGGAGAGCGGGTTCAGGCGGCTGGCGAAAGCCTGACGCGACGGCGCGCGCTCACGCGCGCTCCAACATCACCGCCAAGCCCTGCCCCACGCCCACGCACAGCGACGCGATGCCGCGCCGCGCGTTCCGGCGCACCATCTCGTGCACCAGCGTCACGGTGATGCGCGCACCGCTCGCCCCCAGCGGGTGACCCAGCGCGATCGCGCCACCGTTCACATTCACGCGCGCCTGGTCCAGGCCCAGTTCCCGCATGCACGCAACGGCCTGCGCGGCGAAGGCCTCGTTGAGTTCCACCAGATCGACCGACTCCGGCGCCACGCCCGTGCGCGCGGCCAGTTTGCGGATGGCGGGCACCGGCCCGATGCCCATGGTGGCGGGGTCCACGCCCGCCGACGCACTCATGCCCACGAAGGCGAGTGGCTTCAGACCAAGCGCCTTGGCCCGCGAAGCCTCCACCAGCAGCAGTGCCGCGGCACCGTCATTCACGCCGGAGGAGTTGCCTGCGGTCACGGTGGCATCCGGCGCCTTCGAGAACGCCGGCTTCAGCGCCGCCAGCCTTTCAAGCGTGGTGTCCGGGCGCGGATGCTCATCGGTGCTCACCACGATCGGCGGCTTCTTGCCCTGCGGAATCTCGACTGGCACGATCTCGTCGGCGAACGCGCCCGCAGCGTTCGCCGCAGCCCAGCGCTGCTGGCTTGCCAGCGCGAACCGATCCTGATCCTCGCGCGACACCTTGTGCAGGCGGGCCACATTTTCCGCGGTCTCGCCCAGCGAGATCGCAGGATACTTCGCCGCCATCGCAGGATTCACGAAGCGCCAGCCGATGGTGGTGTCGTGCAATTCCTGGGTGCGCCCGAATGCCTCGCCCGACTTGCTCAGCACGTAAGGCGCACGGCTCATCGACTCCACGCCGCCCGCCACCATGATGTCGCCGCAGCCCGCCTCGATCATGCGCGCGGCCACGCTGATCGCCTCCAGACCCGAGGCGCACAGCCGGTTCACCGTGGCGCCCGCGACTTCCACCGGCAGTCCGGCCAGCAGCGCAGCCATGCGCGCCACGTTGCGATTGTCCTCGCCGGACTGGTTCGCGGCGCCGAAGTAGACCTCATCGATCGCCTTCGGATCCACACCACCCTTCGCGACCACCGCCCTGATCACATGCGCGGCGAGGTCGTCCGGGCGGACCCCGGCCAAGGCGCCGCCATGACGGCCGATGGGTGTGCGGACGGCTGCGACGATGGCGGCGCGGCGTGACATGCGGGCGATCGTACAGGCCATGCGAGCCAGATCGGCGCATCGGAACCGGCTGAGAGCCTATTCTCCGCGTCATGCTCTTCCCCTCCGCCTGCCGTCCGCCTGCCGCAGCGCTGGCCATCGTCATCCTGTCGTGCGCAGGTCTCGGTGCTGCACCCCAGACGGCCGCGCCCTCGGCGCCACCGCCTCCAGCTGCTGGATCATGGCCCACGAATGACGCGGGCCTCGCTGCGCTCGCCACAAGCCTGCTGAATGACTGGATGTCACGCACCACTGCGCCCGCGCTCGAGGCGGCGATGCTGCCGTGCTGCCAGATGGTGAGTTACCGCGGGGCATGTGATCGCGCTGGCACCGTACAACTTCTTGTCGAACTTGGTGACGGCGAACCACGTGTCACGGACGTGATCGCCACACGCGCGGGCGACGCGCTGGTGGTGACCTGCATGCTCAGCATCATCGAGACCATCGATGGCAAGCCGCTCCCCACGACTGCTTCGCCCCGGATCGGCGTGTGGCAGCAGTCCGAGGGGGCGTGGAAGCTCGCCGCGTGGGGGTCGCTCAACATGCCGGCCACGCGACCCGCACCTACGGCGCCCGCATTCGAGGGCGACGCGGCCCTGAACTCCGAAGGCGCGAAGATGCTCGCCGGCTTCTTGGGCGCGCAGCATGCTCGCAAGTTCGACGCCTTCGGAAAGATGCTGTCCGCCGGACTTCAGGTGATCAACTTCAAGGGCCAGAAGGGCCGCAAGGACATTGAACAAGGCGCCGGTGCCACCACCACCGACGAGCCCACGATCACGAACGCCCGCGCCACTCGCTGCGGCGAACTCACCGTGGTCACATGCACGCTGACCATGGGACAGAAGATCGGCTTCACCTCGCTGCCCGCGGATCCTGCTCCGTTCATGGCCGTGTTCCGCGGCACGGGCGACGCCGCCACCGTGATCGCGATGGCGAACACGAACAAGCCGAAGTGACGCCCGAGGCCTGGTGCACGGCAGGTGCCTGTTCTGGGCAAAACCGCGGCCCGGCGGGTTGAATCCGGCTTGGCGCCTGCGGCGAATTCCCGGGTCATGAAACTCAACCCATCGACTCAAGCGTGCCTCCTCGTCGCCCTGCTCGCATGCGTCCGCTCTCCTGCAGCGGCCGATTCGAACCTTGAGTTCGACAACGGAACCAAGGGCTGGCAGACCGTCCTTGACGGCGTGATGGGCGGACTCTCGACAGGCCGCATCGCGACCGGCGATGGCGGCACCCTGCGCTTCTCGGGCGAGCTGTCCCTCGAAAACAACGGCGGCTTCTCGCAGATTCGCACCGCAGTCCCCGAGGGCACCTTCACTGGAACAAGCGGACTTCTGCTTCGCGTGAAGGGCGACGGACGCACCTATCAGTGCGACATCCGCTCCTCGCGCCTGCGCCTCATGGCTGGCGGTTATCAAAGCGTGTTCAAGACCACCGCTGGTGAGTGGATCGAGGTCGAGGTTCCGTTTCAGGCATGCGTCCCCACCAGTTTCGGTCGACGTCTCAAGAACGCGCCCACGCTTGACCCGGCCTCCATCGAGTCGATCGGAATCACGCTCTCCGACAAGAAGGAGGGCCCCTTCGAGATCGAGATCGACTGGATCCGTCCAATGGGTCAGGCGTCGAACGAGAAGTCGTCCGCTGGATCCCTGACGGCCGTCGCCACCAAGGCGAACCTCACCACGCTGCTGGAACTCGTCAAGGCTGCCGAGATCGATCTGCCGAAGGATGCGAAGGTCACGATCTTCGCGCCCACGAACGAGGCATTCGCCAAGCTTCCGCGCGAGAAGGTCGAGTTCCTGACCAGCGCGAAGGGCAGGTCCACGCTGCAGACGATTCTGAAGCACCACATCGTCGCCCAGCCGCTCGAGAGCTCCACGCTGCTGGACCGTCGACGACTCCGAGCGCTCTCCGGGCAGTCGCTCGACATCGATCCGGCGGCATTGCGCGTGGACGGCGCGAGCCTCGTTGCCACCGATGTCGCCTTTGATGGCGGACTGGTGCATGTGATCGACGCGGTGATGCTGCCCGAACTCCGGAGCATCGAGCAGATCGTCACGGAAGACGAGCGGTTCGCGACGTTGCGGGTCGCGATCGACGCTGCGGGCCTCGGCGCGCAGCTTGGAGATCGCAATCCCGGCCCCTGGACGCTGCTTGCGCCATCGAATGACGCGTTCGCGGCCATCCCCGCCGAGGACTTGAAGAAGCTGCTGCAGGATCGGCCCGCGCTCACGGCTGTGCTTGCGGCGCATGTCCTGCCCACGGCGATCCGACGCGAGGAGATGCTCTCGCAAGGATCTGCCCGCACGCTCATGGGCGATGGAAGCGTGGCCTTCGCGCTCACGTCGGGCTCTATCACGGCCGCCGGCGCTCGCATCCAGGTCGCGGACATCGAGGCGGCGAACGGCATCATTCATGTCATCGATCGCGTGCTTCCCGCTCCCAGCGCCGCGCCCACGACGGCGGTTCTTGCGCCCACAGAACGGGCGCGCCAGGCTGCCGCGATCCTGGAGTTGGCGATCGAGCGTGGAGTCCCCCGCTTCAACGCAGGTGACGTCTCGTCGTGTGCCGCGTTGTACGAACTCGCGATCGCGTCGGTCGTGCTTCTTGGCGCGGATTCGATCGGCCCAGGCACCAAGGCCGATCTGACCGAGGCCCTTGAGAAGGGCGCTGCCCATCCGGATGCATCCGAACGGGCGTGGATCTATCGTCGGGCGATGGATCGAACGCTTGGCCTGATGCAGGAGTCGATGAAGTCGACAAGCTGAACGCGGATCCGCCGCGCGAATGCGGTGAACGTAATGTTGGCTAAAAAGCACACGGCCCCGCCGGGGATGGCGGGGCCGTGTCTTGTTTGACGGGTGAAGCGTCGCCTGACGGCGATCGCAGGATCACTTGCTCACAGGAGCAGGTGGCAGCATGACGGTGTCGATCACGTGGATGACACCGTTGGCTGTCTGGACATCCGCCGCCACGACGGTCGCATTGTCAACCATCACCTTGTCTCCGACCACCCTGACGCCTGCCGGCCGCCCAAGCACTGTCGGAACGGAATTCATCTTCACCAGTGCGTCGCTGTACACGGCCTTGCCGCCAACGACGTGGTAGGTGAGGATGTCGACCAACTTCTGCTTGTTCTCCGGCTTCAGGAGCATTTCCAGCGTGCCCGGAGGCAACTTGGCGAATGCCTCGTCGGTCGGCGCGAACACGGTGAACGGCCCCTTCCCTGAGAGCGTTTCCGCAAGACCGGCGGCCTTGACGGCGGCGACCAGCGTGTTGAAGGAACCGTTTTTCGCCGCGACATCGACGACGGTCCCGTCAACCGGCAGGATCACGCTGTCGACCACGTGGATGACGCCGTTCGAGCACGCGATGTCGGTGGCGACGACATTGGCCTCGTCGACCTTGACCTTCGCGCCGTCCACGCTGATCTTGACGCGCTGGCCGTTGACGGTGCCCGCGTTCTTCAGCTTGACGACGTCGGCTGCCTTCACCGTGCCGGGCACGACGTGGTAGGTGAGGATCGCGGCGAGCTTGCCCTTGTTCTCCGGCTTGAGGAGCATTTCCAAGGTGCCCGGAGGCAGCTTGGCGAATGCCTCATCGGTGGGGGCAAAGACGGTGAAAGGCCCTGGCCCGCTGAGCGTCTCGGCAAGGCCGGCGGCCTGCACGGCGGCGACCAGCGTCTTGAAGTTGCCGGCCGCGACCGCGGTCTTGACGATGTCCGACGTGGAGGCCGGCGTCTTGGTGGCGGGCGGCGTGGTCTTCGAGTACTGCAGTGCGGCCGGAGCGGCGGTGGGATCGGCGAACAACGTGAGCGAGGCAACGAGTGCAATGAACATGGAGTTCCTTCTTGAAAGGTGGTTGCGAAAGGACGGCCCCTGAGAACCTTTGCCTCAGCTTGCTGGACATTGGTGACAGGAGCGGTCAATCACGGCGACAACGCGCCGGGTCCGGCTCATTCGCCGCCCAGCAATGCTCGGATTCACCCTCCCTTGCGCTCGGTAAACGAATCCGAACTGCCCCGGGGAACCCGGTGTTGGCGGCGTGCAAGCTGCTGGGGATCACGGCCGCCGCGACCCGGCGCAGCCGGGACGCCCTACGCCCACGAAACGAAAGAGAGCGCCACACGGAGGGTGCCGCTCTCTTGAGTGCAGTGGGCGGAGAGGGATTCGAACCCCCGTAGGCATAAGCCAGCAGATTTACAGTCTGCCCTCGTTGGCCACTTGAGTATCCGCCCAAGTTGTCCCCCCGCGAGGCGTCGCAGGGTAGCCCAAGGCCCACAGCCCGGCAACGCAGGCGTTCTTCGGCCTCCTGTGGGCCCGTATTCAGCGTTCGATCCCGGGAATGGCCCGTGCAGCACAGATTTCGCTCTACCAAAACGGGGATGGACGAGTACTCGACGCATCACACCCCGCACTTTCGCCTTGCCGGCCGCCACGTCCGGATTACCTTCCATTCGCGGCGTCCCCCCGCCGTGTGTCTTTTTCCGTTTCCTTTTCCCTTTCGGAGTCAATCCCATGGCACTCACCACTCGCCTTTCGGCGGTTGCTGCGGTCGCGATGTGCACCGCCGCCCAGGCCGATGTCATCGCCGGCTGGACTTTCCAGAACGCGGCGTTCGTCAGCAGCACCACCGGTTCATCCACCTTCACCTACCCGCAGACCGGCACCGACACGGCGTTCACGGGTTATCACGCCGACGCGCGCACCAAGTGGTACAACAACGTCGGCAACGGCTCCAGCTCGGCGGTGAACTCCGACTACTGGACGATCGGCGACTATTACCAGGCGTCGCTCGCCACCACGGGCTACAACGGCATCTCGCTGAAGTTCGACATGACCCGAAGCGCGAGCGGTCCGCAGAACTTCAAGGTGGACATCAGCACCAACGGCGGAACCAGCTGGTCGACCATCGGCACGGTGGCCGTGATTCAGAACTCGGCCGCCCCGGCGGGCGCCGGCGCCTGGACCTCCAGCGCGTACAACGCCGCCTACACCACCACCATCAGCGGGATCACTTCCGCCGCCGATCAGGCGACGTTGCTGATCCGCTGGATCTCCACGAGCGCCTCGAGCTCGACCGGTGGCACCGCCCGCATCGACAACGTGCAGATTCAGGGCACGCTCGTTCCGGCTCCCGGCGCTGCGGCGCTGGTCGGACTGGCTGGCCTGATCGCCCGTCGTCGCCGCGGCTGATCCAGACACTGCTTCGTCAGGTCGATTGACTCCGACCACCTCACCGCGCGGTCCCTCGCCGGATCGCGCGGTGTTTCTTTTGTGCTCGGAGCAAACGACGCGGCGCAGCGCACAACCTTGGCGCTCCGCCAACGATCATGAAACTCGCTTGCTTTGCTGCGGCGCTCAGGAGCAGGGACCGGCGGACAGCAGGATCAGCGCGATGTCGCCGAAATTCACGTCGCCGGTGCCGTCGAGGTCCGACGGGCAACCCGGGCATAGACCGTAATCCAGCAGCGCGAACGCGATGTCGCCCAGATCCACCTCGCCACTCAGGTCGAGGTCGCCGAAGCACTGGCCGATCTGGATCTTCGAGATCCACCGGAAGCTGCCGTTCACGCCGTAGGTTCCGAGCGTGATGTTCACGATGTCGGTGGTGGTGCCGCCGATCGGAGCGACGCGGAGCACCTTGGTGCCTCCACTTGAGAGCCATTCGCCGTTCTCAAGCGGGTACACGCCGCGCATCGACAGTCCCGGCGTGGGAATCACGAAGTTCACCAGATTGCCGGTGGCTCCGTCGAGTTCGAACACCGTCGCCGTGGTGAAGGTCGCCACAAGGACGCTGCCTTCATCCGTCACCGTGACCTGCTGCGGAAAGCGCATGTAGCTCACGTCATCGGTGCCGTCGTGCCAGCACGGCGTCTCGACCACACCGGCCGCCGAAACGAACTCGATGTCGTCGTCGCCGGAGTCGCCGCTGTCGGCCACCACGAAGCCGCCGTTCAGCGGGGCAAGACCGCGCACCTGCCCGAGCGCCGGCTGATCCACGGCACTGACGAACTGCTGCAGCCCCGTGCCGTCGTAGTTCACGCTCCAGATCGCGTTGCGATTATCAGCGCCCGTTCCGATCACGTCATTGACGGTGAACCAGACCTTGCCGTAGGCGATGCAGATTCCCTGCAGGCCTCGACTCGCGCCGGGTGCCGTTGGGAAGCCGATCTGCGCGGTGTCCACGAACGTCTGGATGTACTGGCCATCGAGCCCGTACTCCCAGATGGAGTTGGCCTCGAAGTCGGTCATCAAGAGCGTGTTCCAGGGGGTCTGAACCACCTGGATCACCTGCTTCATGCGGCCATCCTTGGGGATGAAATTCAGGTTCACCAGCGCCCCGGTGGCGGGGTCGAACGCCGAAATCCGATCCGCCCCCGAATCGGGAATCAGAAGCAGGGACTGCTGGGCGGCAGCCGAAGCAGAGACCAGAAGGCCCGCGGAGGTGGCCAGCAGGACCGATTTCAGGGGGGTCATCGCGTTCAATCTTCCCCACTTACGGGGAATTGGCAAGGTTTCTTTGACCTGATTTCGATTCCGGCTACATTGGGGGTGTCCCGGACTTCCCCCCTGGGACTGTTTCCCTTCCCTTTTCCCCCCTCGGAGTCAACCTGATGTCCCTGAATCGCCTTTCGGCCGTTGCGGCCGTGGCTGCGGCCGCTCTTGCGGCGGCGGCGAACGCCGACCTCATTGGTGGCTGGACCATTCCGACCGCCTTCCCGACTGGCACCGGCAACGTTCCGACCGGAACCTTCTACAAGGTCCCGCTCGCGGTCAACAGCGACGGCACCTACAACGCCAACCCGAACACGGGCGGCACCACGTGGGATCCCGCGATGGCCGGCCGCGCCGACGTCGGAGCGAAGAAGCTCCAGGCCGGCTTCGAGCTGAGCAGCACGCACCAGCTCGCCTCGAGCGGCACGAACCAGACCTCCTACACCGCGCCCGCCGGCAACGGCAGCGCGTACGCCTTCAGCAGCAACGTGTGGAAGGCCGGTGACTACTACCAGGCCAAGTTCGACACCACCGGCTACTCCGGCATCAGCTTCGCGTTCGACATCACCCGCAGCTCGACTGGTCCGGCCACCTGGGCCGTCGAGATGAGCACGAACGGCGGTACCTCGTTCAGCACCCTCCTCGCGTCGTTCTTGCCGATCGTGAACACCACGGTCGCTGGCGGAGTCTCGTCGTGGAGCGCCAGCGGTGCCTACCAGTCCGCCTTCACAACCACCCTGAACCTGAGCGCCGCGGCCGACAACGCCAGCGAGGTGATCGTGCGGATCAAGGCGCTGGTCGATCCCGTGAACAGCTCGGGCACCTATCAGGCCGGCGGCACTGCCCGCATCGACAACATCATGGTGAACGGCACCTTGATACCGGCACCGGGCGCTGCGGCGCTCGTCGGTCTCGCCGGCGTGCTCGCTCGCCGTCGTCGCGCCTGATCGCTGCGACCGATTGACTCCGATCGCATCGCCGCCCGGCCTCGTGCCGGGCGGCGTTCTTTTTGGCCGTCGTTTCGCTAGGTTGCGCGCATGAACGCAGTGTCGATCGCCCAGGTGAACGCACGCGTGCGCGAGGTGGCCGACCGCATCCAGCCGTTGCTGGCTCCGCACGCGGGGCTCGCGCGCCGCAACGCACATGCCCACGCATGGCTCGGCATCAAGACGGTGTTCGGCGAGCAGTGGCGCGAGCGTGCCGATCTCGGCACGGTGCTCGCGTTCGTCGAGTGGCTCGACGCGAACCCGAACGCCGACTACGAGGCCTACGACGGGCCGGTGCGACATCTGGCGCCCGACGAGCGCGGCCTGCTGTTCGATTGATCGCAACTCAGACGGCCTTACGTGTGAGTGGTGCGCGCCAACTCTCGCGCGGGCGTTCCGGATGCTCGGATGCGGTCGAGGGCTTGTGCCCCTGATCCTGCGCCGCCACACGGAAGCACTCGAAGGTGGTGTCGTTCAGATAGCGACTGAACTCGCTCTGCATCTGCACCAGTCGGTCATGCATCGGACACGGCGAGCCCCCGCCGCACACGCCACCGCCGAAGGGACAGTTGCGGCTGTTGTCGGGACGCTCGAAGAGGTCGTACACCTGTCGGAAGTTGATCTCCTTCGGCAAACGCGCGAGCATGTAGCCACCGCTGGGTCCGGGAGAGCCGCTGACAAGGCCGCCCTGTGACAGGGTCGTGAGCAGCTTCGCGACCATGGGTCGTGGCAGGCCGCGGTTGTCGGCGATGTCCACGCTGGAGAGACGCGTGCGCCCGCCGTCCCACACTTCGGCCAAGCGGCTCAAGGCCGCGATCGCGCGTTCGGTCTGCTTCCCGTACATACTGGAGGGAATATCGACCCCGGACTCCGGAATCAAGATTCTCAATTCGGCATTCCGCGCGACTTGCAATGTTTCGCGCCCGGCCGAAAAGGCCGAAAAGGCCACATGGCGTGCAAGGACAAGCTTTCGTCGTGTGGGACACCGGAATCACCGCATGGATGCTCTCGAGCGCTGCGCTGGTGCTGGCGCTGCTGATTGGTCCGCGCCGCGACTACGTTCCTCGTCAAGCCAGCGTGGTGCCTCACAACCTTCCGCTCACGTTGCTTGGCGCGGGCCTGCTGTGGTCTGGCTGGTTCGGCTTCAACGCAGGCAGTGCGGTGGGCCTGCCGGGTCCAGTCGCAGGCCCTGCAGCGGCGCTCGCGTTCACCACCACGCAAACGGCCGCGGCGAGTGCGGCCCTGTCATGGCTGCTGTACGAGTCGCTTCGCCACGGCAAGCCGACGGGCCTGGGCCTCGCAAGCGGAATCATCGCCAGACTGATCGCGATCATGCCCGCCGCCGGCTTCGTCACGCCACTCCCGGCGCTGTGGATCGGGCTGGTGTCGGGCATCGTGTGCTGCGTGGCCATGAGCTGAAAGGACCGACTTCGCTACGACGACAGCTTGGACGCCTTCGGTGTGCACGGCGTGGGTGGCATGCTGGGCGCCGTGCTGACGGGCGCGCTGTGCTTCGCGCCCGTCGCGGCCAGTGGCACTCAGGTGGGCAAGCAGGTGCTTGGCGTGGGTGTGGGCATCGCCACGGCGATCGTGGGTACGCTGCTTGTCACGGCGGTCGTGTACGCGTTCACGCCGCTGCGCGCCAGCGACGAGGAAGAGCGTGACGGGCTTGACATCACCGGCCACGGCGAGCGCGGCAGCAAGGCTATTTGAGCGCTCGCGCAATGCCGCCGCACTCGCGACCGCTCCGCCCCCCAAATCCCGCTTGCAAGGCTTGGATTTCCAGCGTTTTCCGCTACAATGGTGCGATGCGGGACAGCTTCCTGCCCTTCTGCCGGCCCAGCATCAGTGAAGAGGACATCGCAGCCATTGGCGATGTGCTGCGGAGCGGCTGGATCACCACCGGTCCGAAGGTTGGGGCGCTTGAGCAGACCATCGCCAAGCGCGTGGGGGCCAAGCATGCGATTGCCGCCACCAGCGGCACCGTGCTGATGCACCTGACGCTGCAGGCCCTGGGCGTGGGCCCGGGCGACGAGGTGGTCGGTCCCAGCATGACCTGGGTGAGCACGCCGAACATGGTGGAACTGCTTGGCGCCACGAACGTGTTCGTGGATGTCGACCGTGACACGCTGCTCGCCTCGCCCGAGGCGATCGCGGCGGCGATCACGCCGCGCACCAAGGTGGTGATTCCGGTGCATTACGCAGGCGCGCCGGTCGACCTTGATCCGATCCGCGCGATCTGCCGCACCAAGGGCGTCATGCTGCTTGAGGACGCCGCGCACGCCATTGGCACCCACTACAAGGGCAAGGAGATCGGCGATGAGGATCCGGCGATCTTCTCGCTGCACCCCATCAAGAACATCACGAGCGGCGAGGGCGGTGTGCTGACCACCAGCGATGACGCGCTGGCGAAGAAGGTGCGTCGGCTGCGCTTCCATGGCCTCGAGGTGGACGCACACGACCGCAGCCAGCAGGGCCGCAGCCCTCAAGCCGAGGTACAGGAGCCCGGCTACAAGCAGAACATGGCCGACATGAACGCGGTGTTGGCGGTACGGCAGCTGCCGCGGCTCGACGCGTTCATCCAGCGTCGCGAAGAGATCAGTGCGCTCTATCGGCGTGAACTGGCGAACGTGGACGGTGTGCTGCCGCTCGCGGATCCAGCGTGGTCGCATCGCCATGCGCGGCATCTGTTCGTGGTGCGCGTGGACGAGCGGAAGGCGGGGCTTGATCGCACGGCGTTCATGCAGGGCCTGAAGGAACGCAACATCGGCACGGGCATCCACTTCCTGGCAAGCCACACGCACCGCTGGTACCGCGAGCACCGCGGCCATTGGATGGGCACGCTGCCGAACACCGAGTGGAACTCGACGCGCATCTGCACGATTCCGATGTTCCCTGACATGACGGATGGCGACACCATGGACGTGGTGCGTGCGATCAAGGACACGCTCGCTGGTGCGAAGGCCAAGGTGAGCATGGCGGGCGCCACGCGATGAGGAGCAGCGTGAGTGTGGTGGTGCCGGTCTTCAACGAGCGGGACAATCTGCCCGAGTTGCTTCGTCGCACGCTCGCCGCAGGCCGTGCGCTGGGACGGCCGTGGGAGCTCATCCTGATTGACGACGGCAGCCGCGATGGCAGCGACGAGATGCTGTCGCAGTACGCGCGCGAGCACGCAGGCGAGGTAAAGGCCCTGCTGCTCTACCGTAACGCGGGCCAGCACAACGCGATCCTGTGCGCCTTCGCGCACGCCCAGGGTGACATTCTGGTCACGCTCGATGCCGACCTGCAGAACCCTCCCGAGGAGATCGGCCGCCTGGTCGAGAAGATCGAGGAAGGCTTCGACGTGGTGGGCAGCATGCGCCAAGACCGGCAGGACGCGGCCTTCCGCAAGATCTTTAGCGGCATGGTGAACCTGATGGTGCGTCGCTCGACTGGCGTGATCCTGCACGACTACGGCTGCATGCTGCGCGCCTACCGCCGCAAGGTGGTCGAGGCCATGCTGACCTGCCGCGAGCGCAGCACCTTCATTCCGGTGCTGGCGAACCTGTTCGCCAAGCGCGTGACCGAGATTCCCGTGGGCCACGCCGAGCGCGCCGCAGGCACGAGCAAGTACTCGTTCTACAAGCTGATCAATCTGCAGTTCGATCTGCTGACCTGCATGACCGCGGGGCCACTGCGCCTGCTGAGCTGGGTGGGCATCGGCATCTCGGCGCTGTCGCTCGCCTTCGCCGCCCTGCTGCTCGTGCTGCGCTTCGTGTACGGCGCGGAGTGGGCCGGTCAGGGCGTGTTCACGCTCTTCGCCGTCCTGTTCTTCTTCACGGGCGCCCAGTTCGTGGCGCTCGGCCTGATGGGCGAGTACGTCGGCCGAATCCACGGCGACGTGCGCGAACGCCCCCGCTACCTGCTTGACCGCGTGGTCGGCGAGACGCTTGGCGAGCGTTCCGCGGCCCGCACAACCGCCTAAGGAATTCTTCCATGCGCACCATCGTCTTCGCGTATCACGAGATCGGCGCCGCGGCGCTGCGAGCCACCCTTCGCAACGGCTTCGAGGTGGTCGCCGTCTTCACGCACCGTGACGACCCGAACGAGGGCGGCTGGTATGCCAGCGTGGCGCGCTTGGCGGCCGAACACGGCATTCCCGTGCATGCGCCGGACAAGCTCGACCACCCGATCTGGGTCGAGCGCATCAAGGCGATGAAGCCCGAACTGCTGCTGAGCTTCCACTACCGCAACATCATTCCAAAGACGGTGCGTGCGCTCTTCGCCAAGGGCTGCCTGAACCTGCACAGCAGCCTGCTCCCGAAGCATCGCGGCCGCTGCCCCATCAACTGGGTCCTGCTGCTCGGCGAGAAGGAGACCGGCGTCACGCTGCACCACATGGGCGACAAGGCCGACACAGGCGACATCGTGGCGCAGCGACGCGTGACGATCGCCCCCGACGCCGACGCGCGCAGCCTGACCTACCAGATGGCCCGCGAGAGCGAGGCGCTGCTTGACGAGACGCTGCCGAAGGTGAGGGCGGGCACCGCGCCGCGTACGCCGCAGGACGAGACGAAGGCCACCGTGAACGGTCGCCGCACGGCCGCGGACGGCCTGATCGACTGGACCAAGCCCGCCGAGGCGGTGCACAACCTTGTGCGCGCCGTGGCCCATCCGTGGCCGGGCGCGTTCACGTTCGCCGGTGCGCGCAAGCTGTTCGTGTGGAAGAGCGCGCTGGCGAGCGGCAGCGGTCACCCGGGCGAGGTGCTCTCGACCAACCCGCTGACGGTCGCCTGCGGCAGCGGCGCGATCGAGATCGTGCAGGGCCAATCGACCGATGGCCTGTGGACCAATGGCGAGCAGTTGGCGCGCGAGATGAACATCGTGCCACGCATGAAGTTCGGCAAGGGCGCCGCGGGCGTGAAGAGCGACCGCCCCACGCGCGTGCTCATCCTGGGCGTGAACGGCTTCATCGGCAGCCACCTGAGCGAGCGCATCCTGCAGCACGAGGGCTACGAGGTCTACGGCATGGACCTCAACACGGAGAACCTCGGCACGCTGGTGGACCACCCCCGCTTCCACTTCGTGGAGGGCGACATCAGCATCAACCGCGAGTGGGTCGAGTACCACGTGCGCAAGTGCGACGTGATCTTGCCGCTCGTGGCCATCGCCACGCCGATCGAGTACGTGCGCAATCCACTGCGCGTGTTCGAACTGGACTTCGAGGAGAACCTGCGCGTGATCCGCGACTGCGTGCGCTTCGGCAAGCGCATCATCTTCCCGAGCACCAGCGAGGTGTACGGCATGTGCACCGACGGCGAATTCGACGAGGAGACGAGCCCCTGCGTGACCGGGCCGATCCACCGTCAGCGCTGGATCTACTCGACCAGCAAGCAGCTGCTGGACCGCGTGATCTGGGCCTATGGCGCCCAGCGCGGCCTGAAGTTCAGCCTGTTCCGCCCGTTCAACTGGATCGGACCGCGTCTGGACTCGCTGGATTCGGCCCGCATCGGCTCGAGCCGTGCGATCACGCAGCTCATCCTGAACCTCGTCGAGGGCACACCGATCCTGCTGGTCGACGGCGGCGCGCAGAAGCGCTGCTTCACCGACGTGGACGAGGGCATCGAGGCGCTCTGGCGCGTCATCGCCAACGCCGGAGGCGCCTGCGACGGCCGCATCTTCAACATCGGCAACCCGGTGAACGAGGCGAGCATCCGCGAGCTCGCCGAGATGCTGGTGGACGCCTTTGACCGTCACCCTTTGCGCAGCCTGTATCCGCCGTTCGCGGGCTTCGCCGAGGTGGAGAGCACCCGCTACTACGGCCAGGGCTACGAGGACGTGCAGCACCGCCGACCGAGCATCCGCAACGCGAAGGTGCACATGGGCTGGGAGCCCACGATCACCACGCGCGACAGCGTGGAGCGAACGCTGGACTGGTTCCTGCGCAAGCACGCGAAGGATCACGGCCTGACGCTGCCTGCAGGCGCGGCCTCGTCCGCGCGCGCGACCGTCGGCGCCGCCCGCAAGCCCTGACACGCGCGTGACCATCGGCCTGCGCATCGACGTGGACACCTTCCGCGGTACGCGGCTGGGCGTGCCACGCCTGCTGTCGAGCCTGCAGAAGCGCAGGGTGCGCGGCACATGGTTCATGACGCTCGGCCCTGACAATATGGGGCGGCACGCCTGGCGGATGCTGAAGCCCGCCTTCGCGATCAAGATGCTGCGGAGCGGCGCACCCAACCTCTACGGATGGGACATCGTGCTGCGAGGCACGCTGTGGCCTGGGCCCGTGATCTCGCGGCACCTGGTGCAGCAGTTGCGCCAACCTGCGCTGGCGGAGCACGAGGTGGGCCTGCACGCGTGGGATCACCACCGATGGCAGATCGGCGCCGATCGACTCTCCGACGCCGAGATGAACCGGGAACTCGAGCTCGCCATCGCCGCCTTCGTGAGCGTCTATGGCCGTGAACCCGAGATGGCCGCCGCCCCCGGCTGGCGTTTCGACGAGCGACTGCTGGCGCTGCCAGCCTCGCGACGCTTTCGTTGGCGCAGCGACGCGCGCGGAGCGGCCACTCCCTTTCAGCCGCTGCTCGCCGGTGCGCCGATCGACCAACCGCAGGTGCCGGTCGATCTTCCGACGTATGACGAGGGCGTCGGTCGCGGCAGCGGCGCGGACGAACGCTGGAACGAGAACCTGTTGGCGCGTCTGGCCGATGGCAAGCCGCACGTGCTCACGATCCATGCCGAGAGCGAAGGTGGCTCGAAGGCCGCGCTGTTCGAACGGTTCCTGGATGCGGCGCTGGCCGCGGGCCATCGATTCGAGCCCCTCGGCGCGTGGCTGGCGCGACATGCGCCGAGCGGCACCGGCCGACTGGTGCATGGAACGATCGCCGGCCGCGAGGGGTGGCTCTGCACGCGCGGCTAGACTCCGCGCTTGATGAACACCCGCGGATTGTGGCTGCAGGCAGGCGCCATCTTCGTGGCGCTCTACCTCGCGCTGCTGTGGGCGCGACCCATGATCACGCCCGATGAGGCCCGCTATGGGGCGATGGGTGCCGACATGCTTGCAAGTGGCGAGTGGCTGAAGCTACGCATGTGCGGATTCGTCTACTACGAGAAGCCACCGCTCGGCACGTGGCTGATCGCGGCCAGCATCGGCGCGTTCGGGCACAATGCCTTCGCGGTGCGCCTGCCGTGCGCGTTGGCGAGCGCGGCGAGCGCACTCGCTGCGGGATGGGTCGCGCGTCGCATCTCCGGTCGTCGCGAGGCCGCGCCTCTGGCCGCGATGGTGCAGCTGACCACCGTCTTCCCGATGGTGATCGGGACCGTCGCCGTGCTGGATCCGCTCTTCACGGCGTTCACGTCGCTCACACTGGCGTGCTTCCTGGAGGGCGCGATGCGACGCGATGGTGCACGACGCTGGCTGCTTGCCGCTGGCGCCGCCGCGGGCCTTGCGTTCATGACCAAGGGACTTCTGGCGTTCGCGATTCCAGCTCTCGCGGCGGGCGGTTGGGTGGTCTGGGAGGGTCGTTGGAGAAGGCTGCCCGCACTTGCGGGACTGCCGATCCTTGGCGCTGCGATCGTGGCCGGACCACTCGCATGGCTGCTGCACCGGAGCGAACCGGCATTCTGGCGCTACTTCATCGAGGTGGAACACTTCCGCCGCTTCGCCGCGCCAGACGACAACCAGCACGGCGAGCCGTGGTGGCTGCTTTCACTGGTCCTTGTGGGTGGCGGACTGTTCTGGGCCGTGCTGTGGCCGCGAACATGGGGCGCGATGCGTGGTGCCGCCGACCTACGCAGCGGCGCACGGTTCTGCCTGTCATGGATCGCGCTTCCGTTGGCGCTGCTGAGCCTGAGTTCCGGCAAGCTGCCCACCTACGTGTTGCCGCTCTTTCCGCCGGCGTCCGCGCTTGTCGCCGTCGGTCTGCTGCGATGGAGGGAGGCACGCGCCGCGTCACGCGATGGGGGCACGGTGGTCGCGCTTGCGATCGTGCGAACGCTGGCGATCGGATGTGCGGTGCTGGCCGTGACCGGTGGCACGACCCTGGGGATTCCGCGCCTGTGGCTGGAGACGGAGTGGCCGCGATGGCTGCTGCTCGCGGTCGCGTTCCTGGCATGGTCGCTGCTGGAATCGCGCGCGCACCGCACCAGTGACGCGTCCAGATGGCTGGCGCGCATGGCGTGGGTACCGGTGCCCATGCTGATGTGCGTGCACCTTCTCTTTCCAACGGCAATGGTCGCCGCCACGAAGGCGCCTTGGGCCGCGCTGCAGCGACACGACGCCGCCCTGCGTCAGGCCTCGCGGGTGATCGTGAACAACGCCACGGGTCATCCGGTGAACTGGTCGACCGGCCGGACCGAACTGATCCTGGTGGGCGACCCGAACGAGTTCGACAATGAACTCGGCATCGAGGCCGAGAAGTCGCGTTTCATCTCGTACGCGGAACTGCAGACGCGCGTCCGCGAGTGGCTGGGAGCCGGAAGCGTGGTGATCGCCGCGGATGCAGGCACCGTGGACACGATCGCGAAGGCGATGCCCGAACAGGTGCGCACGTGCGATGTCGATCGTGAACTTGGGGTCGTGGTGCTCGCGCCGACGCGCTGACCCGCTCAGGCGCCGCGCGCCTGATCCGGATGGCGCGCCCAGGCCGCCTTCACGCGATCGAAGCGCTCCACGAAGATCTCGACGAGCTCCGGGTCGAACGCCTTGCCCGCCTCCTCGCGAATCGTCTGCAGCACCCTCTCCTCCGGCCACGGCTCCTTGTAGCTGCGGCGACTGCTGAGCGCGTCGAAGACATCGGCGATCGAGACGATGCGCGCGAAGAGTGGAATGCTCGTGCCCGCAAGGCCGCCACTCGGCATGGGGAGCTCGAGCAACTGGTTGATGTCGCCGTGCGCCGCCTCGATGTCGGCCATGCCGGGGTAGCCCCTGCCGTCCCATCGCTCATGATGACGCAGGGCCACCTCACGCGCAGCGCGGTCGTAGGCGTCCTCGCCGGGCAGCAGGGCCGCACCGAGAATGCTGTGCCGCTTCATCGCGTCGTACTCGGCGTCGTCGAGCTTGCCGGGCTTCTTCAGCACTGTGTCGCTCACGCCAACCTTGCCCACATCGTGCAGCACAGCCGCGCTCTCCAGCGTCTCACGCGCGAAGGCCGCCTCCTGCAGGGTCATGGGGTGCCGCGCGAGCCAGCCCTCGAAGATCTCCATGCTCACGCTGCTCACGCGCAGCACGTGCGCACCAGTCTCCTTGGGGTCGCGCGTCTCGGCCATACGGGCCATGCGCTTGAGCAGGCGCGCGTCGCGCTGGGCCAGATCCTCGGCGAGCTGGTTCATGTCGTGCAGCAGCCGGCGCATCTCCGGCGCGCCACGCTCCACGACACGGCTCGCGTATTCACGCCGCCCGAGGCTGCCCGCGAAGTCACGCACGATCTCGATGGGACGCAAGATCACACCAGCGCACCACCAGCCGAGAAGAAGGCCGACGGCGATCGAGATGCTGAGGGCGCGTGCTACCATCCCCAGGATCTGCTGCAGGTAGGCCGAGGCCTCGTCGGTGTGCATCACCATCGTCACGATGCCCGACGAACCGCCCAGCGGCGCGGACGCGCCGAAAAACTCGTTGAAGTCGGTGGAGAACCAGCCCGCGGACGCGTGCTGGGTGGAGAGCGATTGGATTGGGTCCTCGGTCTCGATCGCGAACACATCGCCGGGATGGTGCAGCCGATACTCCGAATCCAGCGTCGACGCGATCGCGAGCAGACGCCAACGGTCGCCTTCGGGCTGCAGGATGTGCGCGGTCGTCCAGACCGAGCCCACCTTGTTCAGCCGCTCCAGGGCCGCCGCCAGCATGGCGGAGGCGCGGGGCTCGAGTGAGGGGTCGGCTGTGAGGCGATCGGGCGTGATGCCCTGCGCCTCGAGATCGGCGGCCAGCAGACTCACCACGTCCATCGAGGCGCCGCCCGCAGCTTCCACAATGCGCGCGCGCGTGATGCGCAGGCCGAGCAGGCCCATCACCACGGCGCAGATGATGCACGCGAGCGCGACGACCGCGGCGACGCGGATGCGCAGGCTCACGCCGCGCATGCAGGCATTCCTGAACGAGAGCCGCCGACCGGGGTCGAACCGGTGACCTGCTGATTACAAATCAGCTGCTCTGCCAACTGAGCTACGGCGGCGTGAGGAATCAATGCCGGAATGATACACGCTCGGCATCACGATTCCGCGACGCGCACCCACACCGCGAATGCCCGGCTCACCCCAGGATCGTCCGCCGTCGCTTCACGTAGTCCCACACCACGAAGCGGTCGAGTTCCTTGCCCGCCACGAAGAACACGCGCCCGCCCGAGCCCTCGGCCATGCGGTGCGCGAACTGTACGTCCTCGTCGGTCTGGCTCCAGCTCGGCAGCAGGAACACGTTGATCGTGATGCCGGATTCCGCGCAGCGCGTGGCCTCGCGGATGGTCTCGCGTTCGGTGCGCGGATCCGGCGGATACAGCATGTAGAGCTGGTTGCCCTCGAGGTGCGCGGTCGGCAGACCGTCGGTGATCAGCAGCACCTGCCGGTTCGGCGTGGGGCGGCCCGTGAGCCACTGCCTCGCCAACTGCAGCGAGCGCTGGATGTTCGTGAAGTGCAGCGGCAGGTCCATCTCGGTGATGCCGGGATCGGACATGTCGGCCCGCAGCCGAACCACAGGGTCGTGGATCGACACGGGCTTGGGCATGACCTGCGCGATCTCACCGGGCTTGCGCAGGCGTGCCAGCGTGTACATCTCGATGAACTGCAGGAAGTCGCCTGGATATTCGGAGCGGATCAATCCGTCGAGCGCGAGCGCCATGCGCTTGGCCTGCACGTACTGGCCGCCGTGACGCATGGAGCCCGACATGTCCATGATCACCGCGGTGGCGCACTTTGGCTGCTGACGCGTGCGATGCACCACCATGTCCTCCCCGCGAAGACGGATCGGCGCGCCAAGCTCGCGTGCACCCGCCGCCGTCTCGCGCACCATCGCGTTGGTGAGACTCTGGGGCAGGTCCATCGCCGAGGGGCTGTCGCCGAATTCCCACGGCCGTGTGGCCGGAAGTTCCACGGCGCCGTCGGCCGAGGTGACGCCCTCGTGCCGCCCGCTGCGCGCGGCCTGCAGGTCGCCGAAGATCGCGCCAAGCAGCCCACGCTGATACAGGCGAAGCGCCTTCGGCGAGACGGACCATCCGCCCTCCGGCGTGCGGGAAAGGCCGGCCTCCTCGGCCAGCCGCTCCAGGAGTTCGTTGACGCGCCGCTGCAGGTCGCGCATCGAGTCCACCTGCTCCTGCGGCGCGAATTCGCTCAGCGCGTCCAGGTCGATGATCGCGGGCTTGGCGTTCTTCAGCGCCTCGCGCAGTTGTTCGAGCAGTCGCTCGATCCGCTCCAGTTCCTCGCCCACCTCGATCGCACGATCGACCGAAAGCGCCTCACGTCCGGTGAAGGTGAAGCGCGAGCGCATCGCGTCGATCTGAAACCGCTCGCGCAGGCGCTCGAGCGCGACCGTGAGCGCCCGCTGTGGCGCCGAACCCTCGGACAGGCGGTACCAGAGCCGCTCAAGATCGCGGAGCTGTCCCTGCTTGATCGCGTGGGCAAGGCGCCGGTTCAGTTCCGAGCCGTCGTCGGGCAACGCGCGATCCGCCGACTTCTGGAAGGCCTCGGCTGCCTGTGTCGCGGCGGGCGCCGGGTCGAAGGTGGCGAGGATCTTGGCCTTGCGCGCCTCCAGCAGTTCGATCAGCGACTCGATGCTTGGGCCAAGGCCCTGGATCTGTGATGGATCGATGCGCACGGCGTTCGCGAGTTCCTCGTCGGTGAAGCGACGCATGGAACCGGTGGCGAGCATGTGCTCGAAGGCGCCGCGCGCCGCACCGCCGGCGTCGGAGGGCATGGCCGTGCCGAAGCGGACCGCGTCGAAACCGAGGTACGTATGGAACGCCCCGCCAAGCGGCTGCCGAGGGGCATCGCGGGACGCGTCGGCCATGTCACTTGACCTCGTAGGAGGTGCGACCGTGCTTGACCACGCGGCTCACCTTGTCGTCGGCCCACAGGCCGGCCAGCACGAACTCCGCGCATGATGCGCGCACGGCGGGATCGCCGCTCGCGTTCACCTCGAACGCCTTGTCCCACGCTTCAGGAAGGGCGCGCAACCGTTCCGCGTACTGCGCGCTTGGCACGAGTTCCCCCACCTCGATGCGGACGCCCTTGCTGAAGGCCTCCGCGATCGCGCCCAGGCCATGCTGATCCACGTACTCCTGGAACACGGTGCCGACGGCCTCGGCCAGGATCGCGTCGATCACCTGACGCTCGCCCATCTGGTGCGTGCCCATCAGATCGAGCTCCAGCTTGCCGAGCGCCGAGGCGTGCAGATGCGCGAGATCGCTGATGCGCGGCACCGCAGGGCGCTCACCGAGCTGGATGCCTCGCCGCCGCGCGCTGGCCACCATCGTGCGCCAGTTGCTCACGCTGAAACGCGCGCTCACGCCCGAGGACTGGTCCACGAACTGGCTGCGGCGCGCGGTGACGGCGATCTCCTCGATCACGCGCTCCATGAAGGGCGGCACGAGCACCGGATGATCACCACCCAGATCGAGGGCCGCCTCCTGACGCGTGATCGCGATGCCAATGTCGCGCTCGCGCGGATAGTGCGTGACGATGGTGCTGCCGATGCGGTCCTTCAGCTGCGGAATCACCTTGCCGCTGCGGTTGTAGGTGCTCGGGTTCGCGCTGAACACCAGCAGCACGTCCAGGTCGAAGCTCACCGGATAGCCGCGGATCTGCACGTCGCGCTCTTCCAGCACGTTGAACAGGCCCACCTGCACCAGTTCATCCAGGTCGGGCAGCTCGTTCATCGCGAAGATCGCGCGGTGCATGCGCGGCACCAGACCGAAGTGCAGCGCCTCCTCGGCGCCCATCGAGGTGCCCGCGGCCAGCTTGGCCGGGTCGATCTCGCCGATCAGGTCGGCGAACTTCGTGCCGGGGGCGAGACGTTCCGCGTAGCGATCGGAACGGTGCCACCACGCGATCGGCACCGACTCGGGCGGCGTGGAAGCGACGAGTTCTCGACCCGCGCACGTGATCGGTCGTTCCGGATCCTCGTGCACCGGGCAGCCGGGCAGGTCGATGTACGGCAGCCACGCGTCGAGAAAGTTGGGCAGCGTGCGCATCAGGCGACTCTTGCCCTGCCCCTTCTCGCCCAGGAACAGCAGGTCATGCCCCGCGATGATCGCGGTGGCCAGATCGGGCAGCACCGTGTCGTCGTAGCCCACGATGCCGGGAAACAGACTCGACGCACCACCCTGCCCCGAGGCGACGGCCTGCGCGAGCGCCTGCTGGAAGTTGCCGCGCAGTTCCTCCTTCACCGTGCGCGACTTCCAGCCGCTGGCGCGGAGCGCGGCGAGCGTGCGGATGGACGGGGGCGTGGAGCTGTTCGATGCCTTCATGGGTGTGCCTTGCGGCGCAAGGCCGCGGGAGGTGGATGCTAGGCCCATGAAAGAGGCGCGGCCTGCATGAAGACGCCGGTTCGCGCGTCTCTCACGCACAGATTCGTGCGCGCCGCGGGGCTCGAGCGACTCACGCGGGGCGGCGTGCCGAACCTCGCCTCAACCACAGCGCAACCAGCGCCACGTCCGCGGGATTCACGCCGGCAAGCCTCGAGGCCTGTCCCAGTGTGGTCGGGCGGAACTTGCGGATCACCTCGCGCGCCTCGGCACGCAGACCCTTCACCGCGTCCGGATCGAAGCCGGCCGGAATCGGCGCGTGCTCGCTCTCGCGCTGTCGACGGATCTCGGCTCGCTGCCGCGTGAGGTAGCCCTCGTAGCGAAGGTCGGTCACCACACGATCGAGTCTTGCGTCGACGGGGCACGCTGCCGCGGCCGCGAGGCGATCCAGCGTGGCGTCGGGGCGTCGCGCCCACAACGCCGCCACCTGTCCGTCTATGTGCGCCGCCTGCAGGGCTTCGCGAAGTGACCGCATGGCCGCGCGTTCCGCCTCGAAGGCGCTCCATCGCGCGTCAGGCACCAGCCGCCATGTACGCCCGAGTTCGGTGAGCCGCTCGTCGGCGTTGTCGCTGCGCAGGCTCAGGCGATGCTCGGCGCGGCTGGTGAACATGCGGTAGGGCTCGCGTGGCTGACGCACCACAAGGTCATCCATCAGCACGCCGATGTAGGCCTGGTCGCGACCGATGCGCGCGGGATCCTCGCCCCTCGCACGACGCGCGGCGTTCAGGCCCGCGACGAGTCCCTGCCCCGCGGCTTCCTCATAGCCGCTCGTGCCGTTGATCTGACCCGCAAGGAAGAGTCCCGGCACCGACTTCGCCTCGGCCGTGGCGTCGATCTGGTGTGGCCAGACCATGTCGTACTCCACGGCGTAGCCAGGGCGGATGATCTCGGCGCGCGAACACCCCGGCATGTGCCGCACGAGCTCGTGCTGGATCTCGGCAGGCAGGCTGGTGCTGATGCCGTTGCAGTAGATCTCGTCGGTGAACAGGCACTCGGGCTCCAGGAACACGCCGTGGCTGTCGCGATCAGCGAAGCGCACGACCTTGTCTTCCACGCTGGGGCAGTAGCGCGGGCCCTGCTGCGTCTCCATCGCGCCGGCGTACATCGGTGCGCGATGCAGGTTGGCGCGGATCAGCTCGTGCATGGCCGCGGTGGTGCTGGTCTGTCGACACTCCACCTGCCGCAGTTTCGGAAAGCGCCCCGACTCCATGTGCCAGGCGGGCAGGAAGCTGAAGGGCTGCGGTGGGTCATCTCCGTGCTGCGGTGGCAGCGCCTCCCAGTCGATCGAGGCGCGACGCAGGCGCGGCGGCGTGCCCGTCTTGAGGCGACCGAGTTCGAGACCGAGTTCGCGCAGCGCCGTGCTGATGCCGGCGGCCACGCCCTCACCGACACGCCCACCCGCCGTGCGGTTCTCGCCCGTGTGCATGAGCGCGCGCATGAAGGTGCCTGTCGTGAGCACGACCGCGTCGGCGCGGATCTCCGCATCGATCGGCGCGCCCACCGCGAGTTCATACACCGGCCGCGCGCGACGCTCGCCACCGCGATTCCAATCGATCGACGCCTGCGAAGCGCGCCACTCCGGCGCAGCCTGCGCCAGCCGCACGCCGACGCATCGACCACTCTCCACCACGATGCGCTCCACGAGTCCCTGCAGCACGCGTACGCCATGCGTCGAAAGCAGGCGCTGCACCTCGGCGAGGTACGCCTCCTTGTCGCACTGCGCACGCGGGCCGCGTACCGCAGGACCCTTGCTTGAGTTCAGCACCTTGAACTGGATGCCCGCATGGTCGGCCGCCACACCCATGATGCCACCGAGCGCGTCGATCTCGCGCACCATCTGCCCCTTCGCAAGGCCGCCGATCGCCGGGTTGCAGCTCATCGCGCCGATGCGTGCGGGGTCCATGCTGACGAGCCAGACGCCCTCGCCACCACCGAGCGCGCGCGCCGCGGCCGCCGCGGCCTCCACGCCGGCGTGACCGCCTCCGACCACGAGAACCCTGCAGCGCGCCTGCATTCCGCAAGCCTAGCCATCTACCCCCTCGCCGCGGAAACGGCGCGGTTCTACACTCGCTGCCCCATGTTCAAGAGCATCCAGATCGCCACCGGCTCCAAGCCCATTCAGGTCCACTTCGTGTTTCAGGGCGAGAAGCCCCCGAAGGCCGCACGGGGCGCCGAGGCGCTCTCGGTGGCGCTGGCGACCCCCGGCTTCAAGGGCGAGGCCGGCGAGTGCACCCCCGCCGGCGCGCGCGATCTGGTGGTGGGCCTTGGCGAGCGAAAGGACTTCTCGCTGGCTCGACTGCGCACCGCCGCGGCGAAGCTGGTGAAGACGCTGCATCGCCGCGAGGTGTCGGCGATCGCCGTGCATGCGCCACAGGGCCTCGACAAGCGCGCGTTCGACGCGCGCACACTCGGCCAGGCCTTCGCCGAGGCGCTCGCCATCGCCGCGTGGCGCGTGGACTTCTTCGACGGCACCGGCAGCATCCGTCCCGCCGCGGTCGCGAAGCTCGCGATCGCCAGCGCGGACCGCGCCTTCGCGGAAGGCATGGAGGACGGCCTGGCGATCGCCGAGGGCGTGAACGCCGCACGTCGTCTGGGTGCCACGCCGCCCAACGTCTGCAACCCGCAGTGGATGGCGCGCGAGGCGAAGACCCTTGGCCGCAAGGCAGGCCTGCGCGTGCGCATGATCGACTTCGCCGAGGCGAAGCGTCTTGGCATGGGCGGTCTGGTGAACGTGGGCCAGGGCAGCGCCTCGAAGCCCTGCCTGATCATCGTGGAATACCGCCCACGCAAGCTCGCGCGCGCCTGCCGCAACGAGCACTTGGTGCTGGTGGGAAAGACCATCACCTACGACACCGGCGGCTACTCGCTGAAGGTGAACAACGGCATGGTCGGCATGAAGTACGACAAGAGCGGCGGCACGAACGTGCTGGGCACCATGCTGGCGATCGCGCGCATGAAGCTGCCGATGAAGGTGACCGCCCTGCTGCCGGCCGCCGAGAACATGGTGGCGAGCGACAGCTATCGCCCCGACGACATCATCACCATGCACAACGGCATGACGGTCGAGGTGACGAACACCGACGCCGAAGGCCGTCTGGTGCTCGCCGACGCGCTGAGCTGGGCCTGCGAGAAGCTCGAGCCCACCGCGATCATCGACATGGCGACCCTGACGGGCGGCGTGGTGGTGGCGCTCGGCCACTTCAGCGCCGGCATGTTCTGCGAGGACGAGAGCCTTCGGAGGCGCGTGCAGGAGGCGAGCGACACGACCGGCGAGCGTGTCTGGCGGCTGCCGCTGTGGAACGACCACCGCGAGTACATGCGCAGCCCGCACGCGGACATCCTGAACTCGAACCCCGCGCGCATGGCGCATCCGATTCAGGGCGCGGCCTTCCTGAGCTTCTTCGTGGAGAAGCAGGTGCCGTGGTGCCATCTGGACATCGCGGGCGTGGCGAACGTGGACAGCGCGAGCGATCATTTCGTGAAGGGTCCCACCGGATGGGGCGTGCGCACGCTGGTCGAGATGGTGCGGCGCTGGTCGGGCGCCTGAGCCGCGTCAGGTCGCCGACGGGTCGTGCCCGTTTTCGATCTTCACGATCTTCTGCAGGCGCCGCTCGTGGCGGCCGCCGTCGAAATTCGTGCGGAACCACACGTCCACGATGCGCTTCACGAGCGTCTGGCCGATCAAGTCGGCGCTCAGGCAGAGCACGTTCGCGTCGTTGTGGGTGCGGCTCAGTTGCGCGCTGAGCTCGTCCTGCGCAAGCGCCGCGCGGATGCCCTTGAGCTTGTTCGCGGCGATGCACATGCCGATCCCGGTGCCGCAGATCAGGATGCCGCGCTCGGCGTGGCCGTTGGCGACGGCGTTCGCCACCACCCATGCCACGTCCGGATAGTCGCACATCGTGCCGCTGCACTCGCCCAGCACGCTGACCTTGTGGCCTTCCGCACGCAACTGCTGCATGAGGACCTGGGCCATCTGGCTTCCACGGTGATCGGATCCAAGCGCAATCTTCATGGCATCTTCCTTCAGACCGTGGCGGTCCCAGCGAGCGACTCGGCCAACCGGCGAGGCACCAGCCGCTGGAAACGCTTCGCAAGGGCATGGTACGCGGCCACGCCGTGGCCGATCGGGTCGTCGATATCGCCCTCCGGATCCAGCAACTCGACCTTCGCCTTGGCGCGCTCGTCGTCGCCAAGCAGGCGTCGCGCCGCGTTCAGATGGCCAGCCGTCATCACAAGCACCCGATCCGCCTTGCGCAGCATCTCGGCGGTCGCGCCCTTGCTGGCGCCCTCGTGCGAGATGCCGATTCGCTCCAGAGCCTCCAGGGTCTCCTCGCTGACCGGCATGCCTTCGCCGGCTGCCAAACCGGCGCTGGCCACGAAAATCTTGTCCTTCACGCCCGGTACCTGCCCCTGCTCCAGCGCGTGCCGCGCGATGGCCTCGGCCATGGGGCTCCGACAGGTGTTGCCGGTGCAGAGAAAGAGCACGGTGCGCATGCGGCGATGGTAGCGGGCGGACCGCATTTCCCGACCACGCGCGGGCGGCTACATTGCGCGGGTCCTCAACCCTGACACGAAACGAGTCGAATCGTGGAATTCGTCGATCCAGAAGAAGCGTGGGCTCCCCTTCGCCGCCAAGGCGTGGTGAAGGCCGTCGATTCGCCCAAGGAACTTCGCCTTGAGCTCGCCGACAGCGACAGCGTGGTGGTGATGGACATCGCCACTGAAGACCATCCCGACGTGGCGGAACTCGGCGAGGGCATCAAGCGTGTTCCGCGAGGCGCGCTGGCGAACTTCGTCGAGGCCGTGGTGCACAAGATGCACCTGCAGCGAACGTTCGCGATTCCCGTGGGCCGATGGCGCGAGATCTTCGACGCGGTCAGCGAGGGCATGAAGGCCAATGGGGCGTGGCGCGAGGTGGACACCAGCGCCAGCATCGAGCTGAACCGGAGGGATCCGCTGGAATTCGGGCCCGCGAACGCGCACACGCTGCGGGAACTGGTCCGAACGCTGCTGACCGCGGCACGCGACTCCGAACACGGCCTCACGCTCTGCAGCGATGGTGCTCCACTCGTGATCGAGATCATGCCCCGCGGCGAGATGATCCTGTTCGCCGGCCACCGCAACCTGGCGAAGCAGTGCGAGGAACTCCTCGCGCACGCCAAGGTCGACTGAGTCGAATCAGGCGACCGACACGGCGGCCGCGTCCTCGGAGGCCTGCTCGGGCTCGTCCGCCACATCCACCACGCGCTGCGTTCCGTCGGCGTCAAAGTTCGCGGCGCAACCGCGGCAGGACCAGCCCTCCGCGACCGACTGCACCGGTCCCATGCGGCACGCCGGGCAGCGACCGCGACGAAGCGCGCGACGCGACAGGACGCGCTCAAAGCCCTTCAGCGCATCGGAACCCAGCGCCACGACGGCGAGACTGAGCACCCCGGCCACCACCAGCGTGAGTGCGCCCAGCGGAAAGGTGAACATGCAGATGAACGCCACCACGAACGCGAACCCATAGGCGCCAAAGGCGATGAACGGGTAGGCACGGTTCACGAATCGCAGGATCCGCAGCAGGAGCATGCCCGCAGCGTAGACGGCCCGTCCCCTCGCGTCGTGCCCAAAGGCCGCACTTCCACCCGCTTTCCGGGGCTTCGTTACACTTTGGATTGCGGCGAGCGTCGCCGCGCACCCCTATCCATGGCAGGCAGGCTTTCCGAATGAAGATCCTCTGTGACCGGGCCGTGCTCGCGACGGCCGTTCAACTCGCCCAGCAGGCGGTGGCCACGCGCGCGGCCGTTCCCGCCCTCTCCTGCATCAAGCTGACCGCGAAGGACGGACGGCTGACCCTGCAGGCCGCCGACAAGGACATCGCGGTCGAGGTGCCCGTGGCAGCCGTCGAGGTGAAGGAGGCCGGCGAGGCACTGGTACCCGCGAAGAAGCTCGCCGAGGTCGTGGGCGAGTGCGAGGGCGCGACGGTCGGCTTCGAGGTGGTCAAGCACACGCTCACCATCAAGGCCGAGCGCATGAAGTTCAGCATTCTGGGCTTCGATCCGAAGGAGTTCCCAAGCCCCAAGGATCCGGTCACCAAGACCGAATTCACCGTGCCTGCGGAGACCCTGCGCCGACTGATCGTGCGCAGCGTGTTCGCGGCGGCCACCGAGAACACGCGCTTCGCGATGGGTGGCGTCTACATGGAGCGAAAGGCCAAGCGCCTGCGCCTGGTGGCCACCGATGGCCGCAGGCTCGTGGTCACGCGCGGCGACTGCAGTTCGGCCACCGACGGCGACACCGTGGCCATCGTGCCCACCAAGGCCATGAACCTGCTGAATCGTCTGGCCTCGCAGCCCGACGACGCGGTGCAGGTCGCGAAGCTCGAAGGTCGCCTCGCGTTCACCGTGGGCGAGGGCCCCGAGGCCGCGAAGCTGGTCACGAACCTGATCGAGGGCACCTTCCCGCCATTCGAGGACGTGATCCCCAAGGAGCACGACCGCAAGGTGACCTGCGACGTGCAGCAGCTGCTGGCCAGCGTGCGCCGCGCGGGCATCCTCACCACCGAGCAGTCCAAGGGTGTGAAGATGGGCTTCAACGCCACCGAGCTGAAGATCAGCGGCAGCTCGCCCGACGTGGGCGAGGCCGAGATCAGCATGCCGCTCACCGGCTTTCAGGGTCAGCCCATCGAGATCATCTTCAATCCGGGCTACGTGACCGAGGCGCTGCGCCTGGTCGACAGCTCCGAGATCACGCTGGAAATGAAGGCCCCGAACAAGCCGGGCGTCTTCCGGGTGGGTCAGGAATTCACCTACGTGGTGATGCCGACCGGCCAGGCCTGAGCGCGACACGCGAGTGAAAAACAACGGAGCCCGGCCGCTTGGCCGGGCTCCGATCGTTTGCAGGCTGCCGACTCAGGCCTTCTTCGCGTACTTCACGCCACAGCCGGAGTTCTTCGTGCGGGCGGGCTCAGGCTTCTTGCCTTCCTTGATCGCCTTCACCGCGTTGGCCGCGTAAAGATCCTTGCCGTCCTTGCTCACGGGCGCGCCGATGTAGGCGATGTTGCCCGCGCCATCCACGATGAAGATGTGCGGCGTGGTCTTGGCGCCGTAGGCGTGGCCCACGGAACCCGAGGCGTCCATGAGCACCGGCACGGGACTTGACGCGACCGCGCTGGTGCTGTCCTTCATGTTGGTGGCGGTGTCCTTGCCGCTGTAGCCGTCGTGCGTGCTGTTGATGCACAGGTAGACCGCGCTGGCGTCGGCGGCCTTCACGGCGTCGATCACCTGCTTGGCGCGACCGGTGCTCCAGTAGCTGTCATCGCCCGACTGGCCGCTGTAGGGGCAGTACGGGCTGAACCACTCGATCACCACGGTCTTGCCCTTGAAGTCGGCCAGCGAGACAGTCTTGCCGTCGGCGGTCGGAAGCTTGAATTCGGGCGCGGCGGAGCCGATCTCGACGGCGCCGGCCTTCTGCTCCTTCTTCTCGCCCTTCTCCATGTCGGCCATGGCGAGCGAAACGGCGCCCAGCGCGACGGCCGAGGCGGCAAGCAACGAGAGGAATCGATTGTTCTGCATGAAAGGTCTCCTTGAAATGGGTTGTCCGGAACGAGCGAAGGTTAGGGCTGTTGCGGCGTGGCGGGGCCGGATTCAGGAATGTTTCGCCGGATCCACACGCACGGGTCGTTCGGTCGATCGCCAAGCAGCAGCAAGCCGCTCACGCCAAGTTCCTTGCCCTGCGCATCTTGCGGTCGAACCGAGAGGCCCAGATCCAGGTTGGCGACGCCGTCCCGCACGGGTACGGACACGGGGGCGCCCTCGGCTTCGGTGCTCACGCCAGGATCCGAAGCCTGAATGAAGCTGGCACTCATTCGCCCACGCGCGCGACACCGCACGCGCAGGCGATCCCGCGAGACCGCGCATGAATCGTCGGGGCCCAGCGCGATCGGGAACGGTGAACCTCCGACCGACTCGGGCGGCGCGGCCAGCGTTCCCGTGGGCGGAGGCACACGCACGGAAGCCTTGCCGACGGTGCAACTCGTCTTGCACACCATCCACGACAGCGCCAGTTCGATCGGCGTATCGGGAACCGCGCGGGGCTGCGGGCCTTCCAACGGAAGCAACCACCCCCACTCCCCCTCGTGCACGAAGAGCGTCTCGCCATCGGTGCGCTGCACGCGCGGACGCGGCCAGATCGGCCCGCCGAGTCGCCATCCCTCGGGCAGCGCAGCCTTCGCGGTGGGCGGTGCGCCGCTGTCACCCGGATTCGTCCAGTACATGTGCCACTCGTTCTGCACCACGAAGCGGACGAGCATCGCGGGGCGCCCGTCGACGAGCCGGCACCACGAGACGTCCTTCACACGAACCGGTTGTGGCGCCGGATCCGTGCCCTCACCCAACGCGAGCAGAGCAAGACATGTCAGGGCGATCGCCCGAAGTGGGTGCAACATGGTGCAGATTCTACGAGCGCGCGAGAGAGATTCATGGATTCATGACAGGGCGCTTCTCAAGCGGCCAGCCGAAGCAATCGCCGAAAGTTTTCGGGATTCGGCTGACGCGTGACCCGGTTGCGGCGACACGCGCCCGCCGCGACAATCGTGGCATGCAACGTCGCCTCGCGCTCACCCTCGTCACCCTTGTCGCCATCGCCACGGGTTGCACCCGCAAGACCAGCGATCGCGACGTGGTGTTTCTGGAGCCCGATCAGGCACTGGCCAAGTCGCACGAGTCGCCAGGCCTTTTCGGCGGCGAGCGGCGGCCCGTGTGGGTCGACCCGCGCACGCCGGAGCACTATGCGGAGTGCCACATCGCCGGGGCGATCAGCCTGCCCTTCCCGCGCATGAGCGCGGAAGCGCCTGTGGTGCTGCGCGGCTACGACATGTTCTTCGTCTACGGCACCAGCCACGACGACACCATCGCCAAGGCCGCCAGCAAGCGACTGATGGAACTCGGCTTCGATCACGTCTACACGCTGAGGGGCGGCTTGGAGAAATGGAAGAGCGACGGCCTGGAGGTCGCTTCCAATCCGACCGCCAAGCCCGCCGAGACAGCCCCGACGGGGGCACCGGCCGCCAAGAAGCCTTGATCGATCGCGCCGAGCGCGCGGATCACTCGAGCGCCGCGGCACCCGACACGATCTCGGTGAGTTCGGTGGTGATGCGGGCCTGACGGGCGCGGTTGTAGCTGCGGTTCAGCGTGCGACCCAGTCCGGCGGCGTTGTCGGTGGCGCTCTTCATGGCCACCATGCGCATCACGTTCTCGCTCACCACCGCATCGATGATGGCCTGGAACAGGCTCACCTTCACGGTGCGCGGCAGCAACTCGCCCAGCAGCTGATCTGCCGCGGGGGTGAACTCGTAGAGGCTCTCGGAGCCCTTCGCCTCGGCCTTCGCGGCCGTCGGCAGGCTCATGGGCAGCAGCTGCAGGCTCTCGGAAAGCTGCTTGCTGTTGCTGACGAACTTCATGAAGACGACGCGGCAGGCGTCATACTGCCCGGCGAGATACTCGTTCATCAGGCGATCCGCGAGCGTCTCGACCTGCTCGAACTTTGGCCGATCGCCGAAGGCGTGGCGCTGCACGATCGCGATCTTCTGGAACTTGAAGAAGGCCACGGCCTTCTTGCCCACCACCTCGATCACCGGCTCGCGGCCCGCCTCACGGCACGCCTTGATCGCCTTCATCGCGGTCCGCAGCACATGTCCGTTGTAGGCGCCGCAGAGACCGCGGTCGCTGGTGACCACCAGAATGAGTTCCTTCTTCGCGGCCTTCGCGGGGGGCAGGCACAGCGGGTGCGCGGCGTCACCGGCGCGCGCGGCCACCTCGGCCACGAGCTGGCGGATCCGCTCCATGTAGGGTCGGCTCGCCTTGGCCCGCGAAAGGCTCGCGGTGAACTTGGCGGTGGCGATCATCTGCATCGTCTTCGTGATGCGCCGGATGGTCCGGACCGCCACGATGCGCTTCTTGATCTCGCGGATCTGTGCCATGGGGCAGAGATGGTAGCCGAAGCGGGCCCACCCCTCCATGCCGCCCCGCCCTGCCAGACCCTGCTCGAAAAGGCGGGAATGGAGCCTACGGAAGCGTCAGACCATCGAAGCCCAACCGCATGCCCACAGGCAGCCTGGGATCGAACTCGGCATGCCGGATGTCGTGCGTCATGTGCACGAACACGGTTCGATCGGCGCCGATCTCGCGGGCAGCGGCGATGGCCTGCTCGCAGGTGAAGTGCGTGTCGTGTGGCCGGGGGCGCAGCATGTCCAGTACCAGCGTGCGAACGCCCTGCAGGTGCGGCCGGCTCTCTTCCGGGATGCGATTCACGTCGGTGCAGTAGGCAAGCGGGAAGAGTGGATCGTGCGAAGGGCCTTCGATCCGCCAGCCAAGGATCGGCAGCTTGCCATGCCACAGCGTGAAGGCCGTTGCGCGGAGGCCGTGCAAGTCGACCGTGTCGCCATGACGCACGCGATGCGGCACCAAGTCGGCCACGAAGCTCGCGTTCACGTTGCGGTCGCGGAACAGGATGTGGCTGTACACGCGCTCCAGCTGCTCCCATGTCGGCTCGTCGCCGTACACCGGAATCGGCCGCCGCATGATCGCGTTGTAGCGACGCACCTCGTCAAGGCCGAACACGTGGTCCACGTGCGCGTGGGTCAGCAGGATCCCGTCGCAGCGGGCCAGGCCGATGCGAAGGCTCTGCTCGCGGTGATCGGGTGGCACGTCGAACAGCACCGCGCGACGCTCGCCGCTTCCGCACGTGAATTCCAGCAGCGCACCGCATCGCAGCCGGCGATCACGCGGGTCGTCGCTGCGGCAGGTGACGCAGTCGCAGCCGATCACGGGCACGCCGCTGCTGGTGCCCGTGCCGAGCAGCGTGAACTTCGCGGGCGCGGTGCTCATCGCGCGGCCGCCGCGCGAAGCGGCTCGCACATGGCGACGGCGATGGCGCCAGGGTCGCGGGCGGCGCAGATCGCGGCGCTCACCGCCACGCCACGCGCCCCCGCCAAGGCGAGCGCACCGATGTTCGCGGGCGTGACGCCGCCGATGGCAAGGTGTGGCGTTCGCGGGAAGCGCCCGAGATAGGCACGCAGATAGTCGGTGCCGCCCGGAACACGGTCGGGCTTCAGCGCCGTCGCGAACATCGCGCCCACGCCGCACAGGTCCGCGCCCGCCTCCACCGCGGCGCTTGCTTCACCAAGATCATGGGTGCTCGCACCGAGCAGCAGGCCGGTGCCGGCAAGGCGACGCGCTTCCATCAGCGGAAGATCCTCGGTTCCAAGATGCACGCCGTCGGCGCCCGCGGCCACCGCGATATCCACGCGATCGTTCACGACCACCGCCACGCCGTGCGGGCGCGCAAGCGCGATCACCTCGCGAACACGCGCAAGCAGCGCGCGAGTGGACATCTCCTTCTCGCGCACCTGCACCATGTCCACGCCGCCCTCCATGGCGGACTGCAGCGTTTCGCGCCAAGGTCGCACGCACAGCGATTCGGTGAGCAGCAGGCAGAGCGTGGGCTGGAACCGGCGCGGGCTTCCGAATGCAAGCAGCGCGTCGCGCTCAAGGTCGTAGGCGGCGTAGCGCAGAGCCGCGCATGACGCACTGAAGTCGGCGTCCACGAGCTTGCCGAATTCCTCGAGCGATCGCAGCGCCTCGGCCGCGCGGCGGATCGCGGCGGCGGCCACGCCCTGCACGCCTTCGCGGTCGCCTTCACGGTCGCCGCGCACCTCGCGGCCAGCGTCGCCCGCGGCGTCACGATGCGCGAGCGCGCGGCCAGCGGGCAGTCGCTCCATCGCGGTGCGCAGTCGATGGCGAAGTGCCTTGCAGCGCTCCACCAGATCCGCGCGGTCCAGCGAGAACCGGACGGCGTCCTCCAGGGTCCGCAGCCCTTCCGAGGCGCGGTTCGAGGAAGCGTCGATGGCGCGATTTGTGTCGCTCATGAGAGCAAGCCTACGCGGCGACGCGGGTTGCAACGGCGGTGGCGGTCTCGTGCGCCGCGCCCTATCGTTCGAGGCCATGACCGGACCGCGGAACCCGCGCAGGGACTTCCTCAAAGGCTCGCTTGCCTCGCTTGGCGCCGTCGCGGCGCTCGGCGGCGTGCAGGCGTGCGCGGCGACCGCGTCGACTTCCTCCAGCACCTCAAGCACGAACCCACAGGAGCGACCCATGCCCTTCACCCTGCCCGCGCTGCCGTACCCCGAGAACGCCCTTGAGCCGTCGATCGACGCGCAGACGATGAACATCCATCGCACCAAGCACCATCAGGCGTACGTGGACAACCTGAACAAGGCACTGGAGGGCCACGCGGATCTGCAGGGCAAGAGCATCGAGCAACTCTGCGCCGGCATCAACGGCCTGCCGGACGCGATCAAGGGCCCGGTGCGCAACAATGGCGGCGGTCACTACAACCACTCCTTCTTCTGGGTGCTGATGGCGCCGAAGGGTCAGGGTGGCGCGCCGAGCGCGGCGCTCGCCGCGGCCATCGACAAGGCCTTCGGCAACATGGACGAGTTCAAGGCGAAGTTCGCCGACGCCGGCATGAAGCGCTTCGGCAGCGGCTGGTCCTGGCTCATCAAGAAGACGGACGGCTCGCTTGCGATCGTGAGCACGCCGAATCAGGACAACCCGCTCATGACGGGACTCGTGGACGCCACCGGCACGCCGCTGCTCGGCTGCGACGTGTGGGAGCACGCGTACTACCTGAAGTACCAGAATCGCCGCGCGGACTACCTGAAGAGCTGGTGGGACGTGGTGAACTGGAATGAGGTCAGCAAGCGTTTCGCCTGATTCGCTCGCCTGGTCCTGCTCACTTCGCGCTGTCGCCACGCACCTCCGGCACGGCCAGTTTGCCGATGTCGTACCCGCCGACGTCGTCGATGTTCGGGATTTCCGTGCGCCAACTCTTCGCGTCTGCGCCCAGCTTCCGACCCAACTCGACGAGTGACCGCATCGTCTCCGGCTTGAAGTTGCCCGGAACCGGCGGCACCCATTCGTCGGGAATCGCGATGAAGCGAAACTCAATTTCGCCCCACATCTTCTCGTCGACCTGAAGCGCCGCATAGGCGGTGAGTCGGAGGTCCTTCAGCATGGTCGAACGCAACATGATCGACACACCGCGCCCGGCCAGACTGATCCACTCACGCATCGCGTTGCCGTTCTCTGGAAACAGCTGATTGTTCACGATCACCCAGATGCGAATCCTCGGCGCCTTCTTGCCGGGGTTCGCCCGCACCCAAGTCTGCAGCACGCTGTTCGTCTGCGACTGGTCGCGCACGGCCCAGATGTTCGCCGTGGCACCACCGTCCACGAACAGAGACCCGTTCATCTCGATCGGCGGGAAGACCGCTGGAATCGCCGACGACGCAAGCAGGCGCTCCACGATCGACTGGCGGAAGGCGGCATCATCCTGTTCCGAGTTCTCAAGAAGGTCCAGTGGGCGGAAGGTTCCGAAGTCCACGTTGGTGGCTGCACACGCCAACGCACGATCCTGCGCCATCGCCGCGCGCAACTGCTTCAGCATGTCGGCATCCAGTTGCTGCTCGAGGGTGCGGCGCAGGCCGATCGGCTTCGCAAGCGACTCGTTCCATGGCACGATCGGAATCAGGCCGTTGGGCTCGACCAGATCCGCCGGTGGATTGGAGTAGAGGTCCGCTCCGGCCTGCAGCGCGCTCTCGGTGCCCACGAAGGCAAGAGGCGCAAGCAGCGCACCCGTGCTCGTCCCGAACACGGCGTCGAACTCCGGACGCCGCATCGCGGGATCGGCCACTTGCCCCCACCCCTGGAGGAAACCGGCTCCGAACGCCCCAAAGTCTCCGCCGCCGGAGAGCACCAGAATGTCCAGCGAGCCCTGCTCGAGAGCCCTCTTGTCCAGTCGCCTCCCGACCCGCGTCGTGAGGTTCGCGAAGAAGGCCCGACATGCGTCCTGTTCGCGAACCGCGCGCTGTGTGCGCTGTGCTGGCGTCTCAATCGCGCGCGGCGGGGCTTGGCACGCAGGCAGGAACGCGCTCGCAAACGCCAGTACGGCGACAAGACGAAGGCGCGAGGCCAACTGGTTGAAGCGGATGGGCATGAGTGGGACAATAGCGCACGGCGGGCGCCAAGGGGTCAGGAACAGCCTCTGACCCTCGTTTCAGGACTGTGGGCGCACGCCGGCGGTGAGCGCATCGAACTCCGCGCGCGCGGCCTCGACCGCTGCCGCAGGACCGAGCAATCGGATGAACACGGCTTGCTTCGGGGCCTGCACGATCGCGCCCAGTTGCAGCATGCCCGTGCGCACCTGTGCCATGCCCATGCCCTTGAAGCTCCCCGCGAAGTCCACGCGCGTCACGCGAATCTCACCGACGACGCGATCCACACGCGCCTTCACGCTGCCCGCACCACCGAACTGGTTCGCCCAGCGCTCGATGTTGGCTTCCAACGCACCGCCGTCACCGGCGGGGAAGACGCTCACGATCAGTTCCGAATCGCCAGGCACCGCGTACTGCAGCGTGCGGAACTGCGCGCTTGGCTTCACCCACTTCCACGCCGCCGGCTTCGGGAACTCGATCGACCCGCACTGCATCCACGCGGGATCACTGGTCTCGCTGCTCACGCCCACTGGCGTGGCGGGTGGCGCGGGAACGCCGGGCGCGACAGGCGCCGCCGCGACGGCGGATCCATTCGCCTTCACCTGCGCCGCAGCCTGTGGAAATGGCGCGGGCGGCTTCGGAGCCGGACTGGAGGGTCCGCACGAGAGCACCATCACGCCGCTCAAGGCCACCATGAGGAATCCATTTCGCATCGCCCTACGATACCGCTCCCATGCCTCGACTTCGCGTGCGCGCCGAACGCATCTGGACCACCGATGCGAACACCCCCTCCGCACGCAGCCTTGTGGTCCAGCATCGTCGCATCGAACAATTCGACGGCGGCGCGTTCGATCGCGACCTCGACGGCGGTCCATGGGTCGGCCCCGCCTTCATCGACGCGCATCTGCATCTCACGCTCGGCGGACTCTCGCTGGGCGAGACCGACCTGACCGGCGTCACATCGCGCGAACGCTTCGCCGAGGCCATCACCGCCGCGCACGCGCGTCTGCCCGAGGGCCGCTGGCTCAAGGCCAACGGCTGGGATCAGTCCCGCTGGGGCGGCGAACTTCCCACCGCCGAGTGGCTTGCACACTCGGGCGACCGCCCTGCCATCGCCTGGCGCATGGACCAGCACGCCTGCGTGGTCAACGCGTCCGCCCTGCGCGCCATCACCGCACGATTCGACCTGCGCACCGATCCTGCTGGCGGCCGCGTGCAACGCGACGCCTCAGGCCAGCCCACCGGCCTTTTCCTGGAGCAGGCCGCTTGGAAGTGGGTGAAGGCCTGCGTGCCGGAACCCACCCTGCAGGAGCGCCGCGAAGGCCTTCGCGCCGCAGCCGCGCATCTGGCGCGACACGGCATCGCGACCGTCGGCAGCATGGAGTACGCACGCGATCTGGTCGAGGCGATCGACCCGCTGCGCCGTGAACTGCCGCTGCGCATTCAGGCCACGCTGCTCGATCGCGACTGGCCGCTCGACTGGAGCCTGTCCAACTGCATCCAGCACGACGACATGCTGAGCATCATCGGCTGGAAGACCTTCGTCGACGGCACGCTTGGCAGCCGCACAGCGCGCATGCTTGAGCACTACGCCGATGCGGCGGGCAACAGCGGCCTCTTCATGGAGCTCACCGAGCGCGGCCAACTCGCTGAGTGGATGCGCGAGGGCCTTCGCCGCGACTTCAGCATGAGCCTTCACGCGATCGGCGACGCCGCGGCGCGCGCGGCGCTCGATGCCGCCGACGCCGCCGAGCGTCGCGGATCGCCCGCACGCGAAGCGCTGCGCATCGAGCACGCGCAGACCGTGCACCCCGCCGACCTGCCCCGCATGAAGGGCCGGTGGGCCAGCATGCAGCCGCTGCACAAGGCGCACGACGCGCCCGGCGCGGAGACCGCGCTCGGGGCCGCTCGCATGGACCGGTTCTTCGCCTTCCGAGCCCTGCGCCAAGCCGGTGCGAACCTCGCCTTCGGCAGCGACTGGCCGATCGTGGCCCCCGACGCGATCGCCGGCCTGCGTGCCGCGATCACCGGACTCGACATCCACGGCGATGTCTGCCGTCCCGAGGACAACCTCGATCCCGAAGCGGCCCTGCGCGCCTATACCGTCGACGCTGCACGCTGCCTGCGCTGCAACCAGCGCACGGGCCGTATCGCACCGGGACTCTCTGCCGATCTGGTCTCGCTGGACCGCGATCCCTTCCGCTGCAACTGGGTCACGGATCCACCACGCGTGCGCTGGTGCATGGTGGGTGGGCAGATCGTCCACGCAACCTGAGCGGCGCGCACCTATCCTGCGCACATGGGAAGCGGCTGGTGGATGCATGACCTGTGGGAGCGCAGCCCTGTGCTGCTCTCGAGCTGGGTCTTCTGGGTCCTGCTCAGCGTGATGCTGCACGAGCTTGCGCACGGCTGGGCCGCCCTCTGGCAGGGCGACGACACACCGCGCGTGACGGGCCACATGAACCTGAATCCGATGGTGCACATGGGCCCGACGGCACTGCTTTTCTTCGTGCTCGTGGGATTCACCTGGGGACAGATGCCCGTGGCGCCATGGCGCTTCCGCATGGGTCGCAAGGGCGACGTGCTGGTGAGCGCCGCGGGCCCCGCCATGAACTTGCTGCTCGCGTTCCTTGCGCTCACCGCACTGGGCGTGTGGTTCGTGAAGGGCCCAGCCGGCACACCGCTGTACGACAACGTGCAGGTCTTCCTGACCACCGGCGGCTGGCTGAACCTCTTCCTTGCCTGCTTCAACCTGATGCCCTTCCCGCCCCTCGACGGCAGCAAGGTGGCCGCCGGCCTGCTGCCGCCCGTGCGTCCCCTGATCGAGAGCCCCGAGGCGCAGCAGTACGGATGGATCGCCATCTTCGCCTGCGGCATGCTGGGGCTCTTCGCCCCCATCGAGCGCTTCTGCAAGGTGTTCGGCACCGAATGGGCCCTCCGCGTGGCCACTTGGATGGCGTGAGGTGGCCTGAGCTGGCCTGAAATCCCCCGTTTCACAGGGCTTGGAAGGCCCCGCGGCTTCCGCTACACTCGACGATTCGCACCTGCCCGTTCGAAGGTGTCCGGCACGGCGAGGCTGACAGGCCCGCTCCACCGGCATCCGGGACTGGCGAGCCGTTCGAGTGAACGGCGCGTCCCGAGGCGGCGGCTGACGAGGTACCCCAATGGTTGTCTTGCGTTTCAAGCGTTTCGGTCGAATCCACCGGCCGTGCTTCCGTCTGTGCGCCACCGATCAGCGCGCCCCGCGGGACGGCGCCGTCATCGAGGAGTTGGGCTGGTACGACCCGGGTGCGCCCGAGGGCAAGCAGTGGAAGTTCGACATGGACCGCGTGCAGCACTGGTTCAGCAAGGGCGCGCAGCCCAGCCTGACCGTGGCGAACCTGGTGAAGAAGGCCGGCGGAACCATTCCGGCCGCCGCCGTGAAGGCTCTCGCCGTGCGCAGCAAGGTCAGCCGTCATCCGAAGCCGGCTCCGGCCGCCGAGGAGAAGAAGGAGGGCTGATCCCCTCCTTCGGAGGCCGCGCGCATGCGCATCGACCTCCTCACGATCTTCCCGGACATGATGACGGCCCCGCTGGCCGCCAGCATTCCCGGGCGGGCCGCAGCCGCGGGTGCCGTGCAGTACTTCGTGCACGACATCCGCACGTGGGCGACGGGTCCCCACCACAAGGTGGACGACCGGCCCTTCGGCGGCGGACCCGGCATGGTCTTCATGTGTGACCCCCTCGTCGACGCGGTCGAGGCGGTCGAGAAGATGGACAACCGGGCAGCCTGCCGCGTGCTGCTCACCCCGCAGGGGGAACCCCTGCGTCAGGCCCGCGTGGAATGGCTTGCGAAGCAGGAGCGACTGCTCCTCATCGCCGGCCACTACGAGGGCATCGACGAGCGTGCGATCGAGGAACTTCGCCCGCTCGAGATCAGCGTCGGAGACTTCACCGTTTCAGGTGGAGAACTTCCCGCGCTGCTGCTCTCGGATGCCGTGGTCCGGCTCCTTCCAGGAGTCCTTGGCCACGACCGCTCGGCCGCGGAGGACTCCTTCAGCCGCCGCGACGAGCAAGGCAATCCACTGCTGGATTGCCCTCACTACACCCGCCCGCGCTCGTGGCGCGGTCGGAGCGTTCCCGAGGTGCTGCTCTCGGGCGACCATGCCGCGATCGAGGCATGGCGACGCGAGCAGACGATCCACCGCACGCGTGTGCGTCGGCCGGATCTGATGGAACGGTCACCCCTGGGCGACGAAGGGCCCAAGTGACCAGCGCCCACGCGGCGTCTTCGGAAGGATCCGAAGGCTGCAACGGGACATTCGGATCCACGAACGGATCCAGGACTGAGAGACCGACATGAACCGCCAACTCACCATCGAACAGACCCTCTCCAAGCAACTCAAGGACGCGAAGAGCTTCCCCCCGTTCAGCGTGGGTGACACCATCGACGTCCACTACAAGATCATCGAGGGCGACAAGGAGCGCATCCAGGTCTTCCAGGGCGTGCTGATCGCCCAGAAGGGCCGCGGCGTGAACGCGACCATCACCGTGCGCCGCATCGTGGCGAACGAGGGCGTGGAGCGCATCTTCCCGCTGCACTCGCCGCGCCTGTCGAAGATCGACGTGGTGCGTCGCGCCGACGCCCGTCGCGCGAAGCTCTACTACCTGCGCGAGCGCACCGGCAAGAGCCGTCGCCTGCGCGACCAGCGCCGCGGCCTGAAGGGCCTCGAGGCTGCCCTCGCCGCCACCGACACGGTGGCCGCCGAGGCGCCCGCCGCCGAGACCGCGCCGAAGGGCGAGGGCAAGAAGAAGGCCACGAAGGACTGACCTCGCACGGGGCCCGGCGAACGCCGCCGGGCCCCTGCTCCGCCCTCCCGCGCCATGCAGGTGCGACTCAGCAAGACATTCGGATTCGAGGCAGCCCACTGGCTGCCTTGCTTTCCACCCGAGCACAAGTGCCGCCGCATGCACGGCCACAGCTTCCGCGTGGAGGTGGTGGTCGAAGGCCCGCTCGATCCGGCGAAGGGCTACCTCGTGGACTTCGCCGACCTGAAGGCGGCCACGTATCCGATCGAGCAGGCACTCGACCATCGCTGCCTGAACGAGATTCCGGGTCTCGAGAACCCGACCAGCGAGATGCTCGCGAAGTGGATCTGGGATCGCCTCAAGCCCGTGGTGCCGCTGCTGAGCGAGGTGATCGTGCAGGAGACCTGCACGAGCCGCTGCGCCTACCGCGGCTGAGCGTCACTTCGCGTCGGGCTTCAGCGCACGCACGTACAGGTTCGCGAACTCGATCGGCGCGCCATGGTGCTGCAGGCCGATCGGTCCACGCCGCGGCACACCCGGCAGCTGCGCGTTCTCGATCACGGTCTTCCCGTTCAGGTTCACGCTCAGGCGGTCGCCCTGCATGCGGATTCGCAGACGGTTCCACTGCCCGGGCGGCATGTCGGCCTTCTCGCGCGGCGTGACGGCCGCACGTACCGCCGCCGGCTGGCTGATGTCGTTGCGATAGCCGTAGACCTCGCCGCTTCCCACCGGCCAGCACCAGATGTTCACCTGGCTCTTGTCGTTGCCACGCAGCAGGATGCCGCTGTCGCCGAAGTCGTCGATCTCGACGGTGAGAGGCTTGCCGTCGGGACCCGCGGGGCTCGTGCCGTCCGGGCGGATCACGGGCACCTTCGCCTTGGTGGCGGCACCGGTCCATCGCCAGTCGCAGATCAGCTCGAAGTCGGCGTACTCCATGTCGGTCCAGAGCGAATCGCCGCGGCCGTCGTAGGTCAGGCGCCAGTCCGCTGGCTTCCAGTGGCCGTAGTGGCCGTCGGTCTCGTGCCAACCATCGAGCGTGCCGTCGAAGATCGGGCGGAATCCCTCGTCGGGCGCGCACTGCTGCTCGGCGGGAAGCGGCGTGCCGTCATCGGGAAGCCGCGTGATCGAGATGTTTCGGAAGCGGATCGGCGAGCCCTCGCTCTCCAGACAGATGTGGCCCTCGCGTGGGCTCATGTCGCGGCCGCCGCTCACCTCGCGGCCGTTCACCTCGAGCTTCATGGTGCCGTCCCTCGCCGTCACCTTGTAGTGGTTCCACTGCCCCGCGGGCTTCGTGAGCCGCTCGCTCGGCAGACAGCGCGCCCACCCCGCCGGGTGCGGACGGTCCGGCACCATCGTGGCGCCGTGGATCGAGAAGATGTCACCGTGCCCCGTGTAGAGGAGTCGGCCCTCCTTGTCCTTCCCGTCGTCGGTCAGCATCACCTGCACCTCGATGCTTCGCGTGAACGGCTGCCCGCGCACGGGCAGCGGATCGCTCCACACGAACAGGCCCGCGTTGCCGCCCGGGACCTCGTGCATCCACTCCATCTCCATCACGAAGTTGCGGTAGCGCTCGGCGGTGCGAAGCACGCCCGTGGGCTTGCCGGTGCAGCGGATCTCGCCGTCCCTCACGGTGAAGGTGGCAGGCGAGCAGTTCACAGCCACCCAGCCCGAGAGATCCTTGCCGTTGAAGAGCGGCTCGGCGCGCGGCGCCTGCGGCGCGAGCGCCAGCGATCCAAGCGAGGCGAGCAGGACGAGTCCGAACGCGTGCGCACGCTGCATGGCGAAATGCTATCGCGCACGCGTACCCTGACCGCATGAACCTGCATGTCCTGCACGACGCGCGCACGCTGGCTCGCCTGACGGGCGCCACGCCGCCAGCCTGCGACGCGCTCGCCTGCAGGCTGGGGCAGCCCGACCGCATCGCCGCCGCGTGGGTCGAGGGCAACCCGCTCGCGCCCGGATGGATCGCCGCGGCGGACGGCCCCGGACCGCGCCTGCTGTGCTGGAGCGGATCGCTGGCCGGCGAACTCTTCGAAAGCCATCCACCCAACTGGATGCGACCGGGGCGCGCCGCGCTCGACGCGCTGATCACGCAGTCCGCGCCCGCACTCGAGGCGCAAGGCCGCTCGCTCTGCCTGCGACCGCATCTGCGCCATGTGCTCAGTGACGCGCAGGGATGCCTTCGCTTCCTCGCGGATCACGCGGGCCTGCCCGTGCAGATCGCCCTCAGCCCGGCCGACATGATCAGCGCCGACATGCTGCGCGACCTGCCTGAGCATCTGGAGCGGCTGTTCGCCACACTGGGTCCGCGTGCGGCGGTGGTGCTTCTGGAGGACATCGGTCCCATGGCCGAGGACGATCCGCCACGCCCCTGCCCGCTGGGTCAGGGCGCCCTGCCGCGCGACCTGGTTCGAAAACTCCTGACCGAGCATGTGCCCGCGGAAACCCCCTTGATCGTGGGTCATCGGAATCTGGCTGCGCAGCGCGCGTGGCTTGGTGCGGAGGACTGAAAAATTGAACCCCACGACAACAATTTCGGGTTCCGATTGCCCTTGGCCCCGGCGGAGGTAGACTTCCGCGAACCCAGCGGAGGATCCGCGGGTTCAGGAGGTTCGTCAGGATGACCGCGCTGGCGTCAGGTCTCGACGCTCGAGTTCTCGTTCTCAATCGCCTCTACGGCGCGATCCGCGTCGTCGACGCGCGCCGGGCCTTCACCCTGCTGTGCAAGCAGGTGGCGGAGATCGTCTCGGTCGAGAACGGCACGTACGTGAACTACTCGCTGCAGACGTGGGCCGAGGCGGCCGAGTTCCAGCGGGAGTTCGAGCACGAGCAGCACGACTGGATCCGCACGCCACGCCTGGTGATCGCGGTGCCGAAGATCATCCGACTGCTCGGCTATGACCGCTTCCCAAGGGAGCAGGTGAAGTTGAACCGCCGCAACATCTATGCGCGCGACGGCAATCGCTGCCAGTACTGCGGCAAGCACTTCGCCACCAAGGAACTCACGCTCGACCACGTGGTGCCGCGCGTGCAGGGCGGCCTGAACACCTGGGACAACCTGGTGTGCGCCTGCGTGAAGTGCAACGCCCGCAAGGGTGGCCGCACCCCCAGCGAGGCGGGCATCAGGCTGATCCGGCCTGCGGTGCGCCCCAAGCGAAACCCCGCGATCGCGATGCGTCTGGGAAGCCCGAAGTACCAGAGCTGGAAGGCCTTCCTGGACGAGGCCTACTGGACGATCGACCTGAGCGAGGGTTGATCCGCCGAAACCGGCTGGATTGCGCCTCGGCCACACGCGCAAGCCGTCGATGAGCCATTCGGAGCCGCCTGCGCGGCCCCGGACAGGCCTCCCATGCGTACGCAGATCATGGACACCGACCCGTCCGATTCGACGCAGGGAAGCGACTGCTCGAGACCGCCGCGAACACCGAATTCATGTCGGTCCTGAGGGTCGCGTTCGATCCCACGGGCCAGATGGTGCTCTGTGGAACCGAGGCTGGACAGGTCGTGCTGTGGGACGCGGCTTCAGGCCGCAAGCTCAGCCAGCTGCGGCCCGGCGTGGGATCCGTTCGCGCCCTCGCGCTCGACGCCGCAGGTTCCATGCTTGCGGTCGGCGGCGATGAGGGCGCCGTCGCGTTGCGAACCGAATCCTCTGGTCGCACCGCTCGAGCACGCGCACAGGCCGAATCCCTGCTTCGATCGCTGCGCCCCACGCTGCAATCCTGGATCACCGCCGGGGGCTCCGCGCGCGCGCTGCAGAAGATCCAGCACGCCCCAGCGTCCGATCAGGCCAGGCTGCGCGATCTGCTGCTGCTCGAAGGACCATCCGGCACTCGTGGAGCGCTCAGTCGCCGCGACGGCGCAGGTGATGTACGCGATGCACCACCACGAGTGCGCCGATCGTGGCGGCCGCGATCACCGCCAGCGCGATCAATCCACCCAGCAGGATCGCGTCGCGGGTCACGCCACGCAGGCCATCGCTGCCGCCCACGCGGCTTGAGAGCGTCTCGATCGTGGTGGCGAGGTCACCCAGGCTCTTCGGCATGCGCCCCAGTTCACCCGAACCGCGGCCGAGATTCGCGAACGCATCGCTGAGCGGCGGACCACTCACCGCCAGATCGAGTTGCGCCTGGATTTCCCATCCCGCGGCCGTGGGCATGCGCGCGAGCAGCCACACCATCTGCTGCCCGGTGATGCGCGTCTGCTCGATCTGCCGGTTCGCCTCGTTCACCGGCGCGAACATGTCGTCGGGATCCTGCAGGTTCTCGAGCTCCTCGCGCGAGAGGCCAAGCGTGTTCTGACGATCATCCAGATCCACCAGTCGCACAAGCGTGGCCGTGACCACCTCGGGGTGCTCCGAGAGGAACTTGTCCACCGCCGCGTCGATGCGGGCCATCTTCACCGGATCGATCCACTTCCGCGCCAGTGCCTGGATGCGTTCACAGATTGGGCCGTAGGTGTCCCCGCAGATGTCGATGAACGTCTCGGGCGCCCTGCGCACGCGGTTGTGGCACGCCACCTGCGCGATCCGACTCCACGCGTACAGGTCCACCAGATCGCGGCCCGGATCGTCGCCCAGCGCGATCGCCCGCACGTTCATCGCCACCTCGTTGCGGGTCTTCGCGAGCACCGCGAGCTTGCGTGGTTCCGCCTTCTCGAACGCCGCTTCCAGGTAGGCGGCCTCGAAGCGCGAGATGGTCAGGTCGGCCAGATCCAGAAGTGCCTGCGCGAGTTCCTCGCGCGTGCGCTCGGAGCTCGCCATGGGCGTGGCACGCTGCGTGGCGCACGCCACCAGCGCGATCGATGTCAGCGAGATGCAGAGCCAGCGAGCCGCGGAGCGCATGCGGGAAGGGTACGCGACGCTCACGGCTGCAGCACCAGGTTCAGCGCAAGCAGGATGCCGTTGTGCACACCGTGCGCCACCATCCCGGGATACACGCTGCCTGACCACTCGCGCGTGATGCAGAACCCCAGCGACACCCCCGCCAACGCCGGCACCGCCAGCACGCCCTGCGGATGGATCGCGGCGAAGATCGTGGCGCTGAACAGCATCGCAAGCGCGATCGACAGGAAGCGGGGCCAGCGCGCGGTCTCCTGACGCACGTGTCCATACAGCAGTCCGCGGAAGGCGATCTCCTCGACCACGGGCGCGGCCACGCAGGCGATCGCGAACAGCGCCACCACCATGCCGCCCGAGGCTCCGGGAAGCATCTCCTGCACCGGATGGCTGACATCCTGGAAGCTTCGGCCCTTCATCAGGCTCGAGAGAGCCAACCCCACCGCCACACCGATGCCCATGCATGGAAGCGCGCAGGCGTAGCTGGTCGCGCTCATCCAGCAGAACCGGAAGAATCCGCCGTGCCAGCGCAGGCCCGCGGCCCCCGCGAAGGTGCGCCAGCGCACGCCGCGCACGCGCGCCCACAGGAGCGCCGCAAGGCTGGCGAAGGTGCACGCCATCGAGATCCACATCGCGCCCGCACCCGGTTCGCCCCGATCGAACAGCCACCCGCTCACCACGCGGATCACCAGGAACGTCAGCATCCACGCGATGAAGGTCTCCCCCAGAATCACCTGCATGCTTGGCGAAGTCTCGATGCCGCTGCGAATGTGCTTCACGATCGCCAGGCTCAGCAGCACCACGAGCAGCACCACGCCGGCCAGTCCCACGCCGACGAACCAGATCGCGGCGATGGCCAGCAGGATCATGAGCCAGTCGAGTCCGTCACTCACGTTCTTCTCCGCCGCGGGATCGCCATCCAGATCCGCACGCGCGAGCGTGGCGAACCACCCCATGTGCGCGTCGAGCGCCTTCCACTGCTCGGCGGTCAGCGCGTTGGGCGCCGTTGAACGCACGCCATCGTCGCCCCGGATGGGCCACACCTGCACCGCAGCGCGCACGGCCTCGACAAGATCCGCAGCGGTCGCGTCCTCCTTCGACTCCTGCGCGAGTTGGATCTGCTCCAGGCCACGCTCGCGCTGACCCGCTCGAGCCAGCACCATGGCCGCGGCCAGCCGTGCCATCGGTCGGGTTCCCAGCGGGTCCGCCGGTTCAAGCGCCTGACCCCCCAGCAACACGGCCAAGCGTCCCTGCATCACCGTGATCGGGCTCAGGCTCGCCGCCTCCGACGGAGCCTCCCCCTCGGCCGGGTGATCCGCGCCCCCCGTGCTTTCCAGCCCGATCCAGAGCGCCGGAACGAGGACCAGAAGCAGCCAGACAAGGCCTTTTCGAAGCGCGGAGGGCATGGCCTGCAGGCTAGCGGTCCAATTTCGGCCCCGCCAAGAGTTTCAACTCCCGGACGGGACACCCCGAACCCCTTGACAGAAAGGGCGATTTTCCTATCCTTCTCCGTTCTGCCCATCGGGCAACAGGAACACGAAACATGCCTCGCCAGACCACCTTCATCAAGCCCGGTTCCAACCACCTCACTTGGCGTCATGTCGACGCTTCCGGCAAGGTGCTGGGCCGTCTCGCCACCCAGGTCGCCACCGTCCTCATGGGCAAGCATCGCCCGGACTACACGCCGAACGTCGATTGCGGCGAGGCGGTCGTGGTGACCAACGCGAGCGCCGTCGAGCTGACCGGTCGGAAGGCCGATCAGAAGACGCTGCGCCGCTGGAGCGGCTACCCCGGTGGCCTGCGCGTGCGCACCTACCGCACCCTGCAGAAGGAGGATCCTTGCTCGATGGTCGAGCAGGCCATCATCCGCATGCTTCCCCGCGGTCCGCTTGGCAGCAAGATGCGCCGCCGCCTGAAGGTGTTCGCAGGTGCCGAGCACCCGCACACCGCCCAGTCGCCGAAGGCACTGGAAGTGAAGTCCCGCCGAACCACCCGCTGATCACGAGCTGACGCATGACCACCTTCACCGCCTCGACCCCCGCCGCCCGCCCCCTGCGCGCCCAGCAGCCCGCCGACCGCTTCGGTTGGTGGTGGGCCACCGGCCGCCGCAAGACCAGCACCTGCCGCGTGCGCGTGAAGCCCGGCAAGGGCGTGATGCTCGTGAACGAGCGTCCGTTCGAGGAATTCTTCGTCATCGAGCGTGACCGCAAGAACATTCTCGCGGTCCTCGAGAAGTCGGGCCTGAAGGGCTCGATCGATGTGCGCGCCAATTGCGCGGGCGGCGGCGTGACCGGTCAGGCCGGCGCCATGCAGCTCGCCCTCGCCCGCGCCGTGCTCGCCTACGAGCCCGCGCAGGAGACCGTGCTTCGTGAGCAGAGCCTGCTCACCCGCGACGCCCGAAAGGTCGAGCGCAAGAAGTACGGCCAGGCTGGCGCCCGTCGTCGCTTCCAGTTCAGCAAGCGCTGAGCGGCCCTCATCGGCCCACTGGCACTGCACGAAGCCTTCGGAAGGCTTCTGCTGCGATCTTCCCCGCGTGGCGCGCGTCCATGCCGAGCCGTTGTGCCGCATCCTGCCCGGAAAGCGGCGGCGCGCCGTCCCATCCGAAGCGACGCTCAAGCACGCGCGCCCCGTGGCCGCGATCGGCGGCCGCCAGCTCCGCAAGATCGTCGCGCAGCGGCACCCATTCCACCCATGGCGTCACCGAGTCACGCAGTGAAGGCGGCAAGGTCACCTCACTTTCGCGGCTTGCCGCGCCCGGACGAAGCCACGACGCCCCCGCCACGGCCCGCTCCACGGTGGCGGCGGCCAGCGCCGCCAGACGCGGGCGCTCGATCGCGTGCTCGCTCAGCATGGCCTCGGCGACGACCTCGCCCGCGGCCGAAACCGCCGCCACGATCGCCCGACGCAACGCGCTGGAAGGCAGACCGGTCAGCGGACCCGCACGCATCGCTTGCAGCCGGCCCAGCGCACCCGGAAGCGCGTTCTCGACAAGCGACACCTTCAGCCGCGCCGCCCAACGCAGGTTCGCCTCGGCCCGGTCCAGGCCAGCACCGGGATCCGAACCTCGCAGCGCGGCGATCTCGCGCTCCACGCGCCACAGCAGGAATCGAAGCGCCACAAGCCGCTGCGCATCGGTCGCCCACGCACGATCGGCGCCCGGCACGCCGGGCGGAAATCGCCGCAGGAACCCGCGTGCCTCGTGAGGCCATGGTCGCGCCGCAAGTCCGCTTCGCACGGACTTCGGAGCCAGCAGCGTGTCGGCCGCATCCGCGCGCGTGAAGGTCGGCAGCGCAGGCACCTGAAGCCGGAGCGATCGAAGCCGATCGCGTCGCTCGCGACGGATGAGTCGCAGGGTCGCGGCCGAACTGCGCGCCAGCGGCTCCGCCACTTCCGCCAATCCCGCGCCACGTCGCCAGGCGCGCCATGCCGCCGACCGCGTGCGCGCCCCCGGTGTCTCGCGACGCGTCAGGCGCGGCAACGCCCCGCTGCGTTCGGCCGCGACCAACGCGCGTCGCACGGTCGAGACGGAGGCCCCCGTCGCGCTCGCCACCGCGCGTGACGCCGCATGCAGCGAAGCGCCGGACGCCACGATCGATCGCGCAACATCGACCAGTCGCTCACGTCGCGCGGGATCCCGCGTGCGCGTGGGCCGCTTAGCCACGAGCTCGCGCTGCGCCCACGCCAGCGTCTCGCCCGAGATCGCCGAGCGAACGGACCGCCCGAAGCGCACCCGCACGGACACGAGCCCCTGCCGACGCCATCGCTGCAGTGAACGCACCGTCACGCCCATGCGCCGCGCGGCTTCCTCCAGCGCGATCGCACCGCCGGGAAGGTCCTCGGGTCGCAACGGCCCCCGCTCCGACCAGCGCAGCGCAAGCGCCGCACTGTCCATCGCCACGGCCTGTCCCACCAGCGTCGCGCCGGTGTCGGCGTCACGGCTTCGCACGCCGGTCAGCCGCTCCACAAGCCACGCCTCGCTCACCAGCGCGTCGCGCGGAATCTCGCGCACCAGCGACTCGGCCCGCAGCGCATGGCGTCGAAGCGCATCCGCCCCCGCGAATTCCAGCTGTCGATCCAGGCGCGTCGCGGCGCTCAGGCGCAGGCGTGCGCGGGGAGGCATGCGCTCTCCAGCAGGGCCAGCGAACGATGACGCGCCAGCAGGCCCGCGTCGAAGGCGCGCTTCCAGAAGCTCTCGAGTCCCTCGCGCTGCCGGTCGTTCCACTCGAAACGAAGCAGCTCGTTCAGGTATCGATGCGCATCGGGTGCGGGCCATCCATGCGCGCGCGCCTCGATCGCGGCCAGCGGCTCGCGACGCATCGCGTTGCGGCGGCGCTGGTGATCCAGCAGCTGCGCCAAGGTGCGCAGGCGCGCGTGCGCGGCGGCGTCGCGCGGGCGCGGCGCCATCCAGCACGCGAACGTGAACGGCAGGCCCGTCCACTCCTTCCACGCCTGTCCCAGATCCAGCGTGTGCGGGAACTCGCGTGCGTCGGGCGCATGCAGTACCACCTTGTCGCCGATCAGCAGCATGGCCTCGGCCTCGCGCGCCACGGGCAGCCCATCCACCAGCGTCGGCATGCGGCCATTGCGATGTCCCAGCACCAGCTGCGCCAGCACGCGACTGGTGTGACTGTCGGCGTCGGCGTGCAGGCGATCAAGCCGATCCAGCGGCACGCGCGAGAAGATCTTCACGGTCATCGTGGGACCGTCACAGCCCAGCAGGCCCGCGGGCAGGATCACCAGATCGGCATCGCTGTGCTGGAAGTCGATGCTGGAACAGAGCGCGGCGTCGGTCTCGCCACGCTCCAGCGTGCCGATCAGGTCCGCCGGCACCTCACCACGCATGCAAAGTCCCTGCAGCCGCTCCAGGCCCGCGATCAACGGCCGCGTGTTCAGGTAGCGCACCACGCCCAGGCGCGTCACGGCCGCCGCGACATGCGGCGCGGAAGGAACAGCAACGGGATCCGCTGAAGCCAGCGCCATGGGAAGGAAACTGTAGGCGAAGCGATCGGGGCGCGTGCGCTTCAGCTGGCCACGCGCACGACAGCGACCGGCTCGTCGGCGACCTGCGCCACCGGCTCCTGCGCCGCCAGATAGCGCCTTGCAACGCGAGCCGGAATACGGCACAGAAGTTCGTAGGCGTGCTGCCCGGTCATCGAGGCCACTCGCGCGGCGTGATTCGGCGCCGAGGAGTCTCCCGACACCACCTCCACCGCGGCGTACAGGCCCGCGGCGGGAAGCGCGGCGGCGATCGCGGTCAGGTCGATCGCGATCTGGTCCATGCTGACGGCGCCGATCACGGGCGCTTCCGCCCAGCCGGTCGAGCCGTCCGAGCCGTACTGCACGCGCACCATGCGTCGTTCGGCCAGCGCCGGGCGCAGCGTGCGCGCGTCCATCGGCAGCAGCGGATAGCCATCGGCATAGCCCACGGGCACGAGTCCCACCACGCTTGGCGTGCGCGCCACCCAGCGACTGCCATAGCCCACGGCACTGCCCGGCGGCAGCTGCCGCACCTGCATCACGTGGCTGCGCCAGCTGAACACGGGGCGCAGCGTGCGCGCCGCGGTCATGCTGCGGCCGTCGCGCGTGCCCTCGAACGAGAGTCCCGTCCACGCCAGACCCACGCGCACCATGTGGTGATGGAAGCGCGGGTCGCGGATCGCCGCGAAGGTGCTTGCCGAGTGCAGCAGGCAATTCTGCGGCAGCGCGGCCTGTGCCACCCACGCCTCGAACCGCTCGCGCTGCACGTCGGTCGCAATCTCGCTTCCACCCGCACTGGCGTAGTGCGTGAAGGCGCCCGCAAGTTCAAGTCGCTCGCTCGCGCGGATGCGCGCCACCAGCGCGGTCGCCTCCTCGGGCAGGCAGCCGCCACGACCCAGGCCGGTGTCGACCTCCAGATGCAGCGGCATGCGCACGCCCAGTTCACCCGCCACGCGCTCGAGTCGCGCCACCTGTCCCGCATCGTGCGCGGAAAGATGCAGCAATCCGCGCAGCAGCATGCCGTGCATGGGACTGCCGGCGTCGATCTCATGCGTCGGCATCAGCGCCAGCACGGGCGTGGTCGGCGCGGCGGCGTGCACCACCTCGGCCTCGTCCAGACCGAAGACCACCAGCATGTCCACCTGCGAGGCCATGTGGCGCGCGATCCGGGCCGCGCCGAGTCCATAGGCGTCGGCCTTCACCACGACACCGAGGCGCGTGCCCTGCCGAAGCATGCCGCGGATCGCCGCCAGGTTGTGGTCGAGGGCCGCAAGGTCGATCAGCACTTCACTTCGAGCACGCACGGCGCACTTTGTATCGACTCCCGGCTTGCCTTACCATCACCCCTCCCCCGGAATTTCATGGCAAGCGCAGAAACCTTCGATCTCAACGTGCGGTTCGCCGATCTCGGCCTTCCCGCTTCCATCCTCCAATCCCTGGAGGCGAAGGGCTTCCAGCACCCGACGAAGATCCAGGCCGCCCTGCTTCCGGTGGCACTCTCCGGCAGGGACTGCCTGGGGCAGGCCAAGACCGGCACCGGCAAGACGGCCGCCTTCGCGCTGCCCATGCTGGCGCGGGTCAAGCCCGACGAGGCCTTCTCGGGTCTCGTGCTGGTGCCCACCCGCGAACTCGCCATCCAGGTGGCGAAGGAGTTCCACGAGTTTGCGCGCCACAGCGGCCACACGGTGGTCGCGGTGTACGGAGGCAACTCGGTGAACGCACAGGCGACCAAGCTTCAGAAGGGTCCCGCGATCATCGTGGGCACGCCGGGCCGCGTCATGGACATGAACGAGCGCGGCCTGCTGCCCTACAACAAGGTGAAGGTCGCGGTGCTCGACGAGGTCGACCGCATGCTCGACATTGGCTTCCGCGAGGACATCCGACGGATCCTCGGCTCGATGAAGCAGCACCCGCAGACGGTGTTCGTGAGCGCGACCATCAGCGCCGAGATCGAGAAGCTCGCGCGCAGCTACATGCGCGACGCCGAGAAGATCGTGACCACCGAGAAGAGCCTCACGGTCAGCCAGGTGGACCAGAGCTACCTCGGCGTGGAGCACTGGGACAAGCGTCGCCTGCTGCACCACCTGCTCACGCACGAGACGCCGGGCCTGACGGTGGTCTTCTGCCGCACCAAGCGCACCGTCGACGACGTGGCGGAATACCTGCAGAGGAAGAACATCGACGCCCACCCGATCCACGGCGACATGTACCAGCGCGCCCGCGACAAGGTCATGGAGAAGCTGCGCGGCGGCTCGCTCAGCGTGCTTGTGGCAAGTGATCTCGCCGCGCGCGGCCTTGACGTGGACGACATCAGCCACGTGATCAACTACGACGTGCCGGAGGATCCCGAGGTCTACGTGCACCGCATCGGTCGCACCGCGCGCGCGGGTCGTCGCGGCGTGGCGTGGACCTTCGTCTGTCCCGATCAGGGTGAATTGCTCACGAACATCGAGATGCTCACGAACGTGGAGATCCCGCGCAAGGAGTACGCCGACTTCACGCCAGGCCCCGTGCCCAGCGAGGTGACCGCGCGACGCGAACTCGAGGCCAAGCGCAAGGTGGACTTGGAGCAGCAGCGCAACCGCTTCGAGGTGCAAGCGCCCGTGCCCGAGGTAGCCGACCCGACGAAGTTCCCGGGCGGCGTGGTGCCCTCGGGACTACCACCCAAGCGGCTCGGTGGCCGCGTGGCCACGCGTCGGCGCTGAGCGTGCGCACGGGCACTTCCATCCGGATCCACCCCGAGGTCAGGGCTGCCTTGCGCGCCCGCCAGCCGGTGGTGGCGCTGGAGACGGCGGTGCTCACGCATGGCTTGCCCCGAGAGGCCGCCCCGCAACTTCACGACGTCGCAGGCGAAGGCTGGGACAGCGCCGCCCCGGCGAATCTAGCCCTTGCCCGCGCGATGGAACATGCCGTGCGCCAAGCCGGCGCGGTGCCGGCCACCATGGCCGTGCTTGACGGCGAAGTTCGCGCCGGTCTGGAGGCCGCGGAACTGGAGCGACTCGGCGCCGATCGTGCCGCCCGCAAGCTCAGCGCGCGCGATCTTGGTCCGGTGATCGCCGAACGCGCCTCCGGTGGCCTCACCGTCGCGGCCACGCTCGCGGCTTGTCGCCTTGCGGGCATCCAGACCTTCGCCACCGGCGGCATCGGTGGCGTGCACCGCGGCTTCGCGGACACGCTCGACATCAGCGCAGATCTTGCGGCGATCGCCTCCACGCGCGCCGTGGTGGTGTGCGCGGGCGCGAAATCGATCCTGGATCTTCCCGCCACGCTTGAGGCGCTCGACACGCACGGCGTGCCGGTGATCGGCATCGGCACCGCGCACTTCCCCTGCTTCACCTGTCCGCCGGACCCCGCGCTGCGCTGCTCGGCCAGCGTGCAAGACGCCGCGGGCCTTGCGCGCGCAGCCGCTGCGCACTGGTCGCTCGGCCTTGGCACCGGCGTGCTTGCGGTGCAGCCGTGCCCCGAATCTTTCCAGACGCCGCGCGCGGAATTCGAGCGCGACTACGCGGAAGTTTCTGCCGAGATGATGCGCAAGGGCGTATCAGGACTCGACATCACGCCCTTCCTGCTTGGCGCGCTGGCTCGAAAGACCGGCGGACAATCGCTACGCGCGAACGTGGCGCTGCTGTTGCACAACGCGCGCACCGCGTCCGAAATCGCCCGGAAGCTGCTTGACTTGGAAGCCTCCATCTGATTCACTTGCGCTGTCGGGTTCCCACCCGGCTTGCCACAACCGACCTGGAGATGGGGCCCCCGTGCGGGGCTCGTCGGCAATCGGTCCATGAATGGACCGTCCAGTGCGCTGAACCTGTTGGCATTTCATTTGGGGATTTTGGCTTTCATGAACACCCACACTGGGATCCTGGAGTTGCCCTCCGGTGGCGGCGACGGACGCATCCGCAAGTTCAACAACGGTCTCGAGGAGACCCCCGACGATCCGTACCTGCCGACCGAGTTGGCGCAGAAGTTCGCGCTGCGACCCGGCCAAGAAGTGACTGCCGTGATCGAGGATCGCCACGCGCCCAACCGCCCCACCGGCGTGAAGCGCGTCGCCATCGACATTCAGGCCATCGAGGGGCTCGCGCCCACCGACTACTCCAGTCGCAAGGTCTTCGCGGAACTCACGCCGCTCGACCCCGCGCCGCGCATGCATCTTGAGCACCGCGGCTGCCCGCCGAGCTGCCGCCTGATCGACCTCTTCTGTCCGATCGGATTCGGCACGCGCGGCCTCATCGTGGCGCCGCCCAAGGCCGGCAAGACGATTCTGCTGCAGAATCTGGCGTTCGGCATCAAGCACAACCACCCGCAGGTGGAGCTCATCGCGCTGCTCATCGACGAGCGGCCTGAGGAAGTGACCGACTTCAAGCGCAACGTGCCCGCGCACGTGCTGGCCAGCAGCAACGACCAGGACGTGGAGCGACACACCGCGCTCGGCATCCTGGCGATCGAGCGCGCCAAGCGCATGGTCGAAGCCGGCAAGGATGTGGTGGTGCTGCTCGACTCGCTCACGCGACTCGGCCGCGCCTTCAACAACAATCGTCGGTTCGCCAGCGGCGGCCGCACCATGAGCGGTGGCCTGGACAACCGCGCGCTCGAGGTGCCCAAGCAGCTCTTCGGCGCCGCGCGTCGCTGCGAAGAGGGCGGATCGCTCACGATCATCGCCACCTGTCTGGTCGACACCGGCAGCCGCGCCGATCAGATCATCTTCGAGGAGTTCAAGGGCACCGGCAACATGGAACTCATCCTGGATCGGGACATCTCCGAAAAGCGCATCTTCCCGGCGATCAACCTGGCCGCCAGTGGCACCCGCAAGGAGCACCTGCTGCTGGGCGAGAAGGAACTGAAGACCGTCACGGCGTTGCGCCGTCGCCTGCTCAGCCTGCCACCGCACGTGCAGGTGGAGCAGCTGCTGGCCGCACTGAAGCGCTACCCCACCAACGAGGTGATGGTGGGCGGACAGGCGGCTGCGGCAGCCAGCTGAGATCTGCGGCGAACGCGGGGCTTCGATACCCTTCGGCCCATGGCCGAGTCGACCTCCCTCAACAGCATCCGAGCGGGCATCTTCGTGGGCACTTCGCTGCTCCTGCTCGGCGCGATCGTGTTCGTTCTCAGCAAGACCGACTTCTCGGGGAAGCACCAGTACTTGATCCGGTTCACCACCACCGAAGGTGTGTCGGGCCTGAACGTGGGCAGCGACGTGCGCGTGGGCGGCATGCTCGCCGGCAAGGTCGAGGCGGTCACCCCCGACCTGCCGAAGGACGGCGGCGCGCTGCAGTTCATCGACGTGCAGATCAGCCTGAACTCGGACATCATGCTGTACTGGTCACCGAAGCCCGAGGACCTGCCCAAGCGCGGCTCGATCCCCGACGCGCAGTGGACCGAGCTGGCCAAGAAGCACGCCGAGGCGATGAAGACGCACAACGAGGCCGCCATGGCCCTCCGTGTGCCCAGCCTGCTGGGCAACTCCGCCTCGATCAACTTCATTCGCGTGGGCAGCCCCCCAGCGGCGGCGGTCAAGCCGCTCGCCGAGGATCCGAACTCGAGCATTATGGCCTTCGAGGGTAGCGGCATGCTGGCCGCGCTCGTGGGCCCGGACAACGCGCAGAAGGCGCGGCAGATGCTGGACGAGGCCGCGGACACGATGGCCTACATCAACCAGAAGCTTCCCGAGGCCTACGAGCAAGATGTCGCCCCGATGCTCAGCAACGCCAACACCATGGTCGCTGACATCAAGAACAGCTATTCGGAGCGCTGGCGCGGCAACATCGACAGCACGCTGCAGAGCGCAGCCGGCGCCGTCACGCGCGCCGACAAGCTTCTGGCCGACAACGATCAGGCGATCCGTCAGAGTCTGTCGGACGCGGCGAAGACGCTCGACAATGCGCGGCAGATGACGGACGAGCTTCGCGAGAAGGGCATGCCCAAGCTGCTCGCGCTGCTGGACGATGGCGCTTCGGCCGCCGACAGCCTGTCCAAGGCGCTCGAGCAGGTGCGCGAAGCGATGATCTCGTCGCTGCCCTCTCTGGAGATGTTCCTCGACGATTCGCGTCAGATGGCCGCGCAGCTGAAGCTCGCCTCGATCGAGGTGCGGCACAGCCCGTGGAAGCTGCTCTACCAGCCCAAGGCGGGCGAGGTCGCGCACGAGAACCTCTACGACGCCGCGCGCAGTTTCGCGATCGCCACCGACGACCTTCGCGCCGCGGGCGAGACCCTGAAGCAGGCCGTCGATCGCATGCCTGGCAAGATGGAATCCGACGCGGCCTTCCGCACGCGGATCCAGCGCGAGGTGATCGACGCCATGGGCCGCTACGAGGAGGCCCAGCGCCGCCTCTACGACGTGCTGAACGCCCCCGCCAGCGAGGGCGGCGAGAAGCGCTGAGGCGCGCGGCCGATGGGCGCGCATGAACCCAATCCCCTGCGCGAGGCGCGAGCCGGACTGATCACGCTGTCCATGGTGATCGGCGCCACCGTACTCTCGATCACGCTCGCCACGATCCAGTGGGGCCAGTGGAACACCTATCGCGTGGGCTTCAAGGTCACGCAGGACGCCACCAACATCGTGCCCGGCGCCCCGGTGATCCTGGGTGGCCTGCAATGGGGCGAGGTCTCACGCGTGGAGCACGCGGAATTCCACGCGACCGGCTCGCTCGAGGACGCGATGCGCGCGGCGCAGGCCGATGCCTCGCGCGGCACTGTGGTGGAGTTCAAGCTCGATCCGCGAATCACCCTGTATCCGGGTGCCAGCATCTCGCGCTCGGCCACCTTCCTGGGCAGCAACGTGGCGTTGGTGATCAACGACACCGGCGGCATGCGTGGTGGGCGTTCCATGCCCGGCCCGCGCAGCACGCCGATCGACCAGGGCATCGTGATGGCGGCTTCAGATCCGGTCGACTACCGCATCGCCCTGCTGGGCGTGCAGGCGGCGCGAAGCCTCGAGCAGCTTCCTGAGCAGTTCGAGGCCATCAAGGCCAACTGGGCGAAGCTCTACGCCAAGCAGGCGAAGGCGGCGTTCACCGCCCTGCAGGATCACGCGATCCAGTTTCACGACGCCTTCGTGAGCGACGAGCCGGGCTGGTCCGGTGCCGTCGAGCGCACCTCACAGGCGATGGACCGGCTGCGCGCGCGCTTCGCCGAGAGCACGCGAGGCAACCCCAGCCTCGACGATTCGATCCGTGCCACCAGCACGCGCATCTCCACCGACTGGGACGTGCTGAAGGCGGACTTCGAGGCACTGAAGGAGCGCTTCCTGAAGGACGCCGAACCGAAGGCCATTCAACTCTGGACGCGCTCCGGGAGTGAGTGGGCACGAACCACCGAACTGCTGGATCAGCTGCGCAAGGCGGGCGGCGATTCCGCCGACGCCTTCCATGACTTCATGGCCAACAGCTCGCTGATGGGTGGCCAGATCTCGCGCACGCTCGAGACGCCGCTGCTGGCGGCGTTGCGCGCCGTCTTCGGCGTGGCCGTCGCCGCGGTCGATACCAACATGATCACGCGCATGCAGCGCTACGATGCGGCCAGCCGGCTGGTGGTCGCCACCGACGAGCTGCGTCGCGCGAACGCGGCGCTTGAGAAGCTGGCCGCCGACGCGAAGGAGCCCGCGCCCGGCCTGTCGCAGGAACTCCGCGATCAGACGGCGCGTGCGGTGACGGCCTTCCGCACCGCGGTCGAGCGGCTTGTCGATCTCAGCCAGCAGCAGCCCTGACATGACCGTCGCGCCTGACGGCGATCCGCGCCTGGCCCCCTATCGCGATGTCCGCGACGCCGACCTGCGCGGCGCGCACGGTCTCTTCCTGGTCGAGAGCGCTCGCTGCGTGGCGCGATTCCTGCGTGCCTGCGCAAGCGGCCACTGGAAACCCGTCAGCGTGCTGGCCGCCTCGCAGCACCTGCCGCTGCTTGAGCCGCTGGCCGCTCGCGCCGGCTGTCCGCTCATCGAGGCCCCCATGGACTGGATCGCGCAGCACAGCGGCTACCGCTTCCATCACGGGGCGCTCGCGCTCGGTCATCACACCGAGGGGCCCGGACTGACGGCGCTGCTGGCAGGCTTGCCAAGTCCCCGCGCCACGCTCGTGATCGCCGATGGCGTGGTGCACGTGGACAACATGGGTGCGCTCTTCCGGAACGCGGCGTGCCTGGGTGCCTCCGCCATCGCACTGGGTGCGGGCTGCGCCGATCCGCTGGGCCGCAAGAGCGTCCGCATCAGCATGGGCCGCGTGTTCAGCGTGCCATTCACGCAGGTGCCAAGCGCGGCTCTTGCCGTGGCGCAGGTGCGCGCGGCCGGGCTGGAGTGCGTGGCACTGGAGCAGGCCGCAGGCTCCACCGCGCTGCAGGCGTGGCGACCAGGCCCGCGTGTGGCCGTGGTGGTCGGTGCCGAAGGTCGCGGCGTTTCGCCCGAACTGCTTTCCCACTGCGATCGCTGCGTCGAGATCGACGCGAGCCACGATCCGCTTGCGGGCGATGGCGACGGCCCCCCAAGCCTGAACGTCTCGACGGCGCTCGCGCTGGTTCTACATGAACTGCGCCGTGGCCACTGACGACCCGGCACCGCGCACCGGCTCGCCCTCGACGGGCTGCGGCTTCTCTTCCTTCAGGCGCTCCACGCGCGCACCAAGCGCGTTCAGCGTCTCCTCCATGCGGTGGTAGCCACGATCGAGGTGGTAGACGCGGTTCACGATCGTCTCACCCTCGGCCGCCAGGCCCGCAAGCACCAGACTGGCGCTGGCACGCAGATCGCTGGCCATCACCGGAGCGCCGATCAACTTGTGGCCGCCGGCCACCACCACGGTGGGGCCTTGGCGGTAGAGCTGCGCGCCCATGCGCATCAATTCAGCCACATGCATGAAGCGCTCGGGATAGATCTTCTCGGTGATCACGCTGTTGCCCTCGGCCAGGCACAGCAGCGCCATGAACTGCGCCTGCAGGTCCGTGGGGAAGCCTGGGTGCGGCTGCGTGGTGATCGTGGTCGGCTTCAAGTTGCGCTCGCTGGTCACACGCACGGTGCAACGCATCGGATCGTCGCCCGACACCCGGTCCACATGCACGCCGATCTCGCGGAAGTGCTGGATGCTGGCCAGCAGCGCGTCATACGGGAAGTCGTCCAGCGTCACGTCGCCGTTGGTGATCGCGGCCGCGGCCGCGTAGGTGCCCGCCACGATGCGGTCGGGCATCACCACGTGATCCACGCCACCAAGCTCGTCCACGCCGTCCACCACCAGGCGGGGCGATCCAGCGCCCTGGATCTTGGCGCCCATCGCCGTCAGCATGTTCGCCAGCTCGACCACTTCGGGCTCGCACGCCGCGCACTCGATCACGGTGCGACCCTTGGCCAGCACCGCCGCGCTCAGCACGTTCGCCGTACCAAGCACGGTGCTGCCGAAGGGACCGCCCAGGAAGACGGTGTTGCCCTTCAGGCGATCGCAGGTGGCCAAAATGTCACCGCCGCGCAGCTCGATCTTGGCGCCCAAGGCCTCCAGGCCACGCAGGTGCAGGTCGACCGGGCGATGTCCGAACGCGCAGCCTCCGGGCATGCTCACCATCGCCTTGCGGCGATGCGCCAGCATGGGTCCAAGCACGCAGATGCTTGCGCGCATGGTGCGCACGATGTCGTAGCGCGCGTGCACGCGATTCGGGTCGGTGCTGTGCAGGGTGAGTCCGCCCGCCGCGGGGCGTACGTCCACGCCGAGTTCCGCCAGCAGGCGGCCCATGTTGGCGATGTCCGCCAGCGGCTTGATGTTGCGCAGGGTGACGGGCTGGTCGGTCAGCAGGCAGGCGGCCATCAGCGGCAGCGCCGCGTTCTTCGCCCCCTCGATGCGCACGCGTCCACTGAGTCGTCGACCACCTTCGATGCGGAAGAAATCCATGAGTCGTTCCTTGCAGGTCCCCAAGCGCGGGGAGAGCCAATCCATCGGCCAGTCAGCGGCCCCAAGGTCACTTTCCCGGAGGCGGGCGTAACATAGCGGCGTGAGCAACGTCCTTGAAGTCGTCGGCGAGCCGAAACTGCCGGAAGTGAAGATGCACCTGGTCCCCCCCACGGCGCCCGCCCAGGGGTCGGTGATCAGCAACCAGCTCTGCATGAAGGGCCGCTCGGCCAGTTTCGTGCGGCATGTCTGCATCGACGTGGGATCCACCGCGCTGGCTGGCAATTTCCGCGCCGGGCAGAGTTTCGGGGTGGTCCCGCCGGGCGTGGATGCCCACGGAAAGCCCCACAAGGTGCGCCTCTACTCGATCGCCAGCCCCTCCTGGGGCGAGGACGGCCATGGCAAGGTCCTGGCCACCACACCCAAGCGCCTGCTCGCCGAGCGCAGCCCCCAGAAGGCGAGCGACGACCCCGCCGATCACAGCCTGTTCGTGGGCGTTTGCAGCAACTATGTCTGTGACCTGAAGCCGGGCGCCCCGGTCTCGGTCACCGGCCCCGCGGGCAAGCGCTTCCTGCTGCCTGAAGATCCCGACCAGCACGACTACCTGTTCATGGCCACGGGCACGGGCATCGCCCCCTTCCGCGGCATGGTCATGGAACTGCTGCAGGGACCGCCCGAGGGCAGCCCGTGGCGAGCGAACTGGAAGCGCTGCAGCAGCCGCATCGAGCTGGTCATGGGCAGTCCCTACACCAGCGACCTGCTCTACGACGACCTCTTCCGCGGCCTCGTGAAGCAGCACGCGAACTTCCACTACCACCCCGTCATCAGCCGCGAGGTTCGCGCCGACGGCGGCAAGGGCGAGTACGCGCACCAGTTCATCGAGCGCATGCTGGGCGATCGTTACGACGCCATGCTGCGCAGCCCGCGTACGCTGATCTACGTGTGTGGCCTGGCGGGCATGCAGATGGGTCTGTTCCGCATGCTCGGCGAGAAGGGTCTGGCAAACGGCTACCTCACGGTTGACGAGCAGATCGCGCAGGTGCCCGCGAAGGAGTGGACCGACGAGCACCTCAAGCGCCGGGTCCGCCCCACGCACCGGTGCATGATCGAGGTGTACTGACCGGAAACCTCGGTAATTGCTGAGGAATTCTTCGGTCTGGCGTGCCCCGCCCCCCGCACGCCCTATTCTGCATTCCATGCCCGACTGGACCGACCCCGACGACCGCGCGGAAGAGCTGGCCGAGAAGGCCCGCGCGTTGTTCCAGAAGGGTCGCTTCAAGGAGGCCGAGGCCTGCCTGCGCGAGGCGATCGAGCTCGATCCCGATCACGGCACATGGCGCATGAACCTCGGCGTCACGCTGCAGGCGCTCGGTCGCACCGACGAGGCGCTGCGCTGCTTCGAGATGGCCAGCGCGCGCTCGCCCGATCACGCCGAACCTCGCGTGGCGGCCGCCGTGGCCGCAGCTTCCCTTCAACGCTGGCAGCTCGCCCTGAAGTGGGCCGAGGAGGCCACGCAGCGCAAGCCCGACATCGACGCCGCGTGGGCGGTCCGCATCGAGTCGCTGCGCCGACTCGGCCGCCGCGAAGACGCCTCGCTTGTGTTCTACCTTTCGCAGCAGCATCTCGAGGCCTCGCCCGCCTCGCTGCAGGCCATGGCCGAGGTGCTGCTGGAGGAAGGCAAGACCGCGCGCGCCGCATGGAGCCTGCGCGAGGCGCTTCGACTGGAGCCGTCGCTGGCGCGCGTGCGCATTCGCCTCGCACAACTCGCCGCCGATGGTGGGCAGCCGCACCGCGCGATCGAGCTGCTGACCGAGGAGACGCGACACCACCCGGGCGACGTGCAGGCGTGGATCGCCTTCGGTGACCTGCTGGTGCGCCTTCGTCGCGCACCCGAGGCCGTCGAGAGATACCGCCGCGCCGTTGAACTTGATCCCGACAGCGCCGCCGCGCGTTGGCGCATGGGTTCGCTTGCGCTGGCCGCGCGCCGACTCGACGAGGCGTGCGCCGAACTGGAGATGGCCATGCGCCTCGACGCCGACAACCCCGCCCCGCGCGTGGAATTGGCGCACGCGCGCCTGGAACGCGGCGAACGCGACGAGGCCGCGCGTCTGCTTGAAGTGCACGCGGAACGCACGCCACCCGAGCAGGATCCACGACTCGACAATCCGCAGGGCGCCGTCTCGCTGGCCGAGCTCATGCTGCGCGCCGATCGGCCCGCGATGGCCGCACGCACGCTGAGTGCCGCGCTGCGCTTCGCGGCGTGCCGCAAGGACGCCTCACTGTTCCGCAAGCTCGCGCTGGCGCGCTATCGAACCGGTGACCTGAAGGGCGGCGATGAGGCGAGCCAGCACCTGCACCGACTCGACGCCACCGACGCCGCGGCACCCTACAACTTGGCGCTCAGCGCGCTCCAGCGCGGCAACCTGACCGAGGCCTCCACCTGGGCGCGACGCGGATTGTCCGAGCATCCGCGCGACGCAGGTCTGCGTCGCGTGCTGCTGCGCATCTGGATGGCGCGACTCATCCCGTGGCTTCGAACCGCCACCCCAGGCGACATCTGACACGCGTCAAGCGACGCGCGTGTGCGATCCAAAGGTCCCTCGCGGACTCAGTTGGCGGCGTTGGTGAAGGGCAGCAGCGCGAGATGACGGGCGCGCTTGATCGCCTGCGTCAACTGCTTCTGCTCGGTGGCCGACAGGCTCAGGCGCTTGCGACCAAGGATCTTGCCGTTGCCGGTCATCATGCGACGCAACTCGTCGGCATTCTTGTAGTCAACGGGGCCCTTGATCGTGCGTCGTTCGGTCGGTGCGGAGAACTGGCTCATGGTCTGTGCGTCCTGGATCTCGGTTTCGAGAGCCCCCGACGGTCGGGGGCGACGAGCCGGGCAGTGTAACCGAATCCCGGCCATCCTCCAATGCCCCTCATCCTCTCCGACCTGCATCTGGGCCTTTCCCCGCTGGAAATCCGGCATCTGGCCCCCCTGATCGAGGCCGCCGACGAACTGTGGCTGAACGGCGACACGGCCGAGACGCGCCACCCCCGCTACCGCGACCGGGCGGTCCGCCTGCTGGAGGAACTCCACGCCACCTGCGCGCGGCGCGGCCTGCCACTGCTGCGACTGGCCGGCAATCATGATCACGACGAGTCCTTCCCGCTGCATCGCATGCTTGCCGGCGACCGCGTGCTGGTGACGCACGGTCACGCCTTCATTCCGGAAGTCGCTCCATGGTCGGTGTGGGCTCGCGAAGCGGGGCGTCGTCACGACGCGTACCTGCAGAGCGTGCCCGTGCACGAGCGCGACTCCATGCACGCGGCCCTGCGCGCTTCGGTGGCCGCCTGCGAGGCCGCATGGAGCGACACCTCGCGCGAACGCAAGTTGCACGCCGCGGCGATGCTCACGCGGCCGTGGGCGATCGTGGCGGTGGTGCGCACCTGGATGGAATGGTCGGCGCGCGTGCATGACTTCGTGGACAGGCATCAACCGCAGGCTCGCGTGGTGGTGAGTGGCCACTCGCACCGACGTGGCTGCGTGCGCAGGGCCGATCGCTGGTTGCTGAACACGGGAAGCTTCAATCCCCCGTCGCGCCCCGCTGCCGTGTGGGTGCGCGGCAACGACGTGGCGTGGATTCCACTGTCCCTTCGCCGGGGCCGCTACGAATTGCCGCCCGAGTCGCGCTGGAGGCGCGTCAGCGTCTGACGCATGCGGGCGCCCGCCGCGGCCACCGCCGCCGCTTCCACGCCGTGCCACAGTCCGCAACGTTCGATGGTGGCGAGCAGTGTCTCGGTGGCCAGATTGCCCGGCGCGCCCGGTGCGTAGGGGCAGCCACCAAGCCCGGCTGCGCTGGAGTCGAAGCTTCGAACGCCCAGTGCGATCGCACGCTCCACGCACGCCGCGGCCATGCCGCGTGTGTCATGCAGATGCAGCGTCACGGTGCCCGGCGCCACGGTGCGCGCCACGCCAGCGAGAAGCCGCTCGATGTCCTCCGGTTGCGCGACACCGATGGTGTCACCCAGATCGATCTCGGTGCATCCCATCGCAAGCAGCCGCTCGCTCACCGCGCGAACCGCCTCGGGAGTCACCGCGCCATCGAACGGGCACCGCACCACGCAACTCACGTAGCCGCGCACGCGCAACCCTGCAGATCGAGCCTGCCGCACCACAGGCTCCAGTCGCTGCAGGCACACGCCGATGCTCGCGTTCACGTTCTTCTGACTGAAGCCCTCGCTGGCGCTCACGAACACGCTCACCTTGTCGGCCTTCGCGGCCATCGCCCCTTCCAGGCCCTTCTCGTTCGGCACCAGCACCGACAGCAGCGTGCCGGCACGGCGCTTCACGCGCGACATCACCTCGGCCGCGTCGGCCAATTGCGGCACCCATTTCGGGCTCACGAAACTCGTCACCTCGACTTCGGGAAATCCGGCGGCCACCAGCGCATCCACGAAGGCCACCTTGTCCACCACCGGCACGGTCGCACGCTCGTTCTGCAGGCCATCGCGCGGGCCCACTTCAGTCACGCGCACCATCACTGCACCGCTCACCGCTTCTCGCCTTCCTGACGCTTGCGTTCCTCGCGGAAGGCATGGCGAAGGAGCAGCCCCACCACCACCGCCACGATCACGGTGAGCACGCCCGCGGCGATGAACAGCACGAATTCGGGCTCCATCTTCATGGCGTTCCCCCGGGCAGGAACCGCAGGCTTGGCTGCACCACGCCGATCGCCCAGTCACCCTCGGCCGCCACGCGCACGCGCGTGCCGGGCTCGCCGCTGGCGTACTTCAGCATGGCGAAGGCCACGCACGCGCTGCCAAGCATGGGTGCGGGGCCGCTGCTGGTGATGGCGCCGATCACCTCGCCACCCGCGGCCTCCACGTGCACTTCGGCGCCAGCCACGGGCAGACGATCCTCCTGCATGCGCACGCCGACCAACCGCTGCTTGGGCTTGCCCAGGCTCTCCATGCGCGCCACCACTTCCTGACCCAGATAGCAGCCCTTGCGGAAGCTCACGCGCCGCGCAAGCACGCCCGTCTCGTGAGGCAGGGCCTCGCGACCGAAGTCCACCAGAAACCGCGGCGATCCCGCCTCGATGCGCGCCACGTTGAACGCATGCCACCCCACGGCGCGCACCGGCTGCGACAGTCCCACCGCAAGCAGCGCGTCGAACACGGGCACCACGGCGTCGGGTGCCATGAACAGCTCCACACCCGGCACGCCCGCCAGGTCGCGACGCACCGCACGCGTCGCGATCCCTCCGAGCGTGCACGCGGCACAGGATCGATCCTGCTCCAGCATGCCCGAGGGAAGTCCAAGCGCCTGCAGCAGCGCAAGCACCGCCGCGCCATGCAGCGCAAGCCGTCCGGTCGCGGCGGTCACGTCGTCGATCTGCACGTCCTCGCTGAACAGGAAGCCGCGCAACTGCTCCACCGTCGCCGCCGCGGCGAAGCGATCAAGATCCATCAGCATCTCGTCGCCGAACTCGGCGATCAGCAGATCCGCCTGTACACGCCCCTTGCGGTTCAGCCAGAAGCTCTCGCGTGCTTCGCCCTGCTTCAGTTCCTTCAGATCCTGCGTGACCATGCGCTGCAGGAACGCGACGCGGTCCGCGCCACGCACGCGCAGCGTGCCACGCGTGAACCCGTCCATCACGCCCACGCCACGACGAATCGCCGAGTACTCCGCCGCAGGCGCGCCCAGGTCGGCCGCCATCTCCACGCACGCATCCGCGGCGTCCGGGCCATAGGGCATCCACGCGATCGCCGGTTGCAGCGGCGAGGTCTCCGCAGCGCCGGGCCGCGCGGCTGAGGCGACCGCCGTCCGCAGGCGCTCGGCCTGCGCCAGCACTTCCTGCTCGAATCGTGCATGCAGCGGCGAGGGAATCACGATCGTGATGGTATGCGTGTAGCTGCGTGGCGGGCACTCAGCGCCTGCGGGCCAGTTCCGCCAGTCGACGCGCGATCTGCTCCGCGGCATCCACGCGCGGCTTGGCCTCAAGCGCCGCCACCATGCGATCGCGCGCCGGACCGTCGGCCAGCAGGCTCTCCAGCAGACGACCCATGACCTGCATGTTCGCGTCGGGCTCGATGGCATCCAGCGCGATCGCTGCGGCTCCGGCCTCGACAAGTTCACGCGCATTCTCTCGCTGGTGCAGATCACGGTGATAGGGGTACGGCACGAACAGGCACGGCACACGGTTGAGCGCCGCCTCGGCCACGCTGTTGGCCCCCGCGCGCGTGAGCGCCACGTCCGCGGCACCCCACGCCAATCCCATGCGGTGCAGGAAGGGAATCACCTTGGCCTGCACACCCGCCCGCGCGTAACGATTCGCCAGCCCGGCGATCTCTTGCTCGGGCATGCTTCCCGCCAGATGCAGCATCTGCCAACCCGCCAGCAGTGATGCGCGCTGTTCGGCGAAGTGCGGCACGAATCGGTTCAACGAGGTCGCGCCCTGCGAGGCTCCGGTCACCAGCAGCGTGTGCCGCGCAGGATCAAGCCCCAGTTCCACCCTGCAGCACGCCGCGTCGCCCGGCGCGATCGCGCTTCGACGCACCGGGAATCCCGTCACGGCGCCATTCCATCCAGGCAGTCCCTTCGCACGCACTGCGCTCCAGACGTTCGATGCCCATCGCGCCACCGATCGGTTCGCACGCCCCGGCGTGGCGTCCAGATTCAGCAGCGTGACGGGAATCCCCATCTTGCGCGCGCGCCGAACCACGGGCGCCGACACGAATCCGCCCAGACTCACCACATGTCGTGCGCCATGCTCGCGCAACGCCCGCTCCGCCGCGGCACCCGCCGCGAACCACGCGCGCATGAAGCGAAGCAGCGCCATGGGCCGAAGCGACGGCGAGCGCGCAGGCATGGGCACGAAGTTCGCGCCCGCCTCGCGCAGCATCATCGCGTCCACCTTGCGATCACTGCACAGGAAGACAGAGCCGATCTCCGGGGCCACGGTGATCAGGCGTTCCGCGATCGCCAACCCCGGACTCAGGTGGCCACCCGATCCGCCCCCCGCGAACACGATCGAACCTTGCTGTGGGGTCACCGCGCCCATCGCTTCTCAGGCAGGCTGCGGCATTCCCTCGTCCGACTCCGGCTGCGCCACACCCGCGACCTGGAGCGCACGGCGCCGACCCTCGCTCACGCGCGCGATCGACGCCAGCATGCCCAGGCTGAACGCGGTCAGGATCCATCCGGTGCCGCCGCGCGAGATCAACGGCAGCGCGATGCCCTTTGTGGGCGCCAGGCCGGTGACCACCGCGACATTGATCAGCGCCTGCACGCTCACGGTCAGCGTGAAGCCCAGCGCCACCAGCGATTCGTAGTTGGTGGTCAGCGGCACGCGGCGCTCCTCGCCTCCCGGTGTCTGCACGCGCGCCGATGCGCAGGTGATCGCAAGTCCCGTGAAAGCCAGCATGGCGAACAGCAGCAGGATGCCGATCGCGCCACCCATGCCAAGTTCCTCGCACGCGATCGAGAAGATGAAGTCGGTCGTCGCCTCGGGCAGGTAGCCGAACTTCTGGATGCCGTTGCCAAGTCCGCGGCCTGGCAGCCCACCACCCGAGATCGCCGCCATGCTCTGGATCACGTGATAGCCCTTGCCCTGCGCATCGGCGAATGGATCCAGATAGGCCAGGATCCGGTTCACGCGATACGGGCTGGTGACCACCAGTCCTACGAACGCAGCGCCCGTCAGCGGCAGCAGCAAGCCCGCGTGCCACCATCGCACGCCGGCGCTCACCAGCATCGCCAGCGCCACCATCATGATCAGCACGGCGGTGCCGAGATCCTCCACAGCCACCAAGGCGCAGATCACGCTCACCAGCGCGAAGGGCTGAATGAAGCCCTGCCAGAAGGTGCCCAGTGCCCCCGCGCGGCGACAGCAGTGCCACGCCACGATCAGCGGGACACCCCACTTGGCGATCTCGCTGGGCTGGAAGCTGAGCGGACCAAGCGCAATCCATCGCTTCGCGCCGTTCACTTCCTTGCCAATGCCCGGTACATGTGCCAGCAGCAGCCCCAACAGGATCACGCCAAGCAGCCACGGCATCGGGCTTGACCAGCCGCGACGCGTGAAGATCGATTCCACGCGAATCCGCGTTCCCAGCCACAGGGCGGCCAGCGCCGCCAGCAGGAACATCGTGTTGCGGCCCACCAGCAGTTCCTGCAGGGTGGTCTCGGAGCCGTTGGCGCTGGTCAGGCCCGCGCTGTTCACAAGCACGGTGCCAGTCACCAGCAACGCGAACACGATGAACAGCAATCCGTGACCGGGGCGCATGAGAACCAGATATCGGCTTCGCGGGCCGAGAAGGGGCAAAAACGGGTGCGGATCAGCTTGGCGCGACCCTAGACTCGCCCCCCTCCCATGCCCGGCGTTCCCATCTACCTGGAAACCTTCGGCTGCCAGATGAACGAGCTCGATTCCGAGCTGGTCCGTGGGCAACTGTTGCGGCTGGGCTACTCGTTCGTGGACGCTCCAGAGCAGGCCGAAGTGGTGCTCTTCAACACCTGCTCGGTGCGCGAACACGCGGAAAGCAAGGCCTACAGCCGCATCGGGCTGGTGGGAAAGCGCAAAGCGCAGGGAGAGCGGGTCCTGCTTGGCGTGCTCGGCTGCATGGCCGAGCGCGACGGGCTGGACATGTTGCGCCGCTACCCGCAGGTCGATGTCATGTGCGGCCCGGGTGAACTCGACCGCCTGCCCGCCCTGCTCGATGCCGCCCGCCGAAGCGAAGCCGCCAGTCAGGCCGAACGCGTGGCGTTGGCCGGCAACCGAACCCGGCGAAGTGCAGTGCTGAGTGCGGTGCAGGATGATCTTGAAACCCTCGACCTCTCGCGCGCCTTCGACCCCGACGCCGAGGGCCGCCGCGCGCACAGCGCACAGGTGCGCATCACCCGCGGATGCAACAAGTTCTGCACGTACTGCGTGGTGCCCTACACGCGCGGCGCCGAGGTGCACCGCCCACCCGACCATGTGATCGACGAGTGCAAGCGTCTGGCCGACGCGGGCGCGATCGAGATCACGCTGCTTGGGCAGACGGTGAATCACTATCGCTACGAGCATGGCCTCGCCGTGACCGTGGGCGGCCGCGAGGCGCCGCAGATCGGCCCCGGCCTGCAGGCCTTCCGAAGCCCGATTCCCGAGGGAAAGCGCGTCACCACCTTCGCGCGCCTGCTGCAGCGCATTCACGATGAAGTGCCCGCGATCCAGCGCCTTCGCTTCGTCACCAGCTATCCGCGCGACTTCGGCCGCGACATCCTGCAGGTCATGCGCGACTGCCCGCGTATCTGTCGCTACCTGCACGCGCCCGCACAGTCGGGCAGTGACCGCATCCTTGGCCTGATGAACCGCGGCTACACGCGCGCGCAGTACGAGGACTTCGTGCACGAGGTCTTCGAGATCCTGCCCGACGCCACGCTGGCGGGCGACATCATCGTGGGCTTCCCCGGCGAGACCGACGAGGACTTCCAGGCGACCTGCGATCTGGTACGCACGCTGCCCTTCAAGAACAACTTCATCTTCAAGTACTCGCCGCGGCCGGGCACGATCGCGATCGATCGCTTCCCCGACGACGTGCCCGACGAGGTAAAGCGTCTTCGCAACAACCAACTGCTTGCGCTGCAATCGGAGACGAGCGCGCGCGTGCATGCAAACTGGGTGGGCCGCGAGGTCGACGTACTCATCGAGGAGTGTTTCACCGACGCCGCGCCTGCACGCGTGCCCGCGGGTGGCGTGGAGCTGCGGTGGGAAGGCCAGCGCGCGGCGGCGGGCAAGCGCGCGCTTCGTGGCCGCACGGCCGGCGATCTGATCGTGGCGATGGATGCACCGTCGGGCGCGGAACCAGAGTCGATGGTGGGTCAGATCGTGCAGGCGCGGGTGGATCGCTCCGCGGCGCTGCTGCTGCATGGCAGTGTGCTGCCGAATACCGTGGCGGCAGGCGCCTGATAGAGTCCTGTAATAACTGTCTTGGGTGTCTATCATTGGCTTTTTTGCCAAAGAACGGCCCCAGACGCCTCACACGCGCCCCGAAACAGCGCTTTTTCTTCTTCGTGGGCTTTCAACGCAACCCACAGAAGCGATCGTTCGGAAGTTCACACGTCGAGGCACTGCCTGATGGATGAGTGTCCACCAGGCGAGAGGGAGAAACGCCTCGACAACAACTAGATCCTCCTGAAGAGAGGGAAAGGGAAGAAGAGATGAAGCACTATCTCGTTGCTGCGTCGGCCATTGGTATCGCCGCCTCCGCATTCGCCACCGTGGAGTCCAAGCTCTACGCCGACACCTACATCGTGAATGATGGCTCGGGCGCGAGCGCCCGCTTCTATTCGGTTCTTGACATCTATGCCAAGGGCAGTCACCTCGGTGACACACTCGGCTGCTCGGTCCTTGGCCTGAGCACGCACGGTGTGATCTTCAAGACCAGCCTTGGCACCGCGAGCAGCGACATCTTCGTGCAGGCTGGAAGCAATGGGAACGGCTGGCTGCCCACCGACAGCGCCGCCAAGAGTTGGGACAGCTTTATCGCCGGGGGCAATCGCGCGCAGGGCGCAAATGCCAAGGTCACCAACCGCGCTGGCACCTTGATCGATCACAGCGTCGCAGGCAACTGGACCGCTGCCTCGGGTTTCTCCCAGATGGGCATCGCTGGCTCGAACTACATTGATGCAGGCAGCACCGCGGGCTGGTACAGCGCGAAGGGTGGCAACGCCCACTCGGGCGCTGCTGGCAACGAAAACCCCTTCGCCCGCGTGAGCCTGTACAACAGCAACTGGAACGGCACCTACACAGACCTGTATCGCGGTGCGGATGTGCTTCTGACCAAGGGCCAGATGCAGACCGGCCGCACCACGGCCGCCGGCGCCGCCGTGCTCACTGGTGCAGCCGGTGCTTCGCTTGACTTCCACTGGATGGTCGGCCGCTTCGCGATCGACATCACCGATCGCTTGGGTCAGACCATCACCATGCAGGCGCAGTTCAACATGGTGGGCAAGAACGGCAGCGGCACCAACAACGAGTCGGGTACCACCTTCTCGGGCGCTCTGACCACCGGCACCAACCCCGCCTACAAGGTCAGCAACCACTTCACCTTTGCGATCCCGGCTCCCGGCGCGGGCGCGCTCCTGGCGGCTGCCGGCCTGATCGGCCGTCGTCGCAAGGTCTGAGTTTCGGCCTCCCATTTCCACACTCTTCAGACCCCTGTGTCCTCACGGACACAGGGGTCTTTTGTGTTTGGCGTCCATGCAGAAGCCACGGACTATCCTCCGCGCCTTCATGTCATCCGAACCGACCACGCCTCCAACCGCCGCGACCCGACCTCGCGACTGGATGGCGATCGGGGCACTGGTGTTCGCCGCACTCTCCGCGATCACCTGCATGCCCCTGCTCACGGGTGTCGCGGCGTTTGGTGGCGTGATCTCGTTTCAGCGTGCGCGCCGAAGCGGCGCCCCCACCCTGCTGCCTCGAATCGCGCTGATCATGGCGGGTGTGGCGCTGTCGGTACAGGTCGGCGTGTCGCTGCTTGCGGGCCGCTGGCTGGCACCCGCCATGCAGAGGCGAACCACCGTGGCGCTCACGGCGGCCATCACAGGCGATCACGCCGCAGCCATTCCAGCCGTCGCGGACTTGCTCTCGTTCGCGCAGCCACTGCCCGCACCAACCGCCGAATCCATGACCCGGTTCGCTGCGCAGGTGCGCTTGGCGCTTGGGGAACTTCGTTCCATCTCGCAGGTGAACGAATCCGTGGGTGGCTCCGCCCTGACTCCCACCGTCTCCATGCCGCTGGTGCTTGAGTTCGAACGCCAATCCGCCACTGGCTGGGCACGCGTGCAGTGGGTGCCCGCCTCCGATCCCGACCAACGCGACTGGCTGCCGGCCGTGCGTGTGCTGGAAGTGGAGATCACCCTGCCCGACGGCAGCACCGCCAAGCTGGCGCCGGATTCCGACGCTACCAACCCGTAAAGTTCCGCTCATGGATCCGGTCACGCCCCACGAAACCCCCAAGGAAATGAGCCGCACCGCGGTGCTTGCCGCGATGTTCGCCGTGCCGCTCTGCTGCCCACCCATGTCGCTGCTGGCCTGCGTCACCGGGGGTGTGGCGCTGTTCCAGATCGGGCGCAACCCGAACCTTCGCGGGGGCTGGCTGGCATGGACCGCCATCGCCGTCGGCGCCATCTGCACCATCGTGATGAGCGTGCTGCTGTGGACCCATGGCCTTTCACTGCTGGTGCGCGGCGCCACGCCGCCACTTCGCGCCCTGATGAGCGCTCAACCCGCGGCCGTGCAGCAGGACTGGTCCGGACCGGCCACCAGCCTGAACGAGGAACAGCTTCGCACTTTCGTCGAGCCGGTCCGCCAACGCTACGGAGACCTGATCGCCGCCACGCCCAGCACCACTCGCACCGCGCCGCTGAAGCCCGCGGCTTCGGGCTCGATCGCCACGATCCCCGTCACGATCCAGTTCGAGAGGGCCACGGTGGAGGCTGATCTGGGCCTGGAACTCTTCGACGTGCGATCCGGCGCCACCGTGATGAAGTGGCGAAGCCTTCGCATCATCGATCCAGCCGCCGGGGAACTCACGTTCCCGCCGGGCGAGCCCTCGCCGCCTCCGCTCGAGCCGGCCAAGCCCAAACCCGCGCCTTCTGCACCAGCCGTGCCCGCGCTACGCTGATTGCATGCCTGCCGCCATCGAGGTTCGCGATCTGGTCCGCGTGTTCGGTTCGCAGACCGTGCTGAACGGCATCACCGTGGACATCCACGAGGGCGAGACGATGGTCATCATGGGTGGCTCCGGCTGCGGCAAGAGCACGCTGCTGCGCCATCTGATCGGCAGCCTGCGGCCCACCTCGGGCACCATCAAGCTTTTCGGTGAGGAGCTGAGCTCGCTCGACCCGAGCGGATTGGACCGCGTGCGCGGCTACTTCGGCATCCTCTTCCAGTCGGGCGCGCTGTTCAACAGCATGACCATCGCCGAGAACGTGGCGCTGCCGTTGCGTGAGCACACCGAACTCGACAGCCACATCATCGACATCCAGGTGAAGATCAAGCTGGAGCTCGTGGGCCTGCGCGAGCACGCCGACAAGTACCCCAGCCAGATCTCGGGCGGCATGAAGAAGCGCGCGGGACTCGCACGCGCGCTCGCGCTGGACCCGAAGATCCTGTTCTACGACGAGCCGAGCGCCGGCCTGGACCCAGTCACCAGCGCCGAGATCGACCAGCTCATGCTTGACCTCACCCGCAAGCTTGGCGTGACCAGCGTGGTAGTGACCCACGAGATGGACAGCGCGTTCACCATCGCTGACCGCATGGTCATGCTGGACAAGGGCCGTGCGCTGCGCGTGGACACGCGCGACAACTTCGACGCGCTGCGCAAGCTGCCCGAGGCGCAGGCCGCCAGCCTGCCCGAGGCCGATCGCCTGATTCGACAGTTCCTGCGTGGCGACGCGAAGGGCCCGATCACCGAGCGCAAGGCCGCCACCAACTACGCCGAGGATCTGCTCAGTACCGGCCTGAAGACGGCACCGATCTCAGCCATCACCCCCACCCGATGAACACAGCGATCGAGCGGCAGGCCAAGGGGCGGCGATGCCTTGTGATGGGACTGGGCGCCTTTGGCGGTGGCCTTGGCGTCACGCGCGCGCTTGCGCAGGCTGGTGCGGCGGAAGTGCTGGTCACCGATCTCTTTCCCCCCGATCGACTGCAGGCCCCGCTGCGCGAACTTGATCCGCTGGTGCGTTCGGGCCAGGTTCATCTGCGCCTTGGCGGCCACGACCTTCAGGACTTCAAGCGCGCCGAGCTGGTGGTCGCCAATCCAGCCGTGCCGAAGCCATGGGAGAACGCGTATCTCACCGCCGCGCGCGCGGCTGGCGCGCGCGTGACCACCGAGATGCGCCTGGCGCTCGAGTCGCTGCCCGCGAATCGCGTGATCGCGATCACCGGTACCGCCGGCAAGAGCACCACCAGCGCGATGATCGCGCACCTGCTGGATGGCGCTCCGGGGCGCGCGCTGCTTGCGGGCAACATCGGCGGCAGCCTGCTGGAGCGCGCACCCACGCTTGGCGCGAAGGACTGGCTGGTGCTGGAACTCAGCAGTTTCATGCTGTGGTGGCTGGGTCCCGATTCGGGGGCACCCGCATGGCACGCGCACATCGCCGCGCTCACCAATCTGGCCGACAACCATCTGGACTGGCACGGCGACGTCGCGCATTACAGCGCCAGCAAGGCCGTGATCCGCGCGCCTGGCCAGGCCGCGTTCGTGAGCCGCTTCGATCTGGACGAGCCCGCCGCTGCAGCGCACTTCGCCACGCTGGGGTCGGGCGCGTGGTGGCGCGGTGGCATGCTGGATCCGGCCATCGAGGCCGACGCTGCGCTGACCGACGACTGTCCCCTGCCCGGCGTGCACAACCGCCGCAACGCTCGGCTGGCGCTTCAGGTGGCGGCGGCAGCCCTGCGTGCCGATGGACTGACACCTGACCTGCGCGCGCTCGCCAAGCGACTTGCCTCATTCCACGGACTGCCGCACCGCCTGGCGCTGGTGCACGAGTCCGGTGGCATCCGCTGGTTCGACGACAGCAAGGCCACCACGCCCGAGGCCACCCTGCTTGCCATCTCCAGCTTCGCGGAACCCTCGAAGGTGCATCTGATCGCAGGCGGCTACGAGAAGAAGATCGACCTCTCCGCCATCGCGAACCTGGCTCCCCGCCTGGCGGGCCTGTACGCGATCGGCGCCACCGCCGCGAAGGTCGCCGGTGGCGGCGGATCGATCTGTGGCACGCTGGAGATGGCGGTCGAACGCATCCGATCGAATGCTCGCCCTGGCGACGTGGTGCTGCTCTCGCCCGGCTGCGCCAGTTGGGATCAGTACCTGAATTATGAGGAGCGTGGCCGCCAATTCGCGGCACTCGCGCGCTCCCGTTAGCATTCCCCGCCATGAGGCACGGCTGCTTCCTTGCGACTCTGGCTCTCGCGATCGCCACCCTGACCGGTTGCTACGCACCCGATGGCGGCTTCATGCCGGGCTCGGGTCGCGGGTACACCTATCAGAGCACCAGCATGTCGCCGCTCACGATCAGCGTGACCGACACCCGCACCGAGGAAGCTTTCTTCGTGATGGAACTTCCGCCGGGCAAGCAGCTCACCTTCAACTTCCTGCAGGGCGGCGGCGACGATCCGGTGTACACCCCGGACCGCATGATCTACGCCGTGTGGGACAACGGCACGGCGATGGGACATCTGGACAACCAGATCACCTGCCCGCCCGCCGCCTGTCGCCGCATCAACGTGGACATCCGCAAGGCGCCCGTGTGGCCCGAGCCCGATCCGGCCGTGCGCCTGCGCACTGATCAGGAAGCGGATCGGCCCCCCTACGCCACCCCCAAGGGTGGCACGATGCCGGATCCGAAGAAGAAGAACTACGACAACTGATGTCGGCCCGCATCGGACACGGCTACGACCTGCATCGGCTCGAGCCCGTGGCTCCCGTCGGCGCTGGACGCCCCTTCGTGCTTGGTGGCGTTCGCGTGCCACATGACCGCGGACCCGTGGGCCACTCCGATGGCGACGCCCTGCTGCATGCGATCACCGACGCGATTCTGGGTGCGATGGGCGAGCCCGACATCGGACAGCTCTTTCCGGACAACGACGCCCGCTGGGAGGGCCAGGACAGCGAACTCTTTCTCGTCGAGGCGCTGCGGCGCATGCGCGAGCGCGGCCTGCGCGTGGGCAATCTGGACGCCACCGTGATCTGTGAACGACCCAAGATCGGCCCCGCCAAGGCGGCGATCCGCGCGAACCTGGCGCGCCTGCTCGGCTGCAGCGAGGATCGTTTGAACCTGAAGGGCAAGACCCACGAGAAGGTCGATGCCGTCGGCGAGGGTCGCGCGATCGAGGTGCACGTGGTCACGCTGCTTGAGGCGCACTGAAGAAACGCCCAAATCCCGGGGAACGCCATGGTTTCCGCTACACTACCGTCATGCGAGCAGTCGTCACCGGTCAGGTCGGCGTGGACAAGAAGCCCTATCTGAAGGCCGTCAAGGAACTTGCCGCGGAGCGAGGCGACCGCATCGAGCTCTTCAACGTGGGCGACCTGATGTACACCGAGGCGCCCGACGTGCGCCCGGGCCGCATCCTCGATCTGCCCATCAGCCGACTCGCCAGCCTTCGCCGGGCCGCCTTCAAGGACATCATCGGCTCCACCGGACCTGCCGAGGACCATCCGAACATCATCGTGAACACGCACGCCACCTTCCGCTGGCGGCACGGCCTGTTCGCGGCCTTCGACTTCGACCTGCTGCGTCGGCTGAAGCCTGACATGTTCATCTGCCTGGTGGACAACGTGGAGGTGGTGCACCATCGCCTGCACGCCGAGCACGACATCGACGCCACGCTGAAGGACTGCATGGTCTGGCGCGAGGAGGAGATCCTGGCCACGGAGCTCGTCGCGCAGGCCATCGGCTGCAAGGGCGGCTTCTACATCCTGAGCCGCGGCCGCCAGGTCGACACCACCGAGACGGCGCTTCGGATGATCACGCGCCCGGAGATGCGGAAGGTCTATCCCAGCTTCCCGATGAGCCACGTGGTCGACATGCCCGACGTGCTGGCCGAGATCGATCACTTCCGCGCCGAGCTCGCGAAGCACTTCATCACCTTCGATCCGGGCGATGTGGACGAGAAGCTGCTGCTCGACAACGCGATCGCCGCCGCGCGCGAGGGCCGCGATTTCGTCGAGGTGACGGCGCACAGCTTCGGCGGCCGCAAGGACGCCGCGCCGATGCGCGTGAGCGTGAAGCAGGTGCTGGACATCGCCGGCGACGTGGACGGCCAGATCTACATGCGCGACTTCCGGCTGATCGACCAGAGCGACATGATCGTGAGCCTGGTGCCGGAACTGCCGGGCGGGATTCCTGGCCTTTCAAGCGGCGTGGAGCGCGAGCTTCAGCACGCCTGGGAGCACGCGAAGGAGGTCTACGTGGTGTGGAAGCCCAAGAAGAATCCCAGCCCGTTCATCACCGAGACCGCCACGAAGATCTTCCGCAGCGTCGACGAGGCGCTGGCCTTCTTCGAGGCGCAAGGCATGTTCGCCACGAAGAATCTCTTTGGGCATTGACTTGTATGCGGAGCATGCAGCCGTCCGCGATTCTGGATGATCTTTCCCGGCGGTGGCGCGTGCAGCAGCGAATCTCCTGCAACACCGAATCGGCAGCCATCGGATAGGGCCATAATGCCCAACCGCCGCAGCGCATTCACCCTGGTCGAACTGCTCGCCGTCATCGCGATCATCGCGCTGCTTCTGGGCCTGCTTGTCGTCGCGATCGGTGCGGCGCAGCGCTCGGCACGAGGCACCGAGGATCGCGCGCGCCTGCGCAGCCTGGCACAGGCGGCGAACACCTACGCGGCCAGCAACAAGAGTTCATTCCCAAGCCCGCGCACCGACACCCCCAGCGACTGGCCCACCTCCGCGTTCAAGGATTGCGCCAAGAAGACCATCCGCGAGGAGGCGCAGAACGGAAACAAGTATCTCGGCTGGGTCTGTGCCGACGCCGAGATTTGTCCGGGCTCGATCGACGCAAATTGCAAGGAGACGATGGTCGCCCTGGAGCGCGGCACGCTGTTTCCCTACGTGGATTCGGCGAACGCCTACGTGAGCCCGATGGATTCCACGGGTCGCCTGCGTACATACTCCATGAACGCGTGGGTGGGTGTGCTGTACTGCGACGACTATCAGCCCCTGCTCGAAAAGTTCAAGGGTGGTTCAAAGTACCCGGATGTGTGCAGCCTCTCTTTCGACACGCGCACGCTCAGCCGCATCCGCCAGCCCGGCAACACGCTGTTCTTCATCGGCGACAATGACGGGTTCAAGCGCACCGCGACCTGCCCCGGCTGGAACTTCAACGGTTTCTGCATCAATCCCAACCCGGAAACACAGACGCGCTGGTTCGACGCGCCCGCCGCCTTCCAGACGCCCATGAAGCAGGTCAATCTGTCCTACTGCGACGGCAGCACCGGCAGTTACACCGTGCGCACCAAGAAACTGGAGTCGGGAGAAGTGAAGAGCGACCCCGTGAACGGATTTGCCGACTTCACCAGGGAAACCCTGGCGGATCTACAGGGGTTCCGGGACATGGCGCTGCCCGGTCAGATCAAGTGAGCCCGCCAAAGGCTGCCCGGAATCCCCGACCATTCGGTCTTGATTTATGGGTCTCTTTCGGTTGGCCCAATCCGGAACAGATGTCTACGATCAGACAAAACAATGGTGGTTTCATTTCCAAAGCGAAGCCTTATGGTGCAGAATGTCCTGGTCGCACGCACCCCCCCGCAGGGAGACACGAGAACGATGAACGACGCGGCTCGAGCGTTTCGCTCCCGACCGTTGCAAGCTGTGATCGCCTTCTGCGCGTCGCTTGCGCTTGGCGCTTCGGCATGGGCTGTGGTGCTGCCCGTGTCCACTCGCACGGGCATCGGCGCGATCCCATACCAGTCCGGCACCACCCGCGGCGTCACCTTCCGAACCTGGGCGCCCAATGCGCAGGCCGTCAGCGCCGCGTTGGCGAGCAATTTCTTCAGCACCACCGCGTGGCAGCTTTCCTCCGAAGGCAACGGCTACTGGTCAGGTGACGTGCCCAATGTGCTGCCCGGAGCGCAGTACAAGTTCGCCATCAAGTACAACAACACGTACCGGCTGAAGAACGACCCGTGGGCGCGTGACCTCACCAGTAGCGTGGGCAATTCCGTCGTGTACGACCCCAACGCCTACCAGTGGCAGACGTCGAACTTCCAGATCGCGAACTGGAACGAGCTGGTGATCTATGAGATGCACGTGGGAACGTTTGGTACCTCCGCCAGCGGAAATCCCCCAGCCACCTTCCTGAACTGCATCGACAAACTGGACCACGTGAAGGAACTGGGAGCGAACTGCATCAGCCTGATGCCGATCAACGAGTTTCCGGGCGACTTGAGCTGGGGCTACAACCCCAGCTACCTGTTCAGCGTGGAGAGCGCCTATGGCACGCCGGACGACCTGAAGCGCTTCGTCGACGCGGCGCACGCCCGTGGCATCGCCGTCCTGAACGACGTGCTCTACAACCATGTCGGACCCAACGACATAGACATGTGGCAGTACGACGGCTGGAGCCTGAACAACGGCGGTGGCATCTTCTTCTACAACGACAGCCGCGCGAACACGCCGTGGGGCAACACCCGCCCGGACTACCGCCGCGGCGAGGTACGACAGTTCATCCGCGACAACGTGATGCTGTGGCTTGGCGAGTTCCGCATGGACGGCCTGCGATGGGACGCCACGAAGTACATCCGCCGCACCGACCAGTTCGGACAGGAACTGCCCGAGGCATGGAGCCTGCTGCAGTGGTGCAACAACGAGATCGACGCGCAGTTCCCCGGCAAGATCAGCATGGCCGAGGACTTCGACGACAACGACTGGATCAGCAAGACGACCGGCGCCGGCGGTGCGGGATTCGACAGCCAGTGGGACTGGTACGTGCACAACGTGCGTGACGTGATCCAGCAGACTTGGGACAGCGGCCGCGACATGTGGAAGCTGAAGGAGTCGATCACCCACAGCTACAACGGCAATCACACCGAGCGCACGATCTACGTGGAGAGCCATGACGAGGTGGCCAACGGCAAGAAGCGCATGTCGAGCAGCATCAGCCCGACCACGCCCGGCGACTACTGGGCGCGCAAGCGCAGCACGCTCGGCGGCGGCGTCACGCTGTTCAGCCCGGGAATCCCGTTCATGTTCCAGGGCCAGGAGATTCTCGAGGATGGCTGGTTCCAGGACAGCGACCCGCTCGACTGGAGCAAGAAGACCACCTTCGCGGGCATCTTCGCCATGTACAAGGACATGATCGCGCTGCGCACGAACAAGCTCGGCGTGACGAAGGGCCTGACGGGCCCGAACACCAACGTTCATCACGTGAACAACTCGAACAAGCTGATCGGCTGGCACCGCTGGATGAACGGTGGCGCGGGCGACGACGTGGTGGTGCTGGCCAACTTCAGCGCGACCACCTGGACCAACTACCGCATCGGCATGCCGCGCCCTGGTCTGTGGAAGTGCCGCTTCAACGGCGACTGGACCGGCTACTCGAGCGACTTCGGCAACACCCAGTCGCTCGACGTGGAGGCCAACGGCTACGCCTACGACGGGCTCGGTCAGAGCGGTGTGTTCTCGATTGGCCCGTACACCATCTTGGTCTACTCACAGGGTGATGTGCAGGTGCCCGGCAATCCGGCCGATCTGGACGCCAGCTGTGCCGTTGACAGCGGCGACGTGGCTTTCCTGCTGCTGGACATGGGCACCGAGGGCGGACCAGCCGATCTGGATGCCGACGGCATCGTGACAAGCAGCGATCTGGCCTTGATCCTTCTGGACTTCGGCTGGACCTGCAATTGAAGTCGAGTCGACCAATGCAGGGCGGATGGTGCGCGATCGCGATCGCGGCAGGCATGGTTGCTGGCGCGGCGAGCGCCGTGGTGCTGCCCGTCTCCAGTCGGCCGGGCATCGGCGCGACCCCCTACACGGCGGGCACCGCCAAGGGCGTCACGTTCCGGGTGTGGGCGCCGAACGCCCAGGCCGTGAGCGCGGTCGGCAGCTTCAACTTCTGGAGCAACACGGCCCACCAGCTCTCCAGCGAGGGCAACGGCTACTGGTCGGGCGACGTGGCCAATTGCCCCTTCAGCGCGCAGTACAAGTTCTCGATCAAGATCAACGGCACCTACCAGCAGAAGCAGGATCCGCGTTCGCGGCAGCTGGTGAACAGCGTCGGCAACAGCGTGGTGTACGACCCTGCGGCCTACACCTGGGGCACGGGCGCGTTCCAGATCGCGCCCGCCAACGAGCTGGTGATCTACCAGCTGCACATCGGCTCCTTCCATGTGCCCAGCGGCACGAGCGTGCCGAGCAACTTCAGCCGAGCGATCCAGAAGCTCGATAACCTGGTCGACTTGGGCGTGAACTGCGTGGAACTGCTGCCCGTGAGCGAGTTCCCAGGCGACAACAGCTGGGGCTACAACCCGTCCTATCCCTTCAGCGTGGAAAGCGCCTACGGCGGCCCGACCGCGCTGAAGCAGTTCGTGGACGCGTGCCATGCGCGAGGCCTTGCCGTGCTGGGTGACGTGGTGCACAACCACTGGGGCCCGACCGACCTGTCGATGTGGCAATACGACGGCTGGAGCCAGAACGCCGGTGGCGGCATCTACTTCTTCCAGGACACGCTGCGCGCGAACACGCCCTGGGGCCCCCGCCCCGACTACACGCGCACCGAGGTGCAGGCCTACATCCGCGACAACGCGCTGCAGTGGCTGGACGAGTACCGGATGGATGGCCTGCGCTGGGACGCGACCAAGTTCATCCGCAAGACCGACTCGGGCGGAACCGACATTCCAAGCGGGTGGAGCCTGCTGCAGGCGACGAACAACGACGTGAACGCGCGCTTCCCGGACAAGCTGATCATCGCCGAGGACTTCGACGACAACGACTGGGTCACACGCGCAACGGCCAGCGGCGGGGCCGGCTTCGACAGCCAGTGGGACTGGTTCGTGCACTCAATCCGCGGTGTCGTGACGGCCAGCAGTGACGGAGGCCGAGACATGAACACCGTGCGGGACGCGGTGGTGCACACGTACAACGGCAGCGCCATGCAGCGCGTGATCTACACCGAAAGCCACGACGAGGTGGCCACCGGCAACGGCAAGCTGCGGCTTCCAAGCGCCATCAGCGCCGCAAGCCCCGGTGGTCTGCAGGCCCGCAAGCGCAGCACGCTCGCCGCCGCGGTCACTTTCACCAGCCCGGGCATTCCCATGATCTTCATGGGCCAGGAAATGCTGGAGGACGGCGGCTGGGACGACGAGGATCCGCTGGACTGGAGCAAGGCCACCAGCCAGGCGGGCACGCGCCAGATGTACAAGGACATGATCGCGCTGCGCCGCAACACGGGCGGACTCACCGCGGGCCTGACCGGCTTGAACACGAATGTCCACCACGTGAACAACGCCAACAAGCAGATCGCGTGGCACCGCTGGAAGGACGGCGGTGAGCGCGACGACGTGATCGTGCTGGCGAACTTCAGCGGCTGGCCCGTGAACAACTACCGCATCGGACTGCCCCGTTCCGGCGTGTGGAAGTGCCGCTTCAACAGCGATTCCAGCGCCTACGCGACGGACTACTCGAACACCCCCGCGCTCGACGTGGACGCCAACGGTCCCGCATGGGACGGCATGGCGCAGAGCGGCACCTTCCGCGTGGGCGCCTACGCGATGGTGGTCTATTCGCAGGGCGACCCCGCGCCGGCGAATCCAGCTGACCTGGACGGCAACTGCGTGGTCGACGCGGGCGACGTTTCCTTCGTGCTGCTGGACTTCGGATCGATCGGTGGGCCGAGCGACCTGGATGGTGACGGCGTGGTCGGCAGCGGCGACGTGGCGCTGCTCCTGCTGGACTTCGGCTGGACCTGTGAGTGAACGGGGCGCTCAGCCGTTCGCCGGCAGATAGCTCTTCTCTAGGTATTCCGCGACCATGCGGTGGGTGTTGAACCGACCCGGCACGGTGGCCACGCTGCGCAGGGCTCGGTGGATCCACTTGGCCGGCAAGCCGTCACGGGCGCGCTCGTAGAACTCCGGCACCACCTCGCGCTCCAGAAGCCCGTACAGGCTCTCGGCGTCGATGGCGTCCTGCTTCTCGCGATCACTTCCTTCGCTGCCGTCCCCGATCGCCCAACCGTTGGTGCCGTCGTGCGACTCGGGCCACCAGCCGTCCAGGATGCTCAGGTTGATGCCACCGTGCATCGGAGGCTTCATGCCGCTCGTGCCACTCGCCTCGTGCGGGCGCAGCGGATTGTTCAGCCACACGTCGCAGCCACTCACCAGCATGCGACCCACGTGCATGTCGTACTCCTCGATCAGCGCGACACGGCCCTCGAAGCCGTTCTCGCGCGCCCAGCGGTGCACCTCGGCCGCATACGCCTGGCCATCGCGGTCGCGCGGGTGCGCCTTGCCGGCGAACACCAGCTGCACCGGGCGCCCCTCGGCGGACAGGATCCTGTGCAGGCGCTCGGCGTCACGGAAGATCAGCGGCGCGCGCTTGTAGGTGGCGAAGCGCCGCGCGAAACCGATCGTGAGCGCTTCAGGATCGAAGGCCTCGCTGGCGCGCAGCACCAGCTCGGGCGACTCGCCGCGACGGCGTGCCTGGCGCGCCAGACGCTCGCGGATGAACTGGACCAGTCGGGCGCGCAGCGCCTTGCGAAGCGCCCAGAACTCGGACGCGTCGGCCTTCTCGGCCGTCGCCCACGGATCCACACCACGCTCGACGTGATCGAGATCGAGCCCGATCGAACGCTTCCAGAAGGCCTCGGCCTCGGGCGCAAGCCAGGTGCGGGCGTGGATGCCGTTGGTGACATGACCGATCGGCACGAGCGCGGGATCGGACACGCCGTAGACCTGCTGCCACATCTCGCGGCTCACGCGGCCATGCAGCGCCGCGACGCCGTTCACGTGCTCGGCCGTGCGCAGTGCGAGCACCGTCATGCAGAAAGGCGCCTTGGGATCGGTCGGACGCTCGGAGCCCATCTCCAGAAACGCGCTGCGCCCCAGACCCGCCTCGCGCCAGCAGGGCTCCAGCGCCTCAGCGACCATCGCGGTGTCGTAGCGGTCGTGGCCCGCGGGCACCGGCGTGTGCGTGGTGAAGACCGTGCTGCGTCGGATCACCTGCAGCGCGTCCTCGAGCGAGGATCCCTTGCGGCGCAGCGCGGCGAGTCGCGCCACGCTGGCGAAGGCCGCGTGGCCCTCGTTCAGGTGGAACACCGTGGCCTTGATGCCCATGGCCTTCAGCGCCAACACGCCACCCACGCCCAGCAGCACCTGCTGCCGCATGCGCAGCTCGGACTCGCCCTTGTACAGGCCTTCGGTCAGACGACGGTCCTTCGAACGGTTCGCCTTGCGATCGGTGTCCAACAGCACCGCGCGGATGCGGCCGACCTTCATCGTCCAGAGGCGCGCCACCACCTTGCGGGCGCCGATCGGCACCTTGATGTCGATGCCCGTGTCCTCGATCGCCATGTTGCGCGGATCCCATCGCGGCTCGATCACGCGGGTGGAGCCGTCGGCACGAAGCTGCTGCAGGTAATAGCCCTGCTGGTAGAGCAGGCCCACTGCCGTGAACGGCAGTCCCAGATCGCTCGCGCTCTTCAGATGGTCCCCGGCCAGCACGCCAAGGCCGCCCGAGTACTGCTGCAGGCTCTCGTGGATGGCGAACTCGCTGCAGAAGTAGGCGATGTGAAGTCCCTTGGCGCCGGGCAGGTCCTGCCGCTCGAACCACGGCACCGTGTTGTGATACGAGCGAAGGGCGTCGCGCGCGGTCTTCACGAGATCCCGGAAGTCGGCGTCGGCGCAGCGCGCCGCGAAGATGGGTTCGTCAACGCCGCGCAGCACCGCCAGCGGATCATGGTTGCTCGCCTCCCAGAGATTCGGATCAAGCGCCGCGAAGGGTCGCTGCGCGACCTCGTTCCAGCTCCACCAGAGGTCGTGCGCGATCTTCAGCAGATCGCGGCGGACCTCCTTGGAGACCTTGGCATCCGCGGTCACCATGGCGCCAGGTGCCGGCGCAGAATCGGGCTTGGCGGTCGAGACGGAGCGAACGGCCTTCGTCGAGCGTGTTGCGGCGGGCATAGCCCGCCGAATGTCTCGCAAAAACCGCTATTTGGCAAGACGGCCGGAATCGGCCGCAAGGGCGATCAGGTGCGGGGCCAGCGAGGCCGGAATCGCCCCCGGTTCCATGCGCCAGCACCAGTTGCCGCTGGCCACGCCCGGCACATTCATGCGTGTGGCCGGGCCAAGTCCCAGAAGGTCCTGCATGGCCACGATCGCCGTGCGGGCCGGACTCGCGTAGGCAAGCCGGATGAGCGCCTCCTCGGGCTTGCGACGATCGCCACCGGCATAGGCGCGGAACCGGGCAAGCGCCTCGCGCGAGAGCTGCCTGACCCACCCACGGCTCACGTCGTTGTCGTGCGTGCCGGGATAGACCACGCAGTTCACCGGATGATGGTGCGGCAGGTCGCCACTGTCGGGGCCGTAGAAGGCGTTGTGCAGCAACTTCATGCCCGGCAGGCCGAAGTCGTCGCGCAACATGGTCACCGCGGCGGTCACGGCGCCAAGATCCTCGGCGATCAGCGGCAGTCGGCCCAAGCGCTTCTCGACGGCGGTCAGCAGTTCACGACCCGGCGTCGGTGCCCATCGGCCGTGTCGCGCGGTCTTCGCGGTGCCCGCGATCTCGTAGGCGTGCACGAAGCCCACGAAGTGGTCGATGCGAAGCGCGTCAAAGCGGGTCAACGCCGTGGCCACGCGGCTCGTCCACCAGCGGAATCCCTCGCGTCGATGCGCGGCCCACGCGTAGTGCGGATGGCCCCAGAGCTGCCCGTCCTTCGAGAAGCAGTCGGGTGGAACGCCGGTCACCACCTTGGGGCGGCCGTTGCGCTCCAGCCGGAAGAGTTCCGGACGGTCGGCCACGTCAGCCGAGTCCAGCGTGACGAAGATGGGCAGGTCACCCACCAGCTTCACGCCCAGCGCGTGACAGTGCGAGCGGAACGCCTGCCATTGGCGCTCGAACTGGAACTGGATGAAGGCGTGGAGTTCGCGCGACCCCCCCTCCTTCGCGGCGGCGAGGCGGCACCAGCCTGGCAGCCATCCGCGCGAAGCGCGCACGAACTTCCGGAAGGCCGGACTGCGCAGACCGCAACGCGTGCGGAAGGTCTCGAACGCCTCGGCGAAGCGTGGTCGCTTGAAGGCGCGTGCCGCCTCGAAGTCCGCACGCCCACGCCCCAGCGTGGCATGCGCCTTCAGACGGGACTTTGGAAGCAGCCCGTCCTCGGCCAGACGCTCCAGGCTCACCAGCATCGGCTCGGCGGCGAAGCTGCTGGTCGCGCTGTAGGGACTTTCGCCGTACCCGACCGGACCGATCGGCAGCATCTGCCAGAGCGTGAGGCCCGCCTCGTGGCACCATTGCGCGAAGCGGTCCGCCGCGGGGCCCAGATCGCCCACGCCATGGGGACCGGGCACGCTGGTCAGGTGCATCAGGACGCCGGCGCGGCGTCGACGAAAGATCTCCGGAACGTGTTCCATCGCTTGCGGTCTTCCTGTCACTTGCTGGTGCGAACCCACACGCGGCCGGCCTGCATGGGCACCTCGACCTTCGGGAAGGAGTCAGCGCCCGGCTTCGCTGGCTCGCCGAACACCTGCTTCCAGCCGGAGCCCAGCGAGGCTGGCAACTCGACCGTGGCCGTCTTGTCGCCGGCGTTCAGCGCCACAAGCACCTGCTCGTCGTCGAGCTCGCGCAGGAACACCCACGTGTCCTGCGTGTCATCGGTCAGGATCGTGCGGAAACTGCCGGTTCGAAGGGCGGGGTGTGCGTTGCGCAGCGCGATGACACGCCGATAGAAGTCGAGCTGGTCCGCCATGACGGTGTTCTCGCCGGGCACGCCGTAGGGCTCGAGATCCTTCCACAGCATCGGCTTGCGGTTGTTCGGATCACCGCTGCCCCACATGCCCACTTCGGTGCCATACCAGATCATGGGCGCGCCCACGTAGGTCATCTGCAGCAGCGCCAGCAGGCGCACGCGGCGGTAGTGCTCCTCGCCGGGCTTCGAGGCGTCATAGGTCTGCACCTCCTGCTCTCGGTTCAGGTTGTTGTATTCGCGGTCCGGGTTCAGCGCCATGCTCACCACACGATCCGTGTCGTGGCTGTCGAGCAGGTTCTGCATCACGTAGGTGATCTCGGTGGGATAGGCCCGCCGCAGCTCGGCCAGCTTTGCGTCCAGTTCCGAGACCGAGAGCTTGTTCTTGCGATTCAGCGCCCAGCGGATCGAGGGCTTCGCGAACTCGTAGTTCATCACCGCGTCGAAGCTCTTGCCGTCCAGCCACGGATCCGCGCGGTGCCAGATCTCGCCGGTGATGAAGGCGTCCGGGTTGATCGAGCGCACGAACGTGCACCAGTCGTGCCAGAAGGGCATGGGGATCTCGTTCGCCACGTCGAGGCGCCATCCGTCGATGCCGTCCGAAGGATCGCCGTCACCATCCGGATCCATCCAGCGCCGCGTGACTTCGTAGATGTGCTTCCGAACCGACTCGCTGGCCAGCCCATGCTCGTCACTCTTGCGGAAGGTGGGCAGCTCACCGAAGCCGAACCAACCCTCATAGTCGAAGGGCTCCCAACTCTTCACGCTGAACCAGTCGGCGAAGCGGCTCGCCCGACCCTTCTCGCGCACGTCGCGGAACGCCGGGTGCGCGGTACCGACATGGTTCCACACACCGTCGATGATCACGCGGAAGCCCATCTTCTTGGCCTCCTTCAGGAACACCAGGAACTCGCGATCGCTTGCGTTGAAGGTCCAGGTCTTCGGATCGAGCAGGTCCTCCTTGGACTCGGCGGCCCTGTAGTCGCCACCCGCGCCGATGCGCTCGTCGATGTGCAGGTAATTCGTCGCGTTGTACTTGTGGTTGCTCTCGGCCTGGAAGACCGGCAGCAGATACAGCGCGTTCACGCCAAGCGACTTCAGGTACGGCAACTGCTGGCGCAATCCCTGCAGGTCACCGCCACACTGCCGCTTGAACACGAAGTGGTTGTAGAAGGTCTGCCCGTCCTGGCCCTCCCACGCGCTGGGCTCGTACCACTCCTGCTTCCAGTCGCGCGTGTTCAGACCGTCATTCGTGGCGGCACCGTTGCGGAAGCGATCCACCATGATCTGGTACCAGATCGCGTTCTTGGCCCACTCGGGCGTGTGGAAGCCGGGCACGCGGTTGGTGTCGAGGGAATACGTCTGCGGGTCACGCTTGGACATGGTGCCGTCCTGGATCACGAAGGTGTAGTCGGTCGCCGAGCCGCCGACGGGAAGGGAAACCTGCCAGAAGTCGAAGGGGCCGAGCCGGCCCACGCGCTCCATGCGCAGCTGCCGCCCATCGCGGGCGACGAATGCTACCTGCTGCACATCGCCGGCGAGCGTGCGATAGCGAACGGTCCATGTGGTGGGTCCGCGCTCCAGAAAGCTCAGGCGCGCGGGGTCGTGACGAAGGCCGCGCGCATCGATCCGACCGTCACCCTCGCGGCACGCCGAAGCGTCAAGGCCATGCTCGGCACCCAGTCGAAGCACGCTGTTGAAGCCGCCCTGACCATCCGGCGCCTTGGCTGGATTGCGAGGATCGCTGAGCCACTGGTCACCGTCCACCACGAACTTGTAGAGGCGCATGCCCTCGTCCATGCGGACGGTCGCCTGCCACGAGCCGTCGGACTGCCGTGCCATGGAAGTGGGCCCTGCCGCGCGGCTCCAGTTGTTGAAGTCTCCCGCCACCACGATCGACTGCGCGGGGCGATCCGGCCGGAACCGAAGCGTCACCATCCAGCCGCCCTGTCGAGCACGCTCCGCGGTGACGCTGGGGGGCAACGCACCAGCCCCATCGTCGCGCGGAATCTGCGCGGCCGCAATTGCCGGCGGGAACGACTCCTCCTTCGCTGGCACCGGCGTGGTGCCGATCAGGAGCGCTGCGAGGAGGCCGATCCACATGGCGCAACCCTATACTCGCTCTATGCGTCGCGGAAGCCGGAAAGGCTCGATCGCAGGGCGATTCCTGCGCGGATTTCTGGCCGGTCTGGCGTTGGTGCTCGTGGCGCTCAGTTTCGGGCGCGTGGGCTGGCGGACCCTGTCGAGCTGGCGCAACAGCGCCTCGATCGAGAAGGAACTCGTCGTGCTGCACTGGAGCGGAGAGGGCGGCCCCGAGGAGGACGCCATCGTCGAGGACGCGCTGCGGGCGTTCGAGAGTGCGCATCCAGGCGTGCGCGTGCGGCGCATCAACCCCGGCGACGCCGGCAGCTTCTACGCCAAGCTGCAGACCATGCTTGCCAGCGGCGAGCCGCCCGATCTCTTCTATGTGGGCGCCGAGCGCGTGGCCAGCTTCGCGGACATGGGACTGCTCGAGCCGCTCGATGGGCGGCTGGAGGCGGACGCGAACGCGAAGGTCTCCGACGCGATCGACCTAAGCGCGTTCTATCCCAGCACGGTGGCCGCCTTCCGATACGACGGCAACCGCAACGGCGTGGGCACGCTGTACGGCATCCCGAAGGACTTCACCACCGTCGGCTTCTACTACAACAAGGACATCTTCCAGAAGGCGGGCGTGCCCTTCCCCACGGACGACTGGACGTGGGACGACTACCTGTCGGCCGCGCGTGCGATCGCGAAGACGAAGGCTGCCGATGGCGAGAACTACATCGGCAGCGAGTTCGTGACCTGGCCCATGATGGTGCGCGCATTCCTGCGAACCGAGGGCACGGAGGTTCGCGGCGAGAACTTCGACGCGCTGCGGCTTGATGCGCCGGAGACGGTGGCGGCGCTGGAGAAGTTGCGCGCGTGGCGACAGGACGAGGTGGGCACGCTCACCAGCGGTCGCAGCAAGCTGGCCACGGGCGCCGCGGTGTTCACCACCGGACGCGTGGGCATGGCGGGCCCCTTCGGCCGCTGGGTGGTACCCGAGTATCGCCGCATCCGCGACTTCGACTGGGACTTCGTGCCGCTGCCGCGAGGTCGCGTGCGTGCCAACGTGATCGCGACGGTTTCATGGAGCGTGAGTGCGCGCAGTCGACACAAGGACGAAGCGTGGCAGCTGCTTCGCTGGCTCGTGAGTCCTTCGAGTCAGGCCGCGAACGCGAAACTGGGCCTTGCGATTCCAACGATCCGCGCAGTCGCCGAGAGCCCCGCATTCCTGGATCCCTCGCAGAAGCCAGCCAACAACCGGGGGTATCTGGATCCGGCACCGACCGCCGAAGTGGTGGACTGGCCGGCGGATCCGCGCTTCGAGCAGCTGCTCGGCGGCAATCTGGACCGTGCGCTGAAGGTCGGCGACCTCACGCTGCCGCAAGCCATCGAGACATTCAAGATCCAGTGGCGCGCCGAGAAGGAGAGTCCGCTGGCGAAGCCTGGATTCCCCGCCTACGCGTGGGCTCCAGTCGGCTGGACGCTGGGCGTGATCTGCGTGGCCGTGGCGACGGCGCTGGGCTGGCGGGTGCTGCGGCCGCAGGGCGACCGTGCGGCCACGCGCGAGACGCGTTGGGGCTGGCTGCTTGCGAGCCCGTGGGTGCTGGGATTCGTGCTGTTCATGGCCTTCCCGATCATGATGAGCCTGCTGCTGAGCTTGGCCAAGTGGAAGGGTGTGAGCACGCTCGATACGGCCACGTTCGTGGGCGGCGGCAACTATGCGCAACTGCTGGCGCACGATCCGCGCTTCCTGACCAGCCTGAAGGTCACGCTGTACTACACGCTGATCGCGGTGCCAGGCGGACAGGCCCTGGCGCTGCTGGCCGCCGTGCTGATGAACCAGAAGACGCGCGGCATCCACTTCTTCCGTGCGGCGTGGTACCTGCCAAGCGTGCTCGCGGGCGTGGGCGTGGCGGTGCTGTGGCGCTGGGTCTTCGACACCGACGGCGGCCTGATGAACGCCGCCCTGCGGCCGGCGCTGGCACTCGTGAACCTGGCTCCCCCGGACTGGTTCGGCAAGGATGCCGCGGCATGGGGCGCGCCCGCCTTCGCGATCATGGGCTTCTGGAGCGTGGGCGGCGGCATGATGATCTATCTGGCCGGCCTGCAGAGCGTGCCCGAGGAACTGCAGGAGGCCGCACGCATCGACGGACTCGGCCCCGTGGCGCGCTTCTTCAAGGTCACGCTGCCGATGCTGAGTCCGGTGATCCTGTTCAACGTGATCATGTCGATCATCGGAAGCTTTCAGGTCTTCACCCAGGCCTTCGTGATGACCGGCGGTGAGCCTGGCGATCTGACGCGGTTCTACGTGCTCTATCTGTACAACCAGGCCTTCGAGTTCTACGAGATGGGCTATGCAAGCGCGATGGCGTGGATCCTGCTGCTCATCACGCTGGTGCTCACGCTGCTCACGATGCGCGGCAGCCGCGGTCTGGTGCACTACGAGGGACTGAAGCGATGACCCAAGCTCCGATGCGGTCGGGTGCGGTCGGTGGTGGCGTGGCGCGCGCGGTAGCGTTCGCCACGCTGGCGCTGGGCACGGTGGTGATGGTGTTCCCGCTGCTCTGGATGCTGGGCGTGAGCATGATGACGGCGGACCGCGCGCAGGCCGCGACGGTCGGCGGCAATCTGGGCGAACTGGTGCGCTGGCCTTGGGAGTGGGAGTGGAGCAACTACCCCGCGGCGCTGACGCAGATCGGATCGGTGCCGTGGTGGGGCTTCGCCGACGCGCTGGCCAACTCGATCGTGGTGACCACGCTTGTGGTGATCGCCACCGTGCTCTCAAGCAGTCTGGTGGGCTTCGCGATCGCCCGCATGCGATTCCCCGGCCGCGGTGGACTGTTCGTGCTCATGCTTGCCACCATGATGCTGCCCGGACAGGTCACCATGATCCCCCTGTTCCTGCTGTTCCGGAACCTCGGCTGGGTCGACACGATCCTGCCCCTGGTGGTGCCGGCCTTCTTCGGGAACGCCTTCTTCATCTTCATGTACCGGCAGTTCATCGCGCAGGTACCCGAGGCGCTGGTGGAGGCGGCGAAGGTGGACGGCTGGAGTTGGCTCGGCATCTGGTGGCATGTGATGCTGCCGCTCTGCCGACCCGTGACCGCGATCTGCGCGGTCTTCACATTCATCTACGTCTGGAACGACTTCATGGGACCACTGATCTACCTGCACAGCGACGAGCAGGCCACGCTGGCCGTGGCACTCAACAGTTTCCGCAACCAGTACGGGGGGGTGAACAAGGTCAATCTGCTGATGGCGGCGAGTCTGGTCACCATGCTTCCCTGCATCCTGCTCTTCTTGGCGGCGCAGAAGCAGTTCATCGAGGGGCTTGGCAAGGGTGCCGTGAAGGGCTGAAGGAGAACACATGGCGACGATCGAACTCGAGGCGCTTGGCAAGATCTATCCCGGTGGCGTGCGGGCCGTGCAGGGCGCCTCGCTGCGCATCGAGCATGGCGAGTTCGTGGTGCTGGTCGGCCCCTCCGGCTGCGGCAAGAGCACCCTGCTACGCATGATCGCCGGCCTGGAGACGATCTCCGAAGGCACCCTGACGATCGACGGCGCATGCGTGAACGACCTGCCGCCGCAGGATCGGGACATCGCGATGGTCTTCCAGAACTACGCGCTGTATCCGCACATGGACGTGCGCACGAACATGGCCTTCGGCCTGCTTCGCCGCCGGCGCTTCCCCAGCGCCGTGCGGGCGCTGCTCAGCCCGGACTACGCGGCAAACCGCATCAAGGAGCGACAGGAGATCGACACGCGCGTGCTGTCCGCGGCGCGCACGCTGGGCATCGAGCACCTGCTTGCGCGCAAGCCCGCGGCGCTGTCGGGCGGTCAGCGCCAGCGCGTGGCCGTGGGTCGCGCCATGGTGCGCGAGCCGAAGGTGTTCCTGTTCGACGAGCCGCTCTCGAATCTGGACGCCAAGCTGCGCGTTGAGATGCGCGCCGAACTGCGCATGCTGCACCGAAGACTGGGCGCCACGATGGTCTACGTGACCCACGACCAGGAGGAGGCGATGAGCCTGGGAGACCGGGTCGTGGTCCTGAAGGACGGCCTGGTGCAGCAGGTCGCCGCGCCGCGACAGGTGTACGAGCAGCCATCGAACCGATTCGTGGCCGAATTCGTTGGCACCCCCACCATGAACATGATCCTCGGCGACATGGAGGCCCGCGCGACCGGTATGCGCTTCCGCGGCCAAGGCATCATGATCGAGGGCGTGCTTGACGCGTGGAAGCCGTTCATTCGCCCGCAGCCGCGGCCGGTGGTCTTGGGCGTGCGCCCCGAACACGTGCGGATCGCAGGCGGCACAGGCCTGCCAGCCACCGTGGAGGCGGTCGAGCACTATGGCGACCGAATGGATGTGGTGCTGCACTGCGGCGATCGAACGCTGACCGCGCGCTGCGCCCCGCAGCCCCTGCAGGAGGGCGCACAGGTGGCCGTGACGATCGATCTGGCACAGACCCATCTGTTCGACCCCGACGCCGCCGGCGCCCGTCTGCGAGCCTGATCGCGATTTCAGAAGCCCCGCAAAGACGAACCCCCGGCACGGGGCCGGGGGTTCGTCGATTCCGAATCGGTTTCCGCCGATCAGCTGCAGGGACCGACGCTCAGCAGGATGAGGGCGACGTCACCGAAGTCGACCTCGCCGTTAAGGTCGAGATCGGCGGCACATGGTGAAGCACACTGACCGTAGTCGAGCAGGCAGAACGCCACGTCGCCGTTGTCGACGTCACCGCTAGCGTCGAGGTCACCGAAGCACGCCGCGCAGGCGTCGGCGTCGGCCGTGCTGAAGTACTGGTTGCCGGCGATGGTCGAGAAGTCGACGCGCAGCGCCGCGGGAAAGCCGCCCAAGTAGCCGCCGGTGCCGTCGCCACCCAGGTTGTTCGAGCCCTCAGGCAACGGCGTTATCACCTGGTTGCTGGCGTAGTCGTGGCCCTGGCCGTTGATGAAGGCGCAGACCTTGATGTCGCCCGAACCATCCCAGCTGGTGAGCACCAGCGGAATCTTGATCTCGATGCCCGTGGTGACGCCGCAGCCCGAGCCGGGGTTCGCCGAATCGCCGCTCACGCCGGCGGTGTTGCTGTTGTTGATCGACAACTGGCAGCCGTACACCTGATCATCGATGAGGTTGGTGCCGTTCGGTCCGCTGAAGGGACCGCTGCCGATGTACGCGCCCACGCCGCCGCCGTCGGTCAACATCTGGGCGATGTTCGCGTACTGCGTCGGCGGGTCGCCACCGAGCGTGGTGGTGATGAAGAAGTCGGCAGCGAAGTCCGCGTCAAACTTCAGGCCGGGGGCCTCCAGGCCGTCTCTAAGACCGCGACCCATGCGGTTGAGGCCGTTGAAGTCCACGTCGGGGTTGTCGCTGCGCACCTCGTTCTGGCCGGCGCTCGGCACGCAGTCGATGAAGATGTCGAGCTTATTGAAGTTGCTCTCGAGGTTGCCCGAGAGGAAGATGTAGAGGTTGCCGGTGTCAGTGTCGACCTTGATCCAGCCGCCGTCGAGCTCGCTGCCGTTGGCGTAACTGTTCACGCCGTCGGTCGCGTTGCCGAAGCTGGTGTAGTTGACCTGGCTCGCCTTGGGGTTGGCGTATTCGGCATCCAGGGTGCCGTCAATCTCGAGATCCGCCTGTTGGCCGAAGGCGCTCGAGGTCAGGGCGATCACGGCCATGCACGATGCGAAGCAATTCATCTGCTATTTCTCCCGATTCGGAGTTCCAAGGAATGTGTTGCCCGCCCCTCCAATGGCGCCTGAGGCGGGCGCAAAACGGCAGAAAGGTAGACCAGAACCGCCCTTGCGCCACCAAAATGTCACGTAAACGGCAATATAAATCCGGGAATCTGGAGCGTCGATTCGGAATGCCGCCACCATGCCCTATAAAACCTCCGCCATGGTCCGGTTCGCGCTTCGCTTGGCCTATGACGGCACCGACTTCCATGGCTGGCAGCGTCAGGAGCCACCGGATTCAGACCCGCTTCGGACCGTGCAGGGGGAGTTGGACCGGGTTCTGGCCGAGGTGATGCAGCAGCCGGTGAACTGCCAGGGAGCGAGTCGAACCGACGCGGGCGTTCACGCTGAAGCTCAGGTGGCCGCCTTCTCGGCGGAGTGCCGGATCCCCATCAGTCGCATGGCTGCGGCCCTGAACGCACGCCTGCCCGACGATGTCCGTGTGATGGCGGCGTGGCAGGTGCCGTCGGATTTCGATCCGGTCGGCGACGCATTGTCGAAGGGCTACCGCTACGAGATCGCGCAGATGAGGCCGTTTCGGGCACGGCTGCCCTTCGACCGTCGCACGGTCTATCCGGCGCAGCATGACCTGAACATCGCGCGCATGCGCGCTGCCGCCCGACAGATCGTTGGCGAGCACGACTTCGCGGCCTTCGCGCATGCGCAACACGGTCGCGACAGCACGGTGCGTCGCGTGCACGCTTGCGAGGTTGGGACGCTGCCCGAGGATCGCGTGGCGATCGACGTGTCCGGCAACGGCTTCCTCTACAACATGGTGCGGATCATTGCGGGCACGCTCGTCGAGATTGGCCGCGGACGCATCGACCCCTCCGCGATTGGGGCGATCCTCGCCTCGAAGGACCGCGCGCAGGCCGGACCCACGCTGCCGCCCGAAGGCCTGCGATTGCGATGGATCCAGTATCCCGAGGACCGCGCCGAACCACGCGACGCGCCCGTAGGATGAACTGCATGAATGTCGCGGTGCTTGCGGCACATCCCGATGACGCGGAACTGGCGATGGGTGGAACGATCGCCCTGCTGGTCTCGCAGGGCCACGCGGTCACCGTGATCGACGCGACCGATGGTGAGCCAACCCCCTTTGGTGACCCCACGACCCGGGCGCGCGAGGCCACCGAGGCCGCGAAGATCCTGGGCTGCCAGCGCGTGAATCTGGGCTGGCCAAACCGGCGGCTGGAGCACTCGCTCGCGGCGCGGCACCAGCTGGCGGGTGAACTGCGCCTGCGCGCGATCGATCTGCTGTTCGTCCCGCATCCGGACGACGCGCATCCGGATCACCGCGCGCTCACCCGCATTGGCGAGGACGCCCGCTTCGACGCCAAGCTGACCAAGTGCGACCTGCCGGGGCGACCGCACCACCCCCGCCGCCTCCTGCACTACTTTTGCACGCACCTGAAGGTTGTACCGCAGCCTTCGCTGGTGGTCGACTGCTCGGCGTTCGCGGAAGCGAAGCTTCGCTCGATCCACGCCTACCGCAGCCAGTTCGAGGCGAATGCCGCGAACCGCGGCGTGCCGACATGGATCGAGTCGATGGGCCGCTTCTACGGAAGCCGCATTGGCGCGGCCTTCGGTGAGCCGTTCAGCGCGCCGGAGTGCGTGGGTGTGCGCGACCTCTCCACGCTGCTTCCGTGAGCGCGAGCGCGACGATGCACGTCAAGCGAGCTTGCGGACCGTGTCGACCAGCGTCTCGGCCACGTGGCGCAACTGCACCTCGCTGAGCTCGGGGTAGATCGGCAGCGCGATGACTTCCTTGGCGGCGCGCTCGGCATGCGGGAAGACGCCGGGGCGATAGCCAAGGAACTCGAAGCACTTCTGCTGGTGCAGCGAGAGCGGGTAGTAGATCTCGGTGCCGATCTTGCGGGCGGTGAGTTCTTCGCGAACCTTGTCGCGGATGGCGCCCGGAACGCGCACGCAGTACTGGTTGTAGATGTGGCGCGCGCCCTTCGGGGCGGCCGCCGGCGTGCGCAGCGCGAGACCGCCCGCGTCCACGGCGGTACGGTTGTCGGTCGCGCCGGCGGCGGCGAAGAACCGGTCGTACCACGCGGCGTTGCGCTGGCGCGTGGCGCTCCAGTTGTCCAGATGCCGCAGCTTGATCGACAGCACCGCGGCCTGCAGCGCGTCGAGGCGGCTGTTCATGCCGATCTCGTGGTGGAAGTACTTCGGCTCCATGCCGTGATTGCGGAGGCGCTTCAGGCGCGCGCTCGCCGCATCGTCATTCGTGCACATCACGCCGCCATCGCCAAACCCGCCCAGATTCTTGCTCGGGAAGAAGCTGTAGGTACCGATGTGGCCCACCGTTCCCACACGGCGGCCATGTGCATCCTCGGTGCCGATGGCTTGGGCGCAGTCCTCGATCACCTTCAGGTCGCGGGCCTTCGCGATCGACATCACGGCGTCCATGTCGGCCGACTGGCCGAACAGGTGCACCGGCATGATCGCCTTGACCTTCTTGCAGCAACCGAAGGCCTCCTCGACGCTCTTTGGGCAGATGTTGTAGGTGACCGGGTCGATGTCCACGAACACGGGGCGCGCACCCAGGCGATGCACGCTGCCCGCGGTGGAAAAGAAGGTGAAGGTGGGAATGATCACCTCGTCGCCGGGGCCCACATCGAGCGCCTGCAGCGCCAGCACGATCGCGTCGCTTCCGTTGGCGCAGCCGATGGCGTGCTTCGCGCGGCAGTACTGGGCGGTGAGCTTCTCGAGTTCCTCCACCTTCGGGCCACCGATGAAATACTGACTCTCCATCACCTCGCGGACGACCGGCTCCACTTCCGCGCGGATCGTCGCGTACTGGGCCTTCAGGTCGAGCAGCGGAACGTTGATATCGGTGGCGGTCGCCGTCGTCATTCCGAAAGTGTAGTCGAGGCCCAAGGTGCCGGCCCACCGACGGGTCAGCGGCCTGTGCTGCCGAAACCGCCCCCACCGCGGGCCGTTTCATCGAGTTCGACGACCTCTGACACCGCCACGCGCGCCACCGGCGCGACGACGAGCTGTGCCACGCGCATGCCGTGCTCGATCGTGAAGGCGGCACGGCCAAGGTTGATCAGCGCCACCACGGCCTCACCGCGATAGTCACTGTCGATCGTGCCCGGCGCGTTGGGCACCGTGATGCCGTGCTTGGCCGCCAGACCGCTGCGCGGGCGCACCTGGCCCTCGAAGCCGCTCGGTATGGCCATGACCCATCCCAGCGGAACGCGCGCGAGGTCGCCGGGCTGCAGCGTGAGCGGAGCCTCGAGGCACGCATGCAGGTCCATGCCCGCCGCCTCCGCGCTCTGATAGGCGGGAAGCTGCGCGCCCGCGTGCAGACGCTTGAATCGCACCGTCGGATGGCTCATGGCGCAAGCCTACTTCGCGGCGCGGATCGCCTCGAGCACCTCGGCGGCGTGCTCCTCGGGCTTCACCTTGTCCCACCGCTGCAGCACCTTGCCGCCCGGGCCGACCAGATAGGTGATGCGCACGATGCCCATGTAGGTCTTGCCGTACATCGACTTCTCCTGCCACGCCCCGAGCTTCTTCGCCATCGGCGGTACGCCATCCTTGCCCGGCTCGTCCACGATCAGGTCGAACGGCAGCTTGAACTTGTCCGCGAACTTGGCGTGGCTCTTGGCGTCGTCGGCGCTCACGCCGAACACGCGCGCCTTCGCCTTCAGCAGGTCGCCATGCAGGTCGCGAAAGGCACAGGCTTCCTTGGTGCAGCCGGGCGTGTCGTCCTTGGGATAGAAATAGATCACCGTGAACCCCTTGGTGAGGAGCGCGCCCCTCACGATCTCGCCATCGGTGGTGCGGGCAGTGAAGTCGGGGATGGTCTTGCCGGGTTGGATCAGGGGCATGGCGATTCTTTCGCCCAGCGCACACGCGCGGATTCGAGCCGAACCTCTGCCGACTCAGTCTGGGCGACGGTAGTCAAGCGACGGCGGCGGCGAAGCGTGTCCCGCGAGGTCCGGGGTTCGCCAGCAGCCGAGCCAGCGCTGTGGCCCGATCTGGTGCAGTATGTAGGGCTCCCGCGCATCGGCCAGCGCGGGTCGCGCGGCTGCGTCCATGTGCGGCCACCACGGCACCACGCCCGGAACCCTTCGGAACTCCGCAGGATCGTTCGTCACGTCCTCGACGGTGGTCAGACGCGAGCGCATGTCATGCAGCCCCGGAATGCTGGAGAACAGGCCACGCGTGTAGGGATGCATCGGGTTCTCGAAGAGGTCGAACACCGGTGCGTACTCCACCACGCGGCCCGCGTACATCACGCAGACCACGTCGGCGTTCTCCGCAACCACGCCCAGATTGTGCGTGATCAGCATGATGCCCATGCCGCGGTCACGCTGCAGCTGTCGCAGCAGGTCCAGGATCTGCGCCTGGATCGTGACATCGAGTGCGGTGGTCGGCTCGTCCGCGAGCAGCACCTTGGGCTGGCACGCCAGCGCCATCGCGATCATGACACGCTGACGCATGCCGCCGCTGAAACGGTGCGGGTACTCATCGAGCAGATCGCGCTTGCCTTGCGCCAACGCCAGCGCGTCGGCCTTGAAACGCTCCTTCAGTCGGTTGTAGATGCCCACCTCGTCCAGCGCGCCGATCGCGCGCTCGATGGCCTGCGTCATCTCGAGCCGCTGGTGCAGCAGGATCGCCTCGAGGATCTGGTCGCCGATCGAATAGACCGGGTTCAGGCTGGTCATCGGCTCCTGAAAGATCATCGCGATCTCGCCGCCGCGCACCTTCAGCATCTCGTGCTCGGGCAGGGTGAGCAGTTCGCGCCCCTCCAGACGGATGCTGCCTCGGTCGAAGCGTCCGGGTGGCCTCGGAATCAGCTGCATGGCGCTCATCGCGGTCACGCTCTTGCCGCAGCCCGACTCCCCCACCACCGCCAGCGTCTGCCGCGGGAAGAGGGTCATGTTCACCCCCGCCACCGCCTGGATGCGCGGCCCGCCCGGATTGCTGGCGTTGTCAAAGCTCACCGCAAGGTCGCTCACCGACAGCAGCGGAACCGTCGCCTTCGATGCATCCAAGAAACCCTTCGTCCGTGCCTGCACGCTCATCAGTGGGCCGCCTTTCGAAGCTTCGGATCGATCGCGTCGCGCAGCGACTCACCCAGCACGTTGTAGGCGAGCACGCTCAGGAAGATGGCGCCTCCCGGGAAGACCGCGAGCCACCACACGAAGGTGCCGGTGCTGGCCGTGGCGCTCGAGAGCAGCTTGCCCCAACTCGCCTGTCCGTCGGGACCGAGACCCAGGAACGACAGCGTGGCCTCCACGGTGATCGCCGCGGCCACCGCGAAGCTCGCATCCACCAGCACGGGGGTGATGCCGTTGGGCAGCATGTGACGGAACAGGATCATCCGCAGGGGAAGGCCCACGCTTTGCGCGCTCTGCACGAAGTCCTGCCGACGCAGCTTCAGGAACTCCGCACGCGTGAAGCGCGCCGCGCCCGTCCAGCTGAAGCATCCGATCAGCGCCATCATGACGTACGTGTTCCGCGGCAGCACGCCCGCGGCCACGATGAGCAGGAACAGCACCGGAATCGCCATGAAGATCTCGACCATGCGCTGCAGCAGCAGATCCACGCGACCGCCGAAGTAGCCCGCGATGGCGCCCAGCGTCACGCCGATCAGCAGCGAGATGCCCGTCGAGACCAGGCCGATCGAGATCGAGAGGCGGCAGGCCCAGATCATCTGGCTCAGCACATCGGCGCCGATCGCGTCGGTGCCGAGCCACAGCCTGCGCTTGCCGAGCGGCGTGGTGGCCTCGCTCTCCACGCGATCCGCCACACGCATGCCAGGATCGGCAAGCCCCATGTCGCTGCGCGCGTACTCGGGGCTCCATGGGATCAGCGTGTAGGTCGCGCGCGCCTCACCCGACGCCTCCAGTTCGGCGTAGCGGTCGTAGTTCACCAGCCTGCCCTGCCACCGGTCCGCCAGACACCAGGTCGCCAGCGCCGCGGCGACCAGCGCCATCCCGCAGCGCAACCGAAGCGAGTCCACCGTCGGCAGCCACGCGGTCGCAAGTCCAAGCGCCAGCGCCACCCCACCCGAGACGATCCATGGCCCTGCGGGCGAGCGTCCCCAGTCGCGCACCGCGTCGCCGCGCGCGGAGGCGTCCAGCCAATCGTGCGCCACCGACACCACGAGCACCGTGAGCGTGACCTGCACGAACGCCACTGCAAGCAAGCCGATGCGCGGGCCGCGGCTCATGCCCGCCAACCCGCTTGGCGCAAGCCACGCCGCCGCGAACACGGGGCCCACGAGCAGCAGAAGGTCGGTCGCGCGCAGGTTCTCCCATAGTGGAGAGGAACTGGCCGTCACGGCGCCCGCTGCATCGAGGCGTTCGAGTCGGAGCGGATGCGCGTTCGCGACGAGTGGAGCGAGCACCGCACCGGCCGCCACGATCGCGATCCACGCCAGCGCCAGCACGGCGGCCCTGCGGCGAAGCACGCGCTCCCAGACGTCGGCCCAGAAGCCCTTCGCGCGCTGCTGGCCCACGCCGCGCATCGCCTCGATGCCCGAGATGACCGCGTTCGAGTCACTCATAGCTCACCCGTGGATCGGCGACCGCGTACAGGATGTCCGCCAGCAGCAGCGCCAGCAGGTTCACGCACGCGATCATGAAGGTGTTGGCCAGGATGATCTCGCGGTCACGAAGGTCGATCGCCTGCAGGATCAGCGTGCCCATCCCCGGCACGCTGAAGATGCGCTCCACGATCACGCTGCCGCCGAGCATCGCCGGAAAGATGCCCACGAACATGGTGATCAGCGGCAGCAGGCTGTTGCGGAAGACATGTCGGATCACGACCTCCATGCGCGGCACACCCTTGGCCTTCGCCGTGCGCACGTAGTCCGCGCTCAGGTTGTCCAGCATCGCCGCCCGGCACTGCTTCGAGAGCACCGCGAAACCACCGTACACCAGACAGGTCACAGGCAGTGCCACGTGCCACACCATGTCCATCAGCCATCCACGCGTGCCTGCACCCGGCAAGAAGGTCCAGTTCTCCGCCTGCGTGTCGTGCAGACCGCTCACCGGGAAGAGGCCGAGGTACTGCTTGTTCGCCACGAAACCGATCAGCAGCACGCCGGCGAGCACCGTGGGCACGCTCCACAGCATGAGGAAGATCGCGCCGCTGGCCGAGTCGAACCATGAGCCGCGCTTCATCGCGGCCAGCACGCCGGTCGGGATCGCGATCAGGTAGATGATCGGGAACGCGATCAGGTTCAGCAGCAGCGTGACGGGAAGCGCCTCGGCGATCAGGTCGGCGACCGGTCGGTTGCGGCTGAACGCCACGCCCAGATCCGGCGGACCCAGCCACATCGTTCCCGGAATCAGGGGCAGACCGATGCTTGGATACGGCTGCGCGTCGAAGCTCGCGCGCTCGGCGGCCGCGCGCTCGATCGCCTGCAGTCGCGCCACGTGCATGGCTTCCGCGGCCTTGGCCAGCGCGTCCCACGATGGCGAGCCCGGCACCGCCTGCATGCCCTCGAAGCGCGCCGGGTCCGCGGCACCCTTCGCATCCAGCAGGTCCTTGCGATCGTTGGCGCGCGCCCAGTCGGCGAGCGCCTCGCGTGTGGCGCGCACCGTGCCCACGTAGGCGCGACGGCTTGCCTCGGAATCGCGCTGCAGCGCGCGGTGCCGATCGTTCGCGTCCTGCGCCTTCATGGCGTCGAACGCGGCGAGGCCCGCGGTGCCGGCGTTCGCGACGGCCTCCTGCGAGGCCGCGGGGAACCAGCCCTGCAGCGGCGGCTCCGGCAGGTCGCGCGGCGGCCGCACCCAAGCGCCCGAGGGTGAACGCTGGAAGCGCGGACCGAACTTCAGCGGCGAGATCTGCGCGAGCCAGCGCCCGTACTGCACGATCACCGGATCATTCAGGCCGTAGCGATCCTCCAGGTACGCCTGCATCTGCATCACGCGACTGGTGTCGCTCATCTGGCCGCCGCTCACCTGCAGACCCGCACCGATGCCGCCCGGCGCCAGGGCCACCAGGCTGAAGACGAGCAGCGTGATTCCCAGCAGCGTGGGAATCATCAGCAGCAGTCGCCTGGCGATGTAGGTGCCCATGCGCGCGAGGACCTGTGGAAGTCAGTTGGCCGGCGTCGGCACGACGCCGCCACCCACGCGGAAGAACTCCTCGGGCTGCAGACCCGAGCGGTACGTGATCACGTTGCCGAAGTCGCGGCTCACGAAGCGCAACCATGGCGCCACGCGCACGAACGTGTAGGGCTGTTCCTCGGCGATCGCCGCCTCGAACTGCTGCCACACCAGCATGCGCGTGGCCTCGTCCATGGTGCGGCGCCCCTGCTCGATCAGGTCGTCGACCTTGGCGCTCTTCCACTGGATGAAGTTGTCACCGCCTTCCTTCACGCTGTCGCTGTGGAAGATCTGGCGGGGATCGCTCTCGGGACTGTTGGCGCTCCAGCCCATCGTGATGGCGTCAAAGTCACGGGTCTTCAGGAGGTCCTGGTATCGGCTCCAGTCCACGGGCCGCGTGAAGACCTCGATCCCGGCCTTCGCGTAGCTGTCCTTCACGAAACGCGCGAGCTTCTCGCTGATCTCACCGCCCGTCGCATAGGTGTATTCGAAGCGGAACTTCTCGCCCTTCTCGTTCTCGATCGTGCCATCGCCGTCGCGATCCTTCCAGCCGGCCTCGGCCAGCAGCGACTTCGCGCCATCCGGGTCGAACGGTAGCGGCTTCACCGCGGGGTTGCTGCCCGGGCTCTCGGGATTCATCGGGCCCTTGCTCACGATGCCGATACCGTCCCAGATGTCGCGGATCATCCTCTCGCGATCGAGCAGCATGGTCATGGCGCGACGCACGCGCATGTCACCGAAGGGTGGCGTCTTGCCGTTGGGGCGAGGCCCGCACTGCCACGCGATGAAGCTGTAGCCACAGCGCATGTTGATCCACTTCATCATGAACGCCCGCTTCGCGAAGTCGGGCTCCTCCTTGGCGATCTTGTTGAACTGCGGACTCGTGGGAAGCACCATCGAGCCCTCGCCGTTGCGGAAGGCGACGAGTCGCGCCAGATCGTCCTTGATGCTCTTGAAGCGCCGGCTCGCCAAGGGAGACTTCGGGCCCCAGTAGCGGTCGTTGCGCACCAGCACCACGTCGTTGCCTGGGGTCCACTGGCCGGCCAGGTCGCCGGGGCCCTTCGGGCAGCGCGCGAGCGCGTACGGGCCGCTTCCGAACAGCACGCCCGTGGCCTGATTGATCTGGCTCGGTTCGAACTGGGTGTAGAAGCGCTTGCTCAGGATCGGGTTGCCCATCGCGTTCAGCGTGTTCGTGAAGAGCGCCTTGCTGAAGGTGAACTCCACGGTGCGCTCGCCGATCACCTTCACGTCGGTGATGTTGTCCATCAGGCTGCGGCTGCGCTCCGCCTCAATGAGCGGGTTCAGCACGAAGTCCTTGAAGGTCCAGCGCACGTCCTCGGCGGTCACCGGCGAGCCGTCGCTGAAGCACGCCTCGGGGCGCAGCTGCACGCGCAGCCAGAGGCCATCCGGATCGACCTGCCAGGCTCCGGCGAGCTGTCCGTGCATCTTCAGCGTCTTCGGATCGAGGCTGATGAGACCCTCGCACACCGATTCGATCACGCGCGTGCCGTACACGTCGGTGCTGATGTAGGGCACCAGCTTCGCGGGCTGCGCCTCGAAGATCTCGGTGAACTCGCCGCCTTCGGCGAAGCCCGGCTGCGCGGCCGGATCGCTCGCGAGGGCCACCTCGGACTGCCACTCCACCTTCACGCCGGGCCGCGCCCACGACTCGTCGCGCGCGGCCGGCGCCGCCTTCGCGGAGGCCGCGGGCGCCGCCAGCACCGGCGCCACACGCAGCTGCTGCATGCGCTGCTCGAGTTCCGCCATCCGCGCATCCACGCGCTGCAGCAACTCCCACTGTCGGTCGCGTTGCACCATCGAAAGCCATACGCTCACCGCCACGGCAAGCAGGAGTGCGAGCATCACCAGGTCCTTGAATCCGAAGCCGTTTCGCATGGGGCAAGCAGGGTAACGCAGCCCGCGGCCCGGCGCGTCAGCCCGCCGACGCCGGATCGAGCCGGTCGCGCAGACGATCGGCCGCGAAATTCAGCGAGAGCAGCGCCATCGCGATCACGGCGCACGGTGGCGCGAGCAGCCACCAGCGACCCTTCACCAGATTCAGCTCGGGAAGACCGTCGGCGGCAAGGTTGCCGAGACTCGGCAGCGGATCGCGAATGCCGATGCCAAGAAAGCTCAGGAAGCTCTCGCTCAGGATCGCGGCCGGCACCGCGAGCGCGGCGTAGGCCGCCACCGGACCCGCCAGATTCGGCAGCAGGTGCTTGCGGAAGATGTGCGCACTGCCCGCCCCTGCCGCGCGCGCCGCCTCGATGAACGCACGCTCACGCAGCGAAAGCACCTGGCCGCGCACCACGCGGCTCATCGTGAGCCACCCCACACCCGCGATCGCCACGAGCATGGTGAGCAGGTTCAGCGCCAACCGCATTCCTGGCGAGGCGTCGCCCAGCGTGCGTTCGGCGAAACCGTCCACCGCCACGCCAAGCAGCGTCGCCAGCAGGATGCTTGGCAGCGCATACAGCACGTCCACGATCCGCATGAGCGCGGCGTCCACCGGCCCGGCGAACCACGCCGCGGCCGAACCCCAGCACACGCCGATCGCCGTGGCCACCACCGCCGCCGCGAGTCCAAGCGCCAGCGAGAGCGCGCTGCCGGCCACCAACCGCGCCGCCACATCTCGTCCGATGCGATCCGTGCCAAGCATCCGGCCCGGCACATGTTCGCCAGCGGCCCGCGCGGCCTCCACGCGGGCCTCGGCAGCGACGTCACCCATCCACACCGGCGGAAGCAGGCTCAACTGCAGGTTCTGCGCGCTCCACCGCGCCATGCGCGCGCCCCCCGGCATCTCCACGCGCGCGAAGGCCCACGGCGAGAGCAGCGCCACCAGACCCACGATCGACGCCAGCAGCCACACGCCGACACCAGCGCCAGCGTGCGCGGCGCGAGAACGGATCCCGCTCTGGTCGTTCGTGCGCTGGATCACCCGAGCGCGAAGCCTACGGCACCGCGTCAGGTGGCGGAGGCGGAGCGGGCCGATCACCCGGTGGTCGTTCACCCTGCGGACGACCGCCCTCACGATCACGCCACATCCACGGACCCTCGCCATCAGGACCGCGCCCGAAACGTGGCATCTCACCACGGTCCACCGCCTGGAGCACCTCAGCCAAGCGGCTCTCCCGATCCGAGATGTCCGACTGCAGCCGCTTGCGTGCGTCCTTCAGGGCGCGCTCCATCGCCACCAGCTCGTAGGCACGCGCCTTCACGTCGAGTTCGAACTGCCGCTCGATCGCGCCACGCACCTCGGTTCGGGCAAGCGCCTCCGCGGCCGCGTCGCCGGCCTCGCGCGCCGTGCGCAGTCGCTCGGACGCCGCGCGAACCTCGCGCTGCACCCGGAAATCCTCAACACGAGCCTGATAGAGCTCGGGCTGCCGCTCGCGAAGCATCGACAGGCCCATCAGCATGCGCGCCTGCATGCCAAGCCGCTGACGAAGCTTCGCCGGATCCTCCTTGCGCTGCAGTTCCAAGGCCTCGGCCCATGTCGGATCCACGTCGCGCGCAGTCGCGATGATGCGCTCCACGTCCTTGTCAGTCAGTTCACGCCGCATGCTGCCGCGACGACCCTCACCATCCGCCTGACGCGCAGGCGGTGGCAGCGCATCACCACCCTGCCGACGTGACCTTGGAGCGTCCTGAGCCGCGAACGATGCCACGACCGGCAGCGACGCGCACAGCGCGATCAACGCCGTCCACCGCTTCAAGGGGATCATCCGTCGATCCTCCCGTCGGCCAGCAGGAGTCGCATCTCCGCATCAAGATCCGCGAAGCCACCGCCTCGCACCACCGCGATCGATCCAACATCCTCGCCGAAGCCGTCGCCGCCCGTGGCCTCGATCACCACGGTGAGCATCGACTCGGATCCATCCGAGGCAACCGATGTCATCCCGAGCCGAAGCGCGATGCCGCCGGCGACCAGCAGCACGGCGGCCGCGGCGACCCAGCGCCACGACAGGCGACCGATCACGCCGCTGGCCGAGCGCACGTCGGGCAACGATCCCACGCTGGCGTCGAACACCCGCTGCGACAGCCCTGCGGGGGTTCGCGAAGCATCGGCCCGGAGGAGCCGGACAAGACGCGGAGATGGATTGAAGTCGCGCTCAGATGCCATGGAATGACTCCAGACTGGGCTCCCAACGGGGAGCGGGGGACGGTCTTGCAGCGTGAAGGGACGAATTTCGCGGTATCGGACCGGGACTCACGGTTTTTCCTCCTCGCCCAGGCGTCGGCGCAGCATCTCACGCAACTTTCGCAGGGCCCTGTGGTGGCGGGCCAGCAGGGTTCCCAAGGGTTCTTTCAGGAGATCGGCCATCTGCTGGAAACCCATGCCACCCTGATGGCGCAGGTCGATCACCAGCCGGTCCTGCTCCGGGAGTTCCTCCATGGCCGCGTGGAGCGCCTCGATCTCCTCGCGGCTGGCCCGCACTTCGGTTCGCGCCGCAGGTCCCACGTCCGCCAGCACGTCCGCGTCCATCGGGCGCGCGTGCCGCTTCCGGCGGCGCATCTCGTCACGCAGACGGTTCAGCGCGATCCGGAAGAGCCACGCCTCGAAGCGCCCCTTTTCCTCGTAATCCGCCAGCTTGCGCGCCACGGTGCAGAACACGCTCTGCGCGATCTCCTCGGCCAGTTCCTGATCCCGCGTGTAGCTGCGCAGAAAGGCGAACACGCGCGGACTGAACCGATCGACCACCGTGCGCCAGGCCTGTGCGTCACCCGCGCCGGCCCGCTCCAGCAGTTCCGGGATGTCCTCGGGCGCGTCCATCGGTGTGCGCAATCTATGTGCGGGCGGCGCCGCAGATCGAGCACGTCGACATCAGAGCGGAAGATCGTCTGGCGGCAGCACCGAGCGGCTGCGCGGCGCGGCCTCAAATCCACCGGGCGGCGTGGCGTCGGTGAAGTCGCGGAACCGCGTCAAGCGTCCGTCCCACGCAAGGCGACACACGCCGGTTGGGCCGTTGCGCTGCTTCGCCACGATGAGTTCGGCCAGACCACGCTTGTCGGCGTTCGCCTCCAGCCAGTCGTCGTCACCCTGGTGGTAGTACTCCTCGCGGTGCAGCATCAGCACCACATCGGCATCCTGCTCGATGCTGCCCGACTCACGCAGGTCGCTCATGCGCGGCCTGTGGCCCTCACGCTGCTCGGCGGCACGGTTCAGCTGGCTCAGGCAGATCACGGGCACATCGAGCTCGCGCGCCATCGCCTTGATGCCACGGCTGATCTCGCTGACCTCCATCTGACGGCTTTCCACCCGGCCGCCGCTCGACATGAGCTGCAGATAGTCGATGATGATCGCCTCGATGCCGTGCTGCTCCTTCAGGCGGCGCGCCTTGCTGCGCATGCTCAGCAGCGACAGGCCCGGCGTGTCGTCGATCCAGATGCTGCAGTTCTGCAGCGCCTCGCACGCGCCCAGCAGCGCACGATAGTCCTCCTTGCGCAGCATGTTGCGGCGCAGCCGCTGGCTGTCGATGCCGCCCTTGGCGCAGAGGATGCGCTGCACCAGCTGCTGCCGGCCCATTTCCAGACTGAACATGGCCACGGGGTGTCCGCTTGCGGCGATGTTCTCCATCATGTTCAGCGCCAGTGCGGTCTTGCCCATGCTGGGGCGCGCGGCCAAGATCACCATCTCGCCCCTCTGCAGGCCGCTGGTCATCTCGTCGAACTCGGCGAACCCCGCGGGAAGACCGGTGAAGGGCTTGCCTTCGCTCTGGTCGATCACCTTCAGCGTGTGATCCAGCAGCTCCTGCAGGCTGCTGAAGCGTGCGCCATCGCGGCGCTGCGCGATCGCGAAGATGCGCTGCTCGGCGGCCTCAAGCACTTGCTGCGGCTCGTCCACCGCGGACTGCGCGTGACCCAGGATCTCACCCGCGGCGCGGATGAGTTCACGCATCGTCGCCTTGTCGCGCACGATGCGTGCGTGCTCGACGGCGTGCGCCGCCGTCGGCGTGCTCTCGGCAAGTTCGACCAGGTACGACGTGCCACCGATGTCCTCCAGCACGCCCTTGTCGGTGAGGTGCTGGTTCAACTGCACCACGTCGAGCGTGGCGGTGCGATCCCAGATCTGCACCATCGCATCGAAGATCGCGCCATGCGCCGGGCGATGGAAGTCCACGCCCGTCGGCACCACCTGAATCACGTCGCCCACCACGCGCGGATCGATGAGCATCGCGCCCAGCAGGCTCATCTCCGCCTCTGGGGCGTGCGGCGGCGCGGCGTCGAGCAGACGACGCGCATCGGCGGCATCGATGCGGGCCGGTCCGCGCGAGGCGGCGCGACCCGATGGGCGATCGGATTCCATGTCAGGTCACCGCGCTCAGCGGGCGGCGACGGCGGCTGCACCCGCGGCGGCGGTGGTCACGTCGCCCTGCTCGCGCATCAGGCGGCCTGGCTTGAAGCGGACCGTGCGCTTGGCGGGCACATGCACCGGCACGAGGGTCTTGGGGTTCTGCGCGTTCCGCGCAGCGCGCTGACGCACCTCGAACACGCCGAAGTCACGGAACTCCAGCCGGTTGCCCTGACCGAGTTCCTCCACGACCGAATCCAGGAAGTGCTGCACCACCGTCTTCACGTCGTTGCGCTGGAGTCCGGTCCGCTGGGCGATGCGCTCGACGAGTTCCTTCTTGGTGACGGTGTTCATCATCTTCTCCAAATGGGTTGTGCGGACCATCGTAAACGCGCTCGCGCCTCGACTTGCGCCAGTATGGGGGGGCGAGAGGCGGCGAGTCAAGCCGCCCAATCATCCACGAATGGTCCCCGTTTCACGCTCCCGCATCCTGTGGATCGCGGCGGTCGTGCTCACCCCGGGGACATGCCCGAGCAGCCGGAGTTCCACCCCCAACTCCATCAGGAGCGCATGTTCGGCCACGTCTTCCGGGCGTCGGTAGTCACCGCCCTTCACGTAGACGTGCGGATGGACGAGTCGAATGACCTCGTGGGCGCTCCGCTCCTCGAACGCGACCACCAGATCCACGGACTCCAGCGCCGACAGGACCTCCATGCGCTGCGCCAGCGGGAACACCGGACGGTCCTCGCCCTTGAGTTCGCGCACCGACGCGTCGGAATTCACGGCCACGACCAGCAGGTCGCCCTGCTCGCGCGCCGCGCGCAGGCTCGAGACATGTCCGGCGTGCAGCACGTCGAAGCAGCCATTGGTCAGCACGATCCGCTGGCCCGCCTCACGGCGCGCCTCGAGTTCCACACGCAGCACCTGACGATCCCGGATCTTGCCGGCCATGTGGCCCGCCTGCGCGAGCACCTGACGCCGCACCTGCGCGAACGGGATCGGACGTGCGCCGAAGACCTCGACCTCCAGACCCGCCGCCACGTTGGCGAAAGCCACGGCCTCGGGCCATGGGAAGCCGTTGGCGAGCGCGGCCGCCAGCGCCGCAAGCACCATGTCACCCGCGCCGGTCACGTCGTAGACGCGACGCGCCACGGTCGGAACATGCACGGGCTCGCTTCCGTCACGCTCCAGGAACGAGCCATGACGATCGAGCGTCAGCACCACGGCATGAAACTTGTATCGTTCGCGCAGCGTGCGCGCGAGCTGGCGCATCTCGCCGGCTTCGTAGTCCGGCATGGTCTTGCGACCAGCCGCCAGCGCAGCCTCGGTGCGATTCGGCGTGATCGCCGTGGCGCCGGCGTAGCGGGAGTAGTCCGCGATCGCCGCCGGATCCACCAGCACCGGCTTGCCGAGCCGGCGGCCGATCTCGATCACGCCTTGGCACAGCGTCGGCGTGCAGACGCCCTTCGCATAGTCCTCCAGGCAGATCACCTGACAATCCATGGCGGCACACTCGATCGCGCGCAGGAGCGCCGCCTCGAGCTCGCTGGAGATCGGATCGCGGCTCTCCACATCCACACGGAACATTTTCTGCGGATGGCGATGCTGCGCAAGACCCACGATGCTGCGCTTCACGGTCGTGGGGCGCGAGCCATCCTCGATCAGACCGTCCGCCTCGCAACCGCCCTCCTTCAGGAGGCGCCGCAGCGTGTGACCCTCGTCGTCGGGGCCGGTCACGCCGAAGCAGCGCACCCGCGCGCCAAGCGCGGCGGCACACAACGCCACATTGCTCGAGCCGCCGGCCGTCTCCTCAAGATCGCGCGCACCGCGACTCAGCAGCACGGGCACCGGCGCGTCCGGGCTCAGACGATCGGCCGAGCCATGCTGCGCCTGATCCAGCATGAAGTCGCCCACGACCAGCAGGTCGGAATCCTTCCAGCCCGCCAGCAGAGGCACCAGCGCTTCGGCGTTTCCGCTCATCGACGCAGTCTAACGGCCCAGACGCCGATCTCCACGCGCCATCCCCTCAAAAAGCGACTGGCGAAGCGGCGCGTGGCCCTCGATGAACTCGAGTTCCAGCTGCGGACGAACGATCGTGAGCGCGGTCGGGCGCGGAAGCGGGCGAAGCTTCACCCAGTCCTTGCCCGTGCAGACGACGTCGGTGGCCCCGGCGGCGCAGGCGACCCGCGCGAGCCGCTCCACCAGACGGGCATCGAACCGTTGGTGATCGGCAAGATGCGGCACATCCACCACTCGCGCACCACATGCGGTCACCTGCGCCACGAAGGCGGCTGGGTTGCCGATGCCTGCCCACACCGCGACCGCGCGTCCGCGAAGGCTTTCGAGCGTCCACGTCTCCTCCGCATCCGTTGCGGTCGTCGCACACAGACCGCGCCAGGCGTGCCGCGTCCAGGCGATGGGAGGACGACCATGAAGTCGCTCGATGCGGGCCGCAAGTCCACCATCCACGCCCTCCGCGCGCGTCACGATGACCGCGTGGGCACGCCGCAGCGCCTCGGCTGGCTCGCGCAGCCAGCCCAGCGGCAACAGCGATCCCTCGATCGCGGGCCGGCGCGCGTCAATCAGCACCAGATCGAGATCCCGTGATACCCCTCGATGCTGGAATCCGTCATCGAGCACCAGCGCGTCGACATCCGCATGCGTGGATCGCAGCCGCTCGATCGCGGCGCGTCGGTCCGCGCCGACCGCGATGGGCGTGTCCGGCATCTCCGCGCGATGTTCCAGCACCTCATCCGACGACTCGCCGCCGCGATGGCCGCGCATCACGATGGCCGGCGATCGACCCGCCGCACGAAGTTCGGCGCAGATCCATCGCACCATCGGCGACTTGCCGGTGCCGCCCGCGGAAACGTTCCCCACCGAAATCACCGGGCACGGTGCCTCCCACGCGGGAACGCGCTCCAGTGCCTCAGCGTGACGATGCACACCGAGCGCGTAGATCCGCGAGGCGATCCAGGCGACCGGCCGCAGGATCGGCGGAAGCGGTCCGCTCATCGAGTCCATCCCTCCATCGTCTCCTGAAGTCGCTTCCAGGGGAGTCCGCCGACCGTGTCCTCGTCACCCACGCAGTGGATCGTCCATCCCGCGGCCCGACGCTCCTCGATGTCATACGCGCCCGCCTTGCCCCGCCACGCATCCGACGCCAGAAAGTGCTCCAGCGCCTCGGGGCCCGGATGCTCCATTCGCACGCGTGCGACATCCACGAAGGAACGCCACACACCGGCGCGAGACACCGTCACGGCCGTGACCACGTCATGTTCGCCGTCCAACATCTGGGTCAGGATGCGTCGCGCGTCGGCGACCGACTCCGCCTTGCCGACCGAACTCGATCCGTGCCGACAGATCGTGTCCGCCGCGACCACGAACGCGCCCGCGCACCGCGTGGGGTGCGCGGCGATCACCGCCTCCGCCTTGCGACGCGCCAAGGCCGCGGCCACGCCCGCCACATCACCCTCGGGCGGCGTCGACGGATCGTCCACCAGAGCCTCGATGCTCTCGAAGTCCACGCCTTCACGACGAAGGATCTGCATGCGGCGCGCCGAGCGACTCGCAAGAATGATTCGCTCGCTCACCACCGCGGCCCCCGCTGGATTTCCTCGTGCAGTCGCCGCTCGACAGCATCGACACCGATCAACCGCATGCGTTGCACCATGCGCGGGTCGCGATAGCCGTGTGGATCCGTCGGCGCTGGGCCCGGAGGCGCAACCACGCACTCCGGCTGGCCGAACGGCCCCACCGCGGAGGGATCCGTCGCCCCATAGATGGCCACGAGCGGACGACCCAAGCCGACCGCGGCGTGCGTGGCCGCGGAATCGTTGGCCACGACGGCGTCCGCGCCCTCGATCGCCGCAAGCCACGCGCCGAGCGAGAGCGCCCCGCACAGGTCGACCACACCCTCCTTCGGCATGCAGGCGCGCACCTGATCGCGCTCCGATCCCGCCCCGAGCATGACGATCCGCATGCCGCGCGACACCAGGCGTTCCGCCAACGTCTTCCATCGCTCGGCCGGCCAACGTTTCGCGGACCAGCGACTGGTGGGCGCAAGCGCGACATAGCGATCAACGCCCGACGCGTCACGTCGTGCACGCCATGCCTCACGCGCAGTCTCCGGAACATGCATGCGCGGATCGCGCACCGCAGGCACGCCCGCGTCCTCCAGCAGCGCAAGCATCACCTCCGTCGCGTCCGGACCCCCACGCCGAGCGTGCCGCTCGTTGGCGAGCCAGCCCGATCCCTCGCGCGCATCGCGCCAGGCCACGCGTCGCGCACCCGTGGCGGCCTGCGCGAAGATCGCGCTGCGCAGCAAGCCCTGGAGGTCGAGCACGAGGTCGTAGCTCGCCTCGCGAATCTGCCGCCTCAAGCCAAGCACGCCGCGAACCGCATCCGGTGTCCACCAACGCCGCCAGGCGCGACGGGGAAAGGGCACGACCGCATGCAACGCCGGGTGGGCGCACACCGCGTCCGCGAAATCGTCCTGGACGAACCAGTCGATCTCCGCCTGCGGGAACGCGGCCCTCAAGCTGGCGAGTGCCGGCATGGACCGACAGACGTCTCCCAAGGCGCTCGGCTTGACCAAAAGGATGCGGCTGATCCGCCGGCTCATGCGAATGGTCAAGGTATAGTCCGCACCCTCGTCGCGCCCGAACCTCATCGTGCCTGAACCCACACCCCATCCCAAGCCTGCAGATCCCGGGAGTTCCTCCGCCGACAGCGCCGCCGGTCGTTCGGCCGGAGAGACGCTGGTCGGACGTGCGGTGGTCGAGCGTGGCTGGGCCACGAAGGAGGAAGTGGAGAAGTGCCGCGAGATCCAGGGTCGCCTGCCCCCCGGCACCAAGCTTGCTGAAGTCCTCGTGCAGAAGGAAGTCGTCACCCGTCGGCAGCTCGCCCGCCTGCAGAGGGAACTCGAGACGGATCGCGGCCAGATAGCGATTCCGGGCTACCGCATCGAGAAGAAGTTGGGCGCAGGAGCGATGGCCACGGTCTTCCTTGCCAAGCAAGTGTCGCTGGATCGATGGGTCGCCGTGAAGGTGCTGCCGCGGAAGTACAGCAGCGACCCGAAGTTCATCGAGCGCTTTTACAAGGAAGGGCGTGCCGCGGCCAAGCTGAACGACCAGCACATCGTCGGCGCGCTCGACGTGGGCCAGGCCGGAGAGCACCACTACTTCGTCATGGAGTACGTGGATGGCGACACGATCCATGACCGCATCGAGTCGTCACGCCGCATCCCCGAGCGGGAGGCGATCACCTTCGTGATGCAGGTGGCGCGAGCGCTCAAGCACGCGCACGAGAAGGGCTTCATCCACCGCGACATCAAGCCCAAGAACATCATGATCTCCAAGGCGGGCGTGGCGAAGCTCGCCGATCTGGGTCTGGCGCGTGCGGTGTCCGACCGCGAAGCCGCCGAGGCGGAGGCAGGAAAGGCCTTCGGAACGCCCTACTACATCAGTCCGGAGCAGGCCCGTGGCGTGCTGGAAATCACGCCCGCCGCCGACATCTACGGGCTTGGCGCGACCTTCTTTCACATGGTCACGGGGCGGGTCCCGTTCGAGGGCAAGAATCCGACGGAGGTGATGCAGCGGCATCTGCGGGAGCCTCTCACGCCGCCGGACCAGCTTGCGCCCGATCTTTCGCAAGGCACCGCGCTCGTCATCGAGATGATGATGGCCAAGGACGCCCGCGATCGGTATCAGAACGCCACGCAGTTGATCGAGGATCTCGAGGCGGTGATGGCAGGCAACGACCCGGTGCACGCACGACCAAGCGGCGCGTTCATGTCATCGCTCGCAGGCGAGACACCACCCGCGGATGGCGATGCCCCAATCCCCGTGCTTGAGACGTCAGGCAAGGGATTGCCGTGGCTCGCCATTGGTCTGGGCGTGCTGCTGCTGGGCAGCCTGCTCTTCAACCTGATTCAGGCGCTTCGCTGAGTCTCAGGCGACCTCCGCCAGCAACTCGACCTCCACGCACGCTCCCAGCGGGAGCGCGATGTTGCCCACCGCCGCGCGCGCGTGGCGACCCGCCTCGCCAAACACCTGCTGCAGGAACTCGCTGGCACCGTTGGCGACCTTCGGCTGCTCCGTGAAACCGGCGTCGCTGCACACGAACACGCCGACCCGGACGATCCGGCGCACCTTGTCAAGACCGCCCGCGGCCTCGGCCAGCACGGCCAGACCGTTCAGGGCTGCCTGTCGCGCGGCCGCCGCCCCCTCCTCCACGCTCACCTGGGACGGAATGACCCCCTTGGAAAGCACTCCTTCCTTCATGGGAAGCTGGCCGCTGACAAAAACCAGGTTGCCGACCCGGCATGAGGGGATGTAGGCGGCCACCGGCTTGGGGGCTGGGGGCAAGGAAAGTCCGAGAGCCGCGAGACGTTGTGAGGGGGTTTCGCTCATCTGGGCATCTTGACGCAACATTTGCCCTTTTGCCACCGAAGCGGAACTCGTGAGGACTTGTCCCCATTGGGCTTGACCTCCGTTCACGCTCGGTTAACTTCCGGTTCTTCACTTTGGTCCCACAGGCCATTTCGACGGTTTCGACCGCCACCATGCCCTGATTCCGCCGGACTCCGGCGCTTCATCCCCCTGACGGGACCGACAACCCAGCCGCGCGCTCGAGACCCTGTCTCGAATGGCGCTTGTCGGATCGGATCGTTTCCCCAGTCAGGGATCCAACTCCATCCACTCAGATGTTGCTTCATGCGGCGCGTTGCCGTCTGAAGCCCCACGGATTTCCTCGCTTGGCGAGCGGGGACCCCCGCCGTTGGACGCCTCCTCACGCAGAGGAGTCGAACCAACCCTTTCGAAGCGGCCCTCGCCACGCCGCATTCAACCCCATCGGGACCCGGTCCCGGAGACAGCACCATGCTTCAGCGTCGCGGTTTCACCCTCATCGAACTCCTCGTGGTGGTCGCCATCATCGCCCTGCTCATCGGGCTGCTGCTGCCGGCCCTGAGCAAGGCCCAGCAGAACGCGCGCGAGACCAAGTGCTCGACGCAGATGAATCAGATCTTCAAGGCGTTCCTCACCGAGGCCAACAACGATCCGACCAAGCGCCTTCCGACCCCCGGTCTCATGGACAAGGTGGGCAACGACGCAGGCCGCGGACAGGAGCAGTGGGGGCTGAACGCCTGCCGCAACGTGTTCTCCATGATGATCGCCAACGAGCACTTCAACACGGACATCTGCATCAGCCCCTGCGAGAAGAATCCCGTGGTCCTCGAGATGGGCAAGAGCGGCACCCCCGCCTACGACTTCTCAAAGCGGAACGTCGTCGCGGATCGCTGGTGGGACTTTGCCTTCAGCGACAACCTTGACGGCAACGGCAGCAATGGAACCCCGGACATCTCCAGGGTCGGCACAAAGGACACCGGCACGAGCGCCGGCACCGCGTCGACCGCCTCGGGCTGGAGCAACACCAGCTACTCGCTTCCGGCGATGTACGGTCAGCGCAAGGAAATCAACTGGCGCTCGAACTCGGACTCGAGCAAGGCCCTGATGGGCACGCGTGGCCTGATCCCGAGCTCGGACCGCGCCACCAACGCGGGCGCCCAGATCCCTGGGCCGCAGCGCACCGATCCGGACTACTACAGGCTGAGCTACGCGACCCAGCTCTACGGTCCCAAGGACATCTGGGAAGGCTATGTGGTCTTCGGCGATGCCCACACCGAGCGCATCAAGTCATTCGCGCCGGAGTACGCGAACTTCGACTGCGGCGATGCGGAAGGCGTGCGTCCGGACGACTTGTACTGGACGGACACCAACTTCAACCTGAACTGCCAGATCCAGGGCCGCAAGGGTGGCGACACCGCGCTCGGCCACTACGGCAAGCCGTGGCGTGGCGACGGCTCGTGCGACGCCTTCTGGGATTGGCGCAGCGACGCGGTTCGCCCGCCCTCGGGCCCGACCGGCAGCTGATCAAGCATCTCATATTCGACCCCCAAACACTCTCGAAGGAGCACCACACCATGTTTCGCCGCAAGGGCTTCACCCTCATCGAACTTCTGACGGTCATGGCCATCATCGCACTGCTGCTCGGCATCCTGCTGCCGGCCCTCACCAACGCGCGCGCCCGCGCCCGCGTGCTGAAGGACGCCACGCAGCTCAAGGGCATCCACCAGGCGTGGGTGACCAAGTCGATCGACTATCCGAACGAATTCCCGACGAACCCGCTGCCCACCCCGGGCCTCGTGAATCGCACGGGACGCATCGTGGGTCGCGGCGAAGAGGACACCCTGAAGAACGACCACGCGAGCCTGTTCTCGATGTCGGTGGCGCAGAACCTGTTCTCCGCTCCGCTGTGCGTCGGCCCCTCCGAGGTGAGCCCGAACGTCACGGTGTGCACGAACTTCGACATGACGCGGTACTTGCCCGCCGAGGACTGCTATTGGGACGGCGACACCGCGGGCGAGCGGGTGTTCGATGACGCCGTCACGCGGAACTTCCGCGCGAACCTGATGCAGGGAGCGAACACCAGTTACGCAGTGATGCCGCTCGTCCTACCGACCGACCCGACCGTGGGCGTGGGCAACAGCCGACGCGTGCGCGGCTGGAAGAACGGCGGCGTGAGCACCATGGCGGTGCTTGGCAACCGCGGCGTGCAGGACGGCATCGACGGATCGACCGGCGGTGACATCAACATCTTCAAGAACAGCCGCACGCTGGACATCCACGGCGCCAAGGGTTCGTGGGAAGGCAATCTGGTGTACGGCGACAACCGCGTCGACTACTCCAACAGCTTCTACAACTCCACGCCAAGCTGCGTGAAGGCGAACATTCGCGCCGGTGCAGGCACGGCCGTGAACGCGGATGAGTGCGCACGAACAGTCGGATCTGGCTTCACGTGGGATAACATCTTCCGCGAGGACGACACGAAGGGCCAGACCGACTCATGGCTCTGCGTGATTCCGGCACTTACGTCCACCACAGTCAACGGCCGGGCGCGGGGAACCGTCCCGACCTCGTCGGCGCTGCTGTACGACTGATCCGTTCTACCCTGACTCCACAGGGGCCAGCGACCGCGGGTCGTCGGCCCCTTTTCTTTGCATGGATACAGTGTGCACATGCTCCTGCTGGCGTGCCTGATCGCGGTGATACTGGATGGCGGAACGCCGCGTGCGGTGCCCCCGAGCCGGGCTGCGCGCGTGGTCGCCGTGTTGCCGGTGCGTGGGGAGATCGACGCGATCACGGTGGAGAGCCTGACCTCTCGCGCGAAGCGGGCGAGCGACGCAGGTGCGGACGCGATCGTGATCGACCTTGACACTCCGGGTGGCGAGATGCTCTCCACGCTGGAACTCTGCCGACGGATCAAGGGATCGTTTCCGCCGAACACCGTGGCGTGGATACGTCCACAGGCGTTCTCGGCGGGCGCGATCACCGCGCTTGCCTGCCGGGAGATCGTCGTGACGCCCGACGCCGTGCTGGGAGACGCCGCGCCGATCCGGGTCTCCGCACTGGGCGGACTGCAGTCGCTGGAGCCCGCCGAACGGGCGAAGCTCGAGGCGCCCCTGCTGTCGGAAGTCACGGACAGCGCGCGACGCAACGGTCACGACGAGCGCCTCTGTCGCGCGTTCATCAGCGCACCGCTGGAACTCTGGCTGCTCGAGGATCCCGAGCGTGGCGAGCGTTACCTCGTCGACGCCGAGGAGTATCAGGCCGTGTTCGGCGAAGAGCCCCCACGCGCGGCCACCGTGTCCCGACCTGTCGGCGGACCCGCTGTGCTCGCCTGGGTCACCGACGCGCTGCGACGCCCCGCCGCCACCGGCGACGACGACGCCTCGCAGCGCTTCGCGCCTGGTCGCACGCCGCTCGGGGCGGCGGATCGCGACCGACTTCGGCTCGTGAGCCGAATCGACGGCGCCGACGAGTTGCTCACGCTGCGAGCCGCGGAGGCGGTAGCGCTCGGTCTCGCCTGCGCCGAGATCGCCGACGAGGCGGCGCTTCGCCAGCACTTCGGTGCGCAGACGAGCTTCACGCTCGAGCCGCGTTGGAGCGAGCCGGTCGCGCGCGTGCTCACGAGCGGATGGATGCGGGCGCTGCTCGTCATCGCACTGGTGGCCTGCTTCGTCGGCGAGGTGCTCGCGCCCGGCCTCGGGGTGTTCTCCATCGGTGGGCTGGTCGCGGTGGGACTGCTCGTGATCGGCCCGATGCTCGCCGGACTGGCGGAGTGGTGGCCCGCGATCGCCATGATCGCGGGGTTGGGGCTCATCGCGCTTGAATTGCTGGTGTTCCCGGGATCGCTGCTGGCGGGAAGCGCCGGCGTGATCGCCTTCGCGGGCGGTACGATCGGACTCTTCGTGGCCTCGGATCCATCGCCTGATCCCACGCGCGCGATGCTGGAAGGTCTGGCCACGCTCGCGGGCTCCGTGATCACGGCCTTCGTGATGGCGTGGTGGCTCGGTCGCTCCCGCGGCGGACTCGCTGGACTCGCCGTGCACGAGGCTCAACTCGTGACGCTGAACCGCACCGACACGCCTCCGGCCATCGGCAGCGAGGGCCGTTCCCTGACTGACCTCCGACCGATCGGCGAGGTCGAGATCGCGGGCCGCGTGTTTCAGGGCCGTGCCAACGCGTGGATCGAGCGCGGGTCGCGTGTGCGCGTGGTCGGGATCGAGGCGAACGAGTTGCGCGTGGAGTCGCTGGCATGATCGAGATTCTTGCGCAGACCGCTCCGGCCACGGGTGGCTTCGACACCGCGCTCATCGCCGGCTTCGCGTTGTTCGGGCTCGCGCTTGTGCTGGCTGCGCTGGAACTCGTGGTTCCATCCGCGGGCGCGATCACGGCCCTGTGCGCGCTCTGCATCGTCGCCGGCGTGGTGTCGTTCTTCGTGCACTCGATGCTGTGGGGCTTCGCCTCGCTCGCATTCGCACTTGGCGGCGCGCCCTTCGCGATCGGCTACGGCCTGCGACTCTGGTCCACCACGCCCTTGGCGCGTCGGGCGGTGCTGTCCACGGAACTTGAGGCCACGCGCTCGTCGGGCGTTCCACCGGTCGGCGCACGCGGCACCGCGCTCACCGACATGCGACCGGTGGGACGGGTCGAGATCGATGGGCGCGCGATCGAGGCGATCGCGGAGGGCGGCTTCATCGAGGCCGGCAGTCCGCTGGCCGTCGCGGAAGGCTCGACCGCGGCGAGCCTGCGCGTGCGCGCGATCGCACGGACCTGAGCGATTCCCCGCCACGCTACCCTATCGACATGCAGAAGAACCTGTTCCTCGCCGCGGATCCTCTCACGGTCCTGGGCATGGTGGGCCTGGGCGTCATCGCGCTCATCGGCCTGATCCTCCTGATCATGATCAGCCAGTACCTGCAGCTCTGGCTGCAGGCCTTCCTGAGTGGCGCGCGGGTGAGCCTGCTCGACCTGATCATGATGCGCCTGCGCAAGGTGCCGCCCGCCGTGATCGTGCTGAACCGCATCACCGCCAAGAAGGCGGGGCTGGAAGTTCCAAGCAATCTGCTCGAGGCGCACTTCATGGCCGGTGGACGCGTGGATCGCGTGATCCGCGCCATGATCGCCGCCGACAAGGCCGGCATCGATCTCGGCTGGGACCGCGCCACGAGCATCGATCTCGCGGGACGCGACATCCTGGAGGCCGTGAAGACCAGCGTCGACCCGAAGGTGATCGACTGCCCCAGCGTGCAGTCGGGCAAGGGCACCATCGATGCGGTCGCGAAGGACGGCATCCAGTTGCGCGCGAAGGCGCGCGTGACGGTGCGCACCGCGATCGCGCGCCTCGTGGGCGGCGCCACCGAGGAGACGATCATCGCGCGCGTGGGCGAGGGCATCATCTCCACGATCGGCTCGGCGGCGAACCACAAGGAAGTGCTCGAGAATCCCGATCGCATCAGCAAGACGGTGCTCGCGAAGGGCCTCGACTCGGGCACCGCGTTCGAGATCCTTTCGATCGACATCGCCGACGTAGACGTGGGCGAGAACATCGGCGCCCAACTTCAGGCTGCGCAGGCCGAGGCCGACACGAAGCGATTCCAGGCGCAGGCCGAACAGCGCCGCGCGCTCGCCGTGGCGCAGGAGGCCGAATATCAGGCCGAGGCCGAGAAGAACCGCGCGCTTGTGGTGTTGGCCGAGGCCGACGTGCCGAAGGCGATCGCGGAGGCCCTGCGAACAGGCAAGATGGGCGTGATGGACCTCTACCGCATGAACAACATGCAGGCCGACACCGACATGCGCAAGTCGATCAGCGCCTCCGGCGGCTGATGCGCGCGTGCCGACCCTCTTCGTCGTCATCCCGGTCTTCGAGGAACCGCACACGCTCGAGCCGTGCGTGCGTCGCGCCTTGGAGGCGCCGATGCCACCAGGCTGGCGCGCGCGTCTGCTGCTGATCGACGATGCAAGCAGCACCGCGACCGCGATGGTCGCGGACCAGCTCGTGACCGAGCTCGCATCGGACGGCCGCCTGGAGCTTCTTCGACACCAAGCGAACCGCGGCAAGGGTGCGGCGCTTCGGACCGGCTTCCGCCGAGCGCTCGAACTGGCCCATGATGCTGACGCAGGATGGCGATCTGGAGTACGACCCTTCCGACTGGCGCGCGCTGGTCGAGGCGCTGCCCCCTGCGCCGCTTGCCGCGGTGATCGGAAATCGGTGGGCGCAGGCGAGTCTGCCGACGACCTGGCGAAGGTTGCATGCCGGCGCGAACCGCCTGCTCACTTCCTGCAGCAACATGCTGACGGGCTTGCGGCTTGCCGACATGGAGTGCGGCTTCAAGCTCCTGCGCGTGCCGCTGCTGCGCCGGGTGCTGCCTTGGCTCTCGGAAGATCGCTTTGGCGTGGAGCCGCAGCTGGTGGCGGCGCTGGCGCGCGTGCGCGCCGAGGTGCGCGAGGTTCCCGTGTCCTACGACCCCCGCGACCGCTCCAGGGGCAAGAAGATCGGACCGATCGACGGCCTGCGCGCGATCTGGGTCATCGTGGCCGAGCGCGCTCGACGCGCACCACCCGTCCAGCGCTGAACGCGGCTCACAGTTCTGCGCGCGCCAGCGAGAGCAGCGACGCCGTGTGCGCAAGCCACTGCACACGCAGGCGCTCGCCGCGTGAACCGAGCCAGCGGGCGCGCCCACTCGATCGATCCACGCGACCCACGGCCACGCTGGCGTCCTCAAGCGTCGGCGCATCGCGCCCCAGGGCCGACGCATGCGCCCGTGCCAGCCACGCGGCGCACAGCACGTTCAGCGCAAGGAACGCCACACCCTCGTTCACGGGCAGTCCGTAGAGGCCACTGCCCCACGCGCGGCCACCCAGGATCGACGCTCGGATCCAGCGTTGGAAGAGTTCGTCGATCTGACTCGACTCGGAGCCAGCGAACAGTCCACGCACCTGCTGCACGCCGCTGAAGTGCACGGCAGGCCATCCCGCAATCCCCGGCGCGACGCCGCGTCCCGAAGCCCACGTGCGGCTTCGACGCCACTGCGAGAGCACGGATCGGAGCCGGCCCACCCGCATCAGCGACCCGATTTTCGGATCCTCCACGCGCGCGAAGACCGCCTGACGGAGCATCCGATTGGCGCGGCGCGAGGGCGACTTCACCTCCAGCGCCTGCAGTTCTGCCGGTGCGTGCGCCGCCAGCGTGTCGAGCAGTTCACCCAATCGCTCGCCGCGAACCCGCGCAAGGTCCGCATTGCGAAGGCTCTGCGACAGGAACATGAATCCCTCCCAGCGGATGTTCGGGGCCAACGCATGCTCCGCGAGCCAGCGATCCAGTCGCTGCGCGACGATTTCGCATTCCTCCAGCGAACCCGCCAGGCCCGAGCCGAGATCTGCCGACTGCTCGCGGGCGCTCGCTTCCGGAAGGGACGCCTGCATGCGGCGCACCTCCTGAAGATGCGTGGGCAAGCCCGCACCGAGGCTTCGTCGCACACTGCCGCAGGCGAAACTCACGCCGACCCGCGCGTCCATCGGACCTGGCGCGAACGTGAAGGGAAACAGCTGGCACGCGATCGGCTTGGCCTCCAGACCGAATCGAGCGTGAATCCCGCATTTGCCGCCCTCCCCGAGAAACACGCACGCGCCGTCCTCGCGCTGACGCAGCCAGCGCCGGCCCGCAAAATCGATCCAGAACGGCTCGCCCAGTTCGCGTTCCCATCCCTGCGCCGCCACACGCTCGAAGTCCTCACCCCGAAGCTCGATCGTGAAATCGCGGCAACATTCGCCGCAACCGTGACAGCTGTAGCGCTGCTCGGGAATTGCAGGCATGAGCACGGGAAGTCGCATGCATCAGCCTAGGCGCCGAATCGCCTCGGCCATGGCGCGTGCAGCATGACCGCGGTGACTGCGGGCGTTCTTCTGGTCGGGCGGCAACTCGGCGCTCGAGCAGCCCGCGTCATCGAGCCAGAGCCAAGGGTCGTACCCGAAGCCGTGGCTGCCTCGCGGCACCTCGCCGATGCGGCCCTCGAACGTGCCTCGCGTCTCAGCCAGTACCCGACCCTCCGAATCCGCCAGGCACATGCAGCACACGAAGCGCGCGGCGCGTCGCTCGCTCGATACGCCGCGCATGCGCTCGGCCAGCTTCGCGTTGTTGCGCGCGTCGCGTTCAGCCCGCGTTCCATCGGCCCCCGCCCAGATCGCGCTGTCCACGCCAGGTTCGCCACCGAGCGCGTCCACTTCCAGCCCCGAATCGTCGGCCAGCACCGTTCGCCCCGTCAGGCGCGCGTACGCCACCGCCTTGATGCGCGCGTTCGCCTCGAAGTTGCGCCCGGTCTCGTCGGGCTCGGCGAACGGGCCGCCCACCTCGTCGAGCGAGCGCACCACGAGTCCCAGCGGCCCGAGGATTGACCGAATCTCCTCGACCTTGTGCGGGTTGCCCGTGGCGACCACGATCTCGCGAGGCGCGCTCACGTCTGGATCACGCCAGTGCGCAGCGGCGCGTCCATCGGCGCCATGTGCGCAAGCGCCAGCGCGAACGCCAGTTCCTCGCGCGTCTTCGCCGGCTCGATGATGCGGTCCACCCAGCCGCGGCTCGCGCCGTAACGGATGTCCTGCTGCTCGCTGTAGCTCGCGGTGATCGCCTTCAGCAGTTGCGCGCGCATCGCCTCGTCGACCTTCTCGCCCTTGCGCTCGCGCGCGGCCAGATCGATCTGCAGCAGCGTGCCCGCCGCCTGCGCCGCGCCCATCACGCTGCAGCGCGCGCCGGGCCACGCAAGCGTCAGGAACGGATCGAAGGCTCGCCCGCACATGGCGTAGTTGCCCGCGCCGAAGCTGCCGCCCACGATCAGCGTGATCTTGGGCACCACGCAGTTGCTCATCGCGTTCACCATCTTGGCACCCGCGCGGATGATGCCGCCCTGTTCGCTGTCGCGGCCCACCATGAAGCCGGTGGTGTCGTTCACGAAGAGGATCGGCACCCGTCGCTGGTTGCACTCGAGGATGAACCGCGCAGCCTTGTCGGCACTGTCGTCGTAGATCACCGCCGGCATGTTCATGGCCTTGCTGGGGCCCGCCTTGCCGCCCGGCATCTGTCGCTCGGTCATCTTGCGCTGGTTCGCCACGATGCCGCAGGCGAAGCCCCCGATCGACGCGTAGCCGCACACCAGGCTGCGGCCGTGCTCGGCGCGGTACTCGTCGAACGAGCCGCCATCCACGATGCACTTCAGCAGGTCGACCATGTCGTACTGGTGACCCGGATCGCCGGTGAACACCTCCATCGTGTCAGCCTCGGGCCGCTCCGGAGCCTTCACCGCAAGGTGGGGCGTCGCGAGCTTGCGCGCCGCACCATGCTTCGCCATCAGGCTTCGCAGACGCGTGATGCACGCCGGGTCGTCCTTTTCGCGGAAGTCGATCGTGCCGCTGATCTGCGCGTGCATCTGCGCGCCACCAAGTTCCTCGCTGGTCACTTCCTGCCCGATCGCCGCCTTCACCAGCGCAGGCCCGGCGAGATACAGGCCGCTGCCCTCGGTCATCAGCAGCATGTCGCAGAGCACCGGCAAATAGCCGCCGCCCGCCACGCAGTTGCCCATGATCGCAGAGATCTGCGGAATGCCCTCGGCGCTGATCACGGCGTTGTTGCGGAAGATGCGGCCGAAGTCGTCGGTGTCGGGGAAGACGTCCTCCTGCAGCGGCAGGAACACGCCGGCGCTGTCCACCAGATACAGCAGCGGCAACCGCGCCCGCTGCGCCACGGCCTGCGCGCGGATGATCTTCTTGCAGGTCATCGGGAAGAACGCGCCGGCCTTCACGGTGGCGTCGTTGGCCACCACCATGCACGGGCGGCCCTCCACCACGCCGAGCAAGGTCACCACGCCCGCACCGGGCGCGCCGCCGTGCTCGCGATACATGTTCCAGGCCGAGAAGAGCCCGCACTCGAGACGCGGCGAACCCTTGTCGAGCAGCAGGTCGATGCGCTCGCGGGCGGTCAAGCGCCCATGCCGGTGCTGGCGCTCGGCGCCGCTCGGCCCACCCCCCTGCTCGATCTTCGCGGCTTCAGCCAGATAGGCGGCGGTGGCTTCACGAAGGCTGCTTGGGGTGGCGGTCGCGGTCATCCTTGGCAGAATAGGCCTTCCCTGCCCGAAACGGCGGTTTCAGGACCCTCTCGAAACCGCAAACCCCCACCGAGGCGTGTCTTGCGGGGCATGGGGTGTTTCCGTTACGATCTCCCCTCCAAAACTTCCCCCAAGAGACGAACAGAAGACCATGATCTCCACCGCCGCAAAGAAGAAGGCCATCACCTCCGCCAAGCGCCACGACAAGGATTCGGGAAGCCCCGAAGTCCAGGTGTCGGTGCTCACGGAGCGCATCACCTCGCTGCAGGACCACTTCCGCGCCAACCCCAAGGACCACGGCAGCCGCCGCGGCCTCCTTCTGATGGTTGGCCAGCGGAATCGGCTCCTCCGCTACCTGTCGACCATCGATCGTGAGCGCTACAACGCGCTCATCCAGAAGCTCGGCCTGCGCAAGTAAGCAGGTCGACCGCCCACGGCCGACGGCGGCAGTGGGCGATCCGCGTTCGAGCCAAGCGCGTTTCGCCTTCTGCCTCCCCTCAGGTCGTGCAGCGGTTCATCACTCCACTCACATCCAAGGAGACCCAGACACATGGGCAAGCAGAATCCAGCCACCGTTCAGACCGAAATCGGCGGCCGCACGTTCAAGTTCGAGACCGGCAAGGTGGCCAAGTTGGCCAGCGGCGCGGTCGTGTGCACCTTCGGCGAGACCGTCGTGCTCGCCACCGCCGTGCGCGCCAACCCGCGCGCGGGCATCGACTTCTTTCCGCTGACCTGCGACTACCGTGAGAAGTACCCCGCGGTCGGCCGCTTCCCCGGCGGCTTCCGCAAGCGCGAGGGCGCTCCGACCGAGAAGGAAGTCCTCACGATGCGCATGATCGACCGGCCGATCCGGCCGCTCTTCCCCGAGGGCTTCCTCGACGAGATCCAACTCCAGACCATCGTGCTCAGCCACGACGGCCAGACCGACGCCGACGTGATCGCCTGCACCGCGGCCAGCGCCGCGCTCAGCATCACCGACGCTCCCTTCCAGGGCCCGGTGGCCACCGTGCGTGTGGGTCGCATCCACACTGACGCCGGTCCGCAGTTCGTGATCAACCCGACCGTCGCGCAGCTCGAGTTCAGCGATCTGGATCTCGTGCTCTCCGGCCACAAGGACGGCGTGAACATGATCGAGGTCGGCGCCGCCGAGATCAGCGACAGCGACATGATCGCGGCGATCCGCTTCGGTTACGACCACGGCATCAAGCCGCTGCTCGACCTGATCCAGAAGCTGCGCGAGGCCTGCCAGGCCCCTGCCGTGAGGATGGGCGAAGTGATGTTGCCCAGCAGCGATGTGTTCACGAAGGTGAAGTCGGTCGTCGGCGAGGAGCTCCGCAAGGCGCGCCAGATCACCGGCAAGCAGCCGCGCAACGACGAGGTGGATCGCCTGCGCAAGTGGATGATCGAGAACCACTTCACCATTCCCGCGGGCCTCTCCTACGGCGACCATATGGCCGCCGAGAAGAAGCAGCGTGAGGCGAAGGAGGCTTTCCGCATCCTCGAGAAGAAGCTCACGCACGATCTTGCGGGCAACATGAACATCCGTCCGGATGGGCGTGGCCTGAAGCAGATCCGCCCGCTCGACATGTCGGTCGCGATCCTGCCCCGCACGCACGGCAGCGCCTTCTTCCAGCGCGGCGAGACGCAGAGCATCGTGAGCTGCGTGCTTGGCACCATCAAGGACGAGCAGATCGTCGACGGCCTGCTGCCGGAGTACGCGAAGAAGTTCTATCTGCACTACAACTTCCCGCCCTTCTGCACCGGCGAGGCCGGCCGCATCACGGGCCCCGGTCGCCGCGAAGTCGGCCACGGCGCGCTCGCCGAGCGCAGCCTCCTGGCGATCCTGCCCAGCCCCGAGGACTTCCCCTACACCATCCGCGTGGTCAGCGAGATCACCGAGAGCAACGGCAGCAGCAGCATGGCCAGCGTGTGCGGCGGCTGCTTGGCGATGATGGACGCGGGCGTGCCCATCAAGGCCACCTGCGCCGGCATCAGCGTGGGCCGCTTCACCAGCAGCGAAGGCAAGGTGACGCACGTCACCGACATCGTTGGTGAAGAGGACTTCTTCGGCGAGATGGACTTCAAGGTCAGCGGCACCCGCGACGGCATCACGGGCATCCAGCTCGACCTGAAGGCTCGCGGACTCTCGATCGAGGAGATCGAGAAGATCCTGGCGCAGGCGCGCGAAGGCCGTCTGCAGATCATCGACCAGATGGAGGCGGTGATCGCCAAGCCGCGCGCGGACATCAGCCCGCTCGCGCCGCGCATCACCAAGGTCAAGATCGACCCGGAGAAGATCGGCAAGCTCATCGGACCCGGCGGCAAGAACATCCGCGGCATCCAGGAGCGCACCGGCTGCCAGATCGACGTCGAGGAGGACGGCACCGTCTTCATCGCCAGCGCCGACGCGGCCAAGGCCGCCCAGGCCCGGGCCGAAGTCGAGGCGCTGGGTGCCGAGATCAAGGTCGGCAGCGTCTTCGAGGGCAAGGTCGTGGCCATCAAGGAGTTCGGCGCGTTCGTCGAGCTGGTGCCCGGCACCGACGGCATGTGCCATATCAGCGAGTTGGCGCACGGCTACGTGAAGGCCGTGACTGACCAGGTCAAGATGGGCGACGTCATCAAGGTAAAGGTCATCAACGTCGACGAGAACGGGCGCATCAAGCTGAGCCGAAAGGCCCTCCTGCCGGCCCCGGAACCAGCCGCGAAGGTCTGAGGGTCGCTTCAAACGTGCGCGAAACCCACGGGCGCGGCCACACGAGGCCGCGCCCGCTTCGTTTCAAGAGTTGAGCGGGAATACGGCAGGGAACACTTGCGGAACCCCGATTTATGGGTCACAATCTGGGTCGACAGGCCTCGGCCCCCAAGAACTTCGAAACTGGAGCTGCCATCCATGAGCGACACCATCGAACTGAACAACATCGAAGGCAACGTGAAGTGGTTCGACCCCCGCAAGGGCTACGGCTTCATCGTCGGGCCGCAGGGCCAGGACATCTTCGTGCACTTCTCCGTGATCGATCAGGCGGAAGGCTTCAAGACGCTCCGTGATGGCGAGGCCGTCACCTACTCCGCGTCGAAGGGCCAGAAGGGCTGGTCGGCCACCGCGGTCAAGAGCACGCGCGTGCCGACCCCCGCCAAGACCGCGCAAGCCACCTGAAGTCCGCGCATTCTCGAACGTACCACGACGCGGCTGCGCCACTCCGGCGCCTCCGCGTCGCTTCGTTCCCATGATCTCCCCACTGCCGGCATTCCTGATCGGGCTCGCCTCGGGCGCCGTGCTTGCAGCGCTCGCCGCGGCGCGTTCGCTGCGACGCCGCGCCACGCGCACGCTCGAGGCGGAACGGCGAGCGCAGGCATCGGAACGGCTGGCCGAACTCGGCAGCATGACCAGCGGTCTGGCACACGAGATCAAGAATCCGCTCAGCACGCTGAACCTGAACGCGCAGTTGCTGCGCGAAGACATCCTTGACTCGAACCTGCCCGAGGAGACGCGCGCCGCCGTCACGCGACGCGTCGACGCGCTGGCCCGCGAGACGCTTCGCCTGAAGGACATCCTGAGCGACTTCCTGCAGTTCGCCGGGCGCATGCGTCTTGATCCCCAGCCACGCGACCTGCGTGAACTGATCAGCGAACTCGTCGACTTCTTCCAGCCGCAGGCGGACCGCGCGGGCGTGCTGCTGCGCGTGGACGTGCCGGGGGTTCCGGTCACGGCGCGCGTGGATGCGGGACTGCTGAAGCAGGCGCTGCTGAACCTGGCGATCAACGCGGTGCAGGCCATGACGCCTGCAGGACATGCGCCCTCGGGCGAACGGCGCGGCGAACTCATGTTCCGGCTGGAACTCGACTCGACCGGTGATGAAGCCCGGCTCAGCGTGATCGATCAAGGCCCGGGAATTCCCGAGGAGCGACGCGCCACGATCTTCCGGCCCTACGCCAGCACCAAGCCCGGGGGCAGCGGCCTTGGCCTGGCCACCACCCGCCGCATCATCGAGGAGCACGGCGGCTCCATCACGCTCTACAACGGTCCTTCCGGCAGCGCCTGCTTCACGCTTCGGCTGCCGCTCGGCGGTCCACCGCCACGCACCGAATCCTGATCAGTCGAGCCAGTCCTTCGCCTTCAGGCGCTGCGGCACGTACTCCTCGGTCACGTAGCTGATGTCCTTGGTGATCAGCGACTCGACTTCCATCTTGAAGCCGCTCGACAGCAGGCCCTCGATCTCCTTCTGCCAGCCCTTGTGCGCCTCGAACCACGGGTAGGCCGCGATCTCCTTGGCGCGCTTGATGTCGTTGTCGTTCAGCGCGATCTGCACGTCGTCGCTCAGGCCGCAGGCCTTGTAGTCCTTCGAGCGGATGCCCAGGAACTTCGCCTCCGGAATCGCCAGTCGCTCGCTCTCGAAGGCCAGCGAGATGCTGCCCTGCTTGATCACGCTGTAGATGTAGTGCCCCCACGGATCGCAGTCGAGCAGGCAGTAGATGGGCAGGCCCAGCTCCTCGTTCAGGCGCCGCAGCAGGCGGCGCACACCGCGCGGGGGCTGGCCGCCGCCCTCGGTCAGGATGCAGTTGTGCTTCTCCCAGAAGCGATCCTCGTTGAAGCGGCTCCACACCGTGTTCTTCTCCACGTGCAGCACGAACTTCGCCTCGCACTTCTTGAACTGGATCACGTCGGGTTCCACGATGCTGGGAATCGCGTAGCCGCCGCTGCCCATGCGACGGCAGTCGATCTCGTCGCCCGAGTCCACCAACGTGATGTTGCCCACCACGGTGCCCGCTTTCTTGGCGAAGATGTGCAGCTCCTCGCGTAGCGCGCCGAGCGACACCTCGAGGTCCTCCAGGATGCCGTCCGACTCGTCCTGATCGGCGAAGGTCTTCTCCTTCGTGCCCGCCACGGTGTGCAGGCCCTTGTAGAACATGCCACGAAGGCTCAGCGTCTTGTCGGCCGCGATCAGGTCCTTCACGCTGCTGCCATGCAGCATGGTCTGCATGAAGCTCTTCGCCTGGTTCAGGTTGAAGAGCTGGCGCTCCTGCGCCGCATCCCCCATCTGCAGGATGCCCTTCTTCTTGTTCCAGGTCGTGTTGCTTCGCGCACGGGTGGGAATCGCCACCATCGGCTCGCGACCACCGAGCGCCCTCTTCGCCACGCCGTCGGCCATCTCCACGATCTTCCTCTCGGTCGCCGCATCGCGGGCCTTGGTCGCCGCGTTCGCTGACTTGCTCTTGGCCATGGTTCGTTCCTTGTCGTTCGCGTTCGATCAGAAGAGGCTGGGGCCGTCACCGCCACGCTTGCCGCGAGTCTTCGCTGGCGCGGCCGGCTTGTCCGCCGGCTTGCCGCGCTTCGGCTGGCGCTCCGGCACCGGTGGGGCCGAGATCCGGTCACTTTCGGGCGCAGGCGCGATCGCACTCTGCACCACGATCACGCCGTCCTCGTCCATCGGCTCGTCCTTCACCACCTTGCCGTCCTCGTCCAGCACCTGGTCCGCCTGCGCGGTGCGCTTGCGCGCCTGCTCGAGCAGCGCGTCGTACAACTTGCGCGCGTCGGTGCCCGTGATGGCGTTCACCGCCTTGCTGATCTCGCCGATGTAGCGCTCAAAGACGTCGCGTCGCTCGCCCTCGCGGCGCATGCGCTGGCGCTTGCGCAGGTAGGTGCCAAGCTTGCGGCCGCACTCCATGAGCGCCAGCCGCATCTCCTTGCGGATCTCGTCGTAGTCGGCGATCGCTTCCTTGCTCTCGCTGGTGAACGGCACCCACACGCTGGCCACGTGGATCATGATCACCAGCGGCCCCACCGGAAGGCTGCCGCGCGGCTGCTGCAGGTTGTAGTTCTTCCAACCGGTCTCCACCACGGCCTTGAAGCTGCTGCAGGCGCTCTGCTGAAAGAGCAGCGGCACACGGTTGGCGAAGCGGATCACGCGCGCGGTCTCGTCGGCCGGCAGCTCGCCGCCGAACGCGATCGCCGCCTCGATCTGGAACGGCCGCCCGCGATACACCTCGGCATCACGGGTGCTGGCCGCGTAGAACTCCGCGCGCACACCCTTCAGCATGCCTGCGAGCAACTGCCGCACGCCGATCGGCGCCAGACAGTCGGTCGGCGGTGGCGCCAGCTTCGCGTTCTGGAACGCCTCGAACAGCTTCTCCGCCATCGGCGGCTCCACGTCGGCCACCTTGCGGCGGCTCGTGAGCCCGATCTTCTCGCACAGCGCGCCCGCGGTCGACGGGCTCACGCGGCAGAAGCGCTCCTGCAGGAAGTTGAACAGCGTGCCCTTCTCGGCCGCCTCGTAGTCCTTCAGCATCTGCAGCAGCGTGCCAAGCTCGATGCCCTTCGGATGCGGCTGGATCTCCTTCGTCTCGGGCGGCAATTCCTGCACGCCGCGCGGAAACACCGTCACGCCCTGCGTCTCGGTGGTCACCGCTGCAGCGGCCGCGGCCCCCGCCTCGGCCTGCGCCAGGATCGGCGTGTCGCCCTCGTCGTCGGCGCTCACGCGGCTCGGCGGCACGAACACGAACCGGCCGTGCGGGTTCGCGATCGCCGTGAGTTCCAGGAACTCGTCCACCGATCCTCGACCACGCTGGTAGCGCCCCTCCAGCTCGATGCTCACGCAGGTTCCGCTGCGATAGGCCTGCACATCCAGGAAGCCTCCGGCCTCGCCACTGAGCGCGCGCGTGCCGGGCGTGAGCGTGCGGAACCGCAGCGGCGGGAAGTCGCCCGTCTCCTCGTCGAGCGTCACCTCCGCGCGGTTCGTCTTCGTGTTCATCGCCAGTTCGATGTGATGCGCGGCCTGCTTCGCACCGGGCTTGGTGTGGATCACCATCGGCTTGCCTGTGGTGATCAGGCCGTACATGCCCGCCGCGCTGATGCCGATGCCCTGCTGCCCGCGGCTCATCTTCAGTCGATGGAACTTGCTGCCGTAGAGCAGGCGGCCGAAGATGTTCTCGACCTGCTTGCGCACGATGCCCGGACCGTTGTCCACCACGGTCACGCGATAGCGCGAGCTCTTTGCTGTCGCCGGCCGGTCCGGCTGCAGGTCCTCGATGATCACCGAGATCTCGGGAAGGATGCCCGCCTCCTCGCAGGCATCCAAGCTGTTGTCCACTGCCTCCTTCACGGTGGTCAGCAGCGCCTTGCGCGGGTTGTCGAAACCCAGCAGGTGGCGGTTCTTCGCGAAGAACTCGCTCACGCTGATGTCGCGCTGGCGTCCCGCCATCTCCTCGGCGGTCGCGCCCCGCTTGCGCGGGGTCCTGGGTGCGTTCTGGCTCTTGGACGAATCCATCACCGCGGCTTCCGTGCCTTGCATCGAACCTCCATGGAACTTAGGCGGCGCAGTATCCCAGTGTTTCGGCGTTTGCAGGCCGTTGGGGCCCCTTTTCCATGCGGATCGGCGGTCGGGCCGTTGCTCCGCTACCATGGTCGCCCCAAATCATCCCCCTCAAGGAGAACACCATGGAAACCACTTTGATCATCCTGAAGCCCGACGCCGTGCAGCGAGGCCTGATGGGCCGAATCATCAGCCGCTTCGAGGAGAAGGGCCTGCAGATCGTGGGCTGCAAGCTGATGCAGATCACGCAGGAACTGGCCGCACAGCACTACAAGGACCATGTCAACAAGCCCTTCTACGCAGGCCTGGTGCGGTTCATGACCAGCAGCCCGGTGCTCGTGATGGCGATCCGTGGCAATGGCGCGATCGCGATCTGCCGCGGCATGATGGGCGCCACTTTTGGCAGCAAGGCCGCCGCCGGAACGATCCGCGGCGACTTCGGTGTGTCGAACAGCTTCAATCTGATCCACGGTTCGGACGGCCCCGACGCTGCCACCCGCGAGCTCGGGCTCTTCTTCAAGTCAGGCGAGGTGCTGGACTTCCAGCGCGCCAGCGAGGCCTGGATCTACGACATGAGTGGCGGCAAGGCCGAATAAGTCCGAGAACTTATTTAGGATCGATCGAATCTTTCCTGCGCGATGTCGGAGGCCCCCATGTATACGGGGGCCTCTGTGCTTTTCATTTCAAGGCGTCGTGAAACCAAATCACAGGGACTGTCGAACGGACCTACGGGGCATTCGTTGAGCCCTTTGCCGGATCGTCTCCCAAGGGTGGTTCGGCACCTTGATTGCTCACTCGTCTGGTGGTTCGAGACCCGCACCTCTCTCCGGCATAAATCCCCCCGACGCCGGCGGTGGACAGGAACACCATGATCGACTCGCTCTTCGGATCCAACTCCCCGATTGACCGCGTGAAGCAGCGCCGCAGGCCCGCGGTGCGCGAACGCGCGCGTGCCGGCGGAACCCGCACCTGCCTGACCCCCGCCGATCAGGCGTTGCTTTCTGAAGTCTTGGCCGAGCCCATGGACTACATGGACTCACCCGAGTTCCGCAAGCCAGGTGCGGAGCGCGCCATCTACGAGAAGCCCGCCCCGATCCAGCGGCCCGACGTGACCTGGTATCGCCCACTGATGGACGATCTGGGCGCGAAGGAGCAGAAGCAGCGGCAGTCCCGGAGCGGCTCACTCGTTCTCACGGCCGCACAGGAGCGCGTGATTTTCCTGCAGTACAACTACGCGCGTTTCCGCGTGCGTCAGATCCAGGAGGGTCTTGAAGGACGCACCCCCACGGCAGACGAGGCGCGCGAGATGATCCGTTGGTACCGCACGGCACGCGGCTATCGCGAACAGATTTCTGAGACCAATCTGGCCTTGGTGCTGGCGATGGCGAAGCGCGTACGACTGGGCGAGAGCGACTTCCCCGATCTGATCGGCGAGGGAAACATGGCGCTCATGCGCAGCGTGGACAAGTTCGACTGCGGTCGCGGCTTCAAGTTCAGCACCTACGCGTGTCGCGCGATCCTGAAGGCCTTCAGCCGCTTCGGAATCAAGCTGGTGAAGCACAGGCAGCGATTTCCGAGCGAGTTCGACCCCGAATTCGAGCGCTCCAATCACCTGGAGACGGTGCGTGAGCAGCACGCACGCGACAGCGCGGCGGAAGTGCGCTTCCTGGTCGAGAGCGATCGTGCCGATTTGAGCGACGTGGAGCGCAAGGTGATCGAGCACCGCTTCGGTCTCGACGCCCCGGTCGGTTCCCCCTCGCTCACGCTGGAGCAGGTGGGCCAGATGATCGGCGTGACCAAGGAGCGGGTGCGTCAGATCCAGAACAAGGCGCTGGAGAAGTTGCGACTCGCGCTTGAAGAACTGCAGGGCGAACCGATGCCCGAGCAGACGATCTCGCACAACTGACAGGTTCAGCGACCGCGCCGCATCGCCATCACCGTGCCTGCCGTGCACGCGAGGTGAAGCAGCCCGAAGCCGGCCATCAGTGCCTGCTGTGTTCCCATGCGATCGCCCCCGGCGAGGGCGCCCACCGTCACCACTGAAAGGATTCCCACGAAGTAACCACCGTCCCCTGCGGCGCGGAACGCCGCCAGACCCGAGGTTCCCTGACCGGCCTGCGAAGCCAGCGAGAGTGACGCCGGCAGCAGCGGTGCCGCCGCCAAGCCAAGCAACAGCAGCACGAGACTCAGGGCGACGGTCGAGAAGCCAAGCCATGGCACCAGCGCGAAGCACAGCGCGTAGGCGAACGCGCATGCGGTACGCACGCGCAAGGGGCCCAGCCGATCCGCCACCCAGCCGGCGGGCGCGGCCCCCACGGCCATGAGGATCAGCGGGAGTCCCACCAGAAGCCCTCTTTGCGCAGGGTCGTAGCCAAGGTTCTTCGCAAGAAATCCAGCGAAGACGGCGGTCAAGGCCGCGCCAGTCGCGCGATCCGACGCCGCCATCAGCAACACCGGCCAGAGGGAACGAGGCCGCTCTGGCTGGCCGACTTCCGGCCGCTCTGCGGCGGGCGCGGAGCGCTCCAGCACCGCAGACCCGATCCACGCACCCAGCGCCGTGGCCAGGCAACTTCCCGCTCCCAGGACAAACGCGATCGTGGGCCCCATGGAACTCATCCGGATCATCGCGCCGCCGATCGCCGCGCCCGCGCCAAGGCCTCCCACCAGCATGGATGCACCGACACCCATCCGCCATGCGGCTGGTCGGTCGTGGACCTGACCAAGGATCTGGAAGAGCGCCGCGAAGGTGGCCACATCGGCCACGCCCTCCAGCACGCGCAGGACCAGGGTCGGCCCGAACCCGATCGGCAGCCACATCAACCCCAGCAAAGTCGCGTCGGCAAGCGCTCCCGCCACCACGATGGACCATGCCGGGCACGACGCGCGCAGCCAGCGCACCAGCGGCACGGCCAAACCTGCACCAAGCAGATTCACCGCCAGAAACATCTGCGCGCTCTCCGCGGACACGCCGTAGCGCTCCACGAACAGATCCCGCAGCACCACGGCCAACATCGCGTCGGGCAGCGCGGAGAGCAGGATGAGCAGAAGCACCAGCGGCACGCGGTCGGAGGCTAGCGACCGGAGATCCGGCCCTACACTGCGGCGCATGGCAACGGACAAGGTCTTCCCCAGCGCGGCCAAGGCCCTTGAGGGCCTCACGCGCGATGGCCTCATGGTGGCGGTCGGCGGCTTCGGCCTCTGCGGCATCCCCGAACAGCTGATTCTCGCGCTGCGGGACAGTGGCGCCAAGAACCTCACCTGCGTCTCGAACAACGCCGGCGTGGACGACTGGGGACTCGGCCTGCTGCTCAAGACCCGTCAGATCCGCAAGATGGTCTCAAGCTACGTGGGTGAGAACGCGGAATTCGAGCGGCAATTCATGAGCGGCGAACTGGAGTTGGAGTTCTGCCCGCAGGGCACCCTCGCCGAGCGGCTGCGCGCCGGTGGCGCGGGCATTCCTGCGTTCTACACCCGGACCGGGGTCGGCACGGTGGTGGCCGAGGGCAAGCCCTCCGAGATGTTCGATGGCGAGACATTCGTGATGGAGCGCGGCATCCGAGCGGACCTGGCGCTCGTGAAGGCATGGAAGGCGGACCCCTTCGGCAACCTTCTCTTCCGAAAGACCGCCCGCAACTTCAACCCGATGGTGGCCACGTCCGGCAAGGTCACGGTGGCCGAGGTGGAGGAAATCGTGCCGCTGGGCGGGATCGATCCCGACGCGGTCCACACCCCGGGCATCTTCGTGGATCGGATCGTGGTCACGCGGTCTGAAAAGCGGATCGAGCAGCGAACGGTGAGGTCCGCGTGAACCCGGCGAGCGAAAGTCACGTAACTTATGGGTCCGGCCTCGATGCCCGGACCGGCATTTGCCGATCAATTGGACACTTTCCGCAAATCCGGCGGCCCGACACCCGTTGACCCGGGCCCGCCCAAGTCAGGTCACCACACCATGCGAAACATCCTTCGAACCATCCTCTGCTGTGCCTCGATCTCGCTCGCCCCGCTCTCGGCTTCCGCGCAGTTCGGTGGCAAGGCCGGCTTCAGCGAAGCCTTCCGTCCCGACATCCTGCCCCGCGACATGGTCCTGATCGTGGAGACGCTGAAATTGGAGGATTGGCAGCGCCCCATCGTGGAAAGCCTGATCGAGGACTACAGCGCCAGTTTCAAGACCGGCTGCGACGCGGTACGCGAGAAGATGGTCGACATGGCGAAGGCCCAGAAGAATGGCGCCAAGTCCGCAGTCGGCCTGCTGGCGCCGATCGAGACCTGGCAATTTGAGAAGCAGCAGCTCTTCACGGACTTCATGGAGAGCGTGAAGGGCCAGCTCAGCGACACGCAGCGCGAGCGTTGGCCGCGCTTCGAGCGAACGATCCGCCGCGAGCACGCGCTCACCAACAGCGACCTGTCCGGAGAGGGCGTGGACCTTCTGGCGATCGCCCGCCAGATGCAGATGCCGCCCGAGGCGATGACCGCGGCCCAGCCGGCCTTCGACGAGTACGAGATCGCCCTTGACGAGGCTCTGGCCGATCGGGACGCGCGCATCAAGTCGCTCATGCCGGACTTCCGAGTGGCCATGGAGAGCATGGATCTTCAGAAGGGTGCAGGCCTGCAGGCGCAAATCATGACTGCGCGCGTCACGGTTCGACAGGCCCAGGACGACGGCATCGAGCGCATCGCGGCGGCGCTTCCCGCACCGTACGGCGCGGATTTCCGTCAGCGCGCGTTGGCGGCGGGCTACAAGGAGGCATTCCAGCCCGATCCGCTTGCGAGCTTCTTTCAGGTCATCGACGGTCTGAACGACCTCACGGACGAGCAGAAGACCGGCATCGCCGCGGCGAAGTCGAAGTGGGAGACCGCGCTTGCGAGCCTGCGCGATCGCATGCTGGACACCATCCGCAAGGACGATCCGAACAAGGCCACACGGGCGACCAAGTCCGCGCAGGCTCGTCTGGCCGCCAAACAGGGCAAGACTGCCGAAGCCCCGCCGCCGGATCCGATGGTGCCCCTGCGCAACGAGAAGAACAAGCTTGTGCAGGAGACGCGCGACGCCGTGCTGGCGCTGCTGACCGCCGAGCAGAAGGAGAAGATCACCGCCGGTATCCCAGGCCTTCGCCCTCCGAACATGCAGACCAATCCCGCGATGTACGAGGGTGGTGCGCGCAAGGGTGCCGCCAACGCGGGCGCCGGCGAGGCCGATGCCGAGGGCGAGAAGCCCGCGCGCAAGGAGGCGGTGGAGTGATCCACCCGCCGCGCCGTGGCTGACGTGATGGCCGAGTCTGGTTCGGGCAACTCCCCCGCCGTCGAGGCGCTGCTGAAGGCGGCCGCGGCCGGCTCGGTGCGTGAGCGCTGCGAGACCTGTGGTTTCGCGTGGCTGGACAAGCCGGTGCCTTCGGAGCCCTCCGCCGTTCGGTTGATTCCCGCCGACGCCGCCGTACGCCTGCGCGTGGTGCCGATCTCGGTCGAGGCCGGTCGGCTTCGACTTGCCATGGCCGATCCCTTCGATCTGGGTGCGGTGGATGAGGCGGGCGCGATCGGTCGACTGCCAATCGCGCGTGTGGGCGTGGCCATCGAGGCGTTCGGCGAACTGATGCGACAGGCGTATGGCGTCACCGCGGCACGCATGGCCGAGAGCCTGGCGAGCGAGGGTGATCTCGCGGACACGGGCAGCGAGAACAACCTGGACGCGATCGAGGCCGACGACGTGCACCGGATGGCCGAGCAGCCCACACTGGTCAACCTGGTGAACCTTCTCATTCTGGAGGCGATCCAGAAGCGCACCAGCGACATCCACATCGAGCCCTTCGATGGCCTGCTGAAGGTGAAGTACCGCGTCGACGGCGTGCTGGTGGAGCAGCCGAGCCCGCCGAAGCACCTGCAGCCCGCCATCGTGGGCCGCATCAAGATCATGTCCCACATGAACATCGCGGAGCGCTATGTGCCCCAGGACGGGCACATCTCGCTGCGCTTTGAGGGACGCAAGGTCGACATCCGCGTGAGCACCGTGCCCACGATTTATGGCGAGAGCGTGGTGATGCGAATCCTGGACAAGAACAACCTGCCGCTCGACCTGCGCAGCCTGGGCATGAACGACCGGCTGGTGGGCATGATGGACAAGCTGATCGCCAAGCCCCACGGTCTGGTGCTGGTGACCGGCCCGACCGGCAGCGGCAAGACGACCACGCTCTACGCGGCGCTGAGCAAGCTGTACGACCCGCGGAAGAAGATCATCACCATCGAGGATCCCGTGGAGTACGAGCTCACGGGCATCAACCAGATTCCCGTGAATCCCAAGCGCGGCCTGACCTTCGCGGGCGGACTGCGCAGCATCCTGCGCCAGGACCCCGACGTGATCCTGGTGGGCGAAATCCGCGATGCCGAGACGGTGGACATCGCGATCCGCAGCGCGCTCACGGGCCACCTGATCCTGAGCACGCTGCACACCAATGACGCGCTGAGCAGCGTGGGCCGCCTGGTGGACATGGGTGCGGAGAGCTTCCTGGTGGCCAGCGTGCTCGAGGGCCTGCTGGCGCAGCGTCTGGGGCGCCGCATCTGCCGCAAGTGCGCGCACAAGGTGCCGATGACCGACGACCAGCGCGTTCGCATCGCGCCCGCGGAGGTGGACCGTTTCGGGGGACAGGTCACCGTGGGTGCGGGCTGCGAGGCCTGCTCCGGCAGCGGCTTCCGAGGCCGACTCGGCTTCTTCGAGCTGGCGCGCATCAATCCCGCGCTTCGGGCCGGGGTGGCCGAGGGCCAGAGCATGATGGAACTCCGCCAGCTCGTCGACCCGGACTTCATGTCCATGCGTGACGACGGCATGGAGAAGGCGCAGCGCGGCGAGACCACGATCGGCGAGGTGCTGCGCGCCACGCAGGACGTGGACGAGGGCTGATCCGTGGCGAACTGGCGTTACGAGGGTCTCGATCGCAGTGGCGCAAACGCCAGCGGCTCCGTGGCCGCGCCCGACCGGGGCACGGCCATGCGTCTGGTGCTCTCGCGCGGACTCACGCCGCTTCGTCTTGAGAGTGACGAGCCGGACGCACCGGGCCCGGCCCGCTTGGCCGCCGAGGGTGCTCCGCGCCCGACCGGTGGCGGCATGCCCGCATGGCTGACGGGCGCAGGCGGCCGACCCTCGATGAGCAAGGCGGATCTGGCCAACCTCATTCGCGAATTGGCGACTGCGGTCGAGGCCGGTCTTCCCCTCATGCAGGCGCTTCGGACCGTGCGCCGTCAGGCCAGCGGCAAGGCGCAGCCGGTGATCCTGGACGCGCTGATCGAGAAGGTGGAGGCCGGCCTGCCGCTGCACGAGGCGATGAAGGCCTATGGTGCGCCCTTCGACGACATGACGATCGGCATGGCGCGCGCGGCCGACGCGAGCGGTCGCATGCCCGAGGTGATGCACCAGCTCGCGGACCTTCTGGATCGCGCCGTGGAACTTCGGCGCGAGCTCGTGGGTGCGACGATCTATCCGATGATCGTGGCCGCGCTGATCTTTGCCAGCGTGGTCCTGCTGGTCACCGTGATCCTGCCCCAGTTGATGGCGCCGATCGCGGGCCAGCCCGGCATGGTGCTGCCACTTCCCACGCGGATCCTGCTGGCTTTCGCGGGATTCATGGGCACGTGGTGGCTGCTGGTGCTGCTGGCGATGGGCGGCGCGTTCATCATGGCGCGGCGCTGGATCGCCGTTCCCCACAACAAGTTCCGGTGCGACGGCCTGCTGCTGCGCATGCCCCTGCTGGGCCCGCTGCTGCGCGACGTGGCCGTGGCCCGATTCACCCGGACCCTCGGCACCCTCTGCAGCGCGGGCCTGCCGATCCTGCAGGCGCTGCGCATCACGCGCGACACGCTGGGAAACGCCGTGCTGACGCGCGCCGTGGACGAGGTGCAGGAGAAGGTGACCACGGGACAGGCTCTGGCCGAACCGCTGGAGCGCTGCGGATTCTTCCCGCCGCTGCTCATCCAGATCGTGAACATCGGCGAGCGCTCGGGTCGGCTCGAGAGCATGCTGCTGCACGCCGCGACCGCCTTCGACCGCCAGGTCAACAGCAGCATCAAGATCTTCACGAAGGCCCTGCCCCCGGTGCTGCTGGTGTTCATGGCGATCATCGCCGGCTTCGTGCTTGCGGCGATCCTGCTGCCCCTGCTGCAAATGCAGTCCGCTTTGGGTGGCTGAGCCGAACCGGATCGCGCCTCGGCGGCTACGCTATCGGACACTTCGTCGGGAAGTCCGGCGAATTCGGCACGCGGCGTGCATTGCCCGATCCGCGCCGCCGTTGCTGATGATCCACACGGCACTTTCTCGCGAGATCCACCGATGCACCATCACGCTTCCCGACGCCGCCCTCACGCCCGACGCGCCTTCACCCTGCTGGAGGTGATCATCGCCGTCACGATCGTCGCGCTGCTGGCCACGATCCTGGTGCCCAACGTGACGCGCTGGCTCGGCGTGGCCAAGAACCGCAAGGCCGAGGCCGACGTGAACAGCCTGGCCCAGCAGGTCCGCCTGTACATGACCGAGAAGGGTGTGAGCCGTCTGGGGGACGACTTCGAGCTGGACGTGCTCTGCGAGGGCGACAATCCGATCATCTCGAACCCCAACAACCTGAACGATCCGTGGGGCAATCGCTACGTGGTCATGGTGCCGCCGAGCGTGAACCGCGACTTCGACATCGTGAGCTATGGTGCCGATGGGCAGCCTGGCGGCGAGGGCGACGCCAAGGACATCATCAACGGGGCCCGCTGACGCGGGCTGTCATCGCATGCGCCGAGGCTTCACCCTGATCGAACTGATCGTGGTGTCGGCGCTGCTGGTGATCGTGGCGGCTCTTGTGGTGCCGCGCCTGACGGGCATGGCCCGCCGCGAGGCGGACGTGGCGGCGGAACGCCTTGCGGAGCTGCTCTCGATGTTCGCTTTCCGCGACAGTTCCGGCGCGGCGAGTTGCGCGATCTGGCTGGATCCGGACACGGGATGCGTCGCGCTGTGGACGCTCGAGAGCGATCCCCTGCAGCCGACAGAGGCGCCGGAATGGACGCCGGATCGCCACGTGCAGCCCGTCTGCATGCCACAGGGCGTGGAACTGGCCGAGGTCCGGATGGATGGCCGACCGCTGGACGGCTCGGAGTGGCGCATCATGGGTTCGCCCAGCGGCGAGCGCCCCGAGATCTTCATGCGCGTGATCGCGGACGGGCTTGAGACGGAGTTGCTGCTGCCGCCGAATGGGTCCACGCCCATGCGCACCGACAACGGCGTTGCCCGCGAGCGCGTGCGCGTTCCTCTCGATCTGGACCAGGCCGGAATGGATCGTGAACCATGGTGAGTGGACGGTCCAGACGACGCGGCTTCGCCCTGATCGACGCCATTCTTGGCGGCGCGCTGCTGGCACTGGGGCTTGCAAGCGTGGTGACGCTCTCGCAACGCAGTCTGGCGATGCTGCAGCGCGGCGAGCACGAGGCGATGGCGGCGGCGATACTGGATGAGCTGCTGGCGCAGGTCGTGGTCGAGGGACCGCGACGCTACGCGGAGATTCGCGAGTCCACCGGTCGACTCGCCGCACCCTGGCCCGACTGGGAGTACGCCGTCGAGATCGAATCGGAGGGCGACGGTGATGCCTGGAACGTGCTGGCGATGGTGCGCGACCCGGCCGGCGTGGAGTACCGCTGCGCCACGCGCGTGGCCCCGCAGAATGAGGAGGCCGAACCCGTCGAGCGCGCCCCCGAGAAGCCGATCGACCGACCCGGCCGACTTGATGCACAGGAGTCCGGTGGTGGCAACTAGGCGTGGCTTCACCATCGTGGAACTGATCGTGGCGCTGGTGATCGCCGGGATCGTGGCCACCGCGATCACGACGTCGCTGAGCCAGTTGGGTCGTGCGCGCGATGTGGCGCGCCTGCGCATGATGGCATCACGACGGGCGACCGACGCTCTCGAGCACATCCGGCGTGACGTGCAGTCGACGCTGCGAAGCGACGACCTGTTCTTCACGCGCTTTCGCCTTGCGGCGGAAACGGTCTCCTCGCCGATCGGCGAACTCGACCGCGATCAGATGCTGCTGTTCAACGAGCGATTGCGGACGATCCGGCCCCTTTCCTACTCGGGCGAGGGACAGGAGTACGAGACGCAGTACCGGATCGAGGTGGACGCCGACGGTGCGTCGCTGTGGCGCCGCCGCGATCCCGTTCCGGACCGGCACGAGGACGCGGGCGGACTCGCGGAGCCCGTCGGCGACGGCGTGGTCGGACTGCGCTTCGAGGCCTACGACGGAGCGGCGTGGCGTCAGGACTGGGACAGCGACGTGGATGGCCTGCCGCTCTCGGTGCGAGCCACCGTGACCGCGAGCGGTGAGCGCGTCGGCGAGGAGATGCTGACCGACGGCAGCGCGCTGGTGACGTTGCGGACCGAGATTCCGCTGGACCGCGCGCCCGCGCCCAAGAAGGAGCCGGAGGAGGAGACGCCCGCGGGCGCCGCGGAGGACGCGGCGGCGGGCGGTGCCGGCATGGCTGGCGGTGCCGGGGCAGGCGTTCCAGCTGGCGACGCGCCCGGACCCGATGGCGCTGACGGCGGCGGCCAAGGTGGCCGGGGCAACGGCAATCCGAACAACGCCGGGCGTGGCGGTGGTGGCGGACCGGGCGGCAGAGGCGGTGGTGGCGGAAGTGGCGGCGGGCGCGGTGGCGGCAATGTGCCGTTCATTCCGCCTCCAAGTCAAAACGGTGGCGGAGGCCGACGTGGAGGTGGCGGACCATGAGCCGCCGTGCACCACGCGGAATGGTGACGCTCACGGTCGTCTGGGCGATCGCGATCGCCGCGGTGATCGTGGCGGCGACGCAGGTCTTGGCGTTCCGTCAGGCCACGATCGGCCGCGAGACGCTTGCGCGCACGCAGGCGCGTTGGG
>VGYX01000005.1 GCA_016872835.1 Planctomycetota bacterium | reverse complement strand
CCCCCGCCGCCTGTACCGGCCCACGCACCGCCGCGATGCGCTCGCCATCGGCCTGCGAGAGCCCGCGCACCATGCGAAGGCCCAGACGAAGCGCCGGCGGCTCGGCAAACCCGCGAAGGCCGCGCGGCTCCAGCGTGCAGTGCCATGCGCTGAAGTTGGCGTCGATGGGCCGCACCTCCACGCCGTGCTCGCGCGCGTCGCGCACCAGTTGCGCCGGCGCGTAGAAGCCCATCGGCTGGCTGTTCAGCAGCGCCGCCGCGAACGCAGCCGGGTGGTGCCGCTTCAGCCACGCGCTGGCATAGGCCAGCAGCGCGAAGCTGGCCGCGTGGCTCTCCGGAAAGCCGTAGCCCGAGAAGCCCTGGATCTGCGTGAACACCTGCTGCGCGAACTGCCGCGAGTAGCCGTTGGCCACCATGCCCGCTTCCAGACGCTCGCCATATTGCGCCAACTGGTTGCCGCGACGCTTCCACGCGGCGATCGAACGGCGCAGCTGATCCGCCTCGCCCGGCGTGAAGCCTGCCGCCACCACCGCCAGCGACATGGCCTGTTCCTGGAAGAGCGGCACGCCCAGCGTGCGACCGAGCACGCGTTCGATGCGCGGGTCGGGGTACGAGATCGGCTCCAGCCCCGCGCGCCGCCGCAGATACGGATGCACCATGTCGCCCTGGATCGGCCCCGGCCGCACGATGGCCACCTGCACCACCAGGTCGTAGAAGCGGCGCGGCTTCAGGCGCGGCAGCATGCTCATCTGCGCGCGGCTCTCGATCTGGAACACGCCCACCGTGTCGGCGCGGCAGGCCATGTCGTAGGTGGCGGGGTCTTCCGATGGAATGGCGTGGAAGGCGAGCGCGGGCGCGGCGGGATCGGCGCGGGCCTCGTTCACCAGATCAAGGCACTTGCGGATGCAGGTGAGCATGCCAAGCGCGAGCACGTCGACCTTCAGCAGCCCCATCGCCTCGAGGTCGTCCTTGTCCCATTCGATGATGGTGCGGTCGGCCATGGTGGCCGGGCGCACGGGAACGATCTCGTCCAGACGGCCGTCGCTCATCACGAAGCCACCTACATGCTGCGAGAGATGCCGCGGGAAGCCTTCGAGTTCGGCGGCCATGCGCAGCACGCGCGTTTCGAGATCGTTCAGGGGCTGCACGGCCTGCCTCGCGTCGACCTCGCCGCCCTCGCGCGGGTCGACCATGTGCCGATCAATCTGCCTCGCGAGCCGCTCGACCGCCTCGGGTGCGAGCCCCATGGCCTTGCCCACGTCGCGCACCGCTGAGCGGCCGCGCCACCGGATCACCTCGGCCGTGAGCGCGGCGCGATGCCGGCCCCAGCGCCGGTAGATCCACTGGATCACCTCCTCGCGGCGCTCGTGCTCGAAGTCCACGTCGATGTCGGGCGGCTCGTCGCGCTCGCGGCTGATGAAGCGCTCGAAGAGCGTGTCCATGCGGTCCGGGTCGACCGCCGTGATGCCCAGACAGAAGCACACCGCGCTGTTGGCCGCCGCGCCACGGCCCTGACACAGGATGCCGCGACCGCGCGCGAAGGCCACGATCTCGTGCACGGTGAGGAAGTAAGGCTCGTAGCGCAACTCGGCGATGAGGGCGAGTTCGTGCTCGAGCCGCTGCATGACCGCGGTCGGCACCTCGCCGGGCCAACGCTCGCGGGCGCCCTGCATGGTGAGCGCGCGAAGGTGCGCCAGCGGCGAGATTCCCTCGGGCGCGCAGTCGCGCGGATAGCTCCAGCGCACCTGTTCCAGCGAGAAGCCTTCGCAGCGACGCGCGATCTGCACCGATCGGTCCACCGCCTCGGGCGCGAAGTCGAACAGCGCGCGCATGGCGGCCTCGCCCCGCAGGTGCGCCTCGTGGTTGGGCGCCAGCGCCGCACCGCACGCCGCCACGGGCTTGCTTTCACGCACGGCGGTGAGCACGTCGGCCAGCTCGCGCCGCGACGCGTCGTGATGGCGCGGAAGGTTGGTGGCCAGCGTGGGCACGCCCACATGCGCGGCCAGCGCGCAGGCCTGACGCAGCCGCAGCCATTCATCGGGAAGACCCTGGCGGACCAGCGCCACCGACAGGCGATCACCGAAGAGCCGGGCGAGACCTTCCACCGTCTCCAGGAACCACTGCTCGGCCAGCGCCACGCCGGGTGCGGGCAGCACCGCAGCCATCAGGCCGTCGGCGCGCGTGAGCAGCGAGCCGATGGCGCGGCGACGCTGCACATGGCCGTCGGTGATCAGGCGGCACAGGTTCGCCCAGCCGCGCAGTTCGAACGGCCACAGCAGCAGTTCCACCGGCACGGCCTGGCGCACCGGCGGGTCGAAGCGAAGGCGCGCGCCGGCCACCAGTCGCACGCCACTGGCGCGACTGGCCTCGAGCGCGCGCACCAGCCCCGACACCGAGTCGCGGTCGCACACGCCAAGCGCCGCGGCGCCCTGCTCGCGTGCACGATCGAACAGCTCGTCGGCGTGGCTGGCGCCTTCCTGAAAGCTGAAGTTGCTCATGCAGCCGAGCTCGACGAAGCCGCTCATGACCACGCCCCTTCCAGCCACCACGCCGCGCCTTCGCGACGAAGCCACCACCAGCCGCCGCCTGCGAGCACGCGCCAACGGTCGCACGTGCCGCGTTCGCCGCGCCACCATGCTGCGGCGATGCGTTCGGGACCGTCCTGCGCGTCGACCGCCAGCCATGCATCGAGCGCGCGCAGGCGCATGGGGCGGCGTCGCGCGTCGCATTCCACCTCGATCGACTGCGCGGGTGCCACGCGCACGGTGGGCCGCAACACACGCAGGCTTTCCACCGGTACGGCGGGCGCCTCGGCACGCGCGCCCGCGCCCTCGACCACCTTCGCCTGCCAGGCGCGCTCGTCGGTGGGGTCGGCCTGCGCGTGCGGCACGCGGATGGCCGCGGGCCCGAGTCGCCTTCGCATCTGATCAAGCCACTCGCCCCAGCATGGGTCGGCGCCGTCATCCAGCGCGGCCGCGCCTTCGATGAGCTTCCACTGACCAAGACCCAGCGTGGCGTGTCGAAGGCTCGTCAGGCGCACTCCCTGCACACCCTGCGCCGGATCGTGGCCGAGGTGCACGCGCTCCAGATGCGGCTGCAGCAGGCGCCACAGATGCTCGGCGCGGCGCGTGGCGCGCGCGAAGCGAAGCTCGATGATCGTGGCGGGCGCGTGCGCGCGATCGAGCGCCACGCGCAGGTGCAGCGTGCCCAGCCGCCGCCGCAGCAACACCTGCGCCAGGCGATCCACGCACTGGCGTGCGGCCATGCACACCGCCTCGGACTGCGAGGTGGGGCCGTCGAACTCGATCGCCGCGCGCACCGCACCGCGATACACGACGGAAGGAAGGCGCTCGGGCACGCGACCCAGCGCCAGTTGCAGGCGCTTCCACGGCGCGTCGCCGAAGCGATCGCCAAGACCACCCGCAGGCAACCGCGCGAACTGGCCGATGGTGCGCACGCCCACGGTGTCGAGCGTGTCGAGCACCTCAGGTTCAAGGCGAAGCAAGGCGAGCGGCGCGCCGGCCATCCATGCGAGCGCGTCATCTTCCAGTTGCACTTGCCATGGGCGATGCGCGGCCGCCACCAATGCGGCGGCCGTGTTGCAGGCGATCGCCGCCAAGCCGCGCAGTTCAAGCCGTGCGAGATCGTCGCGCACGCGCGCCAGCAGTCGCCGCCAATCGCCGTGCACCTGCTCGCAGCCGGTCACCTGCACGCACACTGCGGCCTCGCCGGGCGACGCCTCCACCACCGAACGCGGGCCGTAACGCAGGCACCACGCGGCGAATCGCCGCAGCGCGCGCGCGTCGAGCTCGGCTGCGGAAACGCCTTCAGGCTGCGATGCCGCCCGCCTTCGGAGCGACCGAGTCGCCCTGTCCGCGGGCCACCAAGGCAGCCGGATCGCCAGGATGCGTTCCATGCGTCTCTTCCTTCAGCGGCGCCGTCGCGCGCGCCGCGGTCATGCCGACCAAAGCCTGCTCCAGACCGATCGCATCGAGGCCTGCGCCGCGTTCCCACCAGTCGGTGAAGCGCACGGCGGTGTCGGCCAGTTGCGGCGGAAGGCCCGCGCGCACGCGCAGCAGCCGTGCGCACCAGCGCGCGCGTTCGGCGTCGCCTTCCGAATCGACCTGCCAACGAAGCGACGCGGCGGAAGGCATGCGCGCCTCGCTCATGGGTCGCAGCAGCAGCACCGGGCACGCCACGGCCGCCAACTGCAGCCGCCGCGTGGCGGTGAGATCAAGACGCGCGCCATCGGCCACCACCAGCCATGCGTCGGGCGCCTGCAGCGCCATCTGCACAGCCCACAGGCGATCGGTGACCCCGGCGGCATCCACGAACACGCTCGCTCGCCACAGGCGCAGGTCGACGCGCTGGCGCCTTCCGCCACGCAACCCACGCAACGCACCCAGCAGCGCGCGCGCATGCGGCCACGCGCTCCTGCCCACCCACAGCACACGCGCGTGCGGCGGCGCCTGCAACGCCACGCGCCATGCCAGGTGCAGCGCCAGACTCATGGCAGGAAGACGAAGCGCGGCGCCATCGTGCTGGCCGAACGCCTCATGCACGCCGCGCCATGGCAGGCCGAGTGAACCCTCGCAGGTGTCGATCGCGGGCCAGCCGGTGGCCAGATGCGCGGGCGCCCCGCCTTCGCGTGAAGCGCGGCGCGCGGCGCTGCCCAAGGCGAGCACCTGCTGCATGGCTTGCTGAATGGAAGAGAGATCAGTGCCCATGTTCGGTACTTGTTAGGGTACCGTTCGGGCAAGGAAACGCAACCATCCGCACGGCGGAACCTTGCGAAAGTCCGGGTCAGTCGCGCTGCAGCAGGTCCGCGCGGATGTCGGCCACCTTCGCGCACCCCGCCAGCGCCATCGCCAGCGAGAACTCCTCCATCAGGGTGCGAAGCACGCGCTCGACACCCTCAGAGCCCCCGACCGCGAGCCCCCACAGCACGGGCCTTCCAACCTGCACCGCCGTGGCTCCCATCGCGAGCGCGCGAAGCATGTCCGTGCCGCGACGGATGCCGCCATCCACGATCACGGGCACGCGCCCCGCGACAGCCTGCACGACATCAGGCAGCGCCGTCGCCGTGGCGATCGCGCCGTCGAGCTGGCGGCCACCGTGGTTGCTCACCACCACCCCCGCCGCACCATGCTCGATCGCCTTCGCCGCGTCGTCGCCGCGCAGCACGCCCTTCACCAGCACCGGCACCTTCACGGCGCCGCGCAGCATCTCAAGGTCCTTCCAAGTGAGCGAGGCGTCAATGGTCCAGCCGAGCGACTCGCCGATGCCGCGCCCGGTGTGACCGGTGGGCTGGCCGGGGCGCTCGAGGTTCGCCATGCGCATGCCGTCGGGCACGCGGAAACCGTTGTGGATGTCGCGCTCGCGCACGCCCCAGACCGGCGTGTCCACGGTGACCATGAGTGCACGGCAACCGGCGGCCTCGGCGCGCTGCGCCAACGCACGCGTGAACCCGCGATCCTGACTGATGTAGATCTGCATCCAGAGCGGCGCGGTGGTGGCCGAGGCCACCGATTCGATGGTGCAGGTGCTCAAGCTGGAGAGCACCATGGGAATTCCACAGACCCCGGCCGCACGCGCGGTGGCGACCTCGCCCTCGTCGTGCGCCATGCGATGCAGCGCCGTGGGCGCCACCAGCAGCGGCGAGGGCGATCGCACACCCAGCAGATCCACCGATGCGTCGCGCACCGAGACATCCACCATGCAGCGCGGACGAAGCCACAGACGGCTCCATGCCTCGACATTCTCGCGAACGGTCCGCTCACCCCACGCACCGCTGCGGTAGTAGTCGTGCGCGACCTTGCCGAGTCGACCTGCAGCGGCCGCCTCGAAGGCATCGACACTCAGCATGTCCTGCAAGGTCGCCATCGGGGCCGCGATGTTACGCCCGTGGTCCGACAGCCGCCGAACGCCCGGCGATCGCCGCCATCAGCACATCGATCTCGAACGGCTTCTGCAGCCAGCGCACGCCTGGGGGAAGCTCGCCCGGATCCTGATCGAGCAGCAGCACGCCGATCGGATTCCAGCCAAGCATGTCGCACATCGGGCGCCATGATGCGCGCACCCCCGACCACGCGCGACCGTCCAGCACCACCACGGTGCCCGGCCCCTCGGCGCGCAGGAACGCGGTCACGCCGTCACTCGATTCCATCGCGATCACGCGATGCCCCACGGCGGTGATGGCCTCGGCCAGCATGGGCCGAAGGAGCGGATGATCCTCGCACAGCACCACGGGGGGCTGCGCCAGCGGAACCGAATCAGGCTCCAGCGGAATGTCCAGCGTGACCACGTTCACGCCCCCGGCGACCTCCGCGCGAAGTCCGCCTCCAAGCGATTCCGCGAACCGCCGCGCAGCCGACATGCCCAGTCCCGAGCGGCTCGCCAGCGAACCCGCCGGATCAAGGGCCTCGGCAATGTTCGCGCACTCCTCGGGCGTCATCGGACGCGCCACGTCGATGCAGTCGATCGCCAGCACGCGGCGCTCGGAGCGCACGCGCAAGGTGATCCGCCCCGTGTGACCCATGACTTCGGAGGCTCGCAACACGATGTGGATCACGGCCTGCTGCAACGCCGACGGATCCAGCCGAACCAGATCGCGTCCGCCCGCATGATCCTCCAGGATCACTTCCACCGTTCGCGGCAATGCGGCACGGACCAGAGGAAGCCCCTCGCGCAGCAACTGCATCGCGCCCACGACCGTGGGTTCGGTCGGCATTTCGGTCGGCGCAAGGCTGGTCAGACTGTGTGCCATCGACCGCGCTCGACTCACCAGGGCCTGGATCACCTCCAGTCCTTCACCCACCCGCTCAGGCATGCCCGGGGCCAGCTTGGTCAGCGTGGCGTGCGCACTGATGCCGGACAGAAGCTCCTCCAGTTCACGAACGAATCCGCTGGCGAGCATGCCCAGCGATTCAAGCCGTTCCGCACTGCCAAGACTCTCCTCAAGCACCCGGCGCTCGGTCACGTCGGACACCACACCCACCACGCGCTGCACGCGACCCTGCGGATCACGCTCCACCACCTTCGCGCGCTCCAGCACCCAGCGCAGCGACCCGTCCGCGGCACGTCGCCGATGCTCGCTCTCGAAGCGCGGCGTGCGGCCTTCCAGATGATCGCGCCAGGCCCTTGTCACCGCGGGCCGATCCTCGGGATGCACCCACGGATTTTCCGAGGGCGCACAGGGCGCCGATCGCGACGGATCATGGCCCAGCATGGTGGCGCATCGATCGCTCGCCATGCTTGCGCCGCCGTCCAGGCGAAGATCCCAGATGCCGTCCGCGCTCGCGTCGATGACGAGCTTCAGGCGCTCCTCGCTGGCCTTGATCGCCGCTTCCACGCGACGACGATCCGAGATGTCCCGCATGAAGGCGCTGAAGCCGCCACTCGCACCGGGCATGCGGTTGATCGAGAGTTCCACCGGAAAGCGACGACCGGCTCGGTCGATCGCGTTGATCTCGATGCGTCGACCAAGCAGGGAGCCCGTCCCGGTGGCCGCCGCGCGCGCCAGTCCGGCGCGATGCGCCTCGCGCATCTCCGGAGGCACCACGAAATCCGAGAGTGGCTTGCCCAACACCTCGCCGGACCGCCAACCGAAGAGGGTCTCGGCCTGTCGATTCCACAGCGTGATCGTGCCGTCGTCGGCGATGCTGATCACGGCTTCCAACGCGGTGTCGACCAGCGCATCCATCTGCGCGCCACGCTGTCTCGACTCGTCCTCGGCCCGCGCTTGCGCCGCGGAACGCTCGGCCAACTGGGCCGCGAGACCATGCAGATCCAGCGACAGGCGAACCATCTCGCCGAGTTCCTCCAGCAGCGACAGCTCGGCGCGCGAGGGTGCGCGTCGGGTGGGAAGCAGGAACTCCAGCACCGCCCGGACCTTTCCGGAATCGGTGTGCCGGACCGGAACGGTCCACGCGGCGACGAGACCGTGGCGATGCAGTTTCTGGCCGTAGGGGCGCCAGGGATCAACCTCCTCCACATCATGCGCGATGATGCGCTCGCCGCTCTCGGCGACCACGGTCGCCGGACTCATGTCCTGCCCGACTCTCTGTCCGACCAGCAACTGACCCACTTCCGCGGGCAGCGTGGGGCACAGGGCCGGCTCGAACACGCCCTCGGCGTTCACCGGCGACAGCATGCAGAACGTCTCGCCGGGCATGGCGCGCTCGGCGAAGGCGGCCACGGCCATCAGCGTGGCACGGAGATCCGAGCCGCTGGCCACGAGTCCGAGCACTTCACGCTGGGCCATGAGCAACTCGCTCTTGAGCACCAGACCGCCACTTGGACGCAGTTTCACGCCCGCCACACACTCGCCGGACCCCCTGGGGCCGACCGCGATCGCGTAGAGCACCGCCTCGTAGTCAAGTTGCAGGCCATCGGCGCGAAGCAGTTGCAGGTCAAGCAGGCGTGGAGGCGGAGGCTCACGGCAACTGACGAGACTCTGCAGCCAGCCAGGCACCGGCTGGGAACCCATCGGAAAGATCTCGCTCAGCATGCGCCCACGCAGCTGATCGGCCCCACGACCGATCTGGCGCGCCGCCGCAGCGCTTGCCGCCACCACGTGACCGTCCGAGTCGAGCAGCAGCACCAGCAGGTCGGCCGGCGAGCCGGACTCGAATTCGTGCACTTCGCGACGCGCGTTCATGCGTGCGGCGCAGTGTAGGGCCGTGCGCGGATCGCACGCGAGCGCAGCCATAGTGCGCCGACCATCGGAATCCAAGCGAGGATCCACGGCCATTGTGTCGTCGCCGCGCCAGGGCGCTCCGACACCTCGATGCGGGCCAAGGCAGGCGCAGCCTGAGCGCCGATCCGAAGACGGAACTCGCAGGCACCCGGCCGTCCCAGCGTTGCGCGCGCGTGCATGACGCGCGGATCCGCGCCTGCCTCGAACGAGAGCGCCTCCCATGGCCCGTCCTGCTCGCGCATTTCAAGCACGGCGCCGGATCCGGCGGGGCCGAGCAGATCGAGTTCCACGGGGCCGACCGTCGGCTGCGCTGGACGCACCATCAAGGTCCAGCTGCGGTCGCCGGCCTTGACCACCAGCACTGGCACGCCACCGTCGGCCCACCCGAAACGCGTGACACCAAGCAGCACGATCCATGCCACCCACGCTCGCGTTCGGCGGTTCATGCGAGCAAGCCTCGCATCTGCATCGGCTGCAGCACGATCCACGCGATCAACGCCCACCAGGCAAGCGCCACAAGCACGTCCACGCCAAGACACAGTGCAACCCGCACACCATGCAGCGCGGCCGTGCGCCGATGGACGCGCTGCAGCGTGATCGCCAGTGCCACCGACGCGACGAGCAGCATGGCAGGCATGAGCCACGGCGGCGCGCTGGCGCAGCAATGCGCGGCCCACTGCGGCGCACCGAGGTCGATCGACAGGCCGTCCGACGCCGCCCGCTGGAGCGGCGGCCACGCGGAACGCCACCCGGTCACCAGATGGAAGCCGAAGTGCACCAGCCACACGGCCACGCCGATCGGCCACAGATCGGCGACGAGTCGCGCGAGCCGCTCGCGCATCGGTTCGGCGCGCAGACGCGACCCGAGCGCGGCCGCAAGCACCGGAAGCGCGGCGACCACCCCCATGCAGCCAAGCGTCGCCGCGACCGCCCGCCACGCGGGATTCCAGTCGGGCATCGCGCGCTGCACGGCCGCCACCGCCGGCTCCGTCATCAGCAGCGCGTTCACCACACCGCCAGCCGCAAGCGCCAGCAGCAACGCGGAGAGGTCGGCACGGCGCGGCCAGAAGCCGATGCCCGAGCGAACCTCCTCCCGCTGGTGCTCCTCGAAAGGCACCGCAGCCACCATCCCCGCGTTGTCATGCGGACATGCCGTCACGCAGTCGAGACACGCGGTGCAGTCCATCGCGCCACCCTTGCGAGGCAGGAACAGCGACGTGCCGCATCCATTGCCGAGCGGCCCGCCGCGAAGGCAGTCCTGGGTGGTGCAACGCGCGCACACCGCGGGATCCAAGGCGCGCACCTGCGTCGGTGCGGCCACGCTCATCGACATGTTCCACTGACCGATGGGACACATCCACTGACAGAACGACGAACCCTCGAACAGCAGATCCACCAGCGTGGCGAGGGCGAGCAATCCAAGGATCAGCCACGCCGTCGCGGCCGCCGAATCCCACCACGCCACGGCCTCATACGCGACCAGCCACGCCACGATCAGTGCCGTGACCAGCCACTTGCCGCGCAGTCGAGCCGGCCAGCGCCATCGCGGCACGATCCACCGTCGCAGCAGCGATCGTGGCGCGATCAGCGGGCAACTCATGCAGGCCACGTTGCCCACCGCGAGCACCGACACCGCGGCCAGCCCGCGCCAGTGCGTCCACGGCCACGTTCCCGACAGATTGGTCGCCGCTTCGCGCGGCCCGAGCAGTCCGTCCAGCACCACCAGCATGGCGAGCGCGAGCACCACGAAGCGCACCGCGAGGCGACCACGCGCACTTCGAAGGATCGGTCCGACCACCGGCAGACGCGTGGCGTCCCACGGCGTTTGACGCGCACGCGGCTGCATCACCGGCAACGCGATCGGTCGCGTGGCGCGTCTGGGCGACAGCGCACGCACCATCAGCACGAACGCCGGCACCAGAAACACGAGCGACCCGGGCAGCCACATGATCGCGGCGGCACGCTGCTGGTCGACCAGCGCCGAGACGCCAAGCGCCGGTGCGGTCGCCTCGTACACGCGGTAGACCGGCGCCGACGCGAACGCCAGCACCGCCGCCAGCGCCGTGTTCGCGACATCGGCGATCAGCAGGTAGAACGCCATCGCCCAACGCGGCCAACGGCCACGCCAAGGCCACGGCTCGACCACTGGCCACCAGAACAGGATCCCCGTCCAAAGAAAGCACGCGTGCTCAAGTGCATGCGCCCACGGCTCCGCCAGCGCCCACTCGTAAGCCGGTGGAAGGTGCCACGCGAAGGTTGCGGCGATCGCGAGGGCCCACGCAACAGGCGGATACACCAGCGCACGCGCCACGCGTTGCGCCGCAGGCCAGCCAAGGAACGGACCCAGCAGATCCCGCGATGCCCAACGCGGCATCCCGTTCAGGATCGGCTGGAAGGGCCAACCGAGCAGGAGGAGCGGCGGCGCCACCATCGACAGCAGGAAGTGCTGCGCCATGTGCGCGGACAGCAGCCACGCTCCAAGTCCATCCAGCGGCGACCACAGCGCCACGGCGATCGCCCCAAGTCCCGCCACGAAGCAGGCGGCTCGCCCGATCCCCCACCTCCATGGTTCCGCGCGCCGAAGTCGCACCCAGCCACGCAGATAGATCGCCAGCACGATCGCAAGCGCCACGACCGATCCGGGCTGCATGTCCCAGCCGGTCGCGATGCCCGACCCGCCAGCCATGTTCACTCGCTCGCTGAAGGTGTGGCCACCGGCGCAAGATCGCTTGTGCGGGCGCGCTCCAGTGCACCCGGGATGCTCGCGGCAGGCTGTCCATCCACACGACACTGCTGAAGGAACGCGACCACTGCAACGGTCTCGGCGCTGGAGAGCGTCTTCCCGTAGGCCGGCATGTTGCCGCCGCCCTGCTGCACCTGTCGCACGAGCTGGTCCCAGCTCAGTCGGCTTCCCACATCCACCAGATCAGGCCCGCGCTCGCCGCCGGCGCCATCGATGGCATGACAGTTGCGGCACTGCTGATACTGCAACACCAGCGCCCCCTGCATTTGCAGCGGCGTGAGGCGCTTCACCAGCGACACTGGCGCGGGCGTGGCGGTCCAGGCGGTCATCACCGGACTCCATGAACTCGAGACACCAAGCCAGGTGAGCGAGACCAGCGCAACCGCCACCGCCAGCGACGCGATCACCGCCAGCGGTCGTCGTGTGGGCGCGCGCTCACCGCGATTTGAGAGCAGTGGAATCGCCAGCATGAAAAGCACGATCACCGGCGGCGCCGCCAGCAGCAGGAATGTCTCGATCTGGGGTGGCAGCAACGCCAGCGCCGCGAAGATCCAGAGAAACGCGCTGTCAGGGCGGGGATTTGCGTCGATGTTGGAGGGGTCCGGGTTGCCGTTGGGGCCGAATGGACCGTAGAAGGCCGCCAGTCCGATCAGAACGATCAGCGCCAGTCCGCAGAACACCATGTCACGCTGCGCCGCATCGGGCCAGAACGGCACGCCGGTGCGATGCACGCGCTCCTCGTAACCCTTCCGGTAGGTCGCCGGATCGACCACCATGCCCGGCTTCGGCATCTCGCTGATGCCTCCCTTGAGGATCAGGGCAAGGTGCAACCCGACCAGCGCGATCGTGATCCCAGGCAGCACGAACACATGCAGCGCGAAGAAGCGGCTGAGCGTGGCTCCGCCGATGTACGGTCCACCAAGCAGGATGCCTCGCAGCGTGTTGCCGATGACGGGCACGCGATCCACGATGCTCGCACCGATGCCCAGGCCCCAGTACGCATCCTGATCCCACCGCATGATCTGCCCCGTGAAGGCGAGCGCCAGCGTGCAGAACAAGAGCAGGACACCGACCATCCACGTGAGCTCGCGCGGATACTTGAAGCTCGCATGCAGGAACACCTGACTCATGTGCACCACCACCATGAGCACCATCGCGTTGCTCGACCATCCGTGGATGGCGCGAAGCATCCAGCCCAAAGGAACCTGATTGTCGATGTAGATGAGGCTCTGGTACGCGTCCGCCGCACTCGGGGCGTACAGCGTCGCCAGCAGGACTCCGCTCACCAACTGGATCGAGAAGAACATCAGCGTCGCACTGCCGAACACGTACCACCACTTCGCGTCGCGAGGCACACGATGCGTCATGATCGGCGCCACGAACGCCACGGCACCCGAGCGTTCCTCGGTCCAGCCGATGATGGATCGCAGCCAACGCAGCATCATGTGCTCTCCTGCAGACCGGGAAGTCGGCCTGCCGCGATGAACAGGCGACCATTCTCGACCTTGCTCTGATACTCGAAGAGTCCCCGCGGCGGCGGACCACTCGCTCGACTGCCGTCCTCGTAGTACACGCCTCCGTGGCACGGACACATGAACAGGCGGCTCTGCTGGAACCACTTCACGGGACACCCGAGATGCGCGCAATTCACGGCAAAGACCTGAAAGCCGCCACCCGACATGCTGCGTACCCACGCCGCGGTTCGGCTTGTCTCACCGTCGTTGGGATTCGATCCGGGCAGGGTGAACTTCGCGAGGCGCGTCTCGCCCTCCGGATAGTCGGATGTCGCCCCCAGATCGACCCAGGTGTCACCGTCTCGCACGAATCCTGGCGCCACAAGTGCGCCAGCCAGCGGCACGCTGGCCAGCACGGTCCCCACACCCATCAGGCCGGCGCCGATCTTGAACATCACGCCGCGGCGCGAGGGCTTCTCACCGTCACAGCCACCCTGACACTGTGCACATCCTTCACTCATGGCTTCCTCCCGATGCTAGGCCGACGCGCGGCAAGAAATGCGACCACATCCGAAACCTCGTCGGCACGAAGCGCTCGATTCGTCGCCTGACCCGGGTAGGGGCCGTTGCAGGTGCCCCCGAGGTCCGCACGGCCGAAAAGAATCGCGCTGCGAAGCGCCTGATCGCTCACGAGGCGCAGATAGTTCGGATCGCTCACGCTTCCACGCGTGCCAGGCGTACGGCCGTCGGCCGCACCGTGGCAAGTCTGGCAGAAGGTCGCATAGGTCGTGGCACCGCGTGAGGCGTCGCCCAGTGGACCGCTCCACGCGACCGCCAGGGCCTTCCCACTCTTGCCCCACTCCGCAAGCATGCCATCGACCAATCGCACCAGATCCGCGTCCGGCACCGCACCGCCCTTTGACTGCGCAAGCGCCGGCATCAGGACCCCCTGGCCGGCCGCGACGACTTCGATCAGGCGATTTCGGGGCACCGTGGCCAAGTACGCAGCGTCCCGCATCGGTCGCGCGGGCCCGAGCGTTCCGTCGGCACCGTGGCAACCGGCGCAGTGCGTCGCATACAGCGCGGACCAGGTGGGCGGCACCGCGGCGGCCGCGTCATCGCGCCCCGCCTTGTTCAAGGGCACCTCGCCACACGCCGCGATCAGCGCGACACCCGCAAGCAAGCATGCCGCTCGCATCATCGACCGCCTCCCTCGCTGCGCTCCAGACCCAGACGCTCCGTCACCGACCAGTTCACCATGGTGCGAATGCGGCGCGAACGCGAGACCACCACGCCGCATACCAGACCGAACGCGACCTGACTGACGAAGAACCACGGCCACGAGATGAAACGCTCGAGCGCGGGATTCACGACGCCGACCGTGGCGTACAGGATGCCCGTCCACAGCACAGGACCCAGCACGCCGCCCATGAGCAGCGGCCGGCGCGGCATCATCGGCAGCGTGACCGTGTAGAGCAGGCCGATGAACACGCTGGCCACCAGGTGGATGCCGCACGCGATCGCGAAGACGCCCCCCTGGAAGGTCTTCAGCGTCTGCACGTCCTCCGCGTCCACGCTTGGAAGGAACACGCCGGCGAGCAGATTGATCGGAAGCCACACGCTGCCCTCGCGCAGCACGCCCCACGCCACCGCCGCCACGGCCATCGCGACGCCACCGATCAGACCGCCACGGACACCGCTGCCATATGGATGCATTTCGGCAGGCAGGACGAGGCGCTCGGCGTTCGACTTGCGCGCCAACTGGGGCGCCGCATCGATCGCTTCGCTGCCCTTCGGCAACTCCTCCAGCGACTCCTCCGGGAAGCACGCAAGCCCCCACGCGAGGAAGCCCGCCACCGCGCTGACCGCGCCGACCAGACTGACCATCCAGTGCGTGACCAGACCCGCGAAGACCATCGTCACGCCGAAGCCCGCCCACAGTGGGCCGCTGGTCGGAAGCGGAATGCCGCGCAGGTACGGCATCTCAAGGCGCTCGGGCGGGCCACCACTCATGCACGCATCCCCACGATGTAGACGCTCGTGAACACGAAGATCCACACCACGTCGACGAAGTGCCAATACCAGCTCACCAGCTCGAAGCGCAGCGTGTCACGCGCGGGCTTGAGCCTGCCCAACAGCGCCAGCACCCAGAACAGCGCCAGCGCCAGCAACCCCACCGTCACGTGGAACGCGTGGAACCCCACCAGCGAGTAGAAGGTCGTGCCAAACAGGTTCGTGCGGATCGTGAGCCCCCTGTCCCAGATCAGGGTGCGCCACTCGAGCCACGTGCCCCACAGGAACCATCCGCCCAGCAGGATCGTGGCCAGCAGCCAGACACGCATCGCGCCCATCCGGCCGCGCGCAAGGCCCCGCACGGCGGCGATGACCGTGAACGAACTGCTTATCAGCGCGGCCGAGTTCCACAGCACGGGCTTCAGCTCGAGCACCTCGCGCGGATACGGTCCCACCGCGCTCTTGCCGATGTAGAACAGGTACGCCACGATGAAGCCCGCGAAGAAGAAGCTCTCCATCGCGATCAGGCTGGCCATGCCGACCTTGCCGCGGCCCGGGCGCCATGTCTCGGGGTTGTGCAGGACGGCTTCCATGGATCACTCGTAGTTGCAGTCGGGGTCCTGCGGGTTCTTGCGGTCCCACAGCGGACGCGCACTCGTGCAGACCGGAATGCGATCGAAGTTGTGCTCGGGTGGCGGGCTGGTGGTCGCCCACTCCAGTGTCCAGGCGTCCCACGGATCGTTCCCGGCCACGGGGCCCTTCACCAGCGCGCGCACCATGCTGCATACGAACAGGCCCACGCCCACGATCTGCACCGGCACACCGATCGTGCTGATCAGGTTCCACAACTCGAAGCCGCGTCCCGGCTGATAGGTGTAGATGCGGCGAGGCATGCCCAGCATGCCGCTGAAGTGCATCGGCAGGAAGACCAGGTTGAAGCCGATCAGCAGGATCCAGAAGCTCCAGGCGTTCAGGCGCTCGCTCATCATGCGGCCCGTCACCTTGGGGAACCAGAAGGCGATCGCACCGAAGATCGCGAAGACCGTGCCTCCGAACAGCACATAGTGGAAGTGCCCCACCACGAAGTAGCTGTCGCTGAGCTGATGGGTGAACGGTACCACCGCCAGCATGATGCCGGTCAGTCCCCCGATCAGGAACATGCCGAGGAATCCCGACGCGAACAGCATGGGGCTCGCGAAGCGGATGCGACCGCCCCACATGGTGCCCAGCCAGTTGAAGATCTTGATGCCTGTGGGCACGCTGATCAGGAAGGTGCTCGCGGCGAAGAGCGCGTTCAGCCATGGCGGCAGTCCCACCACGAACATGTGGTGCGCCCACACGCCCAGCGAGATGAACCCGATGCCCACGGTCGCCGCCACCATGAGCGCGTAGCCGAAGATCACCTTGCGGCTGAACACGGGCACGATCTCGCTGATGAAGCCGAAGGGTGGCAGGATCAGGATGTACACCTCCGGGTGCCCGAAGAACCAGAAGAGGTGCTGCCACAGCACGGTGCTGCCCTGCTGCTGGGGGTCGAAGAAGTGCGCGCCCAGCGTGCGATCGAGCAGCAGCATGACCTGCGCGGCGGTCAGCACCGGGATGGCCGTGAGCACCAGCACCGCCACCACCAGCATCATCCACACCAGCAACGGCATGCGCATGAGCGTCATGCCCGGGCAGCGCATGCACAGGATCGTGGCCATGAAGTTGATGGCCGTGGTCATGCTGCCGAAGCCGCTGACCATGATGCCGAGGATCCAGTAATCGGTGCTGTTGCCGCGGCTGAAGGTCCTGCTGGTCAACGGCGAGTAGGCGAACCAGCCCACGTCAGGCGCGCCGCCCGCGCCGTAGAGACCGTCGCCCGCGATCCAGCTGAAGTACAGCAGCAGCGCGCCGAAGATGAAGAGCCAGAAGCCGAACGCGTTCAGGCGCGGAAACGCCATGTCGCGCGCGCCGATCATCAGAGGCACCAGGTAGTTGCCCACGCCCAGCAGGATCGGCATGCCCACCAGGAACACCATGGTGGTGCCATGCATGGTGAACATCTGGTTGAAGCCCTGCGGCGTGAGCAGGTCGTTCAGCGGCTTGATCAGCTGCAGGCGCATCGCCGTAGCCTCGAGGCCAGCCACCACGAAGAACACCAGTCCCGCCACGATGTACATCACGCCCAGTTTCTTGTGATCGACCGTGATCGCCCATGCGTGCAGACGCTCCAGGACCCCCCTTTCGGGACTCACGGCATGCGGACTGGCGTGCAAGGTGCTCATCGTGGTGTCACTTCAGGGTCAGGAGGTAGTCGGTCACGGCGTCAAGCTCCGCTTCGGAGAGTTTCAGGCTTGGCATGTTGCACTGCGGCTTCAGCACCTGTGGATCCGCGATCCACGCGCGCAGATTTTCGCGCGTGAGCGGTGCCGTGCCGCTGGCGATTGTCTGGCGGCTTGCAAGGTGGGTCAGATCGGGAGCGAACGCGCCGTCCGAGACGCCCTGCACCGCGTGACATGTGCTGCATGCGAGATCCAGAAAGATGTCGCGTCCTCGCGCCACCGCAGGCTCGTTCACCGGGGGTGCCGCCTGCGCCGCGCGCCACGCATCGAATTGCTCCCGCGGCACCGCGCTCACGCGCAGCAGCATGCCGGCGTGCTGGTTGCCGCAATACTCAGCACACTGTCCGAGGAACAGACCGGGCCTCTCCGCCACGAACCAGGTGTGGTTGGTGTGGTTCGGCACGAGATCAGTCTTGCCCGCAAGCGCCGGCACCCACCAGCTGTGGATCACGTCGGCGCTCTCCAGTCGCAGCCAGATCGGTCGGCCGACCGGCACCACCAGCTCGTTCGCGGTCACCACCTCACCGCCGGCCGCATCGGGATCCGGATAGCGGTACTCCCACCACCACTGATGTCCGATCGCAACCACCGGCATGGCGCCCTCCGGAGGCTCCGTGCGCTCGATATCTCGGATCACGCGGATCGTCACCAGCGCCAGCGTGAACACGATCAGCAGCGGCACGACGGTCCAGGCCAGCTCGATCGGGTTGCTGCCGTACAGCTGCACCGGTTCGCCGCGATCGCTTGCGCGCCGCCGGAACTTCACGATGCTGTAGATCAGCAGGCCCTCCACCACCACGAAGATGCCCGCGCAGATGCTCATCACGAGCCATGCCATCGACTCGATCTGCCGCGCAGGCGGGCTGGCCGTGTCGAAGATCGCGGGATTCACGACAGGCAGGTCGGCTCCCGGCGCGCAGATCACGGGCTCGGAGGCGAGCGCCGTGGCACCAAGCAGCGCCACCGCGCCGATGATGAGCAAGCGTCCTGCCTGCCGAACGGATGGGGAATGGCCTCCTGCCACGCACCCAAGTCTAACGAGATCTCGCAACGATGAAATCTCCATGGAGCCAACCGCGACGATTCTCCGCGCAAGCCGAACGCCAGGAACAGGACCGGAACATGCGGATTTCCGGTCACGGATGCCACGGTGACTTCAAGTTGCTCAATTCGCGCACTTTTGCTTGCACGCACCGGGAAAACCGACTATTCTGCAGCTTGGGTATCACCGTGCGAACGATGTTCCACTGCTGCATTATTGGGCTGCTCGCCACCTTCCTGTCAGGTCCGGCGAAAGCCCAGACGGCGAACTGCCCCGCGGACCTGAACTACGACCGATGGGTGGACAGCGCCGACCTGAGCCAACAGCTGCTTGACTTCGGTGATTGCTTCGAGTGTGCCGCGGATCTTGACGCCAACGGCTCGGTGGACAGCGGCGATGTTTCACTGATGCTTCTGGACTTCGGCGCTTGCCCCGACGGCCCATCTGACAACCCCTGCCCGCCCTGGGGCACCGTGATCGAGCCCGGTGGACCAGAGGACATCTTGTTCAACGGTCTCGTCGTCGGCGTGCGCTGGTGGGACGAAGTCTCCACCGGCTGGCAGCGCTTCACCTCCTCGGCACCCGAGGGAGAGTGCACCACCTACAGCACGAACTATCGATCGGTGTGCCTTGAGGCTGGGACGGTGATCGCGGTCGATGCGCAGTTCACCTACTACGCCGACGGCAACTGCGCCTACTACACCGGACCGACGACGCCTCCGAATCCCTGCCCGACGGCCAAGACGATCGCCCTCCTCGAGCACGTCGCGCTCATGGTCACGCCAAGCGAGGGCGGCTGCGCGGAGTCGTATCAGGTTGGGCGCGCGTGGCGCATCCTTTACCACGATGGCAACTGCGGTACGTACTGGGGCTGGCTGATCTGGCATCAGTACAAGCCCCTTGGCGTCTACCTCGGAGCCTGCGGCACCTGGATGTTCTTCTCGAATGGCGCGGGCGGTTACTACATCGTCCGCAACTGCCCGCCTGCGGGGACCGTGTTGAGCGAGGTCTCCAGGACGCCCTACACCGTGCAGGTCGAGGGCGGCTACGAGTGGACGCTTGGGTACCAGGTGGTCGCTCTCGAGACCGACGGCGAATGCGGTGAACGCGAGGTCACTCGCTACGAGTGGCTGCCATACGGAACCATCCTGGGGACGGACGGGACCTACGACTACTACTCCGATGGCAACGGTTGGTACTACACCGAGCCCAGTGGATGCCCGACCGCCGGAACGGTCCTCTCGACCTCCTCAGAACCGATCATGGCCGGACCGAACGGTAATGACTGGCAAGTCGGCACGAACGACACCACGGTCTACGCAGACGGCTCCTGTGGCTCGAATTCCGAGTTCAACCAGTCGTACCTCTCCTACGGCACCTTCCTCGGAAACGATGGCGCGTACAACTACTACTCGGATGGCGCAGGTGGTTACTACACCGAGCCCAGTGGATGCCCGACCGCCGGAACGGTCCTCTCGACCTCCTCAGAACCGATCATGGCCGGACCGAACGGTAATGACTGGCAAGTCGGCACGAACGACACCACGGTCTACGCAGACGGCTCCTGTGGCTCGAATTCCGAGTTCAACCAGTCGTACCTCTCCTACGGCACCTTCCTCGGAAACGACGGTTCCTGCGACTACTTCTCCAACGGTACCGGGGGCTACTACACGTCCAACTGCAGTTCGGGCGTTGTTGCGCCGGGCCCAAGCGGGAAGCCCCGCACGGGGGCACGTTGACCGCGCGAATGCCGGTGACAGGAATCGAACCTGCACTCCTTTAGAGGGAAGCGGATTTTGAATCCGCCGCGTCTGCCAGTTCCGCCACACCGGCGTGTGGAAGCGAGCGCGTAAGTGTGACACGGCAGGCCCGGCTCGGCAAGCGCGCCCGTCGCACGCCTTGGCGCGCGCCACCGAATACCCTGCCTCGGGCATGAACGCGGCCCACTCGATCGCCACCGCCGTTTCGATGAACTTCGCGGCCAAGCGGCTGACGGACATCACGCCTGCCGACGCGCAGACGGAGATGCTCGAGGACCGTTTCGTATGGATCGACGTGAACCTGGAGCGAGCCGACGAGGCCCGCAGGCTGATCAGCAGCCTTGATCTCTGCCCGCCGGAGGTGCTCGAGGACGCCTTCACGCGCGATCCCGCCACGCAGATCGGCCGCTACGAGGACTGCCTGCATCTGGCGCTCACCGGCTGCCGACTGACGGGCCGCGCCTTCGACCTGGAGCGCGTGGACGCCGTGATCGGCGAGCGCTTCATGCTGACGCTGCGCCGAGGTCCCACCGAGTTCATGAACGCGGTGCACCGCGACTTCCGCGGAGACTTCATGCGCTTCGCGCAGAGCCCCAGCTTCCTGCTGTACGAACTCTGGGAGAGCCTGATCGACAACTACCTGAGGGTGCACGAGGCCTTCGAAGCCCGCGTGGAGTCGATCCAGCGCGCACTCTCGGGCGACGTGGAGGAGACCATCTTCCAGGAGGTCTCGGAACTCAGCAGCGACCTGCTGCAGCTCCGCAAGGTGGTGCTGCCCGCCCGCTCCGTGCTGACGGAACTCGCCACACGCAAGAGCGCCTTCGTGAGCGAGGCCACGCAACCCTACCTCGCGAACATGGCGGGCACGGTGGATCGCGTGCTGCAGGACGTGCTGGTAGATCGCGACATCCTGTCCGACTCCCTGAACAACTACATGTCGATGGTCGCGCACCGCACCAACAAGGTCATGAGCAAGCTCACGGTCGTGAGCGTGATCTTCCTGCCGCTCAGCTTCCTGTGCGGCGTCTACGGCATGAACTTCGAGGTGCTGCCCGAGCTGAAGTGGAGCTGGGGGTACGGCGCCTTCTGGAGCGCGGTGGCCGTGATCGTGGCCACGCTGCTGGTGATGATGCGGCGCGCGAAGGTGCTGTGAGCGTCCGAAGCGGTCACTCCACGCCGGCGGCGCCCGCGCTGTAGTTGGGGCTTTCCTTGGTGATCTGGATGCTGTGCGGGTGGCTTTCGAGCAGGCTCGCGCCGCTGATCCGCACGAAGCGCGTGTCACGGCGAAATGAGGCGAGGTCGGCGCAGCCGCAGTAGCCCATCGCCGAACGCAGGCCTCCCACCATCTGATAGGTGAAATCAGCCAGGCTGCCGCGATAGGGCACGCGGCCCTCCACCCCCTCAGGCACGAACTTGCGCGCCTCGCTGATGTTGGCCTGACCGTAACGGTCGGCGCTGCCCTTCATCATGGCCCCCTCGCTGCCCATGCCGCGATAGGTCTTGAAGCGGCGCCCGCGATGCAGCACCAGCTCACCCGGGCTTTCGTCCAGGCCGGCGAAGAGACCGCCGAGCATCACCGCGCTGGCGCCCGCGGCGATCGCCTTCGCGATGTCGCCGGACTGCCGCACGCCACCGTCGGCGATCACGGGCACGGCGCCCGCGCCCTTCACCGCCTCCATGACGGCGGTGATCTGCGGAATGCCCACGCCTGTCACCACCCGCGTGGTGCAGATGGAGCCGGGACCGATGCCCACCTTCACCGCGTCCGCGCCCGCGTCCGCAAGCATCTTGGCGCCGTCGCGCGTGCCCACGTTGCCGGCGATCACGTCCACCTTGAAGCGCTTCTTCACGCCTTCGAGCGTGTCGAGCACGTTCTTGCTGTGACCATGGGCGGTGTCCACCACGATCAGGTCCACATCGGCGGCCACGAGCGCCTCCGCGCGGTCGAACTGCCGCACGCCGATCGCCGCCCCCACGCGCAGGCGACCGCGGGCGTCCCGGCTCGCGCTCGGGTGCTTCGCCACGTTGTCCAGATCGCGCATGGTGATCAGGCCGGCGAGATTCCCCGCGCCATCCACGAGCAGCAGCTTCTCCACGCGATGCTCGAGCATGAGCCGACCCGCGCTCGCCGCGTCCACGTTCGCGGGCGCGGTCACCAGCTTCCCCTTCGTCATGACGTGGCCCACGGTGCGGCCATCGGTCGTGTCGAGAAACTTCATGTCGCGCCGGGTCAGGATCCCGACCGCCTTGCCACGTCGCTTGCCACCCTCGGTCACCGGGAATCCACTCACGCCCTGCTCGGTCATGAGTTGGCGCGCGCGCCCGATCGAATCTTCCGGAGACAGCACCACCGGATCCGCCACCACGCCGTTCTCGCTGCGCTTGACCTTCGCGACCTCGCGCGCCTGCGCCTCACCCGGCATGTTCTTGTGGATCACGCCCAGGCCGCCCTCCTGCGCGAGCGCGATGGCAAGCGCGGCCTCGGTCACGGTGTCCATGGGCGCCGACAGCAGCGGGATCTTCAGCGTGATGTTCGCGGTCAGCCGCGTCGAGACGTCCACGAGATCCGGGGTGATCTCGCTCCATCTCGGCAGCAGCAGCACGTCGTCGAAGGTGACGCCATCGAGGGCGATGCGGTCTTCCATCGTGGAACAATGCCCGGCCCCGGTCCGAATGTCAATCACCCCGGATTTCCGCGGGATCCCTCGCGCACCCAGCGGTTCGCAGGTACCCTTGCCCCCTCTCCCCACGAGGAACTCACCATGGCAGGCGGCCCCGTCACCGAACCCACCCACGACTGCATCAGCCACTACGTGGGCACCCAGCCCGGCAAGGGCAAGGAGATCTGGGATAGCTGGCTGAAGGCGATCGTGAACGTCAAGGGCAGCGACCTGATCATCAAGTGCGGCGTGCCGCCGCGCATCCGCCACAAGGGCCAGTTGGTGGCGATCAAGTGCCCCGCGGTGAACCCCGGCGACCTGTTCCAGATGTGCATGGACGTGCTGGACGACAGCCAGCAGAAGATCTTCAAGCGACGAGGCCAGCTCGACTTCGCCTACGACCTGGACGGGAAGAATCGTTTCCGCGTGAACATCTTCATGGCGCGCGGCAAGCCCAGCCTGGCGGCGCGACTCATCTCCAGCACGATCCGCCGCTTCGAGGACCTCTACCTTCCCTCGATCCTGGGCGAAGTCAGCATGGCGGCGCAGGGCCTGATCCTGCTGGCCGGCGTGACCGGCAGCGGCAAGAGCACCACGATCGCGGCCATGCTTCAGTTCGTGAATGAGCGCAAGAAGGCTCACATCGTCACGCTGGAAGACCCGATCGAATACATCTTCACCGACGACCAGTGCACGATCAACCAGCGCGAGATCGGCATCGACTGCGCGAACTTCAACGAGGCGCTGCGCGCGCTGGTGCGCGAGAACCCGGACATCGTGCTGGTGGGCGAGATGCGCGACAAGGAGACCTTTGAGGCCGCTGTGCGCGCCGCCGAGACGGGCCACCTTGTGTTCGGCACCATCCACGCCAGCAGCGCGTGGCAGACGCTGGGCCGCATTCTGGAACTCTTCCCGCAGGAGGAGCGCGAGCAGATCCGCAAGCTGCTCGCCTACAACCTGCGCGCGATCGTCTACCAGAAGCTGCTGCCCACGCTGCACCCGAACATCCCGCGCATCCCGGGCCTCGAGATCATGCTGAACACGCCGAGCGTGCAGAAGTACATCCTCGAGGAGCGCGAGGGCGAGCTGCTCGACATCATCCGCAAGAGCCACTCCGAGGGCATGATCGACTTCACCAGCAGCCTGGTGAAGCTGGTCGAGCAGGAGTACGTGCATGTGAAGGTGGCGCTTGAGGCCACGCCGAAGCCCGAGGAGCTGAAGATGAAGCTCAAGGGCATCGCCTGAAACCGGAGCGAACCACGCGATGACCCCCTTGCTGGCACAGGCCATCTCGAGCGCATTCCTGGTCGATCCGGTGAAGCCCGTCCTAGCCCTCGCGGTCGCGGCAGCCGGCTGCGCGCTCACGTCGCGAATGGCGAAGGACATCAAGTTCTGCGGACTGCCCTCGGGCCCGTGGCACATGAAGATGATCCTGGGCACCACGGCGGGCCTGCTTGCGGTGGTGCTGGTGCCAACCTTCTACGCGGGCTTCCCGTTGCAGCTGGCGCTGACCGCCGCGCCCTTCCTGCTGTACTGGCCCAAGCGCAACGACGCCGTGCCCGAGAAGCTCCGCTTCGTGATCGGCGGCGAAGGCATCAAGGCCTACTTCGCCGAGCGCCGCAAGGGCCGCGCCTTGGCGGGTGCGCGCCTGACCTTCAAGGACGCCGAGAAGAAGGAGCACCCCGTGCCGGCGAAGGGTGACGCGGCCTTGCCCGTGTATCAGGCCACCGAAGCGCTGGTGATGGCGGCGGTCGACCGAGGCGCAAGCCGACTGGACCTGATCGTGAGGAAGGAAGGCGCGCAGGCCGTCGTGAGCGTGGATGGCGTGCGAGCAAAGATCGACGTGCCGGCGCCCGAGTTGGCGGTGGGCGCGATCAACCTGCTCAAGGAACTCTGCGGACTGGACGTGAAGGAGCAGCGCAAGCGCCAGAACGGCATGTGCACGGCGGTGCTGCCCGAGAGCTCGGTCGCGGTGACGGTGACCACCTCGGGCGGATCCGCGGGCGTGCAGATGCGCATCGACTTCGACGTCGCCAAGCGCATGGGCAAGCCGCTCGACCAGCTTGGCCTGCTGCCTGCGCAGATGAAGCTGGTCGAAGCGATGCTGGCCCCCGAGGATCGCGGCGGCGTGGTGCTGGTGGCCGCGGCGCCTGGTCAGGGCCTCACCTCGACCACGCTCGCCCTGCTGACGCGTCACGACGCGTTCACCAACGCCGTGAAGGCTCTGGAGCGCACGACGACACATCGCGTGGATGGCGTCGATCACCAGCTCTGGACGCCAGGCAGTGGCGTGGACTACCGCACGCAGCTGCAGTCGATCGTGCGTCGCAGCCCTGACGTGGTGATGGTCGACGACATCAGCGAGCCCGGCACGGGCAAGGTGATCGCGGCGTCGAACTCGTCCGATGTACGGTTCTACGCGTGCATCGCCGTGGACGGCGTCGGCCCCGCGGTGACGGAATGGTTTCGCGCGGTTGGCGACGTGCCCATGGCTGCGACCCCACTGCGCGCCGTGGTGACGCAGCGTCTCGTGCGCAGGCTCTGCATGGCGTGCCGCGTGCCGTTCCAGCCCTCGCCCGAACAGGCGAAGCGGCTCGGCATCGCCGCGGGCAAGCCCGCCGAACTCTTCCGCGCAGGCGGCAAGGTGCAGGTGAAGAGCAAGGTGCAGGACTGCCCGATGTGCCGCGGAACGGGTTTCTCCGGACAGATCGGCGTGTTCGAGGTGCTGCCGATCGATCAGGAGGCGCGCAACCACCTGGCGAAGGGCGACCTGAAGAGCGCCTACAACGCCGCACGCCTGAAGCACCGCGCACCTGGCATGCAGGAGGCCGCGCTGCTTCGCGTTCGTGAAGGCGTGACCAGCCTCGAGGAAGTCGCACGCGTGTTCGCGCCCCCTGCCCCGAAGCCTGCGACCGCCGGCACGGCACCCGCCGCCGCCAAGCCCTCCCAGCCCCCGAAGAAGGCCTGACCCATGTTCTCGATCCTCTCGATCGGTTCACTGCTTGTCGTGCTGCTGATCGCCTATTGGTGGGGCAATCAGGGTGCCTTCGACGCGCTGGTCCACCTGATCGCCGTGATCGTCGCGGGGGCGCTGGCCTTCGCGCTGTGGGAGCCCGTGACCCATGCCTTCCTGCTCACACCGGCGCTGTCGGAGTTCGGCTGGGGACTCTCGCTCGGCGTGCTGTTCCTTGCGCTGCTGGCGATCCTGCGCATCGTGATCGACAAGCTCTGCCCCGTGCGCCCGCGCCTGGCACGCTGGGCCGATTGGGCCTTCGGTTCCCTGATGGGCGTATGGAGCGGCGTGCTCACCGTCGGCATGATCCTGATCGCGGTTGGTCATGTGGCCACCGCGCGCGATCTCGCCGGCCACGAGAACTGGAAGCGAGACGCGGGATCCCCGGGGCCGATCGCCTCAAACGGGGACGCTCCCGCCTCGGTGTGCGTGTCGGCGACGGCGGGCTTCTACAAGCTGGTATCGGACGGTGGCTTCGCGCCGTGGCTCGGAGCGGGCTCGCTCGCCACGCTGCGACCCGATGTCGGTGCCGACGCGGACAGCCTGATGCGGGATTCCGTCGACGGTGGCAAGGGACGCGTGGCGGTCACGCCCGCGGGCCTGAGCGTGAGCGGCTTCTATCGGGATCCGTCGTTCGCGATCAAGACGGGCGGACCAGGTGCGTTCGCGGTGCTGATCAATCCCAAGTCGCCGTCCTTCGACTCGTCGGGCGGATTCTCGCTGGCCGCGTCGCAGGCGCATCTGATCGACGCCTCGACCGGCACCAGCGTCTTTCCGGTGGAATTCTCGCAGCGTGAGGCGAAGTCGGGCGATTCGCTGGTCCGTTACAGCTTCGCCGGCGACGCGAACTACCTGACCACCGCCAGCAGCTCCGCCGAAAGCGTGGCCTGCCTGCTCTTCCCGTCGAAGCCCTTTGGCGAATCCAAAGGTCCGTTCTATCTGCAGATCAAGGGGCTTCGTTACGAACTGCCGAACCCGACGCCGGGCCCCGAGGGTCTGGCCAAGGCGGTGCAGAGCGGCGGCAAGACGATCGCCGTGGCCGCCGCCGGCGAGGACGTGCCCGTGATCCCGGAAAACCAGCTTCGGGTCGACGCAGGCGTGCAAGGCGTGTTGATCGACAAGAACAACATGCCGGGCTCGCTGAAGGAGGATGGCAACCTGCTGATCGGGGGCGCCGCGGAGCGCATCTCCAAGGCCGACGCCACCTCTGGTGACGTGCGGTTCATCAAGGAGACCGAGGGCTCTCGGATCCTCCGGCTCGTCTGCAGCCGCGACACGGTGGTCGACCTCTTCAACACCGACCGTACCCGCAAGGACGCCGAGCGGGTCGGACCGAACGGCCAGCCCGTGCTGATCGACGCCACGGGCAACATCTACGCGCCCGTGGGCTACATCTGGCGTGACGAGCAGCGCGACGAATTCGAGATCTATCTGGACGAGGAGCCCAAGGAGGGCCTGACGCTGAAGCGCTTCGCGCGCGCCGCCAACAGTGGCGAGATCTTCATCCTGTATCGCGTGCCGATCGGCGTGACGGTGAAGACCGTGGCCCTGCGTGATCCGAACAGGAGCATGGCGGATGCCCGCATCGTCGGAAAGGCCGACATCGCGGTCGAGGCGGGCGCGAAGAAGGCGCGCTGAGAAGCGACCGCGCCTGCGCCGCGCACGCCGCGATGTGCAACACGGGCGGAACCTTGCTCAGGCGCCCTGCGCCTTCAGCCAGCGCTCCACCCAGTGGATGTCGAACTTCGCCGAGCAGAATTCGGGCCGCTCCATGATCCGCTGGTGCAGCGGGATCGTGGTCTTGGCCGGGCCGATCTTGAACTCCTTCAGCGCCTGACGCATGCGCACGATGGCCGCGTCGCGGTCATGCGCATGCACGATCAGCTTTCCAATCATGCTGTCGTAGTTCGCCGGAATGCGGTAGCCCGCGCGCGCGTGACTGTCGAGGCGAACGCCCGGGCCACCCGGCGCCGCGAACTGCTCGATCAGGCCCGCCTGCGGCATGAAACCTCGGTCCGGGTCCTCGGCGTTGATGCGCACCTCGATGGCATGTCCGCGCGCCTGGATGTCCTTCTGCTGCAGCGGCAGCGGCTCGCCGGCCGCCACGCGGATCTGCGTCTGCACGATGTCGATGCCCGTGATGAGCTCGCTCACCGGATGCTCCACCTGCACGCGGGTGTTCACCTCGAGCATGTAGAAGTCCTGGTTCTTGTCCATCAGGAACTCGACCGTGGCCGCGCCGCAGTACTTGGCCTTGCGGATCAGCGCCGCGGCGCTTTCGCAGACCTTGTCGCGCTTCTTCGCGTCGATGCCGGGCGCGGGCGCCTCCTCGACCAGCTTCTGGTGACGGCGCTGGCTGCTGCAGTCGCGCTCGTACAGGTGCACGGCGTTGCCGTGATTGTCGCCGATGGTCTGCACCTCGAAGTGGCGCGCGTTCTCGAGATACTTCTCCACATAGACCGTGCCGTTGCCGAAGGCCGCGAGCGCCTCCTGCTGGGCCTTGCCCACGCTGTCGCGCAACTGCGCCTCGTCGCGGGCCACGCGCATGCCACGCCCGCCGCCGCCCGCCGCAGCCTTGATGATCACGGGGTAGCCGATCTCGCCGGCGACCTTCGCGGCCTCGTCGATGTCGTCGATGCCGCCCTCGGTGCCCGGGAAGACGGGCGTACCGGTCTGGCGCGCCAGGCGCTTGCAGTTCACCTTGTCGCCCAGCAGGCTCATGGCCTCGGGGCTCGGGCCCACGAAGGTGATGTTGCAGTCGCGGCACACTTCGGCGAAGTGCGCGTTCTCGCTCAGGAAGCCGTAGCCGGGGTGGACCGCGTCGGCGCCCATCACCTCGGCGGCCGCGATGATGCGCTCGATGCGCAGGTAGCTGTCCTTCGAGGGCGGCGGTCCAATGCACACGCTCGCGTCGGCTTGCTCAAGCCACGGCCCGTCCTTGTCGGCCTGGCTGTACACGCACACGGGGCTCACACCGAGGGCGCGGCAGGCACGGATGACCCGCAGCGCGATCTCGCCACGGTTGGCGATCAGGATTCGCTTGAACATGTTCGAGGACGCCTCAGGGCTTCACGAGGAACAGCGGCTGGCCGAACTCGGCCGGATCACCGCTCTTCACCAGGATGCGCTCGATGGTGCCGCTGCAGCCGGCCTTGATCTCGTTGAAGATCTTCATGGCCTCGACCAGGCAGACCACCGTCTCGGGACCCACGGTTGCGCCGGCCTTGATGAACGGCGGCTTGTCGGGCGAGGGCGACGCGTAGAACGTGCCGACCATCGGGCTCTCGATCCTCACAAGGCCCGCATCGGAATCCTTCGCCGCCAGCGCGGCAGCGGCAGGCGCAGGCGCCGCGGCGGGAGCGGCAGCCATCGGGGCCGCCATCACGGGCGCGTGGTGCACGATCTGCGGTGCGGCCTGCAGCGAGGGGCGACGGATGGTGACCTGCTCGTCCTTGTCGCGAAGGTCGAGTTCGACGAGGTCGTTGGTCGACATGAGGCGAACGAGTTCCTTCAGCTTGCGGATGTCGATCACTTTCGAAATCTCCTGCGCGCGGCCAGTCCACCGGCCGTCAAGCGGCGAATGATACGCGATCTGCGTCGATCCCGCGTCGATTCTGGTCGGATCGTGCCGACTTCCTCAAACCCTCAGACTGGCGGGCTTTGCGAGGATCTCGGCGGCGACGAAGGCGCTCCGGACTCCCTTCGCCGTCCAGCGAGATGGCCTGCTCGCCTGCCTGCTGATCGCCGCCTTCATTGCGACCTTGCCGGCAAGGCCCGGCAGGCGCACATCCCCCGCCTTCGCTGCCGCGACCTTCGCCACGAACGGTGGCACTGCGGGCGACTGCGGGATCGAGATTGTTGGCTTGGGTCGAACGGTAGCAGCCCTCCGCTCGGGGGCCGATCGGGGCTGAACGGAGCGCGGTGCCGGCGTGCTGGAGCGCTCCACGCGGACACGCGGAGCCTCGGCCGGCCGTTCACGCGGCTTCGTGAGGTCCTCGAGAGCCGCCTTGTCGCGCTTCTTCGCCTTCTCCCGAGCGGACAACCATCGGACGATCAGGTTGACCGCACCAAGCAGGGCCATCATCACGAGAACTTCCCAGCGCATGACTGCAGCGTACCGTTACCAGCGCGGCATGGCGACAGGCTGCGCGGCGATTCCGTGCGCCCACGCGAACGGCGCGCCAAACAGCGCCGAGAGCGACTCGGGATTGGCAACCGTGGCGACCGGCCCGAGCGCGCGCACCGTGCCTTCGGCCATCAGGATCGCCTGATCGCAGCAGGCGCCAAGGAATCCGAAGTCGTGCGTGGCCACGATCACCACGCACCCGCGATCCGCGCAGGCTCGCGCCAGGCGACCCACCGAGGCGCTCCACGCCGGATCGAGCGAAGCGGTCGGCTCATCCAGCACGACCAACTGGGTCGTCGGGGCCAGCTGCGCCAGCATGCGCGCGACCGCCACGCGATGGGACTGTCCGGCGGACAGCGCATCCACCCGATCCATCTCACGCTCCAGCAAACCGACCTGCCGAAGGGACCGCTCCACCGCCTGCGGATCGCGCCGCATGCGCAGACGGCCTAGCGCGACGACCTCTCCCACACGAAGCGCCGGCGGCATCACCGGCCGCTGCGGAACGAACGCGATGCGCGCGGCGCGTTCGGCCGCAGCCATCGCATGCACGGGCACGCCCGCAAGCGTGATCGCTCCGGACTGGATCGCCTGCAGTCCGCACAAGCCGCGCACGAGCGTGGTCTTTCCTGAAGCGTTGGGGCCGACGACGCCGTGGATGCGGCCTGGCTCGAAGGCCACGCTGACCGGGCCGAGTTCGAACGCGCCCATGCGGATCGACATGTCATGCGCCTGCAGCGTCATGCGCGCCAGGCTCCCACGGCGCCACGGCGCAGCAGCATCAGGAACGCCGGTCCACCGGCCAGTGCGCACACCACACCGACAGGAAGACGCCCACCCTCGACCGGGATGATCGCCCGAGTCGCGTCAGCCAGCACGAGCAATGCCGCCCCCACCAGCAGCGTCGCAGGCACGGTTTGGCGGTGCGCACCACCCAGAAGTCCGCGCGCCGCATGCGGTGCGACGAGTCCCACGAACGCGAGTGGACCGCAGAGGGCCGTGGCCGCGGCCGCAAGCGCGCTGGCCCCCAGCACGATCGACCATCGCATGCCCGCCAGCGGTACCCCGACGGCGCGCGCTTCGTCGTCGCTCAACTGCATCGCGTCCAGCGCGCGGCCGCCAGACCATGCACCGACGGCCGCGACACCAAGCACAAGCAGCAACGCCACCAGCAGCGCCGTCGACGGCGCCTCCGGCACGCGACCCAGACCCCACGCATGCACGGCCGCCCGCTCCGAGGGTGGAAGCATCCATTCGCACAGGGTCGCCACTGCGCCCAACATCGCGGCCACCACCACGCCGGCGAGCACCAGCGACACGGGATCGAGACCGCGCTCGCGACTCCGTCCGAACGCGATGCACAGCAGCAACGCCACCATGGATCCGGCGCAGCCCACGACCACCGATGCCGCGGGTGACACCTGCGCGCCCGCCTTCCACGCCAGCAACGCAGCCAGCGTCATCGCGGCTTGCGCACCACCGCTCAGACCCAGCACGAAGGGCGACGCCAGCGGGTTTCGAAGCATCGACTGAAGCAGCAACCCCGAAAGCGCCAGTGCCGCGCCCGCCGCCGCGCCGCTCGTGACGGCACCAAGACGCCATGCGGCCGCGTCCGCCTGCCAGCCAAGCTGCAGCGTTCCATCCAACGAGCGCGCCACAAGCAGCCGCGCCGCCACGCATGCGACTGCGATCACCAGCAGCGCGATCCAGCCACGTGCCGACCTCATCGCGCGCGCGCCTCCAGGCTTTCGCGCCATGCACCAAGCCCCTCGCGAAGCGCGGGCCCGGGGCGAAGCAGGCGCCCATCCTCGATGCACTCGAACGCGATCGAGCGTTGCGCACAGGCCGCTTCCAGCGTGGCCCCCGACGGGCATGCTCCGATCAGCAGGATCGAACGCGGGCGCAGCGCGAACAGATCCTCCAGGCTCATCGGCGGATAGCCCGGCGTGGCCGGCGACGTGACGCCGCCCCACGCGACCCACGCCTGCGCAAGAAAGGCGTCGTTGCCGATGGCCATCACCGGTTCGGCCGACAGCAGCAGCACCGTCGGCGAGCGTTCGGACAGCGTGCCGAGCGGTCGGAGCGCCTGCTCCCATTGCGCCTCACGCGCGGCGGATGCCGACACGCCAACTGCACCCGCCACGCGCGCTTCGAGCGTGCGAACATCCGCGAGCGACGCGCACGCGACCTCCTCCACGCGCCAGCCACGCTCGGCCGCCGCCTCGCGCAATCCTGGCGGCGCACCCATGGCGGTCCGCTGCAGCAGGATGAGGTCGGGCTTCGCGGCGGTCAGACGCTCCAGATCCACTTCGGTCATGGAGCCGAGTGCGGGCACCCCGGGAACGCCCTGGCACCACGGTGTGCGACCAACCAGACGGTCGCGAAGGCCGAGTTCCACCAGCGTCTCGGTGATCGCGGGCGAGAGGCTCACCACGCGCATGGCCCCCGACGACGCGGATGCCGCCGGAGTCGCGTCCGCGCACGCGGCAAGCGCCGCAAGCATCAGGACCATCAATGCGCGGCGCATGCGGGCGATCGTAGCACCGTGGCTGCAGCGACCCGCCGCTACACTTGCCGCAATGAGCGTGCTTGCGACCGTCAAGCGCCTGTTCGTCGGCCCCTGGCGATCCGCGGGCCGTGCACCGGCGCAGCCAGCCCCCGACGCCGCCGCCGTTGCCGACGCGCTCATCTCGATCGCCACGCACCTCCGCGCGGAAGAGCGCGAACGCCAGAGCGTGGTGCCGCTGCTCGAGAGGCTGCCCGAGAGCCTGCAGAGCCTGCCCGAGATCGCGCGCCAGCAGGCCCGTCTTGGTGAGGCGATCGGATCGGCGCTGGTGCAGCAGCGCATCCGCGACCAGGGCATCGAGGAGATCCTGCGCCGAATCGCCGAGGGCGTGGGACAGCAGACCAGCACGTTCGGGCTGGTGCAGCAGCAACTCGACGTGAATCACGAGGCCGCCCAGCGCGTGGCGGAGGGCGTGACCAGCCTGAGCCAGGGCGTGGGCGAACTCTCCACCGGTCAGCGCCGCAACGCCGACGCGCTGACGCAGATGCTGGACCAGTTCCGCGCGCACGACGCGGCGATCGATCGCATCACCGCGCGCATGCAGGTGTGGCTGGTCTTCGCCACCAGCATCGCGGCCGGCGCCACGATCGCCTGCCTGCTGCTGGCCTGGGCACTCCTCTCCGGCCGCTGAGCCGCGTCACTTTCCCCGGCGGTCGTCACTTCGCTTCGCAACCACACAAAGGACCCTCCGATGGAGGGACTCGTGAACGAGGCCGTGCAGGATTTCGTGACGCAACACCACGGGGCGGATACGTGGAGGAGCGTCCGCGAGACGGCGGGCGTGCCGAATCCCGAATTCCTGCCGCTGCGGCAGTACCCCGATGAACTCACCTTCGCGATGATGGGTGCCGCCTGCGAGGCCACCGGTCGTGACGCGGCCACGCTGGTCGAGGAGATCGCCGTCTTCTGGGTCGCCTTCACGGCACAGCGCGGCTACGGCCCGCTGCTGGACCAGCTGGGCACCACCGCCCGGAAGCGCTCGCGGCGCTCGACGCCATGCACGTGCGCGTGGCGCTCATGATGCCCAACCTGAAGCCGCCCTCGTTCCACGTGCGTGACGTGAAGCCGCGCAGCCTGACGCTCGAATACATCTCCCACCGCGCGGGCCTGCCGCCCATGGTGATCGGCCTGGTGAAGGGCCTGAGACACAAGTACGGACTTCAGCCGACCGTCCGGCTTGCCCATGCGCGAGAGCCGGGCGGCACCACCGACGTCTTCGAGGTGACCTGGCGAGCGGCATTTACGCCGAATGGGCCGATCTTCTCGACCGCCTGATGCCGTTCCATCTGCAGTTGGGTCACATGCTGCGCGTCACGCATCGGGGCCCTCTGCTGCAGCGCGTGGCACCCGACCATCTGGATGGACAGACGTTGCTGGAGCACATGGAGATGCAGCCCTCCATGCCGAACGCGACCCTCGCTGGGATCGTGGAGCAGTGTGCCGGGCGGCTGACCATCCTTCGCATGCAGGAGCCCTTCATCCAGATCCGTGGATGCTTCGTGGAACTGCCTCGCAAGGAGGAACTGCTGTTCGCCGGAAGCCTCTGGGTCACGGAGCTCGAGGCGCTGATGGAGCTGGGCATCGCGGGCAACATGCTGCCTCCGAACGAACCGCTGATCGATCTGCTGATGACGCATCGTCTCACAATGACCGCGCAGCAGTCGAGCCAGCGCGCGCACGTCGCCGTACGCGAGGCGGATTCGCGTCGCCAGATCGAGACCCTGGAGGAGGTGAACCGCCACCTCGACACGGCGGTTCGTGAGCGTACGGCGGAGCTTGAGCGCATCAACGCCGAACTGACGCACTTGCTGCGCTCGATGCCGCGCTGAGGCGTGCCACGCGCGGAGACCGCTAGCATGCGGGAGCCCCGGTGGGGTGGCAGAGCGGTTGAACGCAGCCGACTTGAAATCGGCTAGGCCCGCAAGGGTCTCAGGGGTTCGAATCCCCTCCCCACCTTTCCATGCGCCGTCTTGCGACCGGTTGCACGCGTCGGCACGGGCTGGATCTGGCATGTGGCCGGTGCGCAATGGGCGCTCGGCGTGGAACTGATCACTTCGCCTGCGGCGTCGCCGGGGCTGTCCCTGCGGGGGCCGTCAGCGGACTCTCGCCCTTGAAGATGCGGTCTCCGGCCCCCCGGCGCGTGATGTCGCGCAGGAACTGGTCGTACTGCACCTGCAGCCGATCGAGATTCGGCTCCACATACTCGCGCAACGCCAGCGCGCCGGTGCGACTGCGTGCGGCCCTTCGCGCCGCGGCCGGCTCGCCCGCGAAGCGGCTCGCCTGAAGCCGCTCGATGAACTTTCCCTCGGCGGCGTCGCGCACCATCGCCTGCAGGCCCTCGCGATAGCGGCCGTTCTCGGCGTCATGCAGGAAGTGCACGAGCGCCCACGTCTGCGCGTAGTAGGTCAGGAGTTCGTCCCTGCCCTCCTCGAGGCACTGCTGCGGCGAGGTCTCGAGCAGTTCGGACAGGGCAAGCGTGCGCTCGCCGGTCACGGCATTGCGCGCCTCGTTCCAGCGCTCGAAGTTTCGCCATGGCCGGAACGCGGTCGGCTGTCCGTCGCGATTCATGCGCGTGCCCTCCATCCAGCACGCCAGACCCTCCTCGAGCCATGTGGGCAGCGGCTCCTTCAGCGACTTCTGGCTGAACTGATGCCAACCCTCGTGCGCCATGATCGTCAGCGTGTCGACGCGCCCGATGTCGTACAGCACGCTGGTGCCGTCGGTGGTGAATCCGCCGCGACCGAGGCCGAGATACAGGTCCGCGTCACGACCGAGCGTCTTTCGCGTCCACGCCTCCCATGGACCGCGCGAGGCGAACACATAGAGGTCCATCGGCTCGGTCGGCACCGACAGAGGCCCCATCGCGCGCGCGTAGGCGTCGCTGCAGGCTTCCATGTACGCGGGCAGGCGGTCGCGGAAGACCGGATCCTTGACCGCCAGGCGAAGGTTGTAACGCTCGGTGCGCACCAGCACTCCGGGTCCTCCGCCCTGATCCCACTCCTGCACGGAGCGCACCGGCGAGGGCGTGTTGGGAACCGGCGCGATGGCCGTCGGTTCCGCGACCGCGGCCGGCCGAGGCGGTTCGGGTGCTCGAGCGACGTCGACGGGCTTCGAGGCCGGTGCGCCGCAGCCCACGATCACACCGAGCGCCGCGAGGGTGATGGCGGTCGTGCATCGCATCAGGCGCCCAGTCCCTTCAGCGCGCGCTCCGCCGCGGCCAGATCCGCTTCGGCGGCCGCGAGCATGGCGCGGGTCTCCTCCACCACCTTGGGAGGCGCCTTCGCCACATAGCCCGCGTTGCCGAGCTTGCCTTGGTAGCCCTGCGCGGCGCGACGGCGGTCGGCGATCAGCTTCTCAAGACGCGCGCGCTCGGCGCCCGCGTCGACCTGTTCGACGAGGCCATCGAGCCAGCATTCCTCGCCTTCGAACGGGAAGGCCATCGCGCCCTGGCCGCGCGCGCCGGCGTCGGCGACCGTCTCGAGGCCCGCGAGCGCCTCGACGAGGCCGTCGCTCGCGCGGCACAGCGCCGCAGCGCGCGCGCTGGCGCACAGGCGAATGCGGCGCTTGGGCGAGACCTGCCGCTCGCCGCGGATGTTGCGGATCGCTTCGACAAGCGCCTGCATGCGCGCGAACTCGGCCTCGACGCATTCGTCCACCAGTTTCGGCGCCGCCGAGGGCCAAGCGGCGGTGGCGAGCATCGTCGAGGGCGCCCGCGACAGCCCCTTCACCTCGCCCGCGCGGCGCGCGCACAGCGCGGGCCAGAGCGCTTCGGTGACGAACGGCATGGCAGGGTGCAGCAGGCGCACGATCGCGTCCAGGCACGCCAGCATCACGGCCTGACGCTCGGGGTCGGCCTTCGCGTTGGGCTTGGCGGCCTCGAGATACCAGTCGCAGAAGTCGCGCCACAGAACGTCGTAGCACGCGGCGGCGTATTCGCTGAAGCGGTACTCGGCCAGCGCCGCATCGGCGCGATGGATCGCGCGCGCCACGCGCGAGGCGATCCACCGGTCGAGCGCCGGGCGCTTCGACAGATCGACCGAGCCCGCCGGCGCTGGCGCGTTCGAGAGCGCGAATCGCGTGGCGTTCCAGAGCTTGGTGGCGAGGTTGCGGCCAAGATCGAAGCGGGAGCTCGTGTTGCGTGCGAGCGGTTGCGAATCGTTCGGCGTGGCGAGGCCGCTCGCGGCGCCGTAGCTGCTCACCATCGCCTTGCCCGCGTGCTTCGGGCTCTTCTGCACGGGCGCAGCGACCTGATGGCCGCTCGGCGCGCGGGTGTATTCGGGCGTGAACGTCTCGCCGCTGTGCGGATCGACCATCTCCACGGGCACGCGCAGGTCCTGCGTGTCGGTGGTCATGTCGAGCAGCGTGTAGCGCAGTGCGTCGGCGCCGTGGCTGTGGATCACGTCGCGCGGATCCAGACCGTTGCCGAGGCTCTTGCTCATGCGCTGGCCGAATCCGTCCTGGATGACCGGATGGATGAACACATGACGGAACGGCACCTTCCCGCCAAGGAAGTGCCGGTTGAACATGGTCATTCGGCTCACCCACAGCGTGATGATGTCGCGCGCCGTGCTCAGCACCGCGCTCGGGTTGTAGCGCTCGAGCATGCCCTGCATGCCGAACGCCTTCGGGTCAGGCCAGCCAAGCGTTCCCATCGGCCAGAGCGCGCTGCTGAACCACGTGTCGAGCACGTCCGGATCCTGCGTGAAGCCCGCGTGGTCGAGTTCCTTCGTCATCGCGTCCGCGCCCACGGGAAGGCACACGAGTTCCTCGATCGAGCCGTCCTCGCGACGGCGCACCTTGTGGCTCGCCCCCTGCTTGGCCCACGCCGAGTCCATGGCCACCACGACGTTCGTGGCCGCCTTCGCGCCGATCGCCGCCGCCTCGCCCTGCGCCTCGCGACTCCAGACCGGGATGCGGTGACCCCACCACAGCTGTCGGCTGATGCACCAGTCACGCAGGTTCTCGTGCCACTGCTGGAAAGTCTTGGCGTAACGCGCGGGATAGAAGCGCATGCCACCGTCACCCGCCGCGCCGCCTGCGGGCGAGGTGCCGTCGAACTGCGCGGGCTCCATCGCGCGAAGCGCCGCGCCCTTCATGCGGTCATCGGTCACCTTCACGAACCACTGCTCGCTGAGCCACGGCTCGATGGGCACGCCGCTGCGATAGCTGTGGCCCACGGCGTGGCGCCAGGGCTTCTCGTCCTCCAGCAGGCCGTTGGCCTTGAACCACGCCACGATCGCCTTCCGGGCCTCCTCGCGGCTCTTGCCCACGAACGCTCGGGCCTCCGCGGAGACATCGCTCCAGCCGTGGCGATCGCTGATCGCGCCATCGGGACCCATCACGTTGATCGCCGCGAGCTCGTGGCGACGGCCGATGTCCCAGTCGTTCGGATCGTGCGCGGGCGTGACCTTCAGGAAGCCTGTGGCCACGGAAGCCTTCGCATCGGCGGGATCGCCGCCGCGCGAGACGGGCATGACCACATAGTCGTCCTCGACGATCGGGATCACGCGCCCGACGATCGGAAGCCGCACGCGCTTGCCGCGCAGGCCCGCAGCCAGCGGATCACGCGGGTTCATCGCCACGGCGGTGTCGCCCAGCATGGTCTCGGGCCGCGTGGTGGCCACGGTCACGTGTCCGGTGCCGTCCTCGAGCGGATAGCGCAGATACCACATGCGGCCATCCACGTCGCGCATCTCCACCTCGTCGTCGGCGAGCGCCGTACGCGTGGCCGGGTCCCAGTTCACGAGCCGGCGGCCGCGCTCGATCAGACCTTCGTCGAAGAGCCGATGGAACGCGGCGCGCACAGCTGCCGCGCACACCGGATCCATCGTGAAGCGCGTACGCGAGAAGTCGCAGCTCGCACCGAGTTCCTCCAGCTGGCCCAGGATGGTCGCCTCGTACTCGTCCTTCCACGCCTGCACCTGCTCCACGAACGCCTCGCGCGTGAAATCCGTCCGACGCTTGCCCTTCAGGGCAAGGCGCCGCTCGACCACGGTCTGCGTGGCGATGCCGGCGTGATCGGTGCCCGGCATCCAGAGCACGTCCATGCCCCGCATGCGGGCGTGACGCGCGAGCGTGTCCTGCAGGCTGTTGTTCAGCGCATGGCCGAGGTGCAGCGCGGCGGTGACGTTCGGAGGCGGAATGAAGATGCAGTACGGGCTGCGCGAGGAGGACGGATCGGCATGGAAGCAGCCGGCGTCACGCCACTGGGCGCGGATCCGCGGCTCGTGTTCCGCGGGGCGATACGATTTCGCCAGCCCGGTCGAGTCCGTCTCCGCTGCCGCCGAAGCGGTCTCGCTCTGCGCCTGAGTCATGGGACACCGATCTTATCCATTGCATGCCGTCGTTCCCCTGCTGGCCCTGCTGGCAGCCGTGGTCGGCTGCGGCGAGTCGCAGGCCCCTTCGAACCGGGGAGGATCCACCGAGACGCTGCGCGCGCTCGAGTCCATCGAGCGCCTGCTCGACGCCGGTCGCACCGAGGAGGCGCTGCGCGCCGCGGAGGCGTGCGCCCGAACGCGACCTGACGACGCCCTTGCCGCGGAGATGCTCGGGCGCGCCCGCATGGCCGCACGCGCTCCCGCCGCCGACATCGCAGACGCCTACGCGCGCGCCGCCGACCTTCGGCCCGACAGTCCGGGGCTGCAGAGTGCCGCGGGGATCACCGCCATGCAGGCAGGTCGCGTGGAGATCGCCATGTCCCGCCTGAGCCGCGCGGCCGAACTGGAACCCGGCAACGCGCAGCACCCGCTCCAGCGATCGCTTGCGCTTCGCGCAGCCGCACGGTGGAGCGACGCGCGTGCGGCCGCGGAACGCGCCGTCTCGTTGGCGCCGCTGGAGCCATCCGCGCATCTGGCGCTCGCGCAGGCGCTGTTGGGCGGCGGCCAACCATCCGAAGCGGCGGGGGCGACGCGCGCGGCGCTCGCGTGCAAGCCCAACGATCGTGCGCTTCGATTCGAGGTGGGCAGCACGCTCATCGCCTGCGGCCAAGGAGCGGCGGCGCTCGAGGTCATCGTGGCGCCCGCTCGCGAGCCCACCGCTTCGCCCGCGGAGATCGAGATCCTCGCGCGCGCGCTGGAGGCCGCGCAGCAACCCGCGGCGGCGGCCGAGCAATGGGAGCGCCTCGCGATGGACCCGACCCAACCTTGGCGCCCGTGCGCGCAGGCCGCTCGGTGTCACACGCAAGCGGGCGACACCACACGAGCGCAGGAGTGGATCGCGCGCGCCCGAGAGCGCGGAGCACCTCCAGCCGAGATCGATCGTGCGCGGCCCGGCGATCGCTAGCGGATCGAGCGACCGCCATCGACTGGAATCAACGCGCCGGTGATGAAAGGCGCTTCCGTGCACAGGAAGCGCACCAGGCGCGCCACGTCGTCAGGCTCCCCAGCCCGCTGCAGCGGAATGCGAGCGAGAAGCGCCGCGCGCCGCTCCATCGAGATGTCCTCGGGCCAGGCAACCACGCCAGGCAGCACGCCGTTCACGCGAATCGCGGGCGCCAACTCTGACGCCATCTGCTGCACCGCCTGATGCAGCGCCGCCTTCGACATCATGTATGCGCCGTACCCACGAACGGGCGTGCCCTGCGCATGCGCGTCGCCCACCGCGACCACGCTCGCGCCCCCCTTCGAGGTGGAAGCCCTCAGGAGCGGCGTGAGCGCCTGTACCAGCCGGACCGGACCCAGCGCGTTCACGCGAAAGGCCTGCAGCGCCACGTCGGCCATCGGCGCATCCCACGGCGAGGCCTGCCACGCCGCCGCGTTCAACACCAACGCGTCGATCGCGTGGATGCCCGTGAGCGCATGCGCCGCGGCATCCACGGCATCCGACCCCAGATCGATTTGTAGCGCCCGACACCGCCCCCCCAGCGCGTGCACGTCCGCACCGAGCGACTCGGCTCCGGACGCGTCGGTCTGCCAGGTCGCCACGATGTCATGGCCCGTACGCGCAAGTTCCAGCGCGATCGCGCGGCCCACGCGTCTCGTGGCGCCGGTCACCAGTGCACACGGCCTCATGGACCGGGCTCCAGCCGTCGTGCCGATTCGCGCCACGCATCGACCTGCGCGTCGGCGCGACCGGATCGTGCCCTCGACTCGGCGCGACGCCGCGCGGCGCCGCGGATCGCGATCAACAACGGCACCGCCAGCAGCACGCACATGAACACCCACAGCAGCACGCCACCGAAAAGGCGCGCCGCCGGCGCGGTCGCGCTGGTCTGCGTGGCGATCCAGAGACAGTTCGTCGTGGGGACGGGCGCGTCCATCACGAAAGCCTACCCCGCGGGCTTTCCGTAGAATGCGGCACCCGATCCGCGGGCTTCCCACGCATGCTGATGCAACGAAAGCTCCGTCGCGTGATCTGGCCGCTGGTTTCAACGGTCCTGCTGATCGGCACCACGTGGCTGGTGCTGCTGTCGCCTCTGGCGCTGACCGTCCTCACGCGTTGGGCGCTCTCAAGCGCGCTGGGAACGCGCGTGGAGGTGACCGACGTGCGGTGGAATGGCTGGGGCCGGCTGTCCATCGAGTCGATCCGTGTGTTTGCCGACGGGTGGCCGGGCCGCACCGAGGAGATCGTGTCGATCCGCGGACTCAGTTCCGAGTTCCGGCCGATCGACCTTCTGACCGCAACGATCGCCCTGGAGGATCTGGAGGTGAAGGAGGCGGTGCTCCGTGTCGCGCGCCGCGCCAGCGACGACGCGCTCAACCTCGCGGCACTGCAGCCACCGACGGGCCGCGGATGGATCTCCTTCACCGTGCGACCGCGCGCTGCGCGCCTGGATCTCGTGCGCATCGAGAACCTCGTGGTCGAGGGCGACCGCATCACCACGCTTGCCGATCCCTCGTTCCGAGGCGAGCTGGCGAACGATCCCGCGCGCGGGCCGCACATGCTCGCCTTCAAGTTCATCGAGATCGAGGGGGCCGATCTGCAGACGCAGCCGGTGCCGCGCGACGCGAAGGACGGCCTTCGCCTGACCGGCAGCTGGAACGAGCGCTCCCTGGCCTACGAGGTGCAGGCGAACCGTCTCGACTTCGATCGGACGGTGGCGCCGCTGCTCCCGCAAGCCACGCAGGAGTACTGCACCAAGCGCCTCGCGCTTCGAGGCATGGTGTCCGACGTGCGGATCAAGGGTTCGCCCGCGCGGCCGCTCGACGAAGCCAGCCTGGACGTGAGGGGCTTCGCGCTGAACCTGGGTGAGCTGGGTCTTGATCTCGGCATCCGATGGGAGCGTTTCAGCGAGGGTGTGCGAGGCGCGCTGCAGGGCAAGCCACGCATGAACGTGGATCGCGGCACCATCGTGCTCGCGAACGAGCAACTCCGTCTGGACAACTTCGAGGGAACGCTGTTCTCGGTCCACGACGCCGCCGCGGGCAAGTCCGAACCGATCTCGGTGCCCCTGCCCGTCCGTCTGTCGCTTGCGCTCGACTTCAGCAAGCTACCGGCGCTCGCCGACATGGCCGACCTTGCGCTCGCCGAGCAGTGGTTCGAGGCGGCCCTTCGACACTGCGGCGTGACGGCGAGCCTGGACATCTCTCGCTACGCGCTGCTGCGCACCCAGCCTGACGTGCCGTGGGCGGTGGAACTTCCCGAGCCGATCGTGAACGTGCTCGACAACTTCCGGGTCATGCAGGGATCGCTGCAGATCAACGCCCGAGCGGAACGGCCCGCCTCGGAGCCTGGACAGCCGGCGATCGATCCGAAGGTCACGGGCTCGCTCGTCATCCGCGAGGGCAAGGGCGCGTACGTGAACTTCCGCTACCCGCTGCAGCAGGTCGAGGCGACCATCCGATTCAAGGACGAGCAGATCGAGGTGGAGTCGCTGACCGCCGCGGGCATGACCGGCAACCAGCTCTCGATCAAGGGCATGGTCGACGGCGCCGGCGACGACGCGGGCGTGGACCTGCGCGTGCAGACCGAGAGCCCCGCCCCGATCGATCTGGACCTGCAGAACGCCTTCGACGAGGGGCCGCGCCGCATCTTCGAACTGCTGTTCGCGCGTGACATGCGGGACCGGTTGGTGGCGGCAGGCCTGCTGCGTGAGCAGGGCACCGAGCTGGGCGGCATGTGCGATTTCGACATTCGGGTCAAGCGCGTGCGCGGCGGCGGCAGCCGCGTCGAGACGACCGGTTCGATCGCTGTGCGGAACGCCAACGTGCTCTGCTCGCGCTTCCCCTACCCGATCCGGGTGCAGGAGGGATTCATCGAGCTGCAGGATGAGGCGATCGTGCTGCCGCCGAAGCGCTGGACCTTCCACACGCCGCGTGGCGGTACGGGCTCGATCTCGGGCACGGTCGCCATTCCTCGCGCGCCCGAAGGCGGACGCTTGGCACGGCCCGACCTCGAGCTGGTGGTGGTTGAGGATCGCGTGAACGACTTGCTGCTTGCCGCCATCCCGTTGGAGGACTGGGAGGATGGACGGAGCAAGAATCAGCGCTGGCCCGGCTTTGACCAGAGCATGGCCTCGCAAAGCATGCGGGCGCTCCAGCTGGAGGGCGAACTCAATCTCAGCGGCCACATCGGCGCCACCGCCAGCGGCGACACCACGCTGAACATCGACATCCTGCTTGCGGACGGATCCTTCCGCCCACGGAACGGCCCCGACCGACTGCTGGAGCGATCGGGCCTGCCGTGGCCCGAGGGCTTCGATCTGGACATGGTCTCCGCGAAGGTGCGACTGACGGAACGCGAGGCCACGCTCATCAAGCTCGAGGGCGAAGCTGGCGAGGGGCGCGTGATCGCCAGCGGCGCAGCGAGCCTGCGCGAGCGCGACCGCAGCCTGACCGCTGAACTCAAGCGAGCCCCGATCGGCCAATGGATGGTGCCACTGTTGCCCGAGGAGGTCCGCACAAGCGCAGCCGACGCCTGGGAACGCTGCGAGGTCAAGGGATCGTTCGACGGCACGATCGACATTCGCCAGCGCACCGCGGGTGCCGATGCGCGCCACGCGAAGTTCGAGACCCGCGGCGTCACGTTTCAGGCGCGCGGCGTTCCAAGCGAACTCCGCGTCACGCACGGCGTGCTCACCATCGACGGACCGACGTTTGGATTGGATCGGGTCCGCGTGGAGGCGCGATGCCGAGACCGTCGCGTGGGTGTGCTGGAGGCGGACGGATCCATCGCGCTGGATCCCTCGGGCACGCAGGACCTGCGCGGCAACTGGATGATCGACGACTTCGCCAGCCTCCTGTGGCCGGAGGTTCTGGACGCCGCGAACCTGGAGCGGATCTCGGAACTGCACGACGACTGGAACCCCGTCGGATTCGCGGGCGGCACGCTGCTGGTCACACGGACCCCTGCGGGAGAGCCCGACTGGGACATCGAAGTCACGCACGACGGCGTGCTGGTGGGCGATCCCGGCGGCGTGCCGATCTCGCTTTCGCTGGTGCCGGGTGGCCACCTTGCCTTCGGCCCTGACTCGATCGGCGTGCGCGGCCCATCGCGCGACGCGCCGGGCCTCGTCGGCTGCCTGCCCGGGGGCGAATTCGCGCTCGACGGCGTGATCTCGACGGGGCCACGCGGTCCGACCGGCGGCGGAACGGTGCACATGCGCTTCGACATTGGGCCCATCCACGAGGGCGTGTTGCATGTGCTGCCCAAGGAGCTCGCCGATGCGCTGGGCACCATCGAGCTGCGAGCCGGCAACGCGAGTTCCGAGGACCTTCGACTGCTCGGCTGGATTCCCGAGTCGCCGGAGCCGGGCCTGGCCGGCACCATCGACCTGCAGGACGGATCCATGCGCGCGGGCACCGTGCTTTCGCGCATCCATGCCCCATTCCGCATCGATGCGCGCGGCGGACGGCCCTATCCGGTCCAGATCCAGCTCGGCTGCGGGGAGGGCACCTTCCTCGCGGGCGATCGCTTCTTCGACCACGCAGACGGTGTCCTGCGACTGACCGAGGGAGCGAAGCAGATCGAGATCATCGACCTGCAGTCGGACCTCTACGGCGGACGCGCGTGTGCCTCCGCGGTGATCGGCGGTCCGGCGAACGACTGGCGTCTCGACCTTCGGATCGATGGTGCGTCGCTGCCCGGCCTGATCCGCGGCGGCACGAACACCTCGTTCGCCGCGGCGGGATTCGTGCGCGGCTCGCTGAGCCTTGGCGGCGACCTCGACGGGCCCGACACGCTGCGCGGCATCGGTCACCTGGAGGCCTCCGATGCACGCATGGGTGAACTGCCGCTCACGCTGCGCGTGCTGCAGGCCACGCAGCTCATGCTGCCACTCTCGGACAGTCTGGAGCGCGCGAGCCTGGACTTCCATGTGCGCGGCAAGGCGTTGCGCTTCGAGCGCTTCGACCTCAGCTGCCCCCTGCTGCGGCTCATGGGCACCGGTTCCATGGATCTGGCCACCTGGGATGTGGCGCTGCGATTCCGCAATCGGGGCGTGGTGCCCGGGCTGAGCGACCTCTTCGGCGCCGCCAGCGACGCCCTGTTCGTGATCGACGTCACCGGCCCCGCGAGCGATCCTGCGGTACAAGTGACACCCCTCCCCCCATTCGGGCAGGATCCATCCACGCCGTCCACGCCCGAACGGGTGGCGGCCGTCCACGGAAACCATTCATGAGTGAACGCCCACACGACCCGACCGACGATGCCTCGATCCGCGACCGCCTGGAGTCGCTCGTGCGCGACGCGGGCACCGCGTCCGGCGACCAAGGTCCGCTCTCGGGCCGCCGTCGCCGGCATGTCGAGGAGCTCGCGAGCACCGCGCTGAAGCTGCTCGGCGACGGCCTGGATGTGGGCCAAGTCAAGCTGCTCGAACTCGCCCTGAAGGAGATGCGCCGCAGCTATCGCCTGTTCAACCGCTACCGCGACGTGCGCAAGGTAAGCATCTTCGGCAGCGCGCGCACGCCCGAGGGCCACCCCGACTACCACGCGGCGCGCGAGTTCGGCCGCCTGATGGCTGCGGAAAGCTGGATGGCGATCACGGGTGCGGGCGACGGCATCATGAAGGCTGGCCACGAGGGCCCCACGCGCGAGGCGAGCTTCGGTCTCTCGATCCGCCTGCCCTTCGAAACCAATGCCAACTCCGTGATCGCCGGTGACGACAAGCTGCTCAGCTTCCGCTACTTCTTCACGCGCAAGCTCATGTTCGTCAGCCAATCGGACGCGGTCGCCGTCTTTCCGGGCGGCTTCGGCACCATGGACGAGATCTTCGAGGTGCTCACGCTGGTGCAGACCGGCAAGAGCCCCATCGTGCCGATCGTGCTGGTGGAGGGAAGCGACGCCGACGGCAAGCCGCTCGGCTACTGGAAGCGTTGGGAGTTCGGCGTGGTCGAGAATCTGCTCTCGCAGGGCTGGATCAGCGCCGAGGACCCGGGCCTGTACGAGTTTGCGTCGAGTCCCGCCGACGCCGTGCAGCGCATCCGGCGCTTCTACCACCGCTACCACAGCAGTCGCTACGTGGACGACCATCTCGTGATCCGCCTGAAGCGGCCGCTCACCGCGGCGCAGATCGCCGAACTCGACGCGGAGTTTCGACCGCTCGTGCAGACCGGCACGATCCATCAGACCGGCGTGGTCGAGGGCGAGCAGGAGCACCACACGCTCCCGCGGCTGCGCTTCCATTTCGCCAAGCGCGGCTTCGGACGGCTCCGCAAGATGATCGATCGCATCAACGCGTTCCCGGAGGCGTGATCGCGCGACACGCCATCCTGGCGGCGGTGGCGTGCATGACCGCGTGCGCTCCTGCACCGAAGCCCGCCACGTCCAGCCTCGACCCCGAGGGACTCAACGACGGCATCGAGAGCATGCGCTACGCGTTCGCGACCGAGGCGCCGCGCATCGAGGCCGTCACGGCCGCGTTCGCCACGCGCGTCTTCCCGCTGCCCGCGGACCGCGAGCGACTGGCGCGCGAGGGCGTGCAGGCGGCGATCGTGCGTGCGTCCGATCTGGGCGAGATCCGTCGGCGCCTCGGGCCCATCACCGAGGTCACCCGCTTCCCGATCGGTCAGGCCAACAGCTGGACCGAACTGGCTCGTCGCGACATGCGCGCGGGCGAGCGGATCGGCGTGGGGCCTGCGGTGCTTCGGAGCGAGGGCGGCGAGGCGCGCGTGAGCGTGCGATCGTGGCTGGTACCCGACACGCACGGCGGCTGCGTACACGTGGAAGTCGTGATGCATCTGGTTGAGGCCGGCTCGCGGCGCGCACCGCAGCCCGGCGAGCCACCCGATGGCTCGGTGGCGGTCGACAGCGTCATCGAGTGCTGCCTGGAGGATGGCGAGGCGTTGCTCCTCCTGCCTCGACCGCTGCCGGCGGTGACCAAGGGCCCCGCGACGGGCGCCGACCTTCCACCGCGGATCGGCTCGCTGCTGCTTGGAGAACCGCTCCGTCAGCTGCCGGATGGCGCGCAGCACGGCTATGCCACGGCCATCGCGATCGCGGCGCGCGTGCCCGTGGCCATGCGGCCACCCCAAACGGGCCCGGTGGACTCCGACGCCCCGATTCGGGACACTAGTGGCACGGCCGTCGGGCCGACCCCATGAGCCTGCCCACCCCCACCAACCTGCGCGAACGATTCCGCATGCGCCGCCGCGCGAGCGACCGAAGGCCCATCCCGGGCCTCGCCGTCATTCCAGCGCTGATGACGCTGGGCAACCTGCTCTGCGGCTTCGCGGCGATCCACTACGCGGCCATGCCGGTCGCCACCAGCGAGGTCTTCGGCTGGAGCACGCTCACCGTCGCAGGTTGCCTGATCTTCGCGGGCATGTTCCTGGACGCGCTCGACGGAAGCGTGGCGCGCCTGACCCGCAGCACCAGCGACCTTGGCGCGCAGCTCGATTCGCTGGCGGACATGGTGGCCTTCGGCGTGGCTCCGGCGTTCATGATGCTGCGTCTGGTGAGCCACTACTACGGCCCTGAGCATTACACCGGCGTGCTCGGCCCCGACGCGGACAACCTCTATGCACGCGCCACATGGACCATCGCCGCGGCCTACATCTGCTGCACGGCGTTGCGACTCGCGCGCTTCAATGTGGAGACCCCGTCGGCGAGCGCCGAGGAGCGCCGCTGGTTCCGTGGCCTCCCTTCGCCGGGCGCGGCCGGCTGCGTGGCCAGCCTGATCCTGCTGCATCAGCACCTGCTCGTGAAGCGCTTCGGCGGGGAGTTCCCGCCAGGCGTGGAGAGGACGAGCAGCCTGATCATCCCGCTGGTCACGCTGCTGGCCGCGCTGGGCATGGTCAGCACCATGCGCTACCCGCATCTGATCAATCGATGGGTGATCGGTCGCAAGGATTTCCGCGCGCTCGTCCGAATCGTGATCCCGATCGTGATGGCGGTGTGGTGGCTGCAGGTCGCGCTGGCCGTGTGCTTCGTGGCCTACGCCATCACGGGACCTCTTGGCGCCATGAATCGCCGCATGCGTCGACGCGCGCAGCCGATGCCGCCCACGGCATGACCCGCTGACGCGGCGTGGCTAGGATCGGTCCGCGATGACGACGCTTCCACAGGTACCCGACACGCAGGGCCGCTTCGGCAAGTTCGGCGGCCGCTACGTACCTGAGACGCTGCTCTCGGCACTGGAGCAGTTGGAGGCCGCCTACGCCACCGCGCGCGCCGATGCCTCGTTCCAGCGCGACGTGGACACGCTGCTTCGCGACTTCGTGGGCCGACCGACGCCCTTCGCCAAGGCGGAGCGGCTGAGCGAGTCGAGCGGCGGCGCGCAGATCTGGCTGAAGCGCGAGGACCTTGCCCACACCGGCGCGCACAAGATCAACAACACGATCGGGCAGGCGCTGCTCGCGAAGCGGCTGGGCAAGACGCGCATCATCGCCGAGACCGGCGCCGGACAGCACGGTGTGGCCACCGCGACGGCGTGCGCACGCCTGGGTCTGCGGTGCGAGGTCTACATGGGCGCCGAAGACGTGCGTCGTCAGGCCCTGAACGTGTTCCGTATGCGGCTGCTTGGCGCGAAGGTGAACGCCGTCGAGACCGGCAGCCGCACGCTGAAGGACGCCACGAACGAGGCGATGCGTGACTGGATGGGCAGCGTCGCGGACACGCACTACATCATCGGCAGCGTGGTGGGCCCCCACCCGTTCCCCATGATGGTGCGCGACTTCCAGAGCGTGATCGGCCGCGAGTGCCGCGCACAAAGCCTGGAACGGCTGGGCCGCCTGCCCGATGCGGTGGTGGCTTGCGTGGGCGGTGGCAGCAATGCCGCGGGCATCTTCTTCCCATTCGTGGGCGACGCGGGCGTGCGACTTGTGGGTGTCGAGGCCGGCGGCCGCGGCAATGCGCCGGGTGAGCACGCGGCTCCGCTGGCGTTCGGGACGCCGGGCGTGCTGCACGGCTCGCTCAGCTACGTGCTGCAGGACCCCGCAGGCCAGACCGCCGACGTGCACAGCTGCAGCGCGGGACTGGACTATCCAGGCGTGGGCCCCGAGCACAGTTTCTGGAAGGACACTGGCCGCGTGGAATACGTGGCCGCCACCGACGAGCAGGCGCTCGACGCGTTCCGGCTCCTGGCGGAACGCGAGGGCATCATTCCCGCGCTCGAGACCTCGCACGCCGTGCACGCCACCATGCAGGTCGCGCGCGGCATGCGACCGGACCAGGTGGTTGTGATCAACGTCTCGGGCCGCGGCGACAAGGACGTGAACGAGGCGATCCGGCTGCTCGAGGCACGCGGCGACCGCGTCTGAGGCCGATCACTTCTTCGCGGGCGCCTTGTCCGCGGACTTCGGAGCGATCTTCAGGTCCACCGCGAGCGGATTGTGATCGCTCGCGTAGCCCGCGGGCTTGTCGCTGCCCGGCTGTGACGACTTGGGCACGCTCAGCACGAAGTACGAGCCCTTCTGCCCCTTCTGGAACAGGTTCGGCGAGAGCAGGATGAAGTCGATCGCGCGTTCAATCGGCTTTCCGGGCTTGTCCTCCGGCACGAAGGAGTGCGTGAGGAACTTCCGACGATCGCTCTTGGATCCGCCCTCACCATCGCCGTCACCCTTGCTCGCGCCGGGACGCAGTTCGTAGGCGCTGATCAGTCCACCAAGCGCCTTGTCTCGAAGCGCCTTGGCCGTCATGTCGGTGGGCTGTGCGTTGAAGTCACCCACCACCGCGATCTGCGCGTCCTTGTTCCGGGCGCGCACGGCGTCGATCAGGTTCACCGTCGAGAGCGCCTCGAGCTCGCGCTGATGCGCGAACTTCTTGCCACCCGCCTTGAAGTGCACCACGAAGAGGTCAAGCGCGCTTCCGTCCGGCAGCTGGACCTTCGCGTGCAGCGGGCTGCGTTGAAAGCCGCCACTGCCCTCGACGTCGTCCGGGTCCGCCCACTTCTGCCGCTTGCGCTCGGCTGGATCCTTTGGCAGGCGTGCCGCGGCGCTTGTCACCTTGACGTCGGAATAGGTCTTCACCTCAAGGATCGGAAAGCGACTCAGCACCGACTGCTCGACGCCGCGGTAGTAGCCCACCTCACGGCTCGCCAGATGCTCGTAACCAAGGTCCTTCAGATACTGGTCGCGGAACCAGCGAAGGCATTCCTCGCTCTCGACCTCTTCCAGCGCCAGCACGTCGGCGTCGAGCGCCCGGATCGCCGCGGCGAGGTTCTTCAGCCGCGTCGGATCGGTGGTCATCTTGATGTCGTCGTAGTCACCGGAAAGCTTCGGGTCGTCCTTGTCGTCGAACAGGTTCTCCACGTTGAAGGCAGCCAGACGGATGCACCCCTCGGCCTTCCTGGGCGCCGCAGCCACACCGATGGGCTGCGAGGGCTTCCCGTTGTAGGTGTTCGGCCTCTCCTGACGCGGCGCGGGGGCGGCCTGCGCGAAGGCGAGCGACGCAAGAATCAGCGCCAGCAGCGCGACGGCGGATGGACGGAACATTCGCATGCGTCCGAGTGTACGAGGCGCGACGGCTACCATCACGCGATGCCACCCGGAAGCAGCCGCTCGCGGTACGCCGCCTATCGCGCCGCGCAGCGCGAACGACGGCGACGCGCGGAGCGCACGATCGTGAGCTTCCATGGCACCGAGCGGAGCCTGAAGCGCCAGCGAAGCTTCGGACAGCTCTTCCGAAGTTTCCTGGGCGAACTCCGCCCATTCCGCGGCTCGATGGGCATCGCGCTTGGCACGCTGACCATCGGAACGATCCTGAATCTGGTGCCGCCGGCCGCCACGAAGGTGGCGATCGACAACGTGTTCATGCGTCAGCCGTTGCCTGCGTCGTTGGCACGATGGCTGCCGACGCAAGCCACCACCGACGCATCCGTCCTGCTCACGTGGATCGCGGGCACCATCGTCACGCTCAGTTTCCTCGGCACCGTGGTGCACCTGACGGGGCGCTGGCAAGCCACGCGCGTGACCAAGCTGCTGCAGGCCTCGCTGCGGCGCGCGGCGTTCCAGCACGCGGTGCACCTGCCGCTTGGCCGCATCTGGCAGCTGAAGTCCGGCGGCCTGACCAGCCTGCTGCGCGAGGACGCAGGCGGCGTGGCCGAACTCGTCTTCAGCATGATCTACAACCCGTGCCGGGCGATCGTCCAGCTGGTCGGCATCCTGACCGTGCTTGCCTGGACGGACTGGCGCCTGCTGCTCGGCGCCGTCCTGCTGCTTCCGCTCGTGTGGTTCAGCCATCGAACCTGGATCGGACGCATCCGCCCGCTCTATCGCGACATCCGGCAGCAGCGCAGCGAGGTGGACGCGCACTCCACCGAGACCTTCGGCGGCATGCGCGTGGTCCGAGCCTTCGCGCGCGAGCGCAGCGAGTCGGGACGTTTCGCCACTGGCAGTCATCTGATGGCGCGCCAGGAGATCCTGACCTGGTGGTGGAGCCGCGGCATCGAGCTGGCATGGGCGTTGTTCGTGCCGATCGGAAGCGCGCTGCTGCTCTGGTACGGCGGCAAGCAGGTGCTGGGCGGCTCGCTCACGCCGGGTGATCTCGTGCTCTTCATGACCTATCTGGTGATGTTGCTTGGGCCAATGGAGGCGCTCGCCTCGAGCACCACCAACTTCCAGACGAACCTGGCCGGCTACGACCGCACGCTCGACCTTCTCTCGGAATCGCCCGAGCTGCCGGATCGTGCGGGTGCGCGAACGCTGAACCGCGAGACCGTGCGCGGCGACATCGCCGTCGAGGGTCTCACCTTCGCCTATCCCGGTGCCAACGAGCACGTGCTCACGGACGTCTCGTTTCAGGCACGTTCCGGTGAGATGATCGCCTTTGTGGGTGCGAGTGGCGCCGGCAAGACCACGCTCTCGAACCTGATCGCGCGCTTCTTCGATCCGATCTCAGGCTGCATCACGATCGACGGCACCGACCTGCGGGACATCCAGCTGTCGAGTTGGCGACGCCTGCTTGGCGTGGTCGAGCAGGACGTCTTCCTTTTCGACGGCACGGTGGCGGAGAACATCGCCTACGCCGACCGCGAGGCCTCGCGCACGCGCATCGAAGCCGCGGCACGCACCGCCTGCGCGCACGACTTCATTGTGGCCCTTCCGCAGGGCTACGACACGCTCGTCGGCGAGCGCGGCGTGCGGCTGTCGGGTGGCCAGCGCCAGCGACTGGCGATCGCGCGCGCGGTGCTGGCGGATCCGCGTGTGCTGATCCTGGACGAGGCGACCAGCAACCTTGATGTCGAGAGCGAACAGGCGATCCAGCAGGGACTGGCCAACCTGATGCGACAGCGCACCTCGTTCGTGATCGCGCACCGGCTCTCCACGATCCGCCACGCGGACCGCATCGTGGTCCTGCGTGGCGGCCGCGTGGTCCAGCAGGGAAGCCACGATGAACTCATGCAGGGCAGCGGGCCCTACCGGGACATGGTGCTCATCCAGACGGCGCGCCCCGACCTTCGCACCGAAACTCGCGCGCAGGCCGCCGGCTGACCGATTCAGGCGCCTGCCACGCGCCCCTTCCACTCACGCCGGCCACGCCTCGCGACCCAGAGGCTGGTCCATTGGATCGCGGTCATCAGCGCCACACCCAACGGGTGCAGCGCCAACGCGCTCCACGGCTGCCGGAAGCGCACGGCGAGCATGACGCGCGTCAGGTACGCCAGCACGATCGCCAACGCGGCATGACCGACCAGGGCGTGTCCCCACGCTGCGCCCGCAAGCGCGGCGATCGCGATCGCCCACGGCAGCAGATGTCCGACCGCATGCATGATCGTGAAGAAGAGCAGCGTGCCGATCGATCCAAGTCCCTCGTAGGCGTTCTTCACGAAGCCACGCCAGGACTGCGCGAACCCACGGTACATGCGACACGACACCAGATCCGTGCCGTCGAAGAGGTCCGTCCGCCCCCCGCTCATGCGCACGCTCCGCGGCAGTTTGATGCCGTCGTGCATGCTGGCCTTGAACGCGGCATGTCCGCCGCTGCGCTGCCAGACCTCGCGACGCACCAGCAGGAACTGCCCGCAGCCGGCGGCGAGCGCGGGCCTTCGATCCCGCCGCATGAAACCCATCGGCAGGTAGCCAAGCAGCACGAAATGGATCATCGGCACCGTCAGCGCCTCGCCCAGCGAGCCGCAGATCTCGCGCGGGAAGGTGCTCACAAGATCGCTGCCGGACGTGTGCGCGAATCGAACCGCGGCGACGACGGCCCGCGGATCCAGCCGCACGTCGGCATCGGTGAACAGGAGCCACGCGGCGTCACTCGCGCGCCCCATGCGCTCACATCCCCACTGCTTGCCGTTCCATCCGGCTGGAAGCGGTACTGTGGGAACCCGAATCACGCGCGCGTCCGCCTGTGCCAGTCGGAGGAGGATCTCCGGCGTCGCGTCGGCGCTCTGGTCGTCGTACACGCAGGCGCGAACCGGCACCTCGACCGACGCCAGCACGCCTTGGACGCACGCCTCGATGTTCGCGGCCTCATTGCGCGCAGGAATGCAGACATCGACCCGGTCCTGCTCGCCCAGCGGCTCACCCGTCAGCGGTGGGCGCCTGTAGAGCATGAGGTTCCACGCGGTCATCACGCACGGCATCGCCGCGCATCCGACCATCGCCCATCCGGTCACCGTGGACAGCTCGACCGTCATGCGCGCGGTCCCCGCGAAGGGTCGATCCGGCCGGCGCGGCCCGTGAGCGCAAGCCAGAGGTCGTACACCGGATGCACGCGCGCCGCGTCGCCGCCCACGACGCATTCAAAGGCCGCCGCCTCGCGCGACCGCACGGCGTTGGCGAGCGCGCGTTGATTGGACTCCATCGTCGCTTTGAGCGTGCGCTGCCACCCGACCAGACGACGATCCGCGGGCGTCTCGACGGCCACCACGCGAAGGAACACCTCGGGGCGAGCATCGGCCCAGAATCCGTACTCCATCGCCAGGCTCCACGCACGCATGCCCGCATGCGCGGCAAGCAACGCCGCCGAGCCGGGCCGTGGCACCACCGGCTCGCGCACATCGGTGAAGCGCCCCTGCGGCGTCAGCGTGATCGTGGGTCGATCCATCTCGGTCATGCGGCGTGCCACATACGACCCCATCGCCTCCATCGAACGCGGATCGTCCGGATCGATGCCGAAGATGCCGAGTTTGCGCAGGAATCGGAATCGTGCCAACTGCGCCGCGTCCATCGGCGACAGGCTGGAACGGCTCTGGAAGAAGGATCGCCACAGCGCTACCGCCAGCATCGGATCCCACCAGGAGCTGTGGTTCATCGCCACCATCGCCGGACCGGCGTACGCCGCCAACTCGGCGAGCGCCTCGCGCGTGCCCGGCATGATGCGGACGGCGTGAAACCTTCCGCGCAACTGCCGCAGCGCGTACCAGCCGAAGAACGCGGCAAAGCGCGCGCTCCAGGCGTCCTCGATGCGGACGCCGCTCAGTTCGCCGCCGCGGTCGCCCACGCCTCGGCTCCAGCACCCGCCACACGGCCCTCGGTCGGCAGCCCCAGATCACGCAGCGCCGACTGCGCGGCCGTCACGCCGCTCATCAGCACCATCGGCACGCCAGGGCCCGGATTCGCGCTTCCGCCCGCCAGATACAGGTTGCGAAGCACCGAGCTGCGGTTGCGCGGCTTGAAGCCGCCGCGCATGCGACCGTGGCTCGCCAGACCGTAGATCGCGCCACCCTCGGCGTTGTAGAGCCGCTCGATGCTGGCCGGCGTGAGATGACGCTCCACCACGATGTGCCGCTCGATGTCCTCCATGCCGAAGCGCTTCAGCTTCTCGATCAGCACGGGGCGATACTGCTCCAGAAGACCGCCAGGCCCCTCCCAACGCTGGCCCTCGCGTCGATACGGCGTGTGGATGAGCGCGTAGAACGCCTCGCCGCCCGCAGGCGCCTGCGCCGGATCGGTCCGGCTGGGCACGCAGAGGTAGATCGTCGGATCGCGCGCGGGAACGCCCTTCGCGTAGATGTCGTCGAACTCCGCCACCGAGTCGCGACTGAACAGGAAGTTGTGGTGCAGCAGATGGTCGTACTGCCGGTTCAGGCCCAGATAGAGCACCACGCCACTGCACGCCGGCGTGTAACGCGAGGCGATCACCTGCTGCTCGCGCAGGCTCGAACCGTCGCCCAGCAGGTCGCGGTAGGTGCGCTGCACGTCGCAGTTGCTCACCACCAGATCCGCCTGCAGCGCGCGGCCATCCTCCAGTTCCACGCCCACCGCCACGCCACCGCGCTGCACGATGCGCTTCACGGCGGCGCCGGTGATCAGTTCCGCGTGTTCCTCGCGAAGGATCCGCTCGAGCGAGCGCGCGACCTGCCGCGTGCCCCCCATCGCGTACCAGCAGCCGTGGTCCACCTGCGCCGAGGCGATCAGGCCCAGGATCGACGGCGACAGGAACGGACTCGATCCCACGTACTGAAGGAAGTGCTCGCTCAGCTGACGCAGGTGCGGCTCGCCGATCCACTTGTGCACCGTTCGTGCCACCGTGCTGTGCATGCGCATCGCCAGCACGTCGCCCAGCAGACCGGGATCGTTCGCCGGCGGCTTACGCATCAGGTCCACGATGCCGCCAAGATCCTTGTAGAAGAAGACCTTGTCGCTCAGGCGATACATCCGGCGACTCCAGTCAATGAAGCGTCGCCAGCCCTCGCCCGCACCGCGCCCCGGGAACTGGCGGTCCATCGCCGCCGCCATGCGTCCCACGTCCTCCAGCAGGTCCACGCGCGTGCCGTCCTCGTAGAGGCAGCGCCACTGCGGATCCAGACGCACGAGCGACAGGTAGTCCTCGGGGTGCCTTCCGCTGCGCGCGATGATGCCCCGCACCACCTGCGGCATGGTCAGGATCGTGGGCCCCATGTCGAAGCGGAACCCCGCCTCGTCCAGCACGTTCATCTTGCCGCCTAGGTGCGCGTTGCGCTCGACGACCGTCACCTTCACGCCAGCGGTCGTCAATTCCACCGCGGCTGCGAGTCCGGCCAGGCCACCACCCACCACGATCGCGCTCCGAGTCATCCGTGCTGCTCCTTGCCCGCGGTCGCGGGCGTTTCCACCGTCGTTCCTTCGAAAGCGGGCCGAGCGGGGTGCTCCAGCCGTCCAGGCGATCGAGCGCCATGCCACCACCGCACCATGTGATCCAGCATGCCAAGCATCCGTGGCGGCGGCGGCTCCGCATCCGGCGTCCACGACGCCGTGCGCGAAACCGAAAGCGGCCGCGTGAGTTCCAGCAGGCCGGCCTCGCCGCGCGAGGCGCCCCAGCCGCTCGCGCCTCGGCCCGCGATCGAGACGCCGGGGTGTCCCGTCGGCGTCACACACTCGTTGAAGGTCACCACCGAGGAGCCGAGCGACTGCACGAAGGCCTCGTTGCGCTGCAGTCGGCGCGCCGAACGCGAGAAGACGCTCGTGGCCAGCACATGCGCGTTGCGACGATGCATCGCGAGCGCCTCGTGCAAGCCATCCACCGGCACCACCGCCATCACCGGCCCGAAGTGCTCGCCATGCACCAGCGGCGCATGCGCCGGGCAATCCACCGCGACGATCGGTCGCATCCATCCATCCGAGGCGGCCTCGGCCACGCCGCTCAGGCTGCGCGCGCCCAACGCCAGCGCCTCGTTCACCAGCGTCGTGCAACGCTGCGCCTCGATGGCATCGACCAGGCGCACCGGTCGCGCCCCGGCGGCGAGCGGAGCCATCGCGTCGAGGAACGCCCGATACACCGAGCGATCCACCAGCGCGCGCCGCGGCGCCATGCACGTCTGCCCCGCGTTCATGGTGAAGGCAAGCCAGAGCCGTCGCGCCGCAAGCGCCGGATCCGCGTCCGAAAGCACCAGCGCGCTGTCACGTCCACTGAGCTCCAGCACCGATGGGGTCAGCGACTCCGCGCACATCTTCGCCACGGTCAGCCCCGTGCCACTGCCGCCCGTGAAGATCACCTTGTCGAAGCCGCCATGGGCGACCAGTCGCTCACCTTCCGCGCGCGAGGCGTCAGCGAGCTCGATCCAGCCGTCCGGAAGACCGCACGACGCCGCGAGTCGGACCAGCAGGCGCTGCGACTCAGGCGAGCGCTCCGACGGCTTCACCGTGACCTGATTGCCGGCGGCGATCCCCTGCAGCAACTGGATGCCAAGAAGTCCCGCCGGATAGTTCCATGTCGCGATGATCAGCACCCGCCCAAGAGGCGCGCGCTGCAGGGTCACGGTCCTGCCAAGCAGCCAGCCCGGGCGACCCCAGGCGGGGCGCGAGCCCAGAATCGAACCGGCGCATGCCTCGTGCCAGCGGATGGAGGCCACCAGCGGCAGCACCTCGCTGACATAGGCTTCTGATTCCGGCTTGCCCACCTCCTCGGCGATCACCCGGGCCAAGTCCCGGCCGTGCGCCGCGACGGCTCGGCGGAAGCGGCGCAGCCACCGAAGCCGATCCGCCCACGAGAGTGTCCGGCGACAGATGAGGGTGTTCGGATCCGCCATGCTCATCGGGGGGCTGTTTCCGCTGGGGCGATTCGATCAAGGCATCCCTGCGGATTCGCAACGAATCTGTACGATAGAGGGGATCGAATCTTCACCATGATCGCTGAGGAACGAAGCGTACGCCACTTATCCGATGTCGGCATCGTCGGCGCTGGTCCCGGCGGACTGTCAGCCGCGATCCTGCTTGCCGCAAGCGGTGCCAGCGTGGACGTCTACGAGCGCCAGCCGGTCCTCGGCGGCCGCACCCGCCGGCTCAGCTTGGGCGACCATCATTTCGACGTCGGCCCCACCTTCTTCATGATGCCCTACGTGCTCGACGAGATTCTTGCGGCCGCCGGTCGCAAGCTCTCCGATCGCGTGGAGCTCACCCGCCTCGATCCGATGTATCGCCTGCTGCTTGGCCAGCCCGAAGGTGCACCGATCACGCTCGACACCACGCAGGATCTCGCGCGCATGTCGGAACGGCTCTCGCGCATCGAGCCGCACGATGGCCCTGCCTTCCTGCGATTCATCGCCGACAACCGTCGCAAGCTCACGGCCATGACGCCGCTGCTGCGCAAGCCGATCCGCAGTGTCCTCGATCTCGCCTCGCTCGACGCCATGCGCGCGGGCCCGCACCTGCGCCCCTGGCAGAGCCTCTACGACCACCTCAAGGGGTACTTCCGCAACCCCTCGATCCGTCTGTCGATGAGCTTCCAGAGCAAGTATCTGGGCATGAGTCCCTTCGAGTGCCCGGAGCTCTTCAGCATCCTGCCGTTCATCGAGTACGAGTACGGCATCTGGCATCCGACGGGCGGCTGCAACGCTCTCATGCGCGCCATGGCCGAGATCGCCGAGGAACTCGGCGTGCGGTTCCACACGGGATGCGAAGTGCAGGCGATCGACTTCGAAGGGTGTCGCGCCACGGGCGTGCAGGTCGACGGCTCGCTGCGCCGCCACCGACACGTGGTGGTGAACGCCGATGCCGCAAGCGCTATGCGCCGTCTGGTGCCCTCGCACCTGCGCCGGACGTGGACCGACCGACGCATCGAGCGCAGCCGTTACAGCTGCAGCACCTTCATGCTCTATCTGGGGCTCGACGGCGAGGTCGATCTGCCTCATCACACGATCTACGTGAGTCGCAGCTACGAGCAGAATCTGGCCGACATCGCCACGAACGGCACGCTCAGCGAGGATCCCTCGATGTACGTGTGCAATCCGGCGCCGATCGATCCAACGATGGCGCCGCGCGGCGCGTCGAGCCTGTACGTGCTGGTGCCCACGCCCAACGTGCAGCCCGGCCTGAACCATGTCGACTGGCACGCGCAGGCCCCCACGCTGCGCGAGCGCACCTACCGCCAGCTGGAGGAGACCTTCGGCCTGCGCGACATCCGCAGCCGAATCCGTGTGGAACGTCAGGTCACCCCGCTCGACTGGCAGGGCGAAGGCATCCAGTTCGGAGCCACCTTCAATCTGGCGCACAATCTCGGCCAGATGCTCCATCGTCGCCCGCAGCACAAGTTGCAGGACGTCGATGGCGTGTGGTTGGTCGGTGGCGGTACGCACCCGGGTTCCGGCCTGCCCGTCATCTTCCTCTCGGCGCAGACCACCTCGCGCATGCTGTGCGAGCGACTCGGCCTGCCCTGCGCGATCGATCAGGCACCACCGTCGTCCCACCGCCGCTCCGCTAGCCTGTCGGCGTGGACATCTCCTACGGCCGTTACCTGAAGGTTCCAGAGCTTCTTTCGCTGCAACAGCCCGTCGGCACGCCGGTCGAGCACGACGAGCTGCTGTTCATCGTCATCCATCAGGTGTACGAGCTGTGGTTCCGGCAGCAGCTGCACGAGGGGGACCGACTGTGCGCCTTGCTGCAGGACGGAGCGTTCGAGCGCGCCGGTGACACGCTTGCGCGCATGCTGAAGATCCTGAAGACCATGGTCGCGCAGATCGACGTGCTCGAGACCATGTCGCCCGTCTCGTTCCTGCAGTTCCGCGAGTTCCTCACCAGCGCCAGCGGCTTCCAGAGCTGGCAGTTCCGCGCCTTCGAGATGATGCTTGGCCAGAAGAACGCGAAGGCGGTCGAGCGCTATCCGGTCGGCTCCCCCGAGCGCGCCGAGTTGCAGAAGCGCGTTCATGCACCCTCGGTCTGGAGCAGTTTCGTGCAGGGACTCGCCAAGCTTGGCCACACGGTTCCACCAAGCACCCTGCACCGGGATCCCGAGATGCCTCCTGCCGCCGATCCGGCCATGCAGGCCATGCTCCTTCCGATCTATCGCCAGGTCGGACCCGTGCACGCGTTCTGCGAGTCGCTGGTCGATCTCGACGAGGGCGTGCAGGAGTGGCGCTACCGCCACGTGAAGATGGTCGAGCGCACCATCGGCTCGAAGCCCGGCACGGGCGGCTCCGCCGGCGTGCAGTACCTGAAGTCCACGCTCTTCCAGCCGCTCTTCCCGGATCTCTGGGAACTCCGAAGCGCGCTCTAGGTCCTTCGCGCGACGCTCAGCGCACGCCGCTGCCCGAGGCGCCCACGATCCGGATGCGCCCGTTCTGCAGATCCCACACCGCGCTCTCCGCCTGGACGGGCACCGGTTGCGCGCGGGCGCCGCGCTGCAGCACCTTGATCATGCGACCCGGCCGAGCCGTGACCTGCGCGATGCCGGTCGCCAGGTCGTAGTCGAACACGTCGCACTCCACGTCGACCTCGGGCGTACGCACGAACACTCGCCCCAAGCCCTCGATGCGTCGCAACTGCACGGGTGCGCCAAGATCGACTGGCGTGCCCGCGGCCTTCGGCGCCTCGATGTTCGGCTGCGACGTGACACGGTCCACCGTGGCCTGCAGGCGATCGCAGGTCAGCGTGAGCGTGTCCTGCTCGCGCAGGCCAGCGTGCAGCAGTTCCACGCCTTCGTCCAGATCGATCCGGTACCGGCCCAACGCGTCGATCCGGCGCATGTCCAATCGATTCGTCCACTTGAAGCGCGTGGTGCCGCGACCGTCGAAGAGTGACGGAGGCGCCGCGCGCGCACCATCGTCGTCGCGATCGAACACCAGCAGCGTTCCAGCCGAGGGCACTTCGCTCTCGCCGGTGGCGACCTCGTGCGTGACCTGATCGGCCATCAGTCGGAACAGTCGCGGCTCGTCCGAACGATCCGCGCGGCCCCACGACCGACTCTCCAGCTTCACGCCACCGCGCGCCTGCACGCGCCGCACGCCACCGGCCTCACCCGCCGCGGTGCTGGCGCCGGTGCCCGCCGAAGCAAGCGTCAGCGTCGCCTGCGCGGCCTCCAGATCGTCGCGCTCGGTCGCGGTACGGCTCGCCACCGCCTTCACGGTTCCGTTCAGCTCCACCTCGCTGGCCTGCGCATCCACGCGGCGGTACCTCAGGCCGTCGCTCCACGTGGCCTCCATCGAGGCCTGCGCAGGAAGCGTCGGCCGAGCGCGCGCCTCGGGCGACGCGTCGGCCACCACGGTGTCGAACGCCCTGCATCGACCCGGACCGGGGGCGGCACCCACGCCCGCCACATCATCGAGCTCGATCAACGACATGCCATCGGCCGCGGTCGTTCCACGAGCCAGCAGCAGGTTCGGTCCACGCAGCGTCACGCGCTTGGCGGAAGGATCCGCCTCCATCGCGTTTGCCCAGATGCGCGCATCGCCACTCACGAGCGCCTGCACCGAACCGCGGGATTTCATCTCGGCCACATCCACACGATCGGCCTGTGCGGGCGCGCCCGCCACCGGGCGGAACGTGCACTCCATGGAATCGGTCCACAGGCGCTGCGACTGATCCAGCGCCGCCACCCGGCCCTCGGCCACAAGCTTCGTCGGCTGCGACGCGCCATCTTCCAGCGGCAGAAGCGACAACTCCACGCGCTCCGCGGCCAGGCTGCCGCCCTCGGGCTGGCGCACGGCGCGTGCGGCGCCCTCCGCCAGCAGGCGCGTGACGGCGTCGCGGCTTCCCTTGGCCACGCACTCCACCATGAGCCGTTCCGCTTCCAGACGCACCTCGTCGGCGTTCGCGCGCACCGCGCCACGGAAGTCGGCGGAACGCAGGCGCGCCGCGCTGGCCCCGGGCTCGAACGCAAGCTCCACCCCCCGTTCCCACTCCATGCGCACGGTTCGCGCCGACGCCGGTGCGGCGGCGATCTCACGCTCGCCCGCACCCTTCGCGGCCTCCTCCGTCAAGGTCGCCACCGCCTGCACCGCCGCGCCGTCGGCACCACCCAGGCGCATGCGACCCGCGCCCTCGATCTGTCCCTTGCCGGTGCGCCGGTTCATGCCGAAGCGCGTCGCCTCGAGATCCAGTCGCGGACTCGCCAGCACGAATCGCCGGCCCGACTGCGCCTCGATCATCACGGCCTCGTCACCGGTCACGTAACGCAGGCGTCCACAGTCGATTCGCGCTTCGCTGCGCTGGTCCTCCAGCTTGGTGGGCGAGCCCAGAATGTCCACGATCACGTCATCCTTGGTTGGGGGCCGCTCGGCCTTGGCGTCGAGCATTTCCATCGTGAGTCGCCCCGCATACCGGATCTCCGTGCGCTCCAACGCCGGCTGCACAGGTCCCATCGCGCTCGCCAGCATCGCCACGCCGATCGGCATCGCGGCGCGCGAGGGTTCGCTCGGCGTCGACGACGGCGCGACGTGCGCCAGATTCTCCCCGATGGAGTTTCCCTCCAGCGAGAACACGGCCTCCAGTCGATCGCCGTCGATGCGCGTGCGCTCACCCTCGCTTTCGCGAAGCACCTGCACCGATCGATCCAGCGTGAGTCGGTAAAAGCTCGGCTCCACTGGGTCCGGCACGATCGGTGCGCTTGGGCCACCTGGTGCCGGCGGCAGCGGCGGCTCCGACTCCGCGGCCTCTGACGCACCCACGCGGCGCGTGATCACGATGGGCGACAGCGGCCGCTCCACCGTGAGTCGCTCGATGTTGCGACCATCGGGCGTCAGCAGCATCGTGAGCCCCTCGCCTGCGAAGCGCAACTGGTCCGTCACCACTTCCACGCGCTTGTCGCAGCGCACCTCACCCAGCCGGCTGTCGAAGAGCGCCTCGTCGGCCTGTACCACGATCGCCGGCGCGTCCCTGTCCATGTCCACCGCGCGCCCCGCGTTCGGCGCGTACATGCGGATCACCACTGATCCATCCAGACGTCCGCTCTCGATCGCGCGATCGGGCACACGAAGTCGTCCGCGCTCGGCACGCATGCTGATCACGCGGCCACCCTTCGGGAACATCATCGCGCGTGGTTCCTGCATACGCATCCAACGGTCGCGCTCGGGGTCGATCCGCGAGGCGCTGTACTGCTGCGCGAGACGCCCCGTGTCATCGGCCACCTGCACCCAAGCCCCCTGATCCAGCGACACCCCGCGGGATTCCAGTGTGGCGCCGCCGCCGGTGCCCTCGTCGGCACGCAGCGGGCCAGGCGATGGAAGATCCTGCGCCTCCACGATGCGCGGTGACTTCGCGGCCTGAGGCGCCTCCGCCGTCGGCTCGATCCACACCGCCACCAGCAGGATGACCGTGCCGACCGAAGCCGCAAGCGCCGTCGCCACAAGCGGCGACCGGCCCCGAAGGCTCACTTCTGCGCCTCCACCACGGATTCCCACGCGCCGGCCGCCCGAAGCAGGTGCTCGATGCCCTCGCGAACGGCACCGTGCCCTCCGGGCGAACTCGCCACCCACGCCGCCATGTCGCGCACCTCCGGCACCGCGTCCGCCACCGCCATCGGGTAGCCCACGCGCGCCAGCAGCGGCATGTCGGGAAGGTCGTCCCCCATCGCGGCGGCCTCGTCCGCCGGAACGCCCAGCCGCTCCAGCAGCTGATCCAGCACCGCGCCCTTGAGTCCGCTCGCGGTCACGACATGCTGCACGCCGAGGTCGGCAAGCCGATGACGAAGCGCGAGCTCACCCCGGCCGGTCACCACCGCGATCTCACGTCCCGATCGCATCCACGCGCGCATGCCGAAGCCGTCCCGCACGTGAAAGCGCTTGGTCTCCACACCATGACCGTCCACATGGATGCCACCATCGGTCAGCGTGCCGTCGGCGTCAAGCACCAGCAGCCGAACGCGAGCGGGATCGGACGGACGACGCATGGGGCAAGTGTATCGCGCATACGCGCAGTACCATCCAAACAGTGTCGACGGTCGACTTGTCCAGCTCCGTCATGCATGCCATGCACGCCGTCCGCACGGCTGTACACGCGGACGCCACGGCCGACGAGGCGCGCGCCCTCCTTCGCGAGCGCAAGCTTGATCACTCTCTCTTCTACGTCTACGTGGTGGACGCCGACGACCGTCTGCTTGGCCAGGTCTCGGCACGTCGCCTGCTCCTCAGCCGTGGCGACGAACCCATGACGAAGCTCATGCACGCGGCTCCCGCGGTCGCCGCCTGCACCGACACAACGGGGCAAGCCTTCGACTACCTGGCCACCTATCGACAGCTCGCCATTCCGGTCGTGGACGGCCAGCAGCGCTTGCTCGGCGTGGTGGACGTGACGGCCTGGACGGCCGACGCCGCGGATCGACTCGAGGGCGGGCGCGCGGAGTTCTTCGGACGCCTTGGCGCCGCGGTCGAGGAGCACCGTCTTGGAGGCCCGATCCGCGGCTTCCAGATGCGCATGCCCTGGCTCCTCTGCAACATCGCGTCGGGACTTGCGTGCGCCTTCATCGCTGAAATCCACGAAGAGCTTCTGGAGGCGGTGATCGTGCTGGCCGCGTTCATCCCGCTGGTGCTCACGGTCACCGAATCGGTGGGCGTGCAGGCGGCTGAACTTTCCGTGGGTCTGCTCCGCTCCAACGCCTCGCTGCCGGCCTTCCTGCGTCGACTGCGCACCGAGGCGGCCACCAGCATCCTGCTTGGCCTCGCCGCCGGCGGCATCGTGGGAATCTCCACGCTGATCTTGACGCAGCCCGAGGAGCGTCATCGCATCATCCTGATCCTGCTGCTCAGCGTGATCTCGGCGATGGTGATCGCTGCGCTCATCGGCTCGTTCGTGCCGCGTATCCTCCGCCGGCTGGGTGCGGATCCGAAGTTCGCGTCAGGCCCCGTCACGCTGATGGCGGTCGACGTGTCCAGCACCCTCACCTATCTCACCATCGCCACGGCCTTCTTCGCGCGTTACGCGCCTGCCGTCAGCCCCTGAGCAGCAGCAGCGCGGCCACGTCGTACGCGGCATGTGTGCCGGTGGCGATGCCGAATCCGCGCCAGTGGAAGAGCGCGCCGAACCAGCAGCCTCCAAGCAGCAAAAACGCGAACTTCCACGCGTCCATGCTTCCATCGGCCAGCCGAAGCGGGTGGTACAGGGCGAACAGTAGCGCGCTTGCCAGCATCGCCACGATCCATGCACGCGGCCCCTTCCACCCAGCCACATCCGCCAGCAGCATGTGCAGGCCTCCCATCACGGCCATGCGGAACACCAGTTCCTCGTACACCCCCGCGCCGACTGCCATCGACAGACGCGTGAGCGTGTCCATTCCTTCGAACTCCGCTCCCGCGGCGGCGAGCGCGAACCGCTCCGCCCCGCGCCCCGCCAGCAGTCCCAGCGGCAACAGCGGCGCGGCAAGCGCCGCGCTTTCCACGTACATGCCAAGGATCGTCGTCACGCGCACCCGCCAAGGGAACTTGCCCAGCACCTGCCAGGCCAGCAGCGTGAGCACCAGCCCCACGGCAGGCAACGAGAGCAGCGGCAGCCCAAGGTCCTCGGCACGCACCCCGAAGGCCTGGAACAGGCCCACCATGCCGCCGTGCGCCTTGTTCGTCAGCGTGCCCGCCCCTCGTCGAAGCCACATCGCAAGCCCGATCTCGTAGCAGGCCAGCAAGGGAACAAGGAACAGCAGCGTCTCCAGCGGGCGCGTCGACGCCTCCGGATAGCGAACGACAGCCGCACCCCGGACGGGGCGTACCGGCATCTTCCGGGATCGGGATCGGCTCACGCCTTCTTGGTGCGGGCGCCGTTGGCGGGCTTCGAGGCTGTCGCCACTCCGCCGCCCTGCAGGGCCTTCAGCTTGCGCGCCATCAGACTCTTGCGACGTGCCGCGGTGTTGCGGTGCATCGTGCTGCTGGCGGCGGTCTTGTCCACGGCCGAGGCCGCATCGCGGTACGCCTTCTCGGCTGCAGCCGCATCACCGTTCGCGATCGCCGCAAGGAAGCCCTTGATGGCATCCTTCACGCGGCGCTTGCGCCAGTTGTTCAGGGCGTTGCGCTTCTTGGTCTGACGGACTCGCTTGGCTGCACTCTTGGTGTTTGGCACGTTTCTCTCCGAAGGGTCGGGGAGTATGCCCGGTTTTCGGTTCGACGGCAAGTGGGCGGAATGCCGCGCCCCACACCTTGACGGCCCGCCCGCCTAGGCCGAAAATGCGCTTTCGGGCGCTTTCCGCCCGCTGGAGACCCCCCTCGAATGGCCACGCGCTCCGCCAGCACTGGCGTCCTCGTCACGCTCGTCATCTTCGTGATCCTCACGATCGCGCTGCTGGTCGGCAACATCCTGCAGTGGACACAGGTGAAGTCGATCACCGAGGCCATGCGCAAGAACGACGAGATGTACAAGCGCATGGGCACGAACGCCGAGATCGGCACCGACGACGTGAAGCGCCTGGAGACCATGGCGGGCTCCTCGCAGAAGAAGCTCGTTCCGTACCTCGTCGACCTGAACCAGCAGTTCAGCGGACAGCTGACGGGCGACCGCGGCAAGGTCATCGACGACAAGACGCTCGCCGACGCACTGAAGGCGATGGGCGTGGAGGAAGGCGGCACCGTCAAGTCGCTCGTGACGCGCCTGAAGGCCACCGCCGAGACCAACGCGGCGGAACTCAAGAGCCTGAAGGAGCGCATGGACCAGGTGAAGGCGCAGATCGATGCGGCCTCCGCCAAGGCTGCGCAAGCAGGCACGCAGGACAGCGAAGTCCTCGCGAAGGCCTCGCAGGCGCTTGCGGACCTCAGCGCCGCCTCCGAGGCGTATCGCGCCGATGCCGAGGGTCTCAAGCAGGCGCTGGCGGGCGCGAAGCAGGACTTCGACCGCCGCGTCTCGGAAGTCAAGAACGAGCGTGACAGCACCGTCGACGGCCTGAAGAACGACAGCGCACAGCTGCAGACCCAGCTCGACCAGGCGCAGAAGAAGCTCTCGCAGTTCGAGACGGGCCTTCAGAATCCCGCTCTGCTGGTTGATGGCCGAGTGATCGAGGTCAACGGCAGCGAGGGCCAGATCTTCATCGATCTCGGCAAGCAGCAGCGGCTCCAGGCGGGCACCACCTTCGAGGTCTTCGAGACCCCGGAGCAGATCCGCTCCAGCGGCGAACAGGGCCTGCGCGGCAAGGCCAGCATCCAGATCATGCGCGTCGGCGACCTCACCAGCACCGCGCGCGTGATCCGCTCCACCCCGGGACGACCGGTCGTGAAGAACGATCTGCTGGCGAACGCGGTGTACTCGCCCACCCACCGCTACCGCTTCCTCGTGCACGGCAAGTTCAACGTCGATGGCGACAAGTTCGCCAGCACCGACGAGACCCAGCTGATCGTGCAGCGGATCAAGGACTGGGGCGGCACCGTCTCGTCCGAGGACCGGGTGACCGGTGATCTCGACTTCGTGGTGATCGGCGAGGTGCCCGAGGAGCCCAACACCCTCTCGCCCACGGCGAGTGACCAGGAGGTCGAGGGCTACCAGCGCGCGAAGGCCGCGAAGGACCAGTACGAAAAGATCCTGAACGACGCGACCCGCGCGCGCATCCCGGTGCTGAACTGGAACCGATTCCAGTCCCTGACCGGCATGACGGATTGACGCCCGGGTGCACGCCGCCGCCACAGCCCTCGCGCACTTCCTGCCCTATGCGGCGCTTCGGGCCGCGGCGTCGACCCTGCATCTCTTCAGCACCGAGGGCAATCTGCGCTTCGCCGCCGGGCTGGGGTCGCTCCTGGCGCGTGTCGGTCCGGCACGTGTTCGCCGCGCCGAGCAGCATGTGCGACTGGCGTTTCCCGATCTGCCCGATGGCGAGGTTCGGCGCATCGTGCATGCAAGCCTTCAGCACATGTTCCAGCTGTTCCTTGTGGACAGTCTTGCCGCGCCGCAGCAGCTGAATGAGCATGGATGGGCTCGACATCTCGAGTTCGGCAAGGTCGACGACACCATGCGACTCCTGCTGGAGGATCGCCCCGCGATCTTCGTCACGGGTCACTCGGGGAACTGGGAATTCCTCGGACTCTCGCTCAGCCTGCTCGGCTTTCGGATGAGCGCGCTGGCGCGACCACTCGACAATCCGTACCTCGATCATTGGCTGCTTGACATGCGCCGCCGGCGTGGCCTGGAAATCCTGGTCAAGTGGGGCGCCACCACCGAGGTGCAGCGCGTGATCGAGTCCGGCGGCCGCGTGGCCTTCATCGCCGACCAGAACGCGGGCGAGGACGGCATCTTCGTGCCGTTCTTCGGCCGTATGGCGAGCAGCTACAAGAGCATCGCGCTGCTGTCGCTGCGGTACAAGCTCCCGATCGTGGTGGGCACCGCCATCCGGCAGGGCGAGCGGATGCGATACCGCATCGAGACCGTGGACCGCATCGAGCCGCACGAGTGCGAGGCGGCCGCGGATCCGATCTTCTACTGCACCGCCCGATTCAACCGCGCGATGGAGGCATCCGTTCGCCTGGCGCCCGAGCAGTACCTCTGGATCCATCGCCGCTGGAAGAGCCGGCCAAGCTGGGAGCGCGCCGGCAAGCCGATGCCCGATCGCGTGCGCCGCAAGCTGCTCGAACTTCCGTGGATGCGGCCCGACGAGGTCGACCGGATCGCCTCGTGCACAGCGGAGATCGCTGCCTGATCGCACGCACCGGCTCGCGACTCACGGGCGATGCCGCTACTCTCCGCCACCTATGGGTTCGAAGCAATTCGTGGTGCAGTCGAGAAGCCGCGCGGCCGACGGAACCCTCGCACCTCTGGGATCACGACGCGACATCGAATCCGCGCTCGCCTGCCGCAACACGACGTCCGACCATGCGGGGGGCGATCGCCTCTACGGGCCGGGCATCGAGATCGACATCGCCCCCGAGGAAGATCCGGTGCTGCAGATGCTTCTCACGATCAACGACGAGGACATCGCGTGGGACGTGATCCTTCGACTTGCCCGCGAGTTCCAGTGGAAGATCGTGGATCCGAACTCGGGCCGCGAACTCTCGCCCTGAGGGCGCGCCGCCGCGACGCTCAGTCGAGCTTTTCGCTCTCGATGCAGGCCTTCTCGCCGGCGAGGCGCTTTTCGGCGTAGCGCTTCACCCAGTTCTCCCAGGTCTTGCCAGCAGCCGCGTCCTTGCCCGTGAAGGCGATGGCCGCGATGGTGGCCTCGCTGATCGACTGCCGCGATCCACCGTCCTTGGGAAGCAGCCGGATCTTGCGGTCGGCTTCGGTGGCTCCGGCCTTCCGGTCGTACAGAAAGCCTTCCACCACGGAGCCGTCTCGAAGTTCAACGCTCACGTCGCCTCGGAAGTCCCGCGCGGCCTCCAGAGCGGCCTCGAAGGCCGCTGGATCGCCACGATCGACCCGACGGGTCGACAGCATGCCGGTGTCATCCGTGGCCGCAGGTGTCACCGTGCGGCTCCCGCCTTGGCATCCACGTCCGCCAGCACGGCCTCGTCCAGGCGCCGAATCAGGCCCTCCAGCTGCTCGACAGCCGTGTCCAGACTGTTGCGGCCGGTGGCCAAGGTCATCGGGTCGCCGCGACCGGCCTGCGCCCGGACTTCCAGGGCTGCAGCCTCGGCCTTCAGCTTCTCCAGCAGACAGCACGCGTTCCGAAGGGCGCCAAGGCGCTCATCGGTCGGGTCAATGCCTTCGAAAGCCAGTGTGCCTGCGAGGCGAAGGCCGGGGGCATCCTGCGAACCAGCCTGCTTGGGCTCGGTCAGAACCGGCAGGTCGCCGGCCAACCGGGCGTGGGATCCATCCATGGGGGCATTCTCCGGGGTCTCCGACCCAACTGCAAGTCCTCAAATGTCTCATAACGACACGCGTGGCTTCACCAACCCCTGTCTTCGGCCGAGCACATCCAGATTCCCCAACTTTCCATCAGCTTCCGCCGCCCCTCAGAACGGGAATGACACCCCGCCATAGACCTGCAGCGAATCGCGGCCTGGGTTGTTCTGACCGGTGTTGGCGTTCGAGATGTGGTACCAGCGCAGGCCTCCCATCAGGCGCGCCGAACCGCCGATCGCCACCGTGCCGCCCACCCCCGCCCGCGGCGTGAAGTTCACGCGACCGCCGTCGCTGGGCACAGGCTCGTTCGTGAACAGCATTCCGCATCCGATGTCGCCGTACAGGCTCCAGTCGGTGCGGGTCAGGAAGTGCCAACGAAGCATCAGCGAGGCGCCGCCACCGCCCGCATCCAGGCCCGGCTGCAGGATCGCGTCGCCGCTCAGGCCGAAATCCATGCTCACGTTCTGCATGAAGAACCAGCTCGCGCTCCATTCCATCTCCAGCTGGTCCGCGCCTTCGAAGTTGCCCATCCACGAACCAAGGAGCTGCCAGCGCCAGGAGTCCTTCGCGCCGAAGGCCTGCATGGCCGGAGCGGAAGTCTTCGCGGCACCACTCGAGCCCGCCGAGCCCGACGCGGATGCCGGCACCTGCTGCGGTGTCCGCTCCGCCCCTTCAAGCGCGAGCGCCACCTGCGGCGAAGCCGGCGCGATCGCCGACTTGGGCGCCTCCACATGCGCCGACTGCACCGCCGCCAAGACCGCTGCCATCGAGAAGATCTGCATGCGCGCGATGCTAGTGCCGCGCGGCACGGACCCCGGAAAACAACACCGCCGTCCGGTCGCTCCGACACGCACGGACGGCGGCTCTGCACGCCCCACAAGGGGGCTGCGAAGAAGTTTGGGCCGGGGAAGGTAGCGCTCTCGGGGTCGCCGGTTCAACGCCACAGGCGGAAGTTCCCGCCCGATTCATAAATCCATGCCAGAGCAACGTTTCATGACCGCCGATTCCGGCACAGAAAGGCCGGTGACGGCCGGCTCAGCCCTGTGGCGTCGAGGGAATGAGCGAGGGCGGCGTGGGAACCGTGTCCTTCGGAGGCTCCCGAAGAACCTCCGTCTCGCCGGCCCGATCCGCCTGCATCTCAGCCGCGCGCGCATCAAGGCCCGTTCGCATCTCGCGCGCCCGCTTCACCAGCGCCGCCTCGTCCTTGTCGGTCGGGATCATCGTGAAATGCCACTTCACGCGACTTTCGAGCCGCGCCGGAAGCACCTCGCTCACCAGATCGCAGCCCACGAAGTCCCACACGGGCGCGTCGGCGTCACCGAAACCGACCACGGGTTCGAAGCCCTCGCGGCGCAGCCGCACGTCGTAGCGGCCGTAATGGGTGAACTCGATCGTGCAGGGCGTGCGGCCCGCCTCCCGGTCGTTCACCCAGACCCGTGCCCCCGGCGGATCGCTGGTGATGTCGATGACGCGACGTACGCAGCCCGTGCAGCAGGCCGCAAGCAGCGCGATCGTGAGCAGCCGGGCAAGGCGTTCCATGCGCACACTCTACCGTCATCCGGCTAGCATCGCGCGCGTGGCGCTGCTTGAAGCCAAGTCGCTGGTGAAGACCTACAACGGCCGCAAGGTCGTCGACCAAGTCAGCTTCCATGTCGACCGCGGCGAGATCGTGGGCTTGCTCGGGCGCAACGGCGCTGGCAAGACCACCAGCTTCCGCATGACGATCGGCATGATCACGCCCGAGGCGGGCTCGGTGCACTTCAACGGGCAGGACGTCACGTTCCTGCCCATGTGGCGCCACGCGAAGGCCGGCATGGGTTACCTCAGCCAGGAGCCGAGCGTGTTCCAGCGTCTCTCGGTGCAGGACAACCTGCTCGCGATCCTCGAGACGATCCCCGGCCTCGCGCGCGCCGAGCGCCGACGCCGCTGCGACGCGCTGCTCGGCCAGTTCGGCCTGAAGGTGAAGGCGCGCGAGGAGGCGCGCACGTGCTCGGGCGGCGAGCGACGGCGCCTCGAGATCGCGCGCGCGCTGGTGACCGAACCCACGCTCATGCTGCTCGACGAGCCCTTCGCGGCGGTCGATCCGCACACCGTCGAGGAACTGCAGGCCGAGGTGCGCAAGCTCGCCGCGCGCGGCATCGCCGTGCTGGTGACCGACCACAACGTGCAGCAGACGCTTCGCATCTGCGACCGCGCGTACATCATGCACCAGGGCCGCAACCTGAAGGAAGGCGACCCCAAGTCGGTCATCAACGATCCGATGGTGCGCGAGGCCTATCTGGCCAGCACCTTTCGCGGCGACGAATTCGACTGAACCCGCTCAGTCCCTCGGGGCCACGCGCTCCACGCTCACGCGCACGATCGCCGTGGGCCCGGCCGCCTGCACCTTCACGCGCGCCCCGCCGCCCTCGACCGTGGCCCCCACCTCGGGCACGCGACCCAGTCGGCTCAGCACGAAACCCGCGATCGTGTCGTAGCCCTCGTCCTCGGGCAGTTGCACGTCGAGGCGCGCGTTCAGATCCGCCACGGGGCAGCGGCCGTCCGCCTCCAGCACGCCAGCGGAAACCTCGCGGAAACCGGGTTCCGATGCCTCTGGCAGATCGTGCTCATCGCGGATCTCGCCCACGATCTCCTCCAGCACGTCCTCGATCGTGACCAGGCCGGCGGTGCCGCCGTACTCGTCCACCACGATCGCCATGTGCACCTTGCCGCGCTGGAAGTCGCGCAGCAGCTCACTGACACGCTTCGACTCGGGCACGCGGATCGGCTCGTGCAGCAGCGGGCGCAGCTTGAAGTCGCCCGCAGCGGCACCGACCCAGCGCACCAGGTCCTTCACATAGAGCACCCCGACCACGTGGTCCAGGCTTTCCTCGTACACCGGCACGCGGCTGTGGCCGTCCTCGTGAATGAAGCCGCGGATGGCGGCGAGATCGTCGGTGTACTCGATGCCCTCGATCGCGGTGCGCGGCGTCATGATGCTGCCCACCAGCGTGTCGCTGAACTCGACCACGTTCTCCATCATCTGCGCGCTCGTGGCGTCGATGCCGCCCTGTCGTTCGGTGTCCTCGATGCTGCGGAGCAGGTCCTCCTCCGCCTCGTCCTCGACCAGGTTGGCTCCCACCAGGCGCTTCACGGCCTCGTCCACGATCTCGGCGGGCTTGGTCAGTGGACGCAGCGCCACATCCAGCAGTCGCAGCATGGGCAGCGTGCCCGACAGCAGGCCGGCCGAAGCGTAGCGAGCCACGGCCGAGCTCACCACGCTCGTGAAGAACCAGATCAGCAGCGCAGCCACCGCGAACGAACCAAGCACCGGAGCCCAGGTGATCACGCCATCGTCGCCGACCACCTCCATCAGTACCAGCGCGAAGAAGCCGATGCGGCCCATCGTTCGCAGGAACGCGACCGCGTGGTCCACCTGCTCCTTGCGGCCGAAGATCCAGCGACCGGATTCCAGGCGGCCCGATCGCTCCAGGCGCCGCTCGAGCGCGGAGTCGCTCACCTGCACCAGCGCCAGATTGATCGCCGAGAGCAGCGTGGTCAGCAGCAGCAGCATGACCGCGGCGAGCGACAGCCAGGTCAGGGTCATCGCGGCGCCTCCGGCGCGAAGGTGGCGCCCACGCCGATCGCCGCGAGCAGCCGGTCCTCCTCGGCGTGCATGCGGGCAAAGTCCTCCGGCGTGCGGTCGTCGAAGCCCGCCGCGTGCAGCAGGCCGTGCAGCGAATACAGCAGCAGCTCGCGGCGCAGGTCGTGGCCCATCTCGGCCGAGCGCCGCCGCGCCTCGTCCACGCATACGGCCACGTCGACCTCGGCGCCGTCCACGAAGGTGAGCACGTCGGTGGTCGTCGGATCGTTCATGTGGCGGGCGTGCAGACGGGTCATCTCCAGGTCGTTCACCAGGCGCACGGACAGGCGCGTCAGCGCCGGTGCGGCCATGCCGCAGAGTCGCCCCACCATCGCGCGAAGCCACTCGGCATCCGTTGGGGGAATCAGGCCGTCATCCAGGTATTCGACGGGTGCGGCCGAAGCCTCGTCCCGCCCACGACGAGCGTCGGGCATTGGAAGGAAGTCTAGCGGACCGGCGCCGAATTCCTCACCCATCCCCCATCGCGAGCATCTGCTGCAGCCAGGCCTCGGACTGCTTCAGCTTGTCCGCGGAGATGCTGCCCGGCCGCTCGGCATTGCGTGCTTCATAGGCCTGCTTCAGTCGACCGATCACCAACCGAGAGGCTTGCGACACCTGCGTTCGATGACGCTCCACCGCTCCTGGCGCGACGCGCTCGAGTTCCTCAATCGCCTCGTCGACCCGACCCACCTCAAGCAGCGCGCCCGCAAGGTCATAGGTATCCAGCAGCAGCGACTTGTCGGTCTCGACCGCGCCCAACGTGCGTCGAAGCGCAATCGCCTCGCGCATCAGCTGCAGCCCCGCATCCGCCTGCCCCTGCAGCAGACGCACGCGACCCAGCGCGAGCAGCGTGTCCACCTCGACCGTGCTGCCAACCCCTCCACGGCGTGACCGCGCAAGCGCGCGCTCGATCGACTGCGCCGCCTCCTGCACGCGATCAGGATCCTGCGCAAGATCAAGCCCCAGATTCGTGAGCAGCGTGGTGGCGGTCTCGTCGGTCACGTTGGGCGAGGCATCAAGCAATCGCGCGGAACGCTCTCGCAGTCGCCGCGCCTCCGCAACCAGCCCCGCCGCAGCCAGGGAATTCGCCGCCCTCGCCTGCATCAACAGGCTCTCGGAGTGCGACTCGCCGTACACCGTGTCGGTCCCGGCCACGGCCTGCGCCAGGTGCTCGGCCGCTTCGCCGCGGAGTTGCGCCTGGCGCTCCGCCGGCATGCCGTCGACCAGCGCGCGCTGCAGCAGCAGATCGGCCAAGTTCGCCAGCAGATGCACCCGAAGCTTCGGCGGAGCCGCCGGCTGCGCAAGATCAGCGCGCAGCAACTGCTCCGCCTCGTTGCGCGCCGCTTCCGAACCGATGCCAATCAGCATGGTCGCCAGCGACGCGCGTGCCTCGATCACCGAGAGATCCTCTCCGCCAAACTCGCGCGCCCGAACCTCGGCGGCATGCCGAACGAGCGGCACCGCCTCCTGCACCGCACCCTGCGCCATGAGCGCGCCCGCCAGAACCTGCTCCAACTCCGTCGCCTGCTCACTCTCGGCACCGAAGGCCTCGCGCGACCGTTGCAGCGCCTCGCGTGCCGTCGCCACCGCCTCCTCCAGACGAAGCAGCGTGCGCAAGGCCCTCGCGCGCTGCGTGAGCACCCGAACCATCGCCATCGGATCCTGAGCCAGCACATCCATGCGGATCGCAAGCGCAGCGTTCGAGAGTTCCAGCGCCAGTTCCCCGCGATCAAGGCCAAGGCTGATCGCGGCGAGGGACTCCTGCAATTGCGCCTGCACCTCGGGCTGCGTGGCGTAGCCGGATTCCTTCAATGCCTCGGCGGCAGGTCGCAGGATCGTGCGCTCGATGAAGTCCGTCGCCACATCGGTGGCGTTCACGCGCCCGAGACGCTGCCCGAAGTCATCGGCCTGCCCGTCCACCGCGGCCCTTCGCACGATGTCCTGAAACAGACCACGACCCGCCTCGTCGGCCGCCACGCGCTCAAGCATGCGCTGCTGAAAGGAGGCCACCTCGCGCACTTGCCGCTCACGCGCCTCGGACAACTCGCGCGCCCGGCGCTCCGCCACGCCGAATGCCGTGCTCACCACGACGCCGGTCACAAGGAACCCGACCGCCGCCGCGCTCGCGGCCACGAGCCAGGGATTCCGCCCCACGAACTTGCGCACGCGATACACCGCGGTGTCCGGGGCCGCAAGCAGCGGTCGTCCGTCAAGCCAGTTGCGAACGTCGTCCGCAAGCTGCGCCACGTCGCGGTAGCGTGCCTCGCGATCGCGCTGCATCGCCCGCGCCGGAATCCAGTCCAGTTCGTGGGCCAGCGCGCGCACCAACCGGTGCAGGTCCGATGCGCGGCTTCCCGCGAGCCCCTCCAGCGCATGCTCCACCCGCTTCATGCGCAGGTGCGACAGCCGCGCACTCGGGCGCATCGGCACATGCTCGCGCATGGCCCGCACGCGCTGCGCCGGCTCCAGCGCGCCGAACTCCGCGTCGTCCATCGGCAGCACGCCGCACAGCAGTTCATACAGCACCACGCCGAGCGAGTACACGTCCGTGCGTGGATCGACTTCGCCGCCCTCCCACTGCTCCGGGCTCATGTAGAGCGGAGAACCTACGGGCGCCCCCTGCTTCAGCTCATACGTGCGCTGACCGAATCCGTCCTTCTGCAGGCTCTTGGCAAGGCCAAAGTCGATCACCTTGGCATGCAGTTGCGCGCGCACGTTGCCGTCGGCATCCCGGCGCTCCTCGCGATAGGCAAGGATGTTCCCCGGCTTCAGGTCGCGATGCAGGATGAAGCGACCGTGCGCGTGCGCCACCGCGTCGCAGATCTGCAGGAACAGCTCCATGCGCGCGCGCAGGTCCAGTTGAAGTCCATCGCAGAACTCGGCGAGCGGCTTGCCGTCCACGAACTCCATCACGTAATACGGCTGTCCCGCATCGGTGGTGCCGCCATCGAGCACCTTCGCGATGCCCGGATGCTCCAGGCTCGCGAGTGCCTGCCGCTCCTGCTCGAACAGTCCACCACGCACCGCCATGTCGCCCTTCAAAGAAAGCAGTTTCAGCGCCACACGCTGGAAGTACGGCTGATGACGCTCCGCAAGCCACACCTGCCCGAACGACCCCGCAGCAAGCGGTTTCACCAGGATGTACGCACCGATCCGATCGCCGGCGTTCGCCATCGCCGGCGCGGCGGAGATCGCAGTGCTCTCAGCGGATGAAATCGGCAGCGTTCCGCCGGGACGTTCGCCCGGATCCGGCACCTCGCCGCCTGCAATGGACAGCGTGTCGGTCATGCGCGGTCAGCCTACCTCGCCGCCCACTCACTCAAACAGCAGCAGCAGGAACGACAGGTCGCCAGCGTCGACCTCGCCGCTGCCGTCAAGGTCGCTCGGGCAGCCCGGACATGGACCGAAGTCGAGCAGCAGGATCGAGATGTCGCTCGCACCCACCGTGCCGTCGCCATCGAGATCACCCTGCTTCAGGCCGCCCGTCGCAAGGAACGGCTTCACTTCCTGTGTGCCCACGAAGAACGCACCCGCAGGCTGATTCACCAGGAGCAGGTCCTCGCCACCGCTGCCGTCCAGGTTGCCGCGCGCACTCAGGATCGGATCGCTCGCGTCCAGCACCGTCGTCTGACCGATGCTGATCGGCGTGCCCGGGCCAAGCGTGTCCACGCGCAGCAAGGCCGCTTCGCTGTCGGTGCCCACGCGCTTGTACACGCTCACGATGTCGCGATCGCCGTCGTTGTCCACGTCGATCAGGCTCACGTCAAGACCGCTGCTTGCCGTCGCAGGCTGATAGGGCATGCCGCCGCCGAAGGTGCCGCCCGAGTTGCGGAAGATGCTCAGCACCGGAAGCGCGCTGCCCGTATCCGGCAGCGCTGGGTCGATGTTCGTGGTCACGATGTCGTCCAAGCCGTCGCCATCCAGGTCAGCCACGTCCATCGCCACGGGCTTCGCGGTCAGGTACATCGTCTGCTTCAACTCGAATAAGCCGCTCGGTGCCCGCATGAGCGTCTGCACGAAACCGGTCTCGGCCACAGGCAACAGGCCATCGATCGAGGCCGTGCGTGTGCCACCTGAGTTGATGCCGGTTGGTCGGATCACGTCGGTCTTGCCGGGCTTCAGCGTGTTCGGAGTGCCGGCCAGCACGATCTCCTGCTGCAGCACCGTCTCGGAGTAGATGCGCAGCTTCGAATTGCTCGTGCCGACCGCGACGAATCCCGTCGCCGCCATCACGCTCGAGCCAGCCGGCTCCACGATCGCGATGGAAAGCGGCGTGCCACCAAGGCCTGAATACACCGTGCTCGCCATCAGCGAGCCAGTGCCGTTGTCCAGGTACACACGCGCGGTGGAATCGCTCGAAATGCCCACCGCAACGTCTCGATCGCCATCGCCATCCACGTCACCCACCGCAAGGCAGGTCGGCTGCAACGGAATGCTCGTCAGCACGCTGGCGCTGCCCAGACCGCCCGCACCGTCGTTGAGCAGGATCTGGATCAGGCCGTTCTGACCCGCGCCAAAGTCCACCGCCAGCGCCAGATCATCGAAGCCATCGTGATTGATGTCGATCGTCTCCGCGGCCACGGCCTTGCCGCTGAAGGTGCCGGTCGAGCTCGCCGTCAGTTCGCCGCCACCGGGAAGCGCCAGCAGACGAAGCGAGAGCACCGTGCGACCGTCCACGTCCTCCGGCACGAGCGTGACGAAAAATCCGGGAGGGGGCGGCACCTCCGTCTGGATGAGGTCGAAGGTGCCCTCAACCTCGCCGGCACTCAGCACGGGCAGGTCGAGATCCTCGGGAAGCGCGCTGGCGGCACCGTGTACGCCGAGCAGCCACAGGCGGCCCGCGAGTTGCGCCTTGCCCGTGACGCGGATCGAATGATCGTTGCCGGGCACCGAGGCCGTCGTCGGAACGAGAAGGGTCGTCGCCGAGCGCGTGGTCAGGGCGGCGGCCGCGGCATCGCATGCACTGCCGACGCTCGCATAGCTGCCGAAGTCCACGACCGAGGCCGCACCGGGTACGCGTCGACCACCTCCCGTCCAGTTCCAGATGCCGACGTCCTGCCACAGACCGCCACTCACCGCCAGCGAGGCGCTTCCCGCGCCGTCGCCGCCGATGCACGAGCTCAGCGATTCATCGAGCAGCGCGAAGGCGTTGTTGCCTGCCGCGATCGACCGCACATGATCGAGTCCCGTCGGAACACGCGCCATCGACTCGAGCCAGCCACGCACACTGCCGTCCGCACGGAGCGCGAGCGTGAATACATTGCCCGCCGCCACCTGCACCGCCGGCGGCAGATCCTCGGGAACGGCGCACTGTCCGGCCGCGTTGGATCCCCAGCAGACGACCGTGCCATCGATGCGAAGCGCGACCGAGTGAAAATCGCCTGCGTCCACCTGCATGACCGAATGCAGACCAGAAGGGACGGCACTCTGACCATAGTCGGGCCAGGAGCCGCCATTGACGCTCCCCGCTCCCCACGCCTCGACCAAACCGTCCGATCTCACCGCGAGACTGTGCAACTTGCCCGCACCGATCTCGACAAGCGTGGGCATCTGCTGGGGCGGCGTGCACTGTCCGTACGCGTCGAGCCCCCAACAGGCCGCGCGACCCTGCATCGAGAGCGCCAACGAGTGATAGCCTCCGGCCGCGACCCGCTTCGACGGCGAAAGACCGGCAGGCACATCGCACGCGCCCGCGCCGTTGTCGCCCCAGCAAGCAACTGAACCGTCGGACTTGAGCGCGATGCTGTGATAATCGCCCGTGTCCGCGCTCGTGACACCGAAAATGCCGGCCGGAACATCGGATCCTCCGTCTCCCCAGACCGTGACGGTGCCGTCATCCTTCACCAGCGTGACTCGAATGCCGCTTGAGGTGACGCCGACCACCCCGAAGGAACTTCGAGGCGGGTTGCACTGACCCGAGTTGTTCCAGCCCCACGAAACGACCGAGCCATCGGAGCGCACCGCGATGGAATGCGCCTCGCCCGCACCGATCGACACCACACCCGAAAGCCCGGACGGCACGCCACAGGAACCGCGACCATCGTCGGTGCCCCAGCAACGCACGGTGCCCTGGGAGGACAGCGCAACCGTGTGATTGGTGCCGGCCGCGATCTCGACGACGGTGCCGAGCCCGTCCGGCACCGTCACGGGTGCCTGCGACGCTCCGCGGCAGCCCCAGCACCGGATCGCTCCGCCGGCTCGCAACGCGACGGCATGCGAGAGACCGCCCGCCACCGCGACTGCGTCGCCCAGGTCGCTCGGAACATCGCACTGACCGTTCGAGTTCCGGCCCCAGGCGCGCACCGCGCCATCACTGCGACACGCGAGCGAGAAATCGAGTCCAGCGCCGACGCGGACGACGCCGTCCAAACCTTGGGGAATCGAAGTCTGTCCGTCCCAGTTGGCGCCCCAACAGCGTACCGAGCCATCGGCGAGCGCTGCGATGAAGAAGCCGCCACCCGCGGCGAGATCCACCGCCGAAGCGAGCCCTGCAGGAGGCTCCAGCGCGCCGTTGTAAGGCGCGCCCCAGCAGATGACGGTGCCATCCGACTTCAACGCCCCCGAGTAAAGGCTGCGGGCGACCACCTTCCGAACTCCACCGAGTCCCGTCGGCGCCACGGTCTCGCCGGTTTCGTTCGATCCCCAGCACGCGACCGTGCCGTCCGCCCGCAACGCCACGCTGTGTTCGCTGCCACCGGCGATGCGCCGGAAGCCCAGTGGCGAAGAGTTGCCGGATGTCAGCAAACCGCGCTCCTGACCCGGCCACCAGCCGACGACCTGTCCACCGGCGAGGGATGCAGGATCCAGAATCCCGATCACCGAGAGACAGACGATCGAGAGCAGGCGACGGGCAAGCATGTCAGGCATCTTCGGGCCGGAGGACGGATTCGCTCAATTTCGAGCCGCGCAAAGCGGTCAGGACCGCACGAAAGTACCCCGTCGGAGACTCCTGGCAAGAACAATCTGGCCTTTAGGGGCCGATAGGGACCTTGCAGCGACTCCATCACCCTTCCAGATGCGGAGCGCGCCTTTCAGGGTGTCCGCAACCTGCTCACCGCCCCGCCGTCACATACACCGGCACGAACTTGGGCTTCACGCGCGCCTCGAACTCGCTTCGGTACTTGTTCACGATGGTGCGCACGGCCCAGTTGTTGCCGTCGGCCAGACCGCAGATGGTGGTGCCGGGCGTCAGGCCCATGCTTCCCGCCACCTCGAGCAGCAGGTCCAGATCGGCGCTGGTGCCGTCACCACGCTCGATGCGCATCAGCGTCTTCAGCATCCAGCCGCTGCCTTCGCGGCACGGGGTGCACTGGCCGCAGCTCTCGTTCTTGAAGAAGCGCGCGATGTTGCGTGCCACGGCCACCATGTCGGTGTCCTCGTCGAACACGGTCGGGCACGCGGTGCCGAGCCCCAGCACCTGATGGTCGCGACCAATGTCGAAGTCCATCGGCGCGTCGAACTGGTCCGCGCCCAGCACGCCCATGCTCACGCCGCCGGCGATGGCGCCCTTGAACTTCTTGCCGTTGCGCATGCCGCCGCAGTAGTCGTTCACCAGCGTGCTCAGCTTCACGCCGAGCGGCGCCTCGTACACGCCGGGGCGATTCACGTGCCCGCTCACGCCCATCAGCTTCGGGCCGAAGCTGGGCATGCCGCCGGGGAAGCGGCTCTGCACGCCGATGCCCTTCCACCACTCGACACCGCGATCCACCACGTGCATGGCCGCGGCGAGCGTCTCGACGTTGTTCACGATGGTCGGCCGGCCGAACAGGCCCTTCACCGCGGGGAACGGCGGCTTGATGCGCGGCCAGCCGCGCTTGCCCTCGATCGCCTCAAGCAGACCGGTCTCCTCGCCGCAGATGTACGCGCCCGCGCCGCGGTGCAGGATGCACTCGACCGCGAACTTGCTCTTGCCCTTCAGCAGGCCCTGCTTTCCGAAGATGCCGCCGGCGTAGGCCTCCTCGATGGCCTTCTGGAAGACCTTCGCCTGATGGTGATACTCGCCGCGGATGAAGAAGTACGCGGTGTCGAGCTGGCACGCCCAGCACGCGATCGCGATGCCCTCGAGCACCTGATGCGGATCGAAGTCGACGAGCAGACGATCCTTGAAGGTGCCCGGCTCGGCCTCGTCGCAGTTGATCGCCAGGTAGCGGCGACCACCGTCGATCGGCGCCAGGAAGCTCCACTTCAGTCCCGCCGGGAAGCCCGCGCCACCACGACCTCGCACCACGGCGTCCTTCACCATGCTCACCACGGCCGAGGGCTCCATGGACAGCGCCTTCTCGAGCGCCTTGTAGCCGCCGGTCTTCACGTACTCCTCGAAGCCGATGGTGCGGCGCTGCTTCGCGTCGCCAAAGAGGCCACCGGGGATGCGCTTGGTCAGGACGGGTTCGGAGAGCTTCATGGGAATCCGTTCAGGGGTTCTGCGGCGGCGGGGTCACCACCACCTCGTCGATCGTGGTTCGTCGCAGCGTGACGCCGTCGCGCTGCAGGGTCTCGGTCGTGCGGTTCACCTCGACCGCCTTGGGCTTCACGGGCGCGCGGATCGCATCCCACAGGATGCCCACCGCCTGCCCGACGCAGCGCGAGATGCTGGGCTGGCTCGCACCGGAATTGCTCATGCGTGCTTCGCCTTCCCAGCCTTCGCCTGGTCGATCAGCGCGTCGACCTTTTCGATGGTCAGGTTCTCGTGCAGCGTCTCGTTGAAGAGCGCCACTGGCGCGGTGTCGCAGCTGCCAAGGCACTCGAGCGTGAGCAGCGTGAACTTGCCGTCATCGGTCGTCTCGTGCGGCTCCAGATCCAGGCGACGGCGCACGTGGTCGAGCAGCTTCTGGTGGCCGCAGACCTCGCACGCGATGCTCTGACAGATGCCGATCACGCACTCGCCCACCTTCTCGGTGGTGAACTCCTCGTAGAAGGTCACCGTGTCGAGCACGTCGGCGGGCTTGATCTCGAGGAACTGCGCCACCTCGATCATCGCCTGATACGGGATGTGCCGGTGCGCATGCTGGATCTCGTGCAGGATCGGCATCAGCGCCCCGTGCTTCGTGGCGTACTTCGACAGGATCTCCTGCGACCACTTCTGCTTCAGGGCGTCGGTCAGGTAGGGCTCGGCGCGGCGCTCGATGCGCTGCGTGGCGGATGGTTTCGCGGTCCAGGCCATGGTTCAGTTCGATCCTCGGTTCACCGGTCCAGCTCGGCGGCGATCACGTTGATGCTGCCGATCACGGCCACCACGTCGGCGAGCTGATGACCCTCGATGAGCTTGGGGAAGCACTGGTAGTTCATGAAGCACGGTGGACGGCAGCGCACGCGCCACGGGTACTTGCCGCCGGCGCCCACCACGAAGAAGCCGAGCTCGCCGTTGGGGCTCTCGATCGCCGTATAGGTCTCGCCCACCGGAACGTCCCATCCACGATTGTGCATCACCAGCTCGAACAGCTGGATCGTGCCCTCGATGCTGCCGTATACGTCGCCCTTCGGCGGGATCACGGCCTTGGAGTCGGCACCCACGTTCATGGAGCCCTTCGGGATGCGGTGGATCAGCTGGTCGATGATCTTCGCGCTCTGCTTCACTTCCTCCATGCGCACCAGGTAGCGCTCGAAGCAGTCGCCCTTGCTGCCCACGGCAACGCTGAACTTCACGGGATCGGCGCCCTCGCCATCCCAGTTCGGTGCGTAGCACAGATAGGGCTCGTCCTTGCGAACGTCACGACGCACGCCGCTGGCGCGTGCCATCGGTCCGGTCAGGCTCCACGCGATCGCGTCCTCGCGACTGATGGTGCCCACGCCCTCAAGGCGGTCACGGAAGATGCGGTTGCGGTTCAGCAGCGTCTCGAGGTCGGTGATCGCCTTCGGCAGACGCACGTCGATGAAGTTGCGCACCATGCGCACGAACGTGTCGTCGTCGGGCAGGTCGCGCCAAGCGCCGCCCACACGCGTCCAGTCCGGGTGGAAGCGCTGGCCACTGACGTATTCCACGATGTCGTAGATGAATTCACGCTCGTTGAAGCCGTACAGGAAGCCGGTGAATGCGCCCAGGTCCAGGCCTGCCGCACCGATGCACAGCAGATGGTTCTGCAAGCGGCCGATCTCGGCCATGATCGTGCGCACCACCTTGCAGCGCGGGGTCACGTCGATGCCGAACAGTGTCTCGACCGCGTGGTGCCACGCGATGTCGTTCACGATCGGGCTGACGTAGTCCATGCGGCTGGCGGTGCAGACCCACTGGTTCCAGTCGTGATGCTCGCCCAATTTCTCGAAGCCCGAGTGCAGGTAGCCGATGTGCGGGGTGGCACGGGCCACGCGCTCGCCGTCCAGTTCCAGCACGATGCGCAGCGTGGTGTGCGTGGCCGGATGCTGCGGTCCGAAGTTCAGCACCCAGCGGTCAGGCGCCTGCACATGATCCTTCAGGTACTCGGTGCTCTCCACGTCGAGGCCGATGGTCTCGTCGGGGCTGAGGGTGTAAGGCATGGGTCGAGTATAGACAGGCGTTTCCGCCCGGTCGCCCCGCGCTCACACCCGGAACAGCGCGCCCATGCGCCGACCGATCACCGCGTTGGCGGCGAGCAGCGTCACCGCAAGCAGCACCATCGCCCACACTCCCATCGCTGCGGCCACCTGCTCGCCATCGCCCAGCCTGTCGTACAGCACGTAGATCGCCTTGGTGATCGGGTAGTCACGCTCGCGCTGGGCGAGCAGCAGGCTGTCGCTCACCTCCAGCATGCTGAAGCTGAACGAGAGCAACGCCCCCGCCACCAGATTCGCGGCGATCAGCGGCAGCACCACGCGACGCAGCGTGGTCCAGCGGTTCGCCCCCGCGTTCCATGCAGCCTCCTCCATGCTCACGCTGGTCTGCTGCAGGCCGGCGGCGGCGCTGCGGGCCACATACGGCATGCGGCGAACCGCATAGGCCACGATGAGCAGTGGGAACGGGTTGGGATCAGCGCCCAGGATGTCGGCCAGCGGCTTCAGGGGTGCGTCGGCAAGCCAGGCTGCCCACGCGGCCGGCAGGATCGCGCCCGTCACCGTCGCCAGCACCGACGGCATGCGGCCACCGAAGGGCCACTCCAGACTCATGGCCACGAAGCCGAAGGCCATCACCAGTCCGGGCACCGCCAGCGGCAGCATCACGAGCGCATCGATCAGCCCTCGACCGCGCACCCTTCCGCGCACCGTGAGTCGCGCCGAGGCAAGCCCCACCGCCGTGGCGATCCCCGTGGCGATCGTCGCCAGCACCAGACTGTTGCGGATGCTCGACACCGCAAGCGGATGCCCGAGCGCCTCGCGCCAACCTTCCAGCGTGACCATGCGTGGCAGCACCGTGCCCCACCACTGCGCCGGTGGCGTCATGCTCGCCACGATCGTCGAGAGATGCGGCAATGCCGAGAGCGACGCAACGCCACCCAGCAGCGCCCAGCACGCGAGCGTGCCTGAGACACCAAGCGCGCGTTCGCGCCGGGCCATGCTTGCCTTGCCATGCGAGGCGGGCGCTGGGGCGCGCGCGGCGCGTCGGCCGATCCCATACGCCATCAGCGCCACGGCGAGCATCAGCGCGACCAGTGCATAGGGTCGACGGCTCACCTCCATGTCCGTCAGGCCCTCGAGCACCTGCACGCTGGTCACGTTGCGGTACTCGAACATCAGCGGTGTGCCGAGCTCGGTGAAGCTCCAGATGAATACCAGCACCGCACCCGCGAAGGCACCCGGTCGGATCAGCGGCAGCGTGATGCGCCGGAAGCAGGTCCATCGGCCCGCGCCAGAGCTTGCGGCCGCCTCTTCCAACGCGGGGTCCAGGTTCGCCAGAGCCGCGGAGAGATTCAGGAACACGATCGGCTGCAGCGAGAGCGTCTCCAGCAGCACCACGGCCCAGAAGCCGCCGATCGAGAGCCAATCCACCCCCTGATCCACCAGCCCACACTTCATCAGCACCGCGTTGAACGCGCCCTCACGACCAAGCAGGTGGCGCAGACCGATCGCTCCCACGAAAGTCGGCAGGATCAAGGGCAAGAGCAGCAGTCCAGACAGCAGCGCGCGGCCGCGGAACGAGAAGCGCGTGGAGACCAGCGCCAATGGGGTGGCCAGCAGCAGCGTGCCAAGCGTCACGCACACGGCGATCGACAGCGCATTCAGCAACCCCTGTCGCGCCAGCGGATCCGCGACCGCTGCACGCAGGTTATGCAGCGTCCACGAATCGTCCTGTGCCAGCAACGCCCCCCGCAGGACCAGCCACAGCGGCCACAGCAGCGCCACGGCAAGCATTCCCCCAAGCAGGATGATCTGGAAGCGCTCGCGGGTGCGTCGTCGCACGCGTGCAGTGTACGCGGCGGGGCTCGATCACCTGAAGTTCAGCAGGATCAACGCCACGTCACCGAAGTCGATCATCCCGTTGACGTCCATGTCGCTTGCGGGATCGTCGCTGCCGAAGTTCAGGAGCGTCAGCGCGACATCACCGAAGTCGACCGTTCCGTTCGCGTCCACATCGCCCTCGAGGCCGAAGGCCATGTCATCGACGATCCAGGAGGCGTACGCCATCACGCTTCCGCTGGCGGAATCCACGCGACTGACCTCCAGCGTGTACTCCCCCGGCCGCAGCCCCGTCAGGTGGATCGTCTCCACGTTGTCCACGCCCGAAGCGCTGGAAACATTGCCGCTCACGAACGTGGCGAGCCCCGCGTCGCCCTCCAACGGGATCATGTCCGCACCACCATTCAGCGAGCGCTGGAGCCTCACGTTCATGTTCGCGAAGGTGTAGCTGTTGAATCCGCTCGTCACGCCGCGCGGCCACACCAGCGTGAAGTCGAGCGCCGGCGCCTCCTGGTAGAGGCGGAAGCGCCAGTACTGCTTGCCATTGGCCGAAAGCGTGACCGTGCCCCAGCCCTCCGGCGTTGCGTTGGTGGCTGCCATCGCGGTGGTGGCGCCATTGAGGCGACCACCCGTGATGATCCGGTGCGCACGATCCACGTTCAGTTCGCCCGATCCGCGGATCGCGTCGAGGGGCATGGTGGCGATCCCGCGCTGCGATCCACTGACAGCCGCGTTGTTGGCCCACGACGCGGTGCGATCGGCCCCACCCAGCAGCGCGCTCTTGGTCAGCTGCGCCCGCTGCGTGTTGCTGAGGCTCGTGAACTCCGCACCCTTGAGCGTTTCGGCGAGCGCGACCGCCGCCGAGCTGACGAGAGGCGTGGCCATGCTGGTGAAGTCGCCGGGCGCGATGATTTCCGGCTTCATGCGCCCGGGCGTGTCACTGGCGGAACCCGTCACGCCGGCCGAGTGCTGAAGGTCCAGCCGTCCCACGCTGATGCCATTGAAGCAGTCGCCCATCATCGGGCGACGCACGGAACCCGCGCCGTTGTTCTCGCCGTACACGGCAAGGATGCCATCGCGCGTCATCCAGAAGTCGAGGCGGCGGATCGCCTCACGATCCACCGACTCGTTGCCGGTACCGTAGGTCGCCGCCCACGAGTGGTTCATCACGCGCACCGACGTGTTCGGCAGCGCAGCGGGCGCCTGCCCTGTTCCGATCTTCAACATGTCTGGCAGCCAGTTGAAGAGACCGTTGATCCATGCGTTCGTCACACCCGGCGCAAGGGACATGGCCGATCCATACAGACGCTGCGCCACGTTCGTGCTGTGCCAACTGACCGAGTTGGGCGAGTTCACCATCGTCACGGTCTTGCCGGAGAAATCGGCGAGCGCAAGATCCGGCGCAAAGTCGTCCGTCTTGCCACCGAGCTGCGCGGGGGCCTCAACTTGCACCACACCCACACCGGCTCCCGTCGGAGTCAACGCACCAAGACGCGCTCGCAAAGCACCAATGCCGCCGTCGTCGGCGGCAAGAGCCAGCGCCACAACGCAGAGCGGCGCAAGTGCAGTGGAGGTGTGCAATCGGGTCGGCATGGTTCGGCTGAAATCGGATACGGGGGCGGCGGGATCCTGTGACGGAGAATCATTGCATTCTCGGTCCCAAAGGCAAGATTTCGACCATCAAGGGGTCAAAACCCGGCCTGCGCTACCTTTCGGGGCATGTCCGCCAGCGTCGCCGTGACCGAACCCCTGACCCCGGAGAGTCTCCGGTGGCTTCGGGAGCGGGTTTCCGTGACCGAGGCAGCCCCCGGCGACCCAGCCTTCGAGGCGCTGACAGGCTCGCTTGAGGGACTTGTGGTGCGCACCCTCACCCAAGTCGACCGTGCGCTGCTCCAACGGCTCCCCCGCCTCCGCGTGGTGGCCCGAGCGGGCGTGGGTCTGGACAACATCGATCTTCCAGCCTGTCGCGAACGCGGCATCGCGGTGGTGCACACGCCCGACGCCAACACTCAGGCGGTGGTTGAGTACGTGCTCTGCCTGCTGTGCGACGCGGTGCGCCCTCGACTGTATCTGGACAATCCCGTGAACACCGCGGCGTGGGAGCGTATCCGTGGCGAGGTCTGCGGCGAGCGGCAGATGGATGAACTCACGCTCGGGATCCTGGGCTTCGGACGCATCGGTTCACGTGTGGCGCAGGTCGCGCGGGCGATCGGTTTCCGCGTGCTCTACAACGACCTGCTGACCTTCGCACCCTCGATGCGACACGGTGCCGAACCCGTGTCGGCCGAGGAACTCTTCGCGCGCAGCGATGTCGTCACGCTGCACATCGACGGCCGACCGGACAATCGTCATTTCGTGAATGCATCGCTCATCAAGCACCTCCGGCCCGAGGCGCTGCTGCTGAACACCTGCCGCGGCTTCGTGCTGGATCATGAGACACTCGCGGACTTCCTTCGCATGAATCCCGGGGCACAGGCGCTGCTCGACGTGCATGAGCCCGAACCTTTCACGGCCGACCATCCGCTCGCCGGCATGCGCAACGCGCACCTGGCGCCGCACCTGGCGAGCCGCACCCGCTCCGCGATGGACCGCATGAGCTGGGTGGTGCGCGACGCGGTGGCCGTGCTGGAGGGCCGGAAGCCCGAGTTCGCGGCCTAGCCGACCCGGCCCCGTACACTCCGCGACTCTCCCGAACACTTCGCGACCTCGTTGGAGACCGCAACCATGAACTTCTCGATCGACTCGGTTCACGCTCGCCAGATCCTCGACAGCCGCGGCAACCCCACGCTCGAATGCGAGGTGATGCTGGCGGGAGGCGCCGCCGGACGCGCGGCCGTGCCGAGCGGCGCGAGCACCGGCGAGCACGAGGCGGTCGAACTGCGCGACGGCGACAAGAAGCGCTGGCGCGGCAAGGGCGTCACCAAGGCTGTGCGCAACGTGAACGAGCTGATCGGACCGGCACTCGGCGGCATGGATGCGCGCGAGCAGCAGGCGATCGATCGCCTGATGCTGGATCTCGACGGCACCCACAACAAGGCCAAGCTGGGCGCCAACGCCATGCTCGCCGTCAGCATGGCGGTCGCGCACGCTGCAGCCAGAGCCAGCCAGCTGCCCCTGTGGCGCTATCTCGGCGGCGCGCACGCGCATGTGCTGCCGGCGCCGATGATGAACATCCTCAATGGCGGCAAGCACGCCGACAACACGGTGGACTTTCAGGAGTTCATGGTGCAGCCGATCGGCTTCGACACCTTTGAGGACGGCCTGCGCGCGGGCACCGAGATCTATCACGCGCTGAAGGACGTGCTGCATGACCGCCACCTCTCCACCGCCGTGGGCGACGAGGGAGGTTTCGCGCCGAACCTGAAGCGCAACGAGGACGCCTGCGAGCTGATCGCCGAAGCCGTGAAGAAGGCTGGCTACGACCTGGGCCGCCAGATCGTGATCTGTCTGGATCCCGCCACCAGCGAACTCGCGAACGAGGCGAAGAAGGTCAAGAAGAAGGGCTACCGCATGTTCAAGAGCGCGCCCGACCGCGTGCTCTCGAGCGACGAGATGATCGACCTGTGGGCGAGCTGGTGCCGCAAGTGGCCGATCCGCAGCATCGAGGACGGCCTCGCCGAGGACGACTGGGCGGGCTGGAAGGCGCTCACCACGAAGCTCGGCGCCACCGTGCAACTCGTGGGTGACGACCTGTTCGTCACGAACCCCGAGTTCCTCGCCAAGGGCATCGCGCAGCGCTGTGGCAACGCGATCCTGGTGAAGGTGAACCAGATCGGCACGCTCAGCGAGACGCTGGAGGCGGTGGAGATGGCGCACCGCGCGGGCTACCGCGCGATCCTGAGCCACCGCAGCGGCGAGACCGAGGACGACACCATCGCCGACCTGGCCGTGGCCACGAACTGTGGCCAGATCAAGACTGGCGCACCCTGCCGCAGCGACCGTAACGCCAAGTACAACCAGTTGCTTCGCATCGCCGATCATCTGGGCACCGGCGCGGGCTACGGAGGCGCGTCGCTGCGCCGCGCATGACCTCCGGCGTCGACACGCATGACGGCACCCTGCATGGCCTGCCCGCCGACGCGGTCACCAAGCTGCTGGCCGTGTCGCGCCGCCTGGCCGAGACTGGTGACCTTGCCGACGTGCTGTCCACCGTGATCGACGCGCTGCGCGACCTGCTGCAGGCGGATCGCGCCACCGTATTCGAGTACGACGCCGCGACGGAGGAGCTCTTCACGCAGGTCGCGCATGGCCTGGGCGGCAAGGAAGGTCCGCGCGTCATCCGCATTCCATCGAACCGCGGCATCGCGGGCACCGCGGCGACCACGCGGGCGATCGTGAACATTCCCGACGCCTACGCTGACGACCGCTTCAATCGCGAAGTCGATCTGCGCACCGGATACCGCACGCGCACGATCCTGGCGATCCCACTGCTGGACCACGAGGGTGGACTTGTCGGCGTGGCGCAGGTGCTCAACCGCCGCGAGGGCGTCTTCAACGCCACCGACGAGCATGTCGCGCTCGGGCTTGCCGCGCAGGCCGCGGTGGCGATCCGGCGTGGGCGCCTGATCGAGGATCGCGTGGCGCGCGAGCGCATGGAGCGCGACCTCATGGCGGCGCGCAGCATTCAGCAGAGCAGCTTTCCCGCCTCGCTTCCGCCCCTCACGGGCTGGCAAATCGCGGCGGCGAGCGAGCCCGCCGAGCAGTGCGGCGGCGACGCCTACGACGTGGTGCCGCTGATCGATGGCGCGATCGTCGATCCGGACCGGACGCCGGATGAACTGGTGCTGCTGGTCGCCGACGCGACCGGCCACGGCATCGGCAGCGCGCTCAGCGCGATGCAGTCGCGCGCCATGCTGCGTCTCGGCCTGCGTCTGCGTCAGGGCATGGATCGCATCGCGGGCGAGACGAACCGGCAGCTCTGCCAGGATCTCCCGATGGGCCGCTTCGTCACGGGCTGGTACGCGCGCGCCGACCTTCGCTCGGGCCGCGTCGAGTGCATCGCCGCAGGCCAGGGCCCGATCCTGCTCTACGCGCGCGCCACCGACACCTTCCACACGCTGCCGACCGATCTGCCCCCGATGGGCGTGATCGCCGACGACGTGCCCCCCGAGCGAACCGTGCTGCAGATGCGACCCGGCGACATCCTGATCGCGATCACCGACGGATACTTCGAGACCGAAGGCCCGAACGGCGAGCAATGGCAGCAGGAGCGCGCGGAAGCGCTCGTTCGATCGATGCGCGACGAATCGCCCGAAGTCATCTTGAAGGCCTGCAACGACGCCATGCACGCCTGGAGCGCCGGTGCACCCGCGGCCGACGACCGCACGGCGATCATCCTGAAGCGGCTTGCCTGAGGCGCGCGGACGTCATTTCGCACGCAAGCGAAGCACGCCATCCCGGCGATCGTCCAGATGGCCCATTGCCTCCACGAACGCGGCCGCAGTCTTGCTCTTCCCGCATCGTGATTCGAGCGTCTGGAACGCGGCACGAGCCGCGTCGAAGTCGCCCCTTCCGAAGCATCGCACGGCCGCTTCCGTGAGACGGATGCGCTCGGCGGGATCGCGTTCCAGACAGACCTCGCACACCTCGACGGGATGCGTCTGCCCCACCACCACCACCTTGCCCAGATGGCAGAGCGGAAGGTTCGCCATCTTCGCAGCCTCGGCCGTTCGCCCGCAGATCAGCACGCTGGTGCCGAACTGCTTGTTGGCGCTCTCGAGTCGCGCGGCCAAGTTCACGGAGTCGCCGATCACCGTGTAGTCGTTCAGGTCGGGTGGCGCGCCGCAGTCGCCGATGACCACCTCGCCTGTCGCGATGCCGAGCCGCAGGCTGATCGGCGGCAGTCCGGCGCGATCGGGCCGCTGGCCGATCTCACGGACCAGCCGCTGGCACTCGATCGCCGCGCGCACGGCGAACTCGCACTGGCGCGGTTCGGGCTCGAAGGCGCTCCAGAACGCCAGCAGGCCGTCACCCAGGAACTTGTTCACGTAGGCGTGCTCGCGGGTGAGCTCGCGCGTCATCTCGCCCATGTACAGGTTGAGAGTCCGGACGACCTCAGGCCCACCGAGGGTCTCGCTGATGGTGGTGAAGCCCGCGAGATCACCGAACAGGATCGTCGTCTCCCGCTCGATGCCTTCCATGGAGAGCGACTTGGGGTTTTCCGCCAGCCTGTCCACAAGTTGCGGGCTCACGCGCGCTCGGAACTGCTTCGCGATGCGCTGCTTCTCGCGCTGGTTCACCACCGCCACCGCCGCCGTCGCCACCACCCAGCTGCCGAAGCCGCTGGTCAAAGGCGCGGCCATGGGATACACCACGTCGAATCGGTCGAAGCCGACCACGCCGAGCAGTCCCACGTAACCACCCATCAGCACGACGAGGGCCGCGAAGCCCGCGCCCGCCCCGAACCGTGCGGCCACGAGCGCCGCCGTGAGCCCGAGGAACAGGACCGCCACCGGCGATACCCAGGCGGGCACGAACTTCAGGAAGCGCCCATTCAGCAGCATGTCCGCCACGGCGATGTGACCGAACACGCCTGGGGTCCGCGGATCAAAGATGGTGCTGACCATATCCGCCATCGTGCCGGTCGCCGTGAAACCGAAGAACACCAGCTTGCCGCCCAGCAGCGCCGAGAGCTTGGCCTCGCTCGCATCGAACTTCTCCTGCCCCTCGCGGATCGCCGCATCCAGCATGCGCCACTCACGGAGCGACGCCACCTGCTGCGCCTGCTCGGGCGGCAGGTCCGTCGCGTTCACGTCGTCACCCCAGAAGTCCCATGTCTCATCGATCTGCCGGCGCAGGCCTCCGTCCTTCAGCGCCGCATCGAACGTCGCCTCGTCCATGCGCCCGATCACGTCGGAATCCACCGCGATGTCACGCCCCAGCTCTCGAAGGCGCGCGCGCTGCGAATCCAGCTTCCCGCGGTTCTCCGCCTGCTCCACGAGCCGCCCGATGCTCACGACGGCATCACCACCGCCCGCGGTGCCGTAGCCCGAGAGCAGGCTCGAGGGCCACGCGATCGGCAGGCGCCCCTTCCGCAGCGGCTGATCCGAACCAAGCACGCCAAGGCGCTCACCATCCCACTGCACCTCGGTCGCCGTGCCGTCACGAAAGGCCAACGCCGCCGCCACGCCGAGCTGCGGCACGAGTCCGAAATCCGTCTCGAACATCGGGGTGACGCGGCGCAGTCGACCGTCGAACGCGTCCGGCTCGGCGTTCACCACGCCGAACAGGGATCCTCGCGCGGCAATCTCAGGAATGGGAGGAAGGTCCTGGGGCGAACCCTCCAGACCTTCCGCGGACTTCAGGTGCGGCTGGATGTGCCGCCAGCTCTCGCCACGCTTCCATGCACGCTCCATCAGTGCGCGCTCGCCGAAGTTGCCCACGCGCGCCGCGTCCTTGCCCCCACCCAGCATCAATCGCACGAACGCATCGAAGTCCGGCGGAAGTCGGCCAGCCTCGCGCTCGCGCTCCAGCGTGAACCACGCAGCCAGACTCTTGAAGGAGCCGGGGCGCTCCAGCAGGCGCGATCGATACGGCTCAGGAATCTGCGCCTCCGCGACGATCACGGTCATGTCCCGATCGATGCCCTGGGCGGCGGTTGCAGCGAAACGCTGCAGGTGCTCCGGCCCCTTGCCGCGGCTCCAGATCGGGTCCAGCACCTCGTCCTCGCGCACGCTCACCGCCACCACGGACTTCATGCGGCCCATCGCGTCGGCCAACGCCCGATCGCCCTCCGAACCATCCTCCGGTTCAAGAAACAGCACGTCGAAGGCCACGGCCTTCGCGCCCGCGATGCGAACCTCGTCCAGCGCCCCGGCGATTCGGGCCCGCGGCCACGGCCAACGGCCGATCGTGTCCAGACTCGCGTCATCGATCGCGACGAGGCGAAGTTGATCACCGGAAGGCTCGTCCTCCCAGCGTGCGTGCTTCTGTCTCAGATCGAGGCTCCAGTCCTCCAGCCACCGGAACGCGCCGAGCAGGTCCGCCACGAGCACGATCGCGGTCACGACCGCACCCACCGCGAAGGCTGTTCGCTGGAACTGGCGCATGCCGTGATTTGTACCGCAGTCGCGAGGGGCCCGACGCCGGCCGTTCAGCCGCCGCCGCCACCACCACCCTGCCCGCCTCCACTTTGACCACCGAATGCATTGTCGAAATTGTTCTGGCCCGTGACCAGATCGAGGTGCAATTGGTCAACGTTACCGACGATCTGGTCACGAAGCGTCGAGCTCTCGACCGCAAGATTTGCGGCGTTGGCGAGCGCGTTGGCGGCAGATGCGAACAGGATTCGCTGTCCATAGGTGCTCGCCGTCTCCGCGGCAGCGGCAGCCTGCTCGCTGGCCGCGATGCCCTGCTGATAGGTCGCAAGCACGCCCTCCAGCGCGCTTGCCGCGGACGCCAAATCTGCGGCCGCACCATCCGGGCCACGGCCTGCTGCGACGAGCGCCTGATACTGCGTCAGATACTGTTCAATGCGGGTCCTCAGTGATTCCATGCGAGTGGCCGCGAGGACGGAGTCGTCACGCCGCGCCTGCGCCTGGGCGAGGAACCCCTCGAAATTGTCGCGCGAGACGGCTGCCGCATCGTGCGCGGCCCTCACACCGGCCAACTTATCCTGCATGCTGGTGTCGATCGCATTCACATCGACCAGCAAGCCCGTCTCTGGATCGCGCCACAGGTTGTCCAGCGCCTGCATGTCAGCCAGGAACAGGGTGGCACCCGCTTGGTCGTTCGTGTCGATGGATCCGTTCAGCTCTGTCAGAAATTCCGCCATCGCCTCACGATCGGTCTGGCTCTGCGCTAGCAGCGCCTCCATGCGTGCCTTCGGCGAGAAGTCCCCAACGGACGTGTTCCAGAAGGAATCCATGGCGAGCGCGAGACTCACCGTGGTGTCGATGTCAGTCTGAGCCTGGGTCGACGAGGTGTCGGCGTTGTCCCGCGCCAAGGCGGTCGCATCACGCTCGGTCTGCGCGAGCTCGCTTCGCTCCTCGATCGCCGACACGCTGGCCGCCGCGGCGGCGAAGAACGCTCCGAAACGCGCAGCCTCGATGGCCGCCACGTTCTCGTCGATGTTCGACTGCAGCGTGGGCACGAGCGCCGAGATGTCCTGACCGCGCAGCAGCGCGGTGATGGCCAGCGAGAGCGCCTGTCCTTGCTCGATGATCGACTGCGCGTCCGCAAGTCGCTCGGTGGCGCCCTGCAGCGCGGCAAGCGCCGCGTTGATTCGCTGCGAGGACTCCTTCAGGATCTCGACCGAACGCCGCAGCTGTCGCATCGAATCCGCACCGACCTCGCCGCTTCGGAAGGCGGCCACAACGGCACGCTGATACGCCTCGATCGACGACTGGAACCCCTCGAGCGAGTCCGCCGTCGCCTGCAGCACGGACAATTTCGCCTGCGCCTCTGGCAGCAGCGCGTTGAAGGCCGTGTCGCTGGCCTGCGCGGCGGCAGCGGCGGACTCCAGATCCTGCTGCAGCGACTCGAGACTGGTCACAAGCGCCAGCGCTCTCGACTTCAGCTGACCCTGCCAGGCATCATCGATCTCGCCCATCTGGTCGAGTGCGGCGGTCACGCCGGTCTCGTCGTCCGCAGCGATCGCCTGGTCCATCGAGGTCCGGAGCGTGCCCATCGACTCGAGATTCGAACGAGAATCCGCATCCAGCCCCGACAGCTCGGTGATGGCCGGCTCCATCGACTCCTGCGCGTCGAGCGCCGCGGCGATACCAGCCTGCTGCGCCACTGCGGCGGCGTGCGCCTGCTCGATCTTGGCCCTCGCGAATCCCGGCATCGGCGGCGTGCTCGCCTGGTCGATGATCTGGGTGGTCGAGGACTTCAGATCATCCAGTTCCCGTTCCTGCATCAGCAGGAGACCCCGGATCGGGGATCCGTCCGTACGTGGGAGATTCTGCGACTCCGCCGCGCCGATCTGCTGCGCCTGCTGCGGGTTGGTCGGCGCGTTGCCCACTTGGCCCTGCGCCGCGGCCTGCTCCAGCTGACCGCGGTCGGCGATGGTACCCGCGACCTGCGGCGGCCCCAGCGAACTCAACCATGCGCTCTTCACCGGATCCTGATTGCTGGACGAACTGGTCGACGCGCCGGACATGAAGTACTTCAGGTTGGAGGCGACGTACTTCAGCTCGATCGCGTTGATCATGTTGGTGCGCGAACCCACCACCTCCACGCCAAGGAGCGGCCCCGAATTGACGGCGAAGCCGGTGCCACGCACGGACAGCGTCGTCTGCGGCGTGGCGACCTTGAAGTCGTTCGCGTAACCGACCTTGTCCACCTTGAAGTCCACGCGACCGGTCTTGACCGACGCGAGCGTGCGCAGCGTCTGGCCCTCCTGCTCCAGCTGCGGCAACTCGAAGGAAGTGCCCGCATCAACGAGGATCGTGGCGTTGCGGCCCACGCGCAGCGCTGCGCGACTTCGAAGGCCAGTGCGGATCTCCGCACCCTCGTTCACCAGATCGTTCACCCGGGCATCCCGCCACGTGGCACCCTGATCCGCGCGCCAGCGCACCTTGCCGTCGACCTCCAGGAAGATCGCCTGCAAATTCTGCGCCGAGGCCGGCGCCTGGTCCGACTGCGCCGGAGCCGGCGCGTCGCCAAGCGACGGGCAGGTGGACACGAGCATGACAAGCGAGCAGATGGTGGTTCGGAACATGGTTGGTTACTCGGTTACGGATCAGCGCCCTGATTCGCTGCGAAACTTGAAACCAGTCACAGGCGCCGGACTGTCAAACAAAGTACGACTTTCACTTCCCCCGTGCTCCACGCAATGTGGAAGTGCAAAAAACTGCAAAGGTTCCGGGACTCAGCCCCCGCCACCAGATTGGGCACCTGGCGCAGGCTTCTTGGCCGGGCGCATCGTGCCAGGCACCTGCGACGCCGGCGAAGAGCCCTTGGCTGGGGTCACGCCAGCACCCGACCCTGCGGACGGGCGGACCTCGGGCGTTGAATTCCCGGGCGGCGGCGCCGTCGGAGTTTCTTCTGGAGGCGGTGCCTCAAGCGGCCCCTGTGCTGGCAACGAGCCTTCCTGAATCGCGCCCTCGTTGCCCGGCGAGACCGCGGCCTCGCCAGCCGGTACGCCCAGCGGCGAATCCGGCCTGGCCCGCCGATTCGCTCCGGCGATGCGCTGCAGGCGGTTCAGGTAGTCCACGAACTCCGAGCCGGCGAGCACCTGGTTCTCGGTGCGCAGCGGAAGGATCTCCATGAAGACAAGTTCCTTCGTGGCGTAGCGTGGCACTGGACCGATCACGCGCATGGTGAGGCCGCCCTTCACGTTCATCACCACGCAACCAGCCGTGGCCATCCATCCAACACGCGCCGCCTCGTTCGCCAGCCGCGAATGATCCGCCTGCATCCAGCCACGACGGACCCCCTCCTGCACACGCGTCGCGTAGTCAGGACACGTGTCATCGCCATCCTGAAGCAGCAGGAACGCGTGCAACGCGTCGTTGTTGGTGACCGCAGGCATCTTCTCCACCGCGGCCAGAAATTCGATCTCCTGATTGGCCTGGCCCAAGGTGTCCACGGCGGAACTGCTCAGGACGTACGGCTTGCAACCAGCCAACGCGAGCAGCAGCAGGATGCACATGCGCGCACTAGAACGCATAGGTGACTCCCGCATAGATGAAGTCGCGCGCGCCGCCCTCGCCATTGAAGAAGACCGAGGAATTCGGCATGAAGATGCCGTATCGGAAGTTCAGGTTCACGTCGCTGCTGATGCGCCAGTCCAGAATGGCGTCGATCTCGCCACCCACCAGATTGCTCCCATCAAGCCGGGTCTGGATGCTGATCGGAGCGTCGTTCTGGATGCGTGTGAACAGATAGCCATTCACGCCCACTCGGAACTCGCTCAGGAAGTCCGAGGATGGCAGCAGATTGCTGCTCAGGCCCAATGAGGGACAGAACAGGTTCGCGGGCTCCGGCGCCAACGCGAGACCGGTGTTGATGTAGCCGAGCGAGTTGAAGCTGTGGTCGGTCGCGCCGGGCGCGATGCCCGCGAAGGTCGTTCCGCTCTCGAGCCGCTCCGAGGATCCGCTGCCGGCGAGCGCCTGAAAGTCCACGCGCGTGTCGCCCGCGTCGCGAGCCAGCCAGGTCAGCCCCACCACGCCGGCGACGGCGCTGATCTGGTTCTCCACCTGCGGTCGCGTGAGCGTGTCGAGGTTCGTCGGATCGAGCGGGTCGCTCAGGGTGGTGCCGTACTCCCACGCGAACTCCGACCGGTAGATCATGTTCGGGCCGATGTTGCCCGTGGAGCCGGCACCCACGTATCCACTGTTGTACCGGAAGGTGGTCGGGATCGGGAACGTCGATGTCCCCAGCGTGGCCTGCTGGCCGCCATTGAGATCGTTCTGCCACAGGTAGTAGGCGTAGGGCCGGTGTCCGGCGACTCCACGCCACTCCAGCTTGCCGCCCGAGAAGAGACGGTTCGTGTCGGTGTCGTAGCCCGGACGCGAGGTGTCCCAGTCCACGGTGTCGTAGCCAGCGGAGTTCGCCAGCATTCCCGTGATGGCCAGGTCACCGAGGATCAGGTCGGCCTGCAGCGCGTAGACGTAGTTGCTCAGCACCAGACCCTGCGCCCAGATGACGTAGTTGCGCCCGCCCTGGATGATCAGGTTGCTGTCGACGCTCTTGCGGCCGGTGCGCGACTCAGTGAAACCCGCAAGATCGAACGTGCCCCAGTAGATCTCCCCGATGGGCCACTGCCATCCGTCCTCGCGCGGATCGGGACCGAGCCCCGCAGTGCCCGTGTATTCCCAGTCGTTGTACTGGAAGCGCAGGCGGCCGAAGAAGCGGAAGCCACCATCCAGTTCAGCCCGCAGGAAGAGCCGCAGGTCGGGGGTGTAGACCTGCTGCTCCTGACTCCGCGCGTTGTCGATCAGGCTGTAGGCGAAGCGGAACGTGCCGCCGGCATCGAACAGCAGACGCTCCGCAATCGGGGTATTGGCGAAGAATGCCTGCCGAAAGGCGGTGTCTTCTGTGTTCAACTGCCGCTGGATGTTCTCGGTAAGCGAGGTTCCAACAGGTAGCTGTCTCCGGACGCTGTCTGCGATCGCCGCGGCGTTCTGCGCATGCGCCCCCCCCGACGCCGCAAGGGCGCCGAAGAGAGCCACGAGTGTGGTCGCGATCCTGCGCACGCCGCGGAAGTATCGCGGGGTCGGCTTGAATCGGCAAGCGGCTGCTACTCTGCTCCGATGCGGCTTCTGGTGCTCGGCACGGGCGACGCCTTCTCCTGCGAGCGTTTCGGCTCCAGCGCGGTCATCGAGGCGCCCGCGGGCTTCGTGATGCTGGACTGCCCCGATTCCGTGGGCAGCGCCATGCGCGAGGCGCGCGAGCGCAGCGGCTGGAACGTGTGGCCCGAGCGCATCGACGACATCATCCTGACCCATCTGCACGGGGATCACTGCAACGGACTTGAGAGCATCGGATTCCGACGCTGGCTGATGCACCGCAACCATGGCACGCCCCTGCCTCGCGTGCATTGCTGGAAGCCTGTCGCGGAGCGACTCTGGGAGCGACTCGGTCCCGCAATGGACCAGGGTGGCAAGGCGCGCCTGCGGGACTACTTCGATGTGCGTGAACTCGATCCCGAGCGCACCACCGGCGTCTGCGGTCTGCTGGTGCAGTGTCGGCCCACCGAGCACTCGGTGCCGACCATCGCACTCCGCTTCACCGAGGGAGACCGCATCCTCGCGTGGAGTTCGGACACACCCTTCGATCCTGACCTGATCCAGTGGCTCGAAGCCGGCGCACACCTGATCGTGCACGAGACCAGCCCGCCACCCACGCACACGTCGATCGAGCCGCTCAATGCGCTGCCCGAGAGCGTGCGCAAGCGCATGCGACTCGTTCACATGCCGGATGCCTTCGATCCCACGTGCACCACCATTCCCTGCCTGCAGCAGGGACAGGTCATCGAGATCTGAGTTGGGCGCTCAGCGCTCCTGCATCGCGACGTAGGGTTGCCCGTGCGGGCCAACATACGCCGCCGCGGGACGAATCAGGCGGTTGCCGTCGAGCTGCTCGATGCAGTGACCCGCCCAGCCGGCGATGCGGCTCATGGCGAACATGCACGTGAACAGATCCAGGTCGATGCCGATCGAGTGATACGTGGTGGCGGAGTAGAAGTCGACGTTCGGGTAGATGCCCTTCGCCGCGACCTCGCGCGCCATGATCTCCTCGATGCGACGGCTCATCTCGTAGAGCGAGAGATTGCCCGTGTCCGTGGCGACCTGCTTCGCGAAGGTCTTCAGATAGGTCGCGCGCGGGTCGTAGGCCTTGTAGACGCGGTGACCGAAGCCCATGATCCGGTCCTTCGCCTTCAGTCGCGCCATGATGTAAGGCTCGACCTGCTCGATGGCGCCGATCTCGCGCAGCATAATCATGACCTCCTCGTTCGCGCCGCCGTGCAACGGTCCCTTCAGGGTGCCGATCGCGGTCACGATCGCGGAGTAGAGGTCGCTCAGCGTGCTGATGGTCACGCGGCCCGCGAAGGTGCTCGCGTTCAGGCCGTGATCCGCGTGCAGGATCAGGCAGACGTCGAGCGCCTTGGCGACCGCGTCCGTGGGCTTCGCGCCGTTGAGCATCCACAGGAAGTTCGCGGCCATCGAGAGCGACGTGTCCGACGCCACGAAGGGCTTGCCCTTGCGGAAGCGATCGAAGTTCGCGATGAGCGCGGGCGTCTTCGCGAGCAAGCGGATCGCCTTGCGCTCGTTCGCCTCGGCACCCTCCACGTCGGCCTCGGCGTCGTGCAACGCGAGCGCGCTCACCAGCGTGCGCAGCGCATGCATCGGGGTGGCGTCGCGCGGCAACTTCGAGATCAGGTCCAGCATGCCGCCGGGAAGCTCGTACTCCGCACGAAGGTCAGCCGTGAACGACTCCAGCTCGGTGCGGCTCGGCAGCCGGCGATTCCAGAGCAGATAGACGGTCTCCTCGAACGTGCTGTTGCGAGCCAGCGCGTCGATGTCGATGCCGACGTACTCCAGCACACCCTTGCCGCCGTCGATGAAGCTCATCTGGGTTTCCGCGGCAATCGTGTTGGCGAGGCCCTTGTCAAACGTCGGTGCGGTGGCGAGGCTCATCGTTGGCTCCTAGGGGATCGCTTAGTCTAGAGAGGATGCGGCCGGTCGCAAAGCGGTCTCGAACCTTGGTGAAGATCTGCGGGGTCCTCTCGGTGGATGAGGCGCGACAGATTGTCGACCTTGGGGCCGACGCCGTGGGTGTAGTGGTCGCCCAAGGCTCCCCCCGCCAGGTTTCCCCGGAGACGGCGTTCCGGATCGCCGCGGTCGTGCCGGTTCGGACGGTCCTGGTGGGTCGAGGCGATGAGCCGGACTGGAGCGATCTTGCGCGATCATGGCCCGGTCCGGTGCAGATTCATGGGCCGGGCTTTGGACTTCATCGACCCTTTATCCGGGCACTCGCGGCAGGTGCCGCTCCGGACCCTTCCGAACCGACTCCGATCGCAAGCCTGCTCGACGCACCCTCCGCTGGTTCGGGGGCCTCCTGGGATTGGTCGAACGCCGCCTCCCCGTGGCCAAGCCTGCCCCTGATCCTGGCCGGAGGATTGACGCCAGCGAATGTCCATGATGCCCTGACCGCGGTGCGTCCGTGGGCCGTGGATGTGTCCAGCGGCGTGGAACGCGAGCGAGGACGCAAGGACTTGGAACTCGTCCGCGCGTTTCTGCAGGCGGTTCGCGCGTGCGATGAAGCGAGCGGCCGCACCGACGAAGCATCGCCCGCAGGCTTCGAAGCGTTGCGCTGAGTCGCGCACGTCACTCCGCCAAGGCCGCGATCCGCGTGATGCGCGGCTCGCTTTCCCGCATCCATCGCGAGACCGAAGCGCGCGCCCCGCTCCAGCCTCCGCCAAGGCGCTCGCGAAGGAACGCCTCGAACAGTTCCAGCAACGCTGCATCGCAGCCGCGGATCGAGGCCAGACGCATCTCGATCGCCTCGCGACGCGTCGCTGGCGCCGCCTCCGTCTGCTGGATGCGCAGGCCGGAGACCTCCCAGCGATCCGCCTGCAGCATGAACTCCCACGCCTCGCCCGCACGCTGCAGGATCAGTCCCGCGCGGCGCGGCCACTTGCCGCATCGCATCGCGGCGCGTGCCTCGCTTCGCGCCGATGGATCGTCGCTGCGAACAACGGTCGAACCGGTCGAGTCCCATGGACACGCGAACTCGATGGCCTTGCGCAGGATCACCGTGCCGGTCTCGGGTTCGGGGCCGTCGCGCTCGGCCTGCCACCAAGCCCACAGCAGGAAGGCGTTGCCGAGAAAGTCCATCGGATGGCTCTCGTCGCACCACGGCGGCGCCGGACGATCCGCGTCGTCGCCGTCTCGCGACGGCACCGGCCCCAACGCCTCCGGCTGCGCATCCGAGGCCGCGGAAGCAAGTCCGTGCTGGTCGGCGAGTCGCACGGCGAGGGAGCCCGACGTCAGCGCCGTCGCGGACACGCCCAGCGTCTCCTCAAGCAGGGTGCGCACCGCGGTGGTGACGGCGTCGCCCTTGGCTGGCACGAGCGCGGCCTTCGCCCCGAAGCTTGCGAGCACCGGCACCAACTTGCGTCGGCGCCAACGGCCGTCGGCGATCTCGGCGTCGCAACGCTTCAGCGCCGCATCGCGCGCACGCTTGCGCGAACCTCGATCCGTATCGGCCATCTCCTCGGCCATCGCCGACAGCAGATAGGCGCGGCGGACCTCCGAAGGCACGCGGTCGCTGTCGATCCGGATGGCGGCCAGCACATCGCCGCCGAAGAGGTTGCGCTCCGCCTCGAACGCCGTGTCGAACAGGTGCTCACCAGCGGTCCAGCCCGCACCTGATCCCTCGCCCTCGTCGACCAGCGAGGCGGACTGCATCGCCTCCAGCAGATCCGGTCCAGGCGGGGTCTTCCACCCCTCCAACGAGAAGCGTCGGTACGAGACGGTGCCACGGTCGAAAGCCATGCCGCGAGGATCGCGCGCGCCACCGCCCGAAACCCGCATCAGACAGGTTGTTCAGGCGGCCGTCTTGCCGAGATCCGTGGCCAAGCCCAGCTGCACAAGGTGCGCGATCGGTCCGTGCGGCTTGCCCTTCTCGGCTTCGAGCCGCTGGGCCGCCGCCGGGTTCGCATAGGTGTTGAAGACGATCGCCTTGATGTTGGCCCAGATGCCGCCGAAGCCGCTGAAGGTGTGATCCACCGCCGTGGCTTCGTAGCCCGAGTGCACCATGCAGTTGGCGCACTTGGGATTGCCGCTCGCGTGGCCGTACTTCGACCAGTCGACCTCGTCGAGCAGTTCCCGATAGGTGTCGGCATACCCCTCCTGAAGCAGGTAGCACGGCTTCTGCCAGCCGAACACGTTGAAGCACGGCATGCCCCAAGGGGTGCAGTCGTACTCACGCTTGCCCATCAGGTACTCCAGGAACAGCGGGCTCTGGTTGAAGCGCCAGCCCTTCTTGCGGTTCGAGAGGATCATTTCGAACAGTTCGTTCGTGCCCTTGCGCTGCAGGAAGCCGGTCTGGTCGGGCGCCTTGTCGTAGGCATAGCCCGGACTCAGCATCATGCCTTCCACGCCGAGCTCCATCATCTCGTCGAAGAATGCGCGCACCGAGTTCGGATCAGCGCCCTGGAAGAGCGTGGTGTTCGTGGTGACGCGGAAGCCCATCTTCACGGCGAGGCGAATGCCCTCGATCGCCTTCTTGAAGGTGCCCTCGCGGCACACGGCGAAGTCATGGTTCTCCTCCTGACCATCCATGTGCACGCTGAAGGTGAGGTACTTGCTCGGCTTGAACAGGCCCTCCTCGAGCTTCTCCTTCAGGAGGAGCGCGTTCGTGCACATGTAGACGTACTTCCGGCGGGCCACCAACCCTCGCACGATCTCGGCGATGTCTGGGTGCAGCAGCGGCTCGCCCCCCGGAATGCTGACCATGGGCGCGCCGCACTCCTCGGCGGCGGCGAAGCACTCGGCCGGGGTCAACTGGCGCTTCAGGACATGCGGCGGATACTGGATCTTGCCGCAGCCGGCGCATGCCAGATTGCATCGGAACAGCGGTTCGAGCATGAGGACCAAGGGGTACTGCCGACGCCCCGCCAGGCGCTGGCGCAGGACGTAGCTCGCGACGGTCCACATCTGGCTGATTGGCACACCCATCTTGGGTCAGTTCTCCAAAATCCTTGGTTCGTGACAAACCTTGCCGAAAGGACAATCGTAACACGATGCAATGGCTTCGCTCGCCCGCTCGATCAACCCCCTGTCTTGGCTCGGAAATGCCTTGAAAGGCGCCGAGGAGTCATCCTTTGGACCGGTGGAGTCGATCGGAACGGAGTCGACCGACGAGGCGTTGCTGGCGGCCCATCTGAGGGGTCACCTGCAGGCGTTCCCGATCCTGATGGAGCGTTATCGCCCCGAGTTGCACGGATTCCTCCAGCGCTTTCTGGGCACCCGCGCCGCGGCCGAGGACGTGTTCCAGGAGACCTTCCTGCAGATCCACCTGTCCGGCGCGACCTTCGACCCCACCCGGGTGTTCCGGCCATGGCTCTACACCATCGCGGCCAACAAGGCTCGTGACTGGTATCGAAAGGACCGTCGACGCCGCGCCGTGAGCCTGCAGACCCCGATCGGCGAGCACGGCGACGGGGAGTTGATCGATCTGTTCGCCGACGACATCCACCAGCCGGCGCAGCCGCTGACCCTGAAGGAGGAGTCCGTGCTGGTCAAGCAGGCGGTGGACGCCCTGCCGCCGCTGCATCGCGAGATCATCGTGCTCGCGTACTTCCAGAAGATGAACTACCAGCAGATCGCGGACATCCTGCAGATCCCGCTGGGCACCGTGAAGAGCCGCCTGCATTCCGCGGTGGCCGCGTTCGCCGATCGATGGCGTCGCGGCCGCCGCGACACGACGAACCCTGTCGCATGAACGAACCCGTGGACCATCGTGGCGGGCCCGAGTTGCGTGACGAGGACGCGGCATCGATCGACCGCCTGGTCGAGTGCGGTTTCGACGAGGCCCGCGTGGACAACGAGCGAGATCGGCGCGTGCTCGCGGCGCTGCGCGTGCTGGACAGGTATCCGACGGAGTCCTCGGATTCATCGCTGATCGACGCGACGCTGGCGCGCATCGACGCCGCCGAACGCGAACAGTCCGAGCGCATGCGGCTGGACCGCGCGCCTCGGCGACGCGTGCGATGGGCCGACTTCGGCGGCATCGCGGCCGTCGCCCTGCTGGCCTTGGGCGTGGCCTGGCCGGCGCTGGCGCACATGCGACAGTCGGCGATGCGGTCGCGCTGCGCGAACAACCTTCGTGAACTCAGTGCCGGACTGGTGTCCTACGCGGCGGACCACCGCGACGCGCTCCCGATGAGCGCCAGCATGATCGCCCGCCACGCGCCGCGGCCCGCGATGCTGGACTGGACCACCTACGACCACGGCGCGAACCTGCAGTCCCTCTCGGTGCAGGGCTACTGCGGACACCATCACATCAGCTGTCCGGGCTGCGCGGCGAAGTCGGGCACGCGCGCCTTTGCCATGCAGGTCCCGTGGGCGGATCGCCCCTTCCTGCTGCGGGTCGTTGGGGCTCGCCCGCTGGTGGCGGATGCCAATCCCGTGCTGGAACTTCGGCGAGCCGGACGGCCCGTGGGAACCAGCCTGTCGAGCTGGAATCACAGCCAGCGGGGCCAGAACGTGATGTTCGGGGACGGCTCGGTGGGCTGGCTGGTGGTCCCGGTGGTCAACGGGGACAACATCTTCCTGCCTGTGGGCGTGGACCGGGCCGATCGGATGCCCAATCTGGTCGAACTCCCCTTGGCTGGGGACGGGTTCCTGGCGCAGTAACCCCTGAAAGACGGATCTTGACCCTGATGGGGGTTTCGGTATCCTCATCGACCCGCCGAATCGGGAAGAAGAGGCCTGAACCCATGCACAAAAGCCACAAGGGATTGCTGAAGCGCGTCAAGATCTCCGCCTCGGGGAAGGTGCGCTTCCACAGTCCGAACAGCCGTCACCTCAAGAGCAACAAGACCGGCGCCGCGGTGCGCAGCTACCGCCGCGCCCGCACCCTCTCCTCCTCCGACAACGCCATGCTGGGCAAGGTGCTGCACCGCAGCCTCGCACGCTGACTCACTGAAAGGAACGAACCATGCCACGCGCACGCAAGGGAGCAGCTCGTACTCAGGCCCGCCGCCGCGTTCTTCGCGAGGCCCGCGGCTACTACGGCACCAAGAGCCGTCACAAGCAGCAGGCCAAGGTCGCGCTCATGCGCGCCGGCCGCAATGCGTGGCGTCATCGCCGCCTTCGTCGGCGCGACATGCGCTCGCTGTGGATCGCCCGCCTGACGGCGGCGTGCCGTATGCGCGACTTCCGCTACAGCCTGCTGATCGGTGGCCTGTCCCGTTCGGGCGTGCTGCTGAACCGCAAGATGCTCAGCGAGATGGCGATCCAGGACCCGGCCAGCTTCGACACGCTCGTCGAGATGGCCAAGGGCCGCTTGGCGAAGGCCGCCTGAGTCGAACGCACGTGTGTTCGTGTGCAAACGCGCCCGAGCGCGTCAGGCGATCTCGCGTCGCGAGTCGCCGTGTCCCTGATGACGCTGCGCGAGACGACGGATCGCCTCGGATCCGGGCGTGACGCCGTTGAAGCGCGTGACATCGCCCTGCAGGCCGGACGCATCCTGATTCTCGCGGCGGATGGCCTCGTAGATCTCCTTGCGGTGCACGGAGACGGTGTTCGGTGCGACGATCCCAAGGCGCACCTTGTCGCCACGGATGTCGACGACCACAACCTCGACGTCGTCACCGATCACGATTCGTTCATCACGCTGGCGAGAGAGGACAAGCATGGATCGTGATGCTCAGGCCGTCTGCGTAGCGGCGCGGGTGGCAGGCGAGACCGACACCAGCTCGTGACGCGTGGTCCAGCGTCGATCGGCAAGGACGACCTGCAGGCCGACGCGCGTGGCAGGGTTGATGACGAGTGGTCCCTGCATGTTTGCGGTGATGCCATGATCGCGACGGTTCACGATCACGAGCAGCTGCGGCGTGACGCCCTCAGGCAGCCCGATCTCCGCCGTCTGCTCACGGCGCAGACTGACCGTGAAGTCCTGGCTCCACAGGCATGGGTCGGTGACCACGAAGGCGACATCCGCGCTCTCGACGCTCTGCAACCAGAAGAACACGCCCCGCTCGTCGGGCTGAAGCAACGCGAAGCGGCGAGCTCGGGAGAACCCAAGCAAACCGGCGGGAAACTCCAGCAGCCTGGATTCGTCGACTTCGACGGGTCCGAAACGAGTGGTCTGGACAAGCATGCGACCTCCTGTCTTGCGCCAAGACCGGCCGCACGGAAGCGCGGTCGGTCGCAACCATCCGTGGCTGCGGAACAAGGAATCGGCTTGAGGGTGGGTGTGGCATGAACATCGGGCCCGTGCGGGTGCGGTTTGTGGCACACTGCCGTTGGATGCTCCGGCACACGGCAAAAATTCAAGCGGTTCCGGGGCGGGCGATCCGACCGTGGCTGGCGGCTCTCGCGACGATGCTGGCGGGCGCCGTCGCGCTGGTGCTCCTGACAGGCGATCGGATCACGCTTGCGAGCTTTGGCTACGCACTGCTTGCCGCGGTGCCCAAGACGATGCTGTGGTTCGCCTCGGCGGCTGGACTCGGACGCGCTCTCGGCACGGCCATCAAGTTGCAAGGCGCGGCCGCGCAAACCGCCGCAGGCGCGGCGACGCTCTTGTGCGTGACCCAGTGGGCGGGAACGCTCGGGCTGCTGCAGTTGGGGATCGTGGGCGCGCTGCTTCTGCTGGCTCCGGGATGGTGGATGCTTGGACGGCATCTGCTGCCGCAGTCGGATCGCGACGAGCCGGCATGGCTTGCGGCGGCGTTCGGGCTGGCGGCGAGCGCGATGCTGGTGGCAAGCATGGTGCCCGCCGGTTTTCTCTGGTCGACCGAGTTCGGCGGCTACGACGCGCTGAGCTACCACCTGCAGGTTCCTCGAGAGTGGGCGTTGGGGGGTCGCTTCAAGCCGCTGCCCCACAACGCGTATTCGGGGCTTCCGAACTTCATCGAGGGTGCGTACGCGCACCTGATGATGCTGCGGGCCGATCCGCGCGAGGCGGCGCTTTCGTGCCAACTGCTGCACGCTGGCCTTGCGATGCTGGCGGCGTGGGCGCTGGGGGACGCCTTGCCGACGCGCGGAGATGGCCGCGGCGTGGCGACGCTTGCGTTGCTGGCGACGCCATGGGTGACGGTCACGGGATCCCTGGCCTGCAGCGAGTCCGGTGTGCTGCTGGGCATGAGTCTGGCGCTGCAGTGCACGCGCGTGCACGGCGCGTGGCGATCCGGTGTGCTGTTCGGGCTGGCGGCGGCGACGCTGGTGGGCTGCAAGGCGAGTTGCGTGGTGCTGGCCTTGCCGGCCGCGCTGGCCGCGCAAAGCCTGCGGCCTTCGGTGTTGCGGGACCCCCGCTGGTGGCTTGCGTGGATCGCGCTGGCGGCGGTGGCGCTGTTCCCGTGGCTGCTTCGGAACACGATCGCCACGACCGCGGCGCTGTTCCCGCTGCTCGCGTCGCATCTCGGGAGTGGATGGTGGAGCCCGGAGCAGGCCGCGAGGTGGGACGCCGCGCATCGATCGGACGTGGGGATTGGCGACCGGATCGGTGCGCTGTGGCGGATGTTCTTCGCGTTCGGGGTGGGACCGAATCCGCAGCCCGGTGAGCCATGGCGCTGGCTCTGGGGACCCCTTCCGTGGCTTGGCATCGCGGCGCTCGGACTGCTCTGGCGCGATGCGGCGACTCGCCGTCCCGCGATCGTGCTGGCGATGATGGGTACGAGCACGCTGCTTGGGTGGCTGGTGTTCACGCACATGCAGTCGCGCTTTCTCATGCCCATCGCGGTGCCTCTGGCGGCGGCGGTGGGATTGGCCTGGCACCGCGTGTCGGGACCGTCGACCCGACGGGTTGCGATGCTTGTTGCGCTGACTTGGGCACTGCTTCCCGCATGGACGCTGGTGCAGGATTCGCCTCGCGTGCTCACGCTCGTGGGCCGCGTCGATCGCGCCTCGGGAGATCTGGCCATCGAGCTGCTTCGCAGCCCGAACGATGGCGACGTCGAGATCGTGAGGGCGGAACCCATGATCGAGGCGGCACTCGGGACGCTGTTCGATGGGGAGCGCGTGCTGAGCGTGGGTTGGAGCACGCCCTTCTGGCTTCCTCCGGGCACGACACTTCGATGGAGCACGGTCTGGGACACGAACCCCGTGGAGGTGGCGCTGCTGCAACCGGATCCGCTGCGCTGGCTGCGGGAACGCTTCGATCTGGTGCTGATCGATGAAGGCATGTTGGCGAGGTGGAGGGCCGTGGGTTGGCTCTCGCCCGGCCTTGACGTGACGCGACTGCTTGAAGTGCTTCGTGGGTGCCCGCAGATGAAATTGCACGACGGCCGCCGACTGGTGGGGCTGCGCGGCGAACTTCGCCCGCTCTGGCCATCGCGCCGCCCGCCGGACACGGATGCGCCATACTGACGCGATGCGAGCGCTTCCCCTGCTTCTGGTGTGCGTGGCGTGCGGCTCGGTGCGCGAGAGCCCGGACGCCGCGCCGCCGGCGCCGCCTCCCGCCAAGACGATCCCTGCGCCATCGCCACGCCCTGCGCTGACCTGGAAAGGTGACGTGATCGAGTGGTCGCAACTGCAGCCCCTGCTGGCCGAGCGTGCGGGCGCCGTGGTGATCGAGGAGACGCTGCTGGACCGCCAACTGGACCGCCTGCTGGCGGAGCGCGGCCTGAAGGTGGACGCCGCCGCCACGGAACGTGAGCGCGCGGAACTGCTGGAGAGCCTGAATCCGGATCCCGAACGCGCGGAGCGTCTGCTTTCGGAATTGCGCGCGCTGCAGGGTCTTGGCGAGCGAAGGTGGGCGGCGCTGATGCGCAGGAACGCGGCGGCTCGTCTGCTGGTGCAGGATCAGATCACGCTGACACCCGAGGCCGTGGATGCGGCGCTGGACGCGACCCACGGCGCGCGGCGCGTGTGCCGGATCATCACCGTCGCCGATCTGAAGACATGCGCCGAGGCGCGTCGACGCGTCGATTCGGGCCAGCCATTCGGCGAAGTGGCGGCGATGATGAGCACGGATCCGAGTTCAAGCCGCGGGGGCTTGGTGAACCCCGTGAGCAAGCTGGACCCGACGTGGCCCTCGGCCTTCCGTCAGGCGGTCTGGGCGCTGCAGATCGGCGGCACGAGCGCGCCGGTGCTGGTGGGCGATGCCTACGTGCTGGTGAAGGTGGAGTCGGAGACTCCGGCGAACGCTCCCGCGGATCCCGCCGCGGCCCGACGCATGGCCGAGCGGGAGGTGCGCCGCAATCAGGAACGCGTTCGCATGGAGGGACTCGTGTCGGGACTGCGACAAGGCCAGCGCGACGCCGTGATCCTGGACGAGTCGCTGCGCGACAGCTGGTCGCGGGTCAGGAACGCAGCGCGCTGAGGCGCCACGCTGCCCAAGGCAGCAGCAGCGCCGCGGGAATCGCGGCTCCGAGAAGCGGCGGCAGACCCGAGAGCGGCACCGCGGTGAGCGTGAGCGCGGTGATCGAAACGGGCACGGCGAAGGCCGCGGCGCGCAGGCTCTGACCCAGCATGCCGCACGGCTCGCGCAGCAGGAAGTAGGGAATCGCGGCCGCCAGCACCAGCAGGTTCACGAGCGGCCCAAGGATGCGCGAGGCGAGAAGTCGCCCCGCGAGCGTGCGGTCCGGTCCGCCACCATCGCGAAGCTCGAGCAGCTGCGGCGTGGAGAGCATCTGGCCGTAGATGCGGAAGCGACGGGTCAGGATCGACTCGGGGCCGAGATTCGTGGCCACCTCGTCGGCCGGCCGCTCGAACTCGCCCGCCTCGGTGGTGGCCCGCGCCTGCGGCGAGTCCGGTAGCCGGATGGCCTTTCCACCCTCGAGCACCCAGACCTCGCGTACCGCATCCCATCGAGCGGCGTCGGCGCTGATGCGCGTGCGGGCGCGGCCGCGCTCGTCGCGCTCGAGCACGGTGAGACCCGTGAGTCGGCCGGTGGTCGGATCGAAGGTGGACGCCTGCAGCAGCTTGCCCGAGGCGTCGCGCGAGAGCGGCACCGGGAACGCGCTTCCGCGACCCTCGACCATGTCGGCGTGCGTGCGCACGAGCTTGGGCGCCAGGCGCGGAAGGATCCATTCCTGGCTGGCGAGTTGGACCAGGTTGAGCCCGAGTGCCATGAGCAGGACCACGTACGCGATGCGTCGAAGATCGATGCCGGCCGCCATGATCGCGGTGAGTTCACGCGCGCGATGCATCTGGGAGAGCGTGAATCCCATCGCGCCCACGGACACCATGCCGACCATGAACTGCAGGAACTGGAAGATGCGCGGCCCGTGGAAGTCGAGCAGCATGACCACGAATCCCATGAGGCGGGACTGCACCAACCCCTGACGCACCGCCAGATCCGCCGCCTCGAGGAACTTGTTCGTGGAGATGACCACGTCGATGCCCACGCCGAACAGGTACAGCGCGCCGAAGAGCGCGGCGAAGTTCCACAGGAACCGCGAGGCGACATGGCGCGCGAGGATCCCCATCAGTGCCGGGCCCATTGCCGGAAGGCGTGCAGGAAGAACAGCAGCAGACAGCCATTGCCGAGCCACATGAGTCCAAGTCCCGCCCACTCCGCGCCGCCGCGCATGACCTGCTGGCCGCCGGCGACCATCACGATGTTCAGGAGCGCCGGAAGAAACGCCAGCAGATAGATGGTGAGCGGCATGCTGGAGCGCTTCCACGCCGCGAGTGCGGTTCCGAGCAGCAGCACAAGCGGCGCCGAGGCCGAGAGCGCCAGACGCTGCTGGATGTTCGAGAAGGCGTCACGTTCGAGTCGCCCGATGCGTCGGCGCAGTTCGGCCGCGGCATTGGCGCTCTCTCCGGCGTTCGGGCCGCCACCGGTCGCGAGCGCGTCCAGCCGCTGGAGCAGTTCACCGGAGGACGCCATGTTCTGCTGGGCGGACGGACACTCGATCGCCCGAAGATCCCGCAGACGCGCTGGCCACCGCGTCGTCGTGGGAGCGCTTCCGCCAAGATCGAGCGCCGTCGCCTGATCGAGGATCAGATCCACGCGACTTCCCTCGCCGCCGCTGGACGGCAGCAGCGACCCGTCGCGCGACGTCGCGCGACGCACCGGGCGCGTGCCGTCAAGTTCGGTGACCTGCATGGGCGAGGCACCGGCGGCCAGCTTCGGACCGCTGCTGCGCGCGGAATCGATGCGGTAGCGACGCGCACTCACATCATCGGCGAGCGTGACGGACCCCGTTCCCGCGAGTGTGCGCTGCACGCAGTCGAGCAGGTCCACCCGGTCCAGGACGGCCGCCGCGGTCGACATGGCCGCACGCACGCCCGATTCGTCGTCCGGGTGGGCTCGAAGTGCCTGGAGATCGGCGGTGGTCGTGCTGCGCGCGTCGGCCTCCATTGCGCGGCCCATCTCGACGGCGTCGGGCGTGGCCTGGGGAATGAAGGCGACGGTGCCCTCTCGGGCGCGGAAGCCCGTGCCCTCGCGCATCGAGAGCTTCATCACGGTCGCGCCGTCGCGACGGTGCACGTCGACGATCGCGAACTCGGACAGCACCTCGGTGGCGCCATCGGCGCTGCGTCCGCGCTTCATCGCGGCCACGCCGGCCAGGCGAAGCCGCTGCGAGGCGCCGGTGTCGGGCGGCGCGGGCTCCACCTCGACGGCGTCGGCGTAGAGGGTGATGTCGCCGACCTCGAGAGCCTCGCCACGCTCCACGGCCGCCACGAAGACCGACGCGGCGTCCTGCGCGATGGTCTCGCGCATGAGACCCCAGAAACGCGGCACCACCGAACTGACCAGCCAGAGCATGATCGCGAAGATCACCACCCCCACGCCGGCGACGGGTGCGATGATCGAGCGATGACGCAGGCCGCTGGCGGCCATGGCCACGAGTTCGTTGTCGGCGGCGAGGCGATGGATCACGATCGTCGCGGCGAAGCCCGCGGCGAACGGCAATGCGAACTGCATCATGGGGATGGTCGCGAGCGCGATGTACTTGAGCACGCTTCCGGGGCCGATCGAGCTCGCCGCGAGCGGCTTGATGGCCGCGCCGAATGCGACCACCACCACGATGACCGACGCCGTGAGCAGCAGGACCTTCAGCAGTTCAGACAGGAGATGCCGCCAGAGGATCCAGGGCATGGTCGTGGGAGTGTGGAGCGGCAGGTCGCCGACCGCAAGCGGTCAGCGCAGGCCATACTCCTTCAGCTTGCGATAGAGCGTGCGCTCTCCGATGCCCAGCAGCTCGGCCGTCTGTTCGCGGTTGCCGCTGGTCATCGCAAGCGTCTGGCGGATCGCCTCCTTCTCGAGACGATCGAGGCCGATGCCCGCGAGACTGCCGACGCCCTCGGAGGCCTGTTCGCCCTCGCTCTCGTGGATCTCGGAGGGCACATCCTTGAGCTCGATGCGTGTGCCGCCGCAGGTCACGACCATGCGGTGCACCACGTTCAGCAGTTCGCGCACGTTGCCCGGCCAGGCGTAGGCGATGAGTCGCATCATCGCGGGGTCGCCCACCTCGAGGCGCGGGCGACCAAGGTCGGCGCACCACTTGCCCACGGCATGACGCACGAGCGCCGGCACGTCCTCGCGGCGCTCACGAAGCGGTGGCAGGTGGATCTCAACGCCCTTCAGGCGGAAGTACAGGTCCTGACGGAAGCGCCCCTGCGTGCTCGCCTCCTTCAGGTTCTGGTTGGTGGCGCTGATGAAGCGCACATCGGCCTTGCGGGGGTCGTTGGACCCGAGCCGGATGACCTCACCCGTCTCGAGCACGCGCAGCAGCTTCGGCTGCATGGTCATCGGCATATCGCCGATCTCGTCGAGGAAGAGCGTGCCCTTGTCGGCATACTCGAACACGCCCTCGCGATCGCGGTCGGCGCCCGTGAAGGCGCCACGCACGTGGCCGAAGAGCTGGTCCTCAAGAAGACTCTCGCTCTGACCGGCCGCGTTGAAGGTGGCGAAGCGCCGTTCGCGGCGCTTGGAGTGCTGGTGGATCGCCTTGGCGACGAGCTCCTTGCCCGTGCCGCTCTCGCCGGTGATGAGCACGGGAATGGTGCTGGGCGCGACCTGACGGATGGTGTCGATCACCTTCCGGATGGCCGCCGACTCGCCGATGATCCCCTCGAAGCCGAACGCGGCATCGACCTGACCTCGCAGCGAGGCATTCTGGTGGCGCAGCAGCACGGTCTCGGCGGCGCGCTGCACCAGGTTGCGGAAGACCACCACGTCGAGGGGCTTCTCGATGAAGTCGTAGGCGCCTCCCTGCAGCGCGGCCTTGGCGGTGGGCACGTCGCCGTGGGCCGTCACGAGGATCGTCTCGGCGTCGGGCTGGTGAGCCTTGGCGAGCTTCAGCACCTCCAGACCCGCCGTGGGAGTGTCCATCACGAGGTCGGTCACGATCACGTCGAAATTGCCGTCGCGAAGCTCGGGTTCGGCTTCCTTCAGCGAGTGCACCACGGTGCAGACGTGGCCAGGCTTCCGCAGCGTGTCCGCCATCGTCTGGGCGTGCTCCGCCTCGTCGTCGATCACCAGAACCTGCGCTCGGACATTCGCGGACGCGTCGGACATCAGGCCGATTGTACGGACGGGCCGGAAACCCTCCGCGCATTCACGATCGCCGCGGCAACGTGCCGATGGTCGGGGCGTGAGCGCCGCCCCATTCCAGCACCTGTCCAGCGGCCCCACCGCAGCCCCTAGGATGCGATCGATGCGTCCTGCCACGGCGACCGCTCCCCTTCCCACCCTTCGCGGAAGCCGCGTATGGATGGTGGGCGCGGGCGGCACCGGCATGAGCGGGCTGGCCCGACTGCTTTTGGCCGCAGGCGCACGCGTGGCGGGCGAGGATCGTGAAGGCGGCGAGACGGTGGACCGCCTTCGCGCCGACGGCATTCCGATCGCGGAGGGGCCCGGCGGCGCGATTCCCGACGACGCGGCGCTGGTCGTGGCGACGGCCGCCGCGGGCGCATCGCATCCGACCTTGCGTGCCGCGATGGAGCGAGGCGTGCCTGTGCGAACCTACGCGCAGATGCTGGGCGAACTGCATCGCGTGCGCACCGGCGTCTCGGTGGCGGGCACGCATGGCAAGAGCACCACGACCTGCCTGCTGACATGGATCCTTCTGCAGGCCGGACTCGATCCCGGTTTCATCGCCGGCGCCACCTGCGCCCCACTGGGTGGCAACGCGCGCCCGGGCGCCGAGCGCGTGCCGAGCGGTGCGCTCGCGGGCCAGCCGGGCCTGCTGGTGACCGAGTCGTGCGAGTTCGATCGATCCTTCCACCACCTTCGACCCGCGGTGGCCATCGTGAACAACGTGGAGGCCGAGCATCTGGACTGCTACGGCTCGCTGGAGGACGTCATCGACGCCTTTCAGCAGTTCGCCGCATCGCTGCCGTCCGCGCGCGATGGCGGATTCCTGCTGATCGCGCACGAGGGCGCGCATCGCGAACGCGTGACGCACGGCATTGCGGCGGCGGTGGAGACCTTCGGGACGCACGCACAGGCCACGCATCGCGTGGAACGTCTGGTGGACGGCACCGTGCACGTGACGCGTGCAGGTGCGGTGTCGCTGCAGTGGCGACCGCGACTCATGGGAGCGCACAACGCCCTGAACGGCGCCGCTGCGGGCGTGATCGCGCTGCGGCTGGGCGCGGCACGCGAGGACGTGGAGCGTGCGCTCGAATCCTTCGTGGGCCTGGATCGGCGCCAGCAGTTCGTGGGCCTGGCGCGCATGCCGTTCGGTGACGTGCGCGTGTTCGACGACTACGGACACCACCCGACCGAGATCCGTGTGACCCTGCAAGCGATCCGCGAGGCGACCACACCGCGACGGCTCGTGTGCGTGTTTCAGCCGCACCAGCACAGCCGAACGCGACTGCTCATGGACTCCTTCGCCACGGCCTTCGGTCATGCCGATCTGGTGCTGCTGCCCGACATCCACTTCGTACGCGATCCCGAGGCCGAGCGCACGAAGGTCAGCAGCGAGATGCTGGCGGAGCGCGTGCGTGCGGCAGGCACGAGCGCGCTGGCCGTCGGATCGCTGGAGTCGGCGCTGGAGCGGGCGCGGGCCTCGCTGCAGGTGGGCGACGTGCTGGTGACGATGGGGGCCGGCAGCGTGTGGCGCGTGGCCCGCGAACTGGTTCAAAGCGGTGCTGGCGATGCCTGTTGAGACCATGCGGCCTGATGTCGAACGCCTGTGCGCGGATCTGGACGCCGAGCTGACGCGCGACGCGCCGATCGGGCGCGAGCACACCTGGTTCGGCGTGGGTGGACCGTGCGACGCGCTGGTTCGTCCCCGTACGGAGCACGCTCTCTCCACGCTGCTGCGCCGCTGCGCGGACGCCGACGTGCCGGTGCGTGTGCTGGGGGATGGCGCAAACCTTCTGGTCGCCGACGAGGGCGTGGACGGCGTGGTGGTGAAGCTGGACCAGCCGGTCTTCGAGGCATGCACGATCGGTGTGGATGGTCGCGCCGATCTGGTGCGCGCCGGCGGCGGTGCCGATCTGGCCAAGGTGATGCATGCGAGCGTGCGCGCTGCACTCGACGGCCTCTGTCCGATGGCGGGCATTCCCGCGACGGTGGGCGGTGCGCTGCGGATGAACGCAGGTGGACGCTTCGGTGCGATCGGGGACGTGACAGCGTGCGTGCGCCTGATGCGGCCGAACGGTGTCACCGAGGAGCTTCCCGCAAGCGCGATTCGCTTCGACTATCGCCAGACGAACATGCCGCGGGGCGTGATCGTGCGCGCGGACTTCCAGTTGCAGCCGGGCGATCAGGAGCCGATCCGCACGCGCCTGAAGGAGATCATGGCGTACAAGTCCGGGTCACAGCCCATGGCTGCGCACTCCGCGGGCTGCATGTTCCGGAATCCGACGCTGCCCAGCGGCGAGCGCGTGAGCGCGGGCATGCTGATCGATCGCAGCGGCCTGAAGGGACTGGTCGAAGGCACCGCGACCGTGAGCCCCGAGCACGCGAACTTCCTGTTCGTGCCGGAACCGCGCACGGGCCGCGCGACCGATGTGCTGCGCCTGGTGGAGCGCGTGATCGATCGCGTGCGCGAGGCGCAGGGCGTCGAGCTTCACACGGAAGTCGTGATCTGGCGACGCGGCGACCGCACCGGAGCGATCCAATGAACGTGCTGGTGCTGAAGGGCGGGCCCGATGCGGAGCGTGAAGTCAGCCTGCGAAGCGGCGGGATGGTGGCGGCCGCGCTCCGGCGCGCAGGCGCCGTGGTGCACGAGCAGACGATCGATCGCCCGGGGCTTGAAGAGCTCCGCGCGATGCCCGGCGAGGTGGTCTTCCCCGTGCTGCACGGCCCCTGGGGCGAAGGTGGCGTGCTGCAGGACATTCTGGAGCGGGATGGGCGACCCTATGTCGGCTGCGCGCCTGCGGCTGCTCGGCTGGCCATGGACAAGCCGGCCAGCAAGCGTGCGGTGGCCGCGGTGGGCGTGCCCACGCCCGACAGCCAGGTGCTGCAAGCGGCCGACCGCCTTACGCTCTCGCCCCCGCTGGTGCTGAAGCCCTGCGATGACGGCAGCAGCGTGGACTTGCGGGTGTGCGGAACGGTCGCCGACGCCGAGCGCGCTCGCGCCGAATTGCATCCGCGGCGGCCCGTCCTGCTGGCGGAGTCCTTCATCGCGGGTCGCGAACTCACGATCGGCCTTCTGGAAGATCGCGAACTGCCGCTGATCGAGGTTCGGCCGAAGTGCGGACTGTACGACTACGAGGCGAAGTACAACCGCGACGACACGGAGTACCGGCTGGATCCAGAACTGCCGGCGGGCGTGGCGGATTCGATCCGGCGTTGGGCTCGGGCCGCGTGGACGCGGCTCGGACTGCGCGACGTGGCCCGGATGGACTTCATGCTGGATGCGCGCGGGGCGTGGTTCCTTGAGGCGAACACGATGCCCGGGTTCACGGATCACTCGCTGGTTCCCAAGGCCGCCGCCCACGCGGGCCTTCCAATGGAGCGGCTGGTGATCGTGCTGGCCGAACGGGCCATGGCACGAGGCGGAGCCGCGGTCCGCGCCTGAGACCGCCGAAATTCCACGCCGGAGCGCGCGACGGCCGATACTCGACCCCATGGCACGGCGTCGCGCGAAGTCCACTCGGACAGGCACCCCTCTCTCGGATCGATTCGCTTCATTCAAACCTCTGCTGGTGGCGGGGAGTTGGACCACCGTGATCGTGGCGTTGGCCTTCGGGCTTGCCCTCGGCGTGCCGGCCCTGCGAGCCGAGGCACTGTCGATGCGACCCGAGGGACCGATGCGAGTGGTCTTCGAGGATCGGCCCGCGTGGATGACGGATGGCGATCTCTCGCCGCTCGCCGAGCTTGTGGATCGGCCGCTGTCAGGCTCGCCCATGGATCGTTCCGGACTGGCCGCGGCCCGAGAGGCACTCCTCGCTTCAGGCTGGTTCGAGGAGATCCGGCAGGTACGGCGTTCCGGCGCCGACGAGGTGTCGATCGAGGCGACCTGGGCGACCCCGTTCGCGGTGATCCGTGAAGATGGTTACGACTATCTGGTGGACATGCGCGGACGCCTGCTGCCTCGCTGCTACAAGGCGGGAACCGCCCCACGTGGGTTCCTACGCATCGAAGGCGCACGACTTCAACGACCGTCCTCCTACGGGACACCCTGGCCTGGTGACGACGTGAGTGCCGCCATGGCTCTGGCCCGCCTGATCGACGAGCGACCGTGGCGAAGCCAGATCGCGTGGATCGACCTGACTGGAATCCCCACCGATGGTTGCCTGCGACTGAAGACCATGCGCAACTGCACGATCAAGTGGGGACGCGCGCCTGGGCGCGAAGGCGCAGCCGAGGTCCCCGCCCGGCAGAAGCTCGATTACCTGGCGTGGCTGCAGGATCACGGCGGCCGGATCGACGCGAACTGCGAAGACCAGATCGACCTGCTCAACGACTACGTCGGCATGCGCTGAGGCGATAGGCTGCGCGCCATGCCACCTCCCCGCGGCCTTGTGCTGCTCGCGGCGCTCTGGATCCTTGGTTCCTGGCTGATCTGCATCGGGCCGCAGGCTCCGCTGCATCCCACGATCGCGGGCTTCACGCCTGGCATTCGACTGATGGTGGCGTCGCTGGGCGTTGGGTTGTGCGCCGGATGGCCGCTGCTCCGGCTTTCCGGACCCCGGGAACGCTGGCCCGTGCGGCGCGTGGTGCTGGATCTCCTGACGCTCACGACTCTGGCCCAGGTGGTGCTGTGGCCGCTGCGCCTGACGACCGCGTGGTCGCCGGCACGACTCGCGATGATCGACGCACTGATGATCGCCTGGAGCGTGGTGGTCGCCGCACTTGTGGCGGCGGCGCTCGCTTCGGGGTCGTCAAGGGTCCGGACACGAACGATGCTCGCGTGCCTGGGCATCACCGGACTTGGCATGCCACTGGAGGTCGCGTGCCGAAGCGCAGGGCTTCCCGAACCGCCCGCGTGGGCGCTTGGGCCGGTGCTTGGCCCCCTCCGCCTGACGATCCCCGACGCGAGCATGCGGTTTGACGAGGCGCTGGTCGGCCTTGGAATCGTGCTTTGCTTGGCGACGCTCGCATGGGTTTGGACCTCGCGTGTGGTGCGCCCGCGGGCTCCGGTTGCCCGCTTCCTTGCGGACCGTTAGCCTCCCGCAGCGGGCCACCATGGAACTCATGTCCAAGGCAGACAAGGAGCGCCTCGAGGCGCAATTGGCGGAATGCACGCAGTTCCGCCCGGTGATCGCGCAGCGTATCGCCGAGGCCCGTGCACAGGGTGACCTGAAGGAGAACGCCGACTACCACGCGGCGCGCGAGGATCAGGCCATGAACGAGGCCAAGATCCGCGAACTTGAGGCGAAGCTGTCGCGCGCGCAGGTGGCCGGCGCCATCGACGTGCCGACCGACATGGTGTTCCTCGGTGCGACGGTTCGCCTGAAGGACGTTGGCAACGGTCGCGAGGAGGTCTATCGACTGGTGGGCCAGCTGAGCGAGGACGGCGGCCCGGACGAGGTGATCGAGGTCACCGCGACCAGCCCGATGGGTGTCGCGCTGATGAAGGCGCGCATCAGCGAGACCGTGCGGGTGGACCTGCCGCGCGGCGAGAAGCGCTTCCTGGTCGTGGCGATCCTGGAATGAACGGTGCGGCGGTGCGCGCGTGACCCTGCACCCCTCTCTTCTGCTGGCGGAATTGGCGCTGCGGCTCTTCGTGGCCTGCCTGGTGCTGGTGCGCAAGGGGCGCCGGCCGACGGTGGCGATGGCTTGGATCATCGCCGTGATCGCCATTCCGGTCGCGGGACTGATCGCGTACTTCCTGGTGGGCGAGAACAACTTCGGACGGCGGCGCGCCACCCGTCACGCCGGGATCCTGCGGAAAGTCGATCGGCCCGAAGTGCACGCGCCAAGCGATCCGCGTGCCCGAGCGCTGCAGCTGGACCCTGGCCAGACGCAGCTGGCGCGACTGGCCGAGTCGGTGAGCCACGGACCGGCGCTCGCGGGCAACGCGCTGGAACTTAGCGGCGACAGTGCGGCGAACATCGGGGCGATGGTGCGTGACATCGACGCCGCGCACGCGCATGTGCACCTGCTGACCTACATCTATCTGCTGGACGCATCGGGCAAGCGCATCGCGCAGGCGCTGCTTGGGGCCGTGAAGCGCGGCGTGACCGTGCGCCTGCTGGTCGACGGCGTGGGCAGCAAGGCGTTCCTGCGCAGCGATCTGCGACGCGCGCTCGAGGCGGGTGGCGTGCGCGTGGCCGAAGCCCTGCCGGTCTCGTTGCTGCGGCTGATCGTGGCGCGGCTGGACATCCGCAACCACCGCAAGCTGCTCGTGGTGGATGGCGTGATCGCCTGGATGGGCAGCCAGAACATCGCCGATGCGGGCTTCGCGCCGAAGGCGCGTTATGCGCCGTGGGTCGACTGCATGGTGCGGGTGCGCGGACCGTTGGCGCGCGAGCTGCAACTGGTGTTCGTCGAGGATTGGTACATGGAACATCTGGAGGATCTGGATCCGGCCCTGAACATCCAGCCCGAGTTCGACGCGTCCGGCATGACCGCGCAGGCGGTCGCGACCGGCCCGAACTTCGGCAACGACTCCATGACCACGCTGCTGCAGGCCGCGGTGCATCTTGCGCGCGAGGAGATCGTGCTGACCACCCCCTACTACGTGCCGGACCTGCCCATGCAGGCGGCGCTCGTGGTGGCGGCGCGTCGCGGGGTGCGCGTGCATCTGGTGGTGCCGCGGCGCAACGACTCGTGGCTGGTGCAGCGCGCAAGCCGCGCCTTCTACGGGGACCTGCTGAGCGCGGGCGTGGTCATCCACGAGTTCACGGGCGGCCTGCTGCACGCGAAGACGCTGGTGGTGGATCGGATGGCCTCGGTCGTGACGAGCGCGAATCTGGACCGTCGGAGCTTCGAGATCAACTTCGAGATGGGCGTGCTGGTCTACGACGCCGCGTTCTGCGAGCGCCTGCGCCAACTGCAGGAGACCTACGTGACCCGCAGTCTCCGGGTCGATCGCGCCACGTGGGAAGCACGGCCGCTCGGGCAGCGCCTGCTCGAGAGCACCGCGGGCCTGCTCAGCCCGCTGCTGTGAAACTCAGTCGCGCTCGTCGATCCAGGCCTGCTGGATCGCCTCCAGGATGCGCTCGTTGCAGGGATGCCCTGGCTCCTCATGGAAGCCCGGCAGGGCCATCACCAGTGACTTCAACTTCGGGAAGCTGATCGAGACCGGATCCACGTCGGGATGCGCTTCGACCAGCGCCTCGGCCAGGCGATCGACGGAGAGCCAGTGCATCGCTTCGGGGCCAGCCATGGCGATCAGTGCGGGATTTCCTTGATCGCGTTGCGGTTCCACGCGGGAACGCGCACCACGATGGGCCCCTTGCCCTTGATCTCGCATTGACACGCGAGGCGGCTGTTGCGCTGGATCGCAGGCGCCTCCTCCACGCGGTCGTCCTCGGCCTCGGTGCTCTCCGTGAGCTGATCCATGCCCTGCTCCACGTAGACATGGCAGGTGCTGCAGGCGCAGACGCCACCACAGGCGTGCTCGATGTTGATGCCATGATCCATGGCGAGTTCGAGAATGCTCTCGCCCTCGCCACCCATCAGTTGCCATTCCTTCTGACCGGTGCCGGTGAGGCCCTCGGGATCCTCCAGATGGAAGGTGACGGGAACGATCGGCGGTCCGTGCTCGTGGTCGCTGCGCTTCAGGTGCATGAGACGATCATGGTAGACAGACGTGCCCGTATCGCCCAGTCCCCGAGCGTGCGTTCCGGATTCCGCGTGCGTGTCGCTACAGTGGAGCGATGCACCTGATGGGACACGTCCTCGAGGAGACTGTCGCGGCCGCCGCCGCGCTGGGGGTGCTTCGGCCGCAGGCGCGCGAGGCGCACGCGGCGTTCTTCCGCGAGGGCCGACGCGCGGCGACATGGGTCGAGGACCGCGATCCCGAGATCGCCCGCACGCTCGTGGACCACGACACGGTGAAGTTCACGCTGCGCATGCAGGACGGCCTCGAGACCGAGAGCGTGGTGATCCCCATGTACCGCGACACGCGCATCACGCGCACCCTCTGCGTCAGCAGTCAGGTCGGCTGCGCGATGGGATGCGGCTTCTGCGAGACGGCGCAGATGGGCCTGATGCGGAACCTGACGCCCGGCGAGATCGTGGCGCAGTGGTTCGCGGCGCGGCACATGATCGAGAATCCGTTCGAGGGCGGGCGCGGCTTTCCCATCAAGAACATCGTGTTCATGGGGATGGGCGAACCGACGGACAACATGGCGAGCGTGCTGCAGGCGATCCGCGTGCTCGCCGATCATCACGGACCCAGCGTGCCGACCGCCAACATCACCGTCAGCACGGTGGGGCGCGCCGGCGGCGTGCGCGAACTGGCGCGCTTCGCCGAGAAGCCCGGCTTCCGCAAGCTCAACATCGCCTTCAGCCTGAACGCGCCGAATGACCGCATCCGCGCGGAGATCATGCCGATCACGCGCGCCGAGCCCGTAGCCGGCGTGCTGGACGCGCTGCGCGACTGGCCCGTGCACCGCAACGCGGTGTTCTGCATGGAGTATGTGCTGATCCCGGGCGTGAACGACGCCCCTGAGCACTGCGACGAGGTCTGCGCGCTGCTGCGCGGGATCAAGTGCTCGCTGAACGTGATCCCCTACAACCCGCGGCGCGACAGCCCGTGGCGCGCGCCGACCGAAGCCGAGACCGCCGCGTTCGTGTCGCGCGCGATCGCCAACGGCCAGTTCTGCAAGCGCCGCGGCACGAAGGGTCGCAACGCGATGGCGGCGTGCGGGCAGCTGGGCAACGAGCGCATCCGACGGCGCAAGTTCGTCGACCTGCGCGTGGGCGGGTGAGCGCGGCTCAACTGCTGCCTTCGCGCATCCGGTGCAGTCCCTCCGGAAAGGGATAGGTGGCGTAGACCGCGGTGCGCGGCACGTCCCACAGTCCGACCGGCGGATAGACGTCCCCCGTGAAGCCGGCCTGATGCATGGCATGCAGCGCCGACTCGAGGCTCGGTTCATGTCCTTCATGATCAAGCAGGCGGTTTGACTTCGCGCCCAGGAAGGACACCGTGCAGGCAGGCGCGCGATCGAGTCGCCCCTCAAGCATCTTGCTGACCGTCCGGAAGCCGCGATAGAGGTCCTCCAGCGTGAAGTGATCGCGACCGGCGGGTCGCAGCAACCCCAGGATCAGAAGCCGGTCGAGGTCGAACTTGAGCACGTACGGCTCGCGATCATCGCGTGCGTGCAGGTTCACGGCGCCGCGGAACATGCGCGCGTAGCTGGTGGCGCTGGAGAGCGACCACTGGCTGGTCGGAATGAGCTTGAGCAGCTCACCGAGCACACCGTGCGAGTTGTCGACGTCATTCACGCCGCATACCACCGTCCGATAGCGGCCCTCGACCAGATCGTCCAGCAAGTGCTGGCCCCATTGCAGGCGCAGCGACCGCTGTCCGCTCACCGAGCGTGGGTTGCCATTGGGAATCATGGTCACACGAGGACCGCCGCTCGGCGCCTCGACCAGACGATCACCATCACCGTTGTAGATCCGGATCGCGCTCATGGCGGGAAGAATGCACCCCCCCGCGCCAAAGCACAAGCGAACGAATCCCCCGGAGATCACCCGGCTGCGGGCGCCTTCACCTCGGGCACCTCAAGGCTCGGCGCCAGGATCTGCATGAAGGGGGGCACGCGTCGGGGTTTCGGATCCACCAACTTGCCCAGGCGGCCGACAGCGATCGGCTCGAAGCCGGGCGAGGCGAGCATCAGCGAGAGCACCTTCGCGGCTTCGGTGGCCTCGGCTCCCTGGGCCGACGCCGACTCGAACACGCCTGGAAGGATCACGCGCAGGTCCAGCGACGCCTCCACTTGACAGGCGAACAGCACCGCCCGTTGCATGGTCCGACCGGACGTGATCGCGGTCTGCACGGACGAGGCGGGACCGCGACCCACGATGACCGGCGTGCAGCCCGCCTCCCAACGCTCGGGCTCGCCGATCGCCTTCGCGATCGCGGGCGAGACCTTCGCAAGCGCACGCAGGCTCTTCAGGAAGTCCGCCTTGCGATCCGGCGCCACGATCACGGCCGTGCAGTTCTGATCGCTCATCGAATTGCGAACCTTGTCCAGCAACTCCTGATTCGGGCTCCATGCGGGATCGAATGCGCCCGTGGGATCCGGGCGCGCGAAGATGCCGGCGGCGCTGCGCACCGCGTCCGGGTTCGAGCCCTTCCTGACCTGGCCGATCTTGACCGACAGTTGCACGAGATCACCGGAATCCTTGGGCGGCATGTAGAGGATGCCCGAGCCCGCCATGCTGGCGCTGGCCAGCATCGCGCTGCATTCCGCTGCGGCGCCGATCGAGAGCAGCATGGCGCAGGACTCGTCATCCGAGGCCGGCTGACGCGCGGTCCGTACGCCGATCGTGCAGTCAAGGCGCGCGTGAAGACGGATGTCGGAGAGCGCTCCGAAGTCGTCGGCCCAGCACGCCGCCATCGCGAACGGGAGGGTGACGCCCTCCTGTCCGCCCGTCGGACGAGTACGTGGACGACCGCCATCTGGGGCCATCTGACTCGCCGGCGCCATCTGTGCCATCGCGGCCGGTGCCGCCAGCAGGGCCGGGATCGATGCGAGCAATTCGCGACGCGGAAGAGGCAGGTGTTCCATGGAGAGGTCCTTGACGTTTCAGTCGACGGGCCGGATCGCTCCAGCCTGAGAATCCCAACGAATGTTCAGGGTGCCGCGCCCCTCGACGAAGTCCAGCAGCCAGGCTCCGATGGCCTTCGTGCGCCAGTCATGGGCGGGGAATGGAGCCGGGGCGTCGCCACCCATCTCGCCACGGCGCCGACGACGATCAAGCGCGATGCGTGCGGCGCACCAGTCGGTGAACTCGCTTCGGCTGCACATGAGGTTGGGCGCCAGATCCTCCGCCATGCAGCGGATCTGGAGCGCCAGCCACATCGAGTCGATCCGCGCCCGCACCGCGGCGTCCTCGAGCAGGCGCGCATGCTCGTCCTTGGTCGGCGGCAATTCGCGCGCGTGTCGCACGCATTCGGCGATGCGATCGCCGTAACGCCCCGCGACGGGCCGCGGCAGGAAACGGATCTCGCGCACGGCATCGGCACGCTCGGGCTTGCGCCGCACGAGCTCCATCAGCGCCACGTCGGGGATCGCCACGCGCTGCGGCTGATCGGTCTCGCGTGCGATCTCACGGCGAAGCAGCACGAGTTCCCGCAGCAGCGTGGTGGCCGCGGGACGCAGGTTCTCGCCTCGGCTTGCGCGGCGCATCTGACGGTCCGGGTCGAACTCGAGCTCCCCGGCGAGCTGCAACTCGCTCTCCTGCAGTGCCCAGGCCAGTCGGCCGCGCGCCTCCAACTGCGTGCGCACCGCGTCCCACGCCATCGGCAGGTAGCGCACGTCGTCCGCGGCGTAATGCAGCTGACTCGCCGTGAGCGGTCGGCGATCCCATTCGGTGAACGTGTGCGCCTTGCCCAGACGCAGGCCGGCGAAATGCTCCAGCGTGGTTCCCAGGCTGCTGGGCCATGGCAGCCCAAGCAGGCTGACGGCGATCTGCGTGTCGACCAGATTCGCCACCGCGCCCCCAAGCGCGTCGCGCACCGCGCCGATGTCCTGCTCGCCGGCGTGCACAAGCGTCCGGACCGCGGGGTCGGCCACGGTCTCGTAGATCGGTCGCGGGTCCACCCCCTCCAGCGGGTCGATCAGCGCCACGCGCGCCGTGGTCGCCACCTGCACCAGGCAGATGCGCGGCCGGAAGGATTCCTCGCCGATGAATTCGGTGTCGAACGCGACGAGGCCCTCGGCACGCACATGCGAAGCGAATTCGCGCACCGCCTCGGCGCTGGAAAGCACCTCGTGCTCGCCCTTCGGAACCAGCGGATGGTCGATGCGCGGGCCGTGCCCCCCGCCGTGCTCGCGCTCGGCGCTTTCGTGGTGACGGGCTCGTTGTCGGCGGCGGTGATTCACGCGCGGGTGTCCGTGGGGCGGAGCGCGCAAGCGTAGCGGAACGCGCCCCCGCTCAGGAACCTTCGCCCGACGGGCCCTTTCGCCGCTTCGAGATGCCCGGTGTGGCGGGCGGCAGCATGCGCTTGCGTCGCAGCAGGTGGTGGTAGTGCTGGGCGAAGCGATGCGCCTCGTCACGGATCGCCTGGCAGAGATGCAGACCCGCGTGGGAGCGACCAAGCCGCATGGGCTCGGGATCATCCGGCACGTGGATGAGCTCCTCGCGCTTGGAGAGCCCGATGACGAGCCGCGGGCGCACCGGACACTGCGCGAGCGCCTCCAGCGCAGCGGCGAGCTGCCCGGGTCCGCCGTCGATCAGCAGCACGTCCGGAAGCAGCTCGGGCGCACGGTCGGAGTCGCGGAAGCGACGGCTCACCACCTCGCGGATCGCCTGATAGTCGTCGTTGGACACGGTGCGAACCTGGAACCGGCGGTAGCGATCCTTGAAGGGCCGGCCGTCGACGAAACAGACCAGGCTTCCCACGGTGTCACCACCCCCGAGATGCGCGATGTCGACGGCCTCGACGCACCGCACCTCGGTCTCGAGACCGAGCGCGCGCTGCAGGCTTCGGCATCCCGCGCGCGGATCCTTCGCGGAGATCGTGACCTCGGGCTGCCAGTCGAACTCCCCCGCGCGTCCGCGGCGCTCGCGCTCGTCGAGCTTCTCGATGGCCTGAATCTGGTCCCGCAGCACCGCCGCCGCCTCGTAGCGGCGCTCGGCGCTCGCCGACTCCATCTCGGCGCGAAGTTCGCGAAGCATGTCCGCGCGGCGGCTCTCAAGGAAGCGACAGAAGCGATCCACGTCCTGCCGGTAGCGGGTCGCCGAGATGCGGTTGGCGCAGGGCGCGGTGCACTGGTCGATGTTCGCGAGAATGCAGGGACGGAAGTCCAGGTTGCGCGGATCCTCGGAGCGCAGGTCCAGATCGCAGGTGCGAAACTGGAAGACGCGTTGAAGCAGCTGCATCGCGTGCCGCAGGTCCGCGCCGCTGGTGAACGGACCGTAGATCCGCGCCCCGCGGAATCGTTCATGCCCAGGGTCCCGCGTGATGTAGACCCCGGGAAACTCCTCGCGGATCGTGACCGCGAGATACGGATAGGTCTTGTCGTCGAGCAGCCTTGCGTTGAACCGCGGCTTGAGATCCTTGACCAGCCGGGCCTCCAGCAGGAGCGCCTCCCACTCACCCTCGCAGGGAATGATGTCGAACTCCGCGACCAGCTCGATGAGGGGCTGCTTCCGCGGCCCAAGGTCGGTGCTTGGCAGGAAGTAGCTCGAGACCCGGTCCGGCAGGCGATTGGCCTTCCCGACGTAGAGCACCACCCCCGCCTCGTCCTTCATCAAGTAGACCCCGGGAACTGGCGGCAGAGCCCGTGCCCGGACGAGAAGTCCGGAAACGCGGTCCTCGGGCTGGTCCGGCGGGGAATCCATGGGAGTGAACTCTAGGAAAGAAACTGAATCCCTGCGGTGAATCAGTCGGTATACTCGTGGGACCGACGCCGCTGCCGTCGGCCTCGAACCTCTCGCAGCACACGAAGGAGTCACTTCCAATGAAGAAGATCGCGATTCTCGCCGCTGCGAGCCTGATGCTTGGCCTGGCGGCATGCAACAAGGACACGAAGACCTCCGACGCCAAGGCCAGCCCCGGCGCCGTGACCGAGAAGAAGTCGGACTGCTGCAAGGGCAAGGACGCGAAGGACTGCTGCAAGACCCAGGCGAACACCTCGGCCGGCGCGGTCAGCGAGAAGAAGGACTGCTCCAGCAGCTGCTCCGAGAAGAAGAGCACCTGCAGCGAGAGCAAGAACACCTCGGCCGGCGCGGTCAGCGAGAAGAAGGACTGCTCCAGCAGCTGCTCCGAGAAGAAGAGCACCTGCAGCGAGAGCAAGAACACCTCGGCCGGCGCGGTCAGCGGCAAGAGCGGTTGCCCGGGCTCGGGCAGCGGCAGCATGTGCCCGTTCGCGGGTGCCAAGAACGGCTGATCCGTTCCTGACGTGAAGTTTCACGCGGCCCTCCCCTGCGGAGGGCCGCGTTGTTTTTGCCCCCGTTACCATCGCGACCCGTGAGCGAGGCTCCCCCGATTCTGGTGCGCGGCGGACGCGTGATCGATCCCCTGCGGGGCTTCGACGCGGTCGGTGACGTGCTTCTGCGCGGCGAGCGCGTGGAGCGCATCAGCGCGACCCCGCTTCCGACCACGGGATTGCGCGTGATCGACGCGGACGGCTGTCTGGTGTGCCCCGGCCTGATCGATCCGCACGTGCACCTGCGCGAGCCCGGCGGCGAGCGCAAGGAGACGATCCGGACCGGCAGCGAGGCGGCGATCGCGGGCGGCTTCAGCATGGTGGCGTGCATGCCAAACACGCAGCCAGCCCTCGATCTTCCAAGCCTGGTGGATTTCGTGCGGCTGAAGGCGGCCGAGGCGGGGCTTGCGCGCGTGCGCGTGGTGGCTGCGGCCACGGTGGGCCGCGAGGGTGAGCGTCTGGCGCCGATGGGCGCGATGGCCCGCGCAGGCGCCGTGGCATTCAGCGACGACGGCGACGGCATCGCGAGCGCGATGGTGATGCGACGCGTGCTCGCGACCTGCCGCTCGATCGATCGACCCTTCCTGCAGCATTGCCAGGAGGCCACGCTCACGCATGAGGCCGTGATGAACGAGGGACCACTCGCGGCGAAGCTTGGCCTGGGCGGCTGGCCCGCCGTCGCCGAGGAGATCATGTTCGAGCGCGACGTGCGCCTGAACGCCTCGATCGGCTGCCGCTACCACGCGCAGCATCTCTCGAGCGCCGGCAGCGTGGAGATCCTGCGGCGCGCGAAGGCCGCCGGACAGCCCGTGAGCGGCGAGGCGAGTCCACATCACCTGCTTCTGACCGACGCCGCGTGCGACGGCTGGAACACGATCGCGAAGGTGAATCCTCCGCTGCGGACGGGCGCCGACGCCGAGGCGCTTCGAAAGGCCGTCGTGGATGGAACGATCGAGGTCCTCGCCACCGATCATGCGCCACACACGGCCAGCGAGAAGGGCCGCGACTTCTCTGCCGCGCCCTTCGGCTGCATCGGGCTTGAAAGCGCCGTGGGCATGTACGGCCTGGCGCTGGTGAAGAGCGGCCTGATGGACTGGACCTCGGTGATCGAGCGCATGACCGTCGGACCCGCGCGTCTGCTGGGGCTGCTTGAAGCGGGATTCGGAAGGCTGTTCGAGGGCGGCCCCGCCGACGTCTCCGTGATCGATCCAGACGCCGCGTGGAAGGTCGAGGCCTCGAACTTCCGAAGCCGCAGCCGCAACTCTCCCTTCGACGGTTGGACCGCGCACGGCCGGCCCGTCGCGGTGATCACGCAGGGCCGCGCCTTCGATCTGCGCACCGAATGGTGGCGCGGAGCTGGCGCACCGTGAGCGGTTCGCGCGGCCTGCGACGCCGCCTGATGGATCGTCTGGCGGCCGTGGTGGCCCGCCGGCCGCTCGCCATCGTGGCTGGCACGGCGTTCCTGGCGTTGGCTTCGGCGCTCTGGAGCGCGTGGCACCTTCGGCTCGATGCGGACACCAACTCGCTGGTCGGCGACGACCAGCCGTACATGCGTCGCTATCGCGATTTCCTCAGGGACTTCGGCGATCTTGAGTACATCCTGCTGGTCGTGGATCCCGCCGGCAACGAGTCGGAGGCCAACGAGGCGACGCGCGAACTGGTGACGGGACTTCGTGCGCTGCCCGACCTGCGAGGCGCGACCGGATCGGTCACGAGTGCCGAGCAGTACCGGCTCTCGACCTGGTCGATGAGCGACGCCGAACTTTCGGGGCTGCACGAGGCGCGCGGCGCGCTGCCGGTGCTCACCTCGGGTCCGGGTGCGGGTGGCCTCCTGCTGCAGAGCACGGACCGTCTGGAACGACTGCTTGCCGATGGCGCCGGCATGGAGCGCACACGCCAGCGCGAACTCGCGGCCGAGGCGTTCCTGCTGGCGCGTTGTGCGCTGGGTGGAATGCCGGATGCGCCTGCGAGTCTGGCGACCGCCTTGCCCGAGCGCTGGCTTCCCGCCGGTCCGGGGCCCCTGCGTCTCGTGCTGGTGATGCCCGACAAGAACTTCGAGACGCTCGCGGTGATCGAACGGCCACTGCAGGAGATCCGCGACCTGATCACGAAGGTGCGGCGGGCGCATCCGTCGATCGAGATCGGCCTGACGGGCAAGCCTGTGCTGAAGGCCGACGAGATGCGCACGACCAGCGACGACATGAGCACGGCCAGCGTGGTGGCGCTGCTGCTGTGCGCGGCGCTGTTCATGGTGGTGTTCCGCGGCGTGAAACGGCCGATGCTTGCGGTACTGGTGTTCCTGGCGGGCTCCGCACTCACGTATGGCGCGGCCACGCTGATGCTGGGCCACCTGAACCTGCTGAGCGTGGTGTTCATGCTGGTGCTGGTGGGCGTGGGTCTGGACTATGGCGTGCACATGGTGGCGCGCTATCTGGAGGGGCTGCGCCACCTCGGACCCGCCGCCAGCGTGCGACACACGATTCGCCAGGCCGTACCAAGCGTGCTGGCCGGCGCCCTGACCAGCGCCGGCACGTTCCTGCTGGCGGTCGCGGCGCCGATGCGGGGCCTGCGGGAACTGGGACTCGTGAGCGGCGTGGGACTGATGCTCTGCGCGATCACGATGGCGATCACGCTTCCGGCCCTGCTGCTGCTGCTGGACCGGGGCGCACGACGCGAGCCGCTGAAGCGCGGCCTGTTCATGGAGCCGCTCGATCGCCGGCAGGATCCCTTCGGCGGGCGCGCCGCCATGCGGCACTGGCTGCTCACCGGCGCATTCCTGTGCGCCGCGATCGGCGGCGGCTGGATTGGATGGGATCGGATCCGGTTCGAGAGCAACTTGCTGCGACTGCAGGCCGAGGGTCTCGACAGCGTGGGTTGGCAGCGCAAGCTGCAGGCCGCTGGAGGCAACGCGACATGGTTCGGCGCATGCATCACGGATTCGATCGATCGCATTCCCGAGTTGGTGGAGCGTGCGCGCAAGGAACCGCTGATCGGTCAGGCGCGCAGCGTGCTGGACGTGGTGCGCCCGGACACGCGGGAACGCGCCGCATGGCGCATGGCGATCGGGAACGCCGCGCTCGGCCGACCGGCCTCGTCACGGCAGATCGCCACGCCACCCTTGGCCGACGGCTTGGCGCAGGCGCTTGGTCGATTGGCCGATGGCGCCGGACTGGCGGGCGCACCGGAGACCGATGTGGCCACCATCCGCGCACTTCGCGACGGCGTGCAGGCACTCAATCGCGCGCTGCGACAGTCGCCGGACGAGATGGTGCGAGCCTCGGAACTCGCGGCCGGCAGGTCGACCGAGTTCGCCACCGCGCTGGGCGCCGGCGCGCGCGGATCGTTGCGCCAAGCGCTGCCGGACGCGATGCGCGACACGTTCACCTCGAGCGATGGGCGCTCGGCGGTGATCCTGAATCCCGTGGAGGACGTCTGGGACCCGGCCGCGCTGGAGCGGTTCGTGGCCGCGATGCGTCGTGTGGATCCCGACGTCACAGGCGTGCCGATCACCGTCTTCGAGTCACTCCGGCTCATGCGCCGATCGTTCCTGCAGCAGGGCGTGCTGGCCACGCTGTTCGTGGCAATCGTGCTGCTGGCGGACTTCCGGTCGCTCCGGCTGGCGGCGCTCTCGCTGGTGAGTCTGGCGGCGGGGATGGGGGTCACGGTGGGCGTGATGGGCGTGCTGGACGTGCCGCTGAGCCTCGCGAACTTCTTCGCGATCCCGATCATGATCGGGCTGGGCATCGACAGCTGCATCCATGTCACCCATCGCGCGATCGACGGTGGCCTGCTGTCCGGATTCGGCAGCACGCGCCGCGCGGTGGTGGTGACGGCGCTGACCACCACGATCGGCTTCGGCACGCTGCTCTGGGCGCAGCATCAAGGGCTCCGAAGTCTGGGTGCCGTGATGACGATCGCGAGCGTGGCGTGCCTGGCCAGCAGCGTGTGGCTTCTGCCTGCGATGCTGAGGATCATGGGACTGGGTGTGCCGCGGCTGCGAACTGCCCCTAGCATGCCGTGATGCGAACGCTGCTCTTCACGCTTCTTGTGGCGCTGCTTCCCGTGGCGTGTGGCGACTCCGGAAACGACGCGCGCGTGACCACGACCGCGCCCGTCGCGCTGCGCTTTCAGGTGGACGGCATGCATTGCGGTGGCTGCGTGGACGCGATCACCGACAAGGTGAAGCGCGTGGATGGCGTGGTCGACTGCCGCGTGAGTCTGGACCAGCGTCAGGCGGACGTCGCGGTTCGCGAACCACAGTCCCGCGCGGCCGTGCAGAAGGCGATCGAGGGGCTGGGCTACAAGGTCACGCCCCTGCCGACGCCGGCCGCCGGTACCTGAACGTCAGCGCGCGAGTGCGCGCTCGATGGCCTCGGCGACGGCCTCGGAAGCCTGTGCCATGGTGCCGCGGAACTTCGCACCCGCCGCATGCACATGCCCGCCGCCGTTGAACACGCCCGCAAGACGGTTCACGTCGACGAAGGCACCGCCACGCACCATCGGTGGCTTGCTTCGCAGGCTGATCTTGACCACGGGGCCCGGCTCGTTCTGCGACAGCAGCGCGCTGACCTCGATCGATCCGACGCTCATGGGCGCGTTCACGACGCCCGCAAGGTCTTCGGCGCTTCCGCTGCTCCGCGAGAAGTCCTCTGGGGAGAGCGTCATGACGGCCGCACGACCCCCGGCAAGCCAGCGCATGCTGCCCAGTGCATGCGCGAGCAGTCCCATGCGTTGTGGGCGCGCGGTCTCCTCGAGTTGCCGATAGAGCCGATCCTTCTCGACGCCCGCACGCAGCAGCCGCGAGGCGAGCGCGAACACCGAGGCGTCCGCGCCGCTGAACCGGAACCAGCCCGTGTCGGTGGCGAGGCCCGCGAACAGCGCCTCGGCGATGCTGCCGGCGCACCCGGTGCCTGGGGCGTCGAAGCGCGCGCCCAGCGCGTCGAGCACGGGCACCAGCGCCTGCGTGCAACTGGCGCACGTGGTGTCCACGATGCGGTCGGTAAAGCCCGTGTCACCCGAGCGATGATGATCCACGCCGATGCAACGATCCACGCGGCCTCGAATCCACGGCCCCAGGTGCTCAAGCTGGCTCCACGATCCCGTGTCGACCACGGCCACAAGATCGAATTCGCCCTGCGGCATGGACTCGGGTGCGCGACACACGGTGTCGCCCGCGAGCAGGGTGCCCAGGGCAGGATCGAACGAGCCGGCCAGCCATGCCTCCGTGCGGATGCCGAGCGCGCGCGCGGCACGGGTGAGCGCCATCATGCTGCCCACAGCGTCGCCGTCGGGCTTGTCGTGCGAGGTGACCAGCAGACTCGTGGCAGAGCGGATGCGCTCCGCCAACCGTTGCGCCGACGCGGTCGTTGCGTACGCGGCAGCCGTCGTGACACTCATGCTTGCATCGCTTCCTGCGGGACGAGCTCCCGCGTGCGGACCACGTCGCGGCGCATCTGTGCCAGCAACGGTTCCAGGCTGTCGAACCGCGCCTGCTCGCGGATCCAGTTCGAGAACTCGAGTCGCAGCGTCCATCCGTATCGATCCAGCGGCATCTGACGATCCATCAGGAACGCCTCGACCGTGCGCTCGGCGTCGCCGAAGGTCGGCTTGGTTCCCACGCTGATCGCGGCGCGCGCACGGGTTCCATCGGGAAGCGTGGCGAGGCCTGCGTAGACCCCGTCCATCGGAATGTGACGCTCGCCGAAATCCACGTTCGCGGTGGGCCAGCCGATCTCGCGACCTCGCTGATCCCCTCGGACCACTTGGCCACTGAAGCCGTACGGACGACCGAGCACGCGCGCCGTGTCGTCGACGCGCCCCTGCGAGAGCAACCATCGAACCAGCGAACTGCTGGCGGCGGCGGTGCTGCCGTCCGCAAGACGGACATCCACGGGGGCGACCACCTCGACGCGGAAGCCAGATTTCTCCCCCTCCGACCGCAGAAGGGCCATCTCGCCCTTGCGCCCCTTCCCAAAGCGGAAGTCGGGGCCCTCCACGATCGCCTGGAATCCGAGTTCCGCATGCAGGGATCGGATGAAGGCGGACGCCTCCTGATCGAGGAGCGCCCGGTCCAACTGCAGCACACGCACCTCCGAGGCGCCGGCGGACAACAGCATCTCTCGGCGCTCCGACGGCGTCTGGACGGTCTGAGGCGCCGCTTCGGGCCGGAGCAGGCGCATCGGATGCGGCTCGAAGGTGACGGTAGTGACCGTCCCGGCTGGACCTGCCACTTCCCGCGCTCGAGCGAGCAGGGCCTGATGGCCACGATGGACCCCATCGAAGTTGCCGATCGTCACGGAGTGCAAGGCGGACAAGGCTATCGGCTGGAAAGGCGAGACCCAAGAGGAAAGAGCTTTTGATTACCGGACGCGGCTGCGTTTCCGCTTGTTGGGGCGGCTGCCGTTGGGCATCATGATCAGAATGCCCTCCTCGCCTGCCGCCGTCAGCCCCGCCGCCCCCTCCGCGACCGCCCTGCTGGGAGAACTGACACGCGAGTTCCAGTCGACGGCGGAGCACGTGGTGCCATGGTTCCTCGGGCAGATGCCGCCGATGTATTTCCAGGACACCTCGCCCGAAGCCGTGCGAGAGCACCTGCGCGCGATCATCGCGGCGAAGGCCAGTGGCGCGTCGCTCGACATCACGCTGCGCAGCAAGGATGGCCGCGAGGTCACCAGCATCAGGCCTGGCAATCGGGTGGGCGTGCTGGCCGAAATCGTCGGCGGACTGCCCATGGAACCTTCGCTGCGGGCCGCCAAGATCCATTCGAGCGCCGATGGCGCGATCGTGCTGGACACCTTCGAGTTCGGCGAGCGTGTGCCCTTCAATCCCAAGGACGCCGCCCAGGCGGCACGCGTGGAAGCTGCGCTGCGTTGGGCGCGCGAACACGGGCTCGACTGGAACGAGACCGAGGTGCGCACCTACGCCGCGAACGCCCCCGCCGACTACATGGGCACGCTCACGCCGCTGCGCCTGAGCAAGCATCTCTCGCTGTTCCAGCGCGTGAGCGGCTCGGATGGCACCGAGGTGGAGTTGGAGCCCGAGGCCGAGCCCACGCACAGCCGCATCACGATCGCGTTCTCGAACGCCCGCACGCGCACCATGCTGGAGCGCGTGGCGTTCCTGCTGAGCACGGCGAAGGTGAGCATCCAGCGCGCGTACCTCGACCAGGTGAAGGACCCGCCGCACGGCAGCGTGACGTTCCTGGGCTTCGTGGTGCAGACCGAGGACGGCACGTCGATCGACCCGAAGGGCGAGCTGTGGAAGCGCGTACGCAGCGAGCTGATGCGCGTGAAGTGGCTCGACTTCGACACGCTGAAGTTCGCGGCGCGACACGCCCCGATCGGCCTCGCCCGTGCCGAGGCGCTGACCGCGTTCTGCCACTTGGTGCATCAGACGCTGGTGCACAAGGACCGTCTTGCCTACAGCTTCAACCGCATCCTGGCCGCGGCTGAGGCAGCCATGCCGCTGGCGCTGAAGGTGGTCGACCTGTTCATGGCGCGCTTCAACCCCGACGCCACGATGGACGACGACACCTTCGCGCGCACCGCAGCCGCCCTGCGCGGCGAGATCGAGGCGCATCGTTCGCTCGACAGTGGTGCGCTGATCATCGGACGCATGCTGGACGCCGTCGAGGCCTCGCTGCGCACGAACTGCTTCGTGCCGGCGCGCTTCGGCTTCGCGCTGCGTCTGGACCCCGCCCTGCTTCGCGACGAGCAGCGCCCGGAACTGCCATGGGGCGCGTTCTTCGTGCATGGCCGCGGCTACAACGGCTTCCACGTGCGCTTCAAGGAGATCGCCCGCGGCGGCCTGCGCGTGATCCGCCCGCGCGACGCTGTGCAGCACGCCCGCGAGGCGGACAAGCTCTACGACGAGGTCTACGGCCTGAGCTTCGCGCAGCAGCAGAAGAACAAGGACATTCCCGAGGGCGGCGCGAAGTGCGCGATCCTGGTGGAGCCCGCGGCCGACCCCACGCGCTGCGTGAAGAGCTTCGTGAACAGCATTCTGGACCTGATCACGGGCGAGGCGGCGACGAGGTCGCGCATCGTGGACCGTCTCGGTCACCAGGAGTTCATCTACCTCGGCCCCGACGAGAACATCACGCCCGACCACATCGAGTGGATCGTGGCGCGCGCGCGGCGCCGCCAGTACGCGCTGCCGACCGCCTTCATGAGCAGCAAGCCCGGCGCCGGCATCAACCACAAGGTCTACGGCGTGACCAGCGAGGGCGTGAACGTCTTCCTGGAGGTGGCGCTGAAGGCCGTGGGCATCGACCCGCGCAAGCAGCCCTTCACCGTGAAGATCACGGGTGGCCCGGACGGCGACGTGGCCGGCAACATGATGCGCATCCTGGACCGCGACTACGGCGCCAACGCGCGCATCGTGGGCGTGGCCGACGGAAGCGGCGTGGGCGAGGATCCGGACGGTCTCGATCACGCGGAACTGCTGCGCCTGTTCAAGGAAGGCCTGCCGATCGCCAGTTTCAGCAAGGCGAAGCTCGGCGCGCGTGGCCGCGTGGTCGGCGTGGACGAGCCGGACGGCGCGCGCCTGCGCAACACCCTGCACAATCGCCTGGTGACGGACGCGTTCGTGCCGGGCGGCGGCCGCCCCGCGACGATCGACGACAAGAACTGGAGCGAGTTCCTCACGAGCGACGGTGTGCCGAGCGCCAAGGTGATCTCGGAGGGTGCGAACCTGTTTCTCACCCCCGAAGCGCGCGGACAGCTGAGCGCGCGCGGTGCGGTGATCATCAAGGACAGCACCGCGAACAAGTGCGGCGTGATCTGCTCGAGCTACGAGATCCAGGCGTGCATGCTGCTGGAAGATGACGCCTTCCTGAAGATCAAGGCGCCGTACGTGGAGGAGGTGCTGGAGAAGCTGCGCGACTTCGCCCGCAGCGAGGCCGAGCTGCTCATGGCGGAAGGCCGACGCCACCCGACCGTGCCGCTGCCCGAGCTGAGCGTGCGCATCTCGAAGGCGATCAACGCGACCGCCGACACGATCCACGCGAGCATGGCCCGCTGGAGCGACGCCGACCGCCTGCTCGCCCGCACGCTCGTGATCGAGCACTTGCCCGCCACGCTGGTGAAGGCCGTGGGCGACCGCCTGTGGAAGGACCTGCCGGGCGCCTACGTGGAGTGGCTCATCAGCAAGCGCCTGGCGAGCACGATCGTGTACCGCGAGGGTGTGGACTTCCTGAGCGGCATGGAGCCCGAGGCCGCTGCGAGCACCGCGCTGCGCTACCTGCAGCGCGAACAGGACACGCGCCGTCTCGTGGGCGCCCTGAAGGCCGGAAGCCTGAACGAGGCCGATCGCGCGGAGGCGGCGAAGCTGCTCGAGCGCAGCGGCACCCGCGGCGCGCTGCTCGACTGAGCCAGCACGACCCCCGCGTTCACGCCGCCGTCACGCCCACCAGGGCTTCGCCGCAGGCTGCTCGATCAGGCAGCCCTGCAGGAACTCGACCGCGCGCACGAAGCCCTCTTCCACGCTCATGAGCGCGTCCTCGTGCTCGATGCTGAGCACATGGTCGTATCCGTGGCGTCGCAGCATGCTCACGAAGGGTCGCCAGAACTCGGTGCCATGGCCCCAACCGCACGCACGGAAGCTCCAGCTTCGCTCGTTCAGTCGGCCGTAGTGGCGCGCGTCGAGGTAGCCGTTGCGCGGCCCCTCGTGCGGGTCGAGCGCGGTGTCCTTCGCGTGCACGTGGAAGAGCAGGCCCGCCTCGCCGATCATCTTCGCGGCGAGCACCGGATCGATGCCCTGCCAGAACAGGTGTGACGGGTCAAGGTTCGCGCCCAGCCGCGTCCTGCCCTTCACGCCGCTCGCCTTCGTGGCGCGCTCGCTCAGCTGCAGCAGCGTGTCCGGGTTGTAGACGCAGAAGCCGGGGTGCGGCTCCCACGCGCAGCGTACGCCGTGCCTGGCGAGCGTCTTCGTGGCCGCGGCCCAGTACGGCACGAGCACGCGATCCCACTGGTACTTCAGCACGTCGAGGAACTCGCTCGGCCACGGGCAGGTCACCCAGTTCGGCTGCTGGTCCTTCGGGCTGCCGCCGGGGCAGCCGCTGAAGGTGATCACGATGTCGGTGCCGAGCTTCGGCGCAAGCTTCACCGCCGTCTCCCACGCGGCGTGGTGGTCGCGTGCGACGCCCTTCTTCGGGTGCACCGGGTTGCCGTGCACCGCGAGCGCGCTGAGCATGAGCCCATGGTCGCGCAGGATGCCCTTGATGCGGTCCTGTTCGCGGGCGCTCGAGAGCACCTTGGCCGGGTCGAAGAACGACTTGCCGGGGTATGCGCCTGCGGGAAGCTCGATGGCCTCAAGACCGTGCATGGCGCAGAACTCGCATGCCTGCTCAAGAGGACGATCGGAGAAGAGTGCGCTCATGACGCCGAGTTTCATGGGGAAGGCTCCTTGAAAGCGCCCAACGCTAACCGACGCGGTCGCTGGCGGGCGCGCCACGAATCGGCGACAATGCGACGCCATGCCCTGGCTCGCCCCCCTGATGGTCGCAATCGCGCTTCGCGCCGGTGATCCTCCGGCCGCGCCACCGGAACCACCGCCGATTCCAGGCACCACGCAGGTGGCGCCGTCCGGGACTGCGCCGGCGACCGCGACCTCCGACGGCTCCGGCCAGTCGTCCGCCACGCCCACCGAGGCGACAGTGGCCCCTGCACCTCCGCGCCGACTGTGGGTGATCCTCGACTACTACAAGGAGTTCGGTGGCACCGTGGTCCGCGAGGGCGAGGCCTCGATCACCCTGAAGACCACCACAGGCGAGGAGCGCACCGTCGATCGCAACTCCATCGTGAGCGCGATCCCTCTGCTGGATGCACCGGAGGGCACGCCGGTGATCGTGCGCTGGCGCAATGGACGAACGATCCCCGCGGAACTCGTCTCGGACGGATTCGAGGAGGTGGTGGTGCGCATCGGGCGTGCGCGCACGTCCCTGCCGAGACGGGAGATCCTGGCGCTGGAACGCGAGCCGCCCTTCGAGGAGCAGTTGGCAGGATTCCGCGCGAAGATTCCCGCGGACGCGTGGGACGTCCGCATGGAACTGGTGCGATGGCTGCTCGCGAAGCACCACCCCGAAATCGCGCTTGAGGAACTGCGAGAGATCCGCAAGAACGCCGACTCCGAAGAGGCCGCACGGATGATGGTGCGAGCGGAAGCGGAGTTGGAACTGCTGCAGAAGTCACCGAAGGCCCGCGCGAAGGCCGACGGCGCCGAGACGACCACGCGTGTCGAAGTGGTGCCGCGACTGAGCGACGACGACGTGAACATGATTCGCGTGCTCGAGACGGATCTGCGCTCGCCGCCGCGCATGCGGCACGCGCTGGAGCTCCCGACCGCGGTGCAGGAGCGCTACGCAGGCCACGAGCGCATGCCACCCGCGGGCCCCGAGCGCTCCCGCATGCAGACATGGTCCACGCAGCGCCTGCTGCAACTGCTTTTCAGCATGCAGGCGCGGGACCTGTACGGCATGGTGCGGATCGACGAGGATCCCGAACACCTGCGTCTGTTCCGCAAGCGCGTGCATGACGGCTGGCTGATTCCGAACTGCGCGACCAGCCGGTGTCACGGCGGGGCCGCAGGCGGCCGTCTGGTGCTGGCCACGACGGACAGCAAGAGTTCGCGCACCGCCTACACGAACCTTCTGGTCCTGTTGAACTTCAGGACGGAACAGGGCCAGACGCTGCTGGATTTCGAACGACCGAAGGAGTCCATCCTGATGGGCTTCGGCCGACCACGAAACGAGGCCCCCGTTCCCCACCCCGCGATCGCTGGCTGGAAGCCCGTCGCGACCCCGCTGCAGAAGGCGATCGAGGAGGACGCGACCGCGTGGATCGGCGGCATGTACCGACCACGGCCGGACTACCCGGTGAAACTGGAGGTGCCGAAGGCGCCCGGCCGCGTCGACGATCCAGCAGCCCCCGCTGCCCAGCCGCGTTAGACTGCCGCGCCCATGTCCACGGTTCGCCGGCTCTCCATCGCGTCCCTGTCCACCCTAGCGCTCGCGCTCCTGACGGGTTGCGGAGATCCGGTTTCGCTGGATCCTCAACTCGCGGCTTCGAAGAAGTTCGATGAAGCCCTCTCGAAGGCGCGCAAGGTGCTGGCTGAGGTCGCCGTCGCCGATCCTGCGGCCAACCGCACAAGCGCCGACGCGCTGCGATCCGCCGCAAGGAGCATGACGAGTCCTCCGGGCGCGACGCAGGGCCAGCAGGCCGCGCTGGCGCTCAGCTCGGCGCAGTTGCTGCGCGAGGCGGCGCGTCTGGATACGGTCGCGATCGAGCAGTTGCAGTCGAAGCAGCGGTCCGCCGCCGACCAGATCGTGTCCGCGCTCCAGGGCGCACGCTCGCTGAAGCAGCTGCAGGGCGCCATGCCCTCGGGTGACGACGAGCAGTCGCAGACCCTGCAGAAGGCGATCGACGACGCCTCTGCGCTGGCCACCGAGGCTGAATCGCAGGCGCAGACCGCGCGCGGCGAGGCTGATGCGAAGCAGGCGATCGCGACCGAGCAGGGTCACAAGGCGACCGATCTCGAGGGTCAAGCCGCGAAGAAGCGCGCCGCCGCGTCCGCCGCGCGCACCTCGGCCGAGGCGCAGTCGCTCACGCAGGAAGCCGCGGCGCTCTCCACGCAGGCCATCGATGCGCGGCAAGCGGCTGCGACGGCGGAGATCGTGGTCCTCAACCTGTCGCCGGAAGCGGATCGCATGCAGAAGCGCGCCGAAGCCCTCCGTGCGAAGGTCGCGCGACTGCAGGCGGATCGCGAGGCGCTTGAGGCGGTGACGGCGTCGCGAACCAAGGCGAACAGCTCCCTCTCCGACGCCTCGCGAAGCGCCATGCAGAGGGCCAGCGCGGCCGCCGACGCGCTGGAGAAGGTGTCCGCCGAGCTCAAGGCCCTTCTGACGGAATCGGCCGAAAGCCTGGAGTCGGCCGCCAACAGCGTGCAGCGAGGTGGCCCGGGCGCAAAGCTGTCCGCCGCATCGATTCACCTTGCGCAGGCGATGCTGCACGAGCGATGGGCCGGTGGCGCCTCGATGGAGGCATACGCATTTGACGCGATGGCGACCGCCAGCGGCGACTCGAAGTGGTCAAAGCTCGCCGCGACGGCGCGCGAGGATCGGACAGCCGCCATGGCGAAGGCACTCACGGCGCTCGAAGCCGCGGATTCCGACCTGAGTGGCGACACGTCCTCCGCCTCGACGTCGCTGCGGACACGCGTGGCCGAGGCTCGCAAGGCACTCGAGGGCCCGAAGTCGGACACGCCCGCCGAGGCCGCTCCGGCCGACGCCGGATCCGCTGCACCCGCCGGCGATGGTGGTGAGAAGCCCGCCGAAGCTCCCGCTGCCGATGGTGGCGACGAGCCGGCCGACGCGCCCGCCGCGGATACGCCGGCTCAGCCGGCAGCCGAGCCCACGCCCGAGCCCGCGCCCGGACGCTGAGCCAGCCAAGCAGCCTGTTCCATCGCGAGCGCCCGCAGTCCATCCGAGATGTCGGGGCGCTCGGCAAATGCGCGAAGCATGGTCACGGCGACGCCCGCGTCCGCGTACCCAAGCGCAAGAATCGCATTGCGATGCCACGCCTCAAGCGAGGGTCTGCGCAGCACCGGACTGAGACCAAGCCGTTCCATCGATTCGAGATCCCATCGCAGGACTTCGGCAAGATCGAAGTCCCGGGTGGCGGCGGCGTAGGCCGGATGGACCGGCAGTCGCTGCGACCGCAGTGTGTGGGCCGCGTGCGGACACGCCTCGATGCACGCGTCACAGCCGAAGAGCCAATCGTCCGCGCGCTCGCGAAACCAGCCAGCTGGCGCGCCGTGGTGCTCGATCGTGAGGTAGCTGATGCAGCGCTCGGCGTGCACCCTCCAAGGCTCGATCGCGCGCGTGGGACAGGCGTCGATGCAACGCGTGCAGCTTCCGCATGGGTCGCTCGGCGTCGCGGGCGTGGGGGCGAGGTCCACGGTGGTCACGATCTCGCCCAGCACCAGCCAGCTGCCGTGGCCCGGTGGTCCGATCAGCAGCGTGTGCTTCCCGATGCGTCCCAGGCCTGCGCGCACCGCGTGATCGCGTTCGGCGATCGGCGCGGTGTCCACGCTCACGCGGAAGCGCTCGCCGGGGTGGCGGTCACGCAGCTCCTCCGCCAGCGGCTCGAGCCGCTCACGCAGCACCTCGTGATAGTCGCGGCCGCGTGCGTAACGCGCGATCCGTCCGCGTGGTGCGCCACGTGGACCATGCTGATCCGGTCGGCCGTCGGCATAGCGGTCCGCCACGCAGACGATGGACCGAGCGCCCGGCACGAACACTCCCGGGTCACATCGCTCGCGGCGATGCTCGGCCAGATAGGCCATGTCGCCGTGATGTCCCGCCTTGATCCACGCGTCGAACGCCTCCGGCCGATCGATCGGTCGGACCTCACAGATGCCGACGAGCGCGAAGCCCGCCGCTCGGAGGCGCCCAAGGATTTCGGAGGCAAGTTCCTCGCGGCGGCTCAACGCAATCCCACCAGCCGCGCAAGCGGCTCGATCGGCAAGTCGGGCTCCACGCCCCCGCTTCCAACGATCGCCGCGGCGGCCGCGTAGCCGCTGCGGACCGCGCCCTCCATGGTGGCCGGCCAGCCGGTGTCGCACCAATCGCCCGCCAGGAAGAGGTTGTCCACGCCACCACGCGGATCAGGTCGTGGACCCGGACGGAGTTCCGCGAACCCAGGCACCGCCGCAAAGGTGGCGCGACGCTCCTTCACGCTCCGGACTTCCTCGGGACTGATTCCGGCGGCGCGCGGACACGCCCATTGCACATCGGCGTGCACACGTCGCGCGATCTCGGCTTCGGGCAGATCCATCCACGCCTCGGCGCCGCTGATCACCGCATGCACGTGTTGACGGCCGCCGGCATCGAGTCCCTTGTCGAAGAGCCATTGCGTGGCTCGGCCAGGCAGCACAAGGTGCGGCGTCTCCAGCACTCGCGCCGGATAGCGCAGGTGCACACCCACGATCGGACTCACGGCGATCTGATCAAGGCGCTGGAGTCGACGATCCGCCGTCTTGAGCGTGTCCGAGCAGAGCTTGGCGAGTCGATCGAAGGGCACGGCACTCACCACGGCCGCACCCTCCACAAAGCCCTCGTCGGTGACCACGCCGGTCACACGCCGTCCATCGAAGGCGATCGACTGCGCACTGACCCCGAGGCGAAGCTGTCCGCCAACCTTGGCCAGCAGCGCTTCGGCCGGGTCGTAGAGCTCCAGCAGCGGCACCGCACTCAATCCCATCGCGCTTGCCCAGCGATGGCCCAGGAAACCCTCCTGAAAGACCTGCATGGCGAAGGGTGCGTCCACGCGATCACTTGGCAGGTTGCACGCGCTCACCACGACCGGTTCCCAGAAACGCTCCAAGGCCACGTCCGTCTGGCCGGTCTCACGGAGGAAGTCAACGAACACGCGACCACGCCAGTGCTCGCGCCCCGCGATCCCCATGCGCAGCAGTCGCCACATCGCGCGCGCGATGCCGATCTTGTCGGCCAGGCCGATGAACCGCATGCGCAGGAATGAGCCCGTGAACTGGCCCGGCACAGGCAGCCAACCTGGCTCCATCCGATCCGGCTCATGGGGCGGATTCGCCCAGTACGTGGTCGGGTGCCACTGCATGCGCTCGAGCACACCCAGCCTGCGATACAGATCCATCAGATTCGTGCAGCAACCCATCGCCACGTGCTGGCAGTTGTCCAGCATCTCGCCGGTGCGCGGGTCCACGAAGCTCGTGGCGCGACCGCCCAACTTGCGCCGGGTCTCGATCACCACGGGGCGTCGGCCCACCTCGGCCAGCCGAAGCGCGGTGGCGATGCCCGCGATGCCTCCACCGATCACGACCACGTCGCTCATCGCGATGACGCCTCCGGCTTCATGCGCGTGGCACGCCATGCGATCCAGGCCTTGCGGAAACTGGAAAGCCGCGCGCGCCCGGCGACCGTGATGCGCGGATCCGTCTTGATGCGGCCAAGGATGCCGCGATAGATCTGGGTCATCGCCCAGAGCGTGGGCAGGCACGACGCGTCGATCATGCGATCCAGCGGTGCGCTGCGTTCATAGTGCGCACGCGCCCGCTCGCACTGCGCGCGGATGAACTCGGTGCCCCGATCAGGCAGGCGCCATGCACGCAGATCGTCCGGCGACAGGTCCATGGCCGCGTACTCGCGCAGCGGAAGGTAGCAACGACCCGCGTCCAGATCCTCGCCCAGGTCGCGCAGCACGTTCGTCAACTGGAAGGCGATGCCTCGATCCACGGCCAGCCGGATGGCGTCGGCTCCGTGGAAACCCCAGACCCGGATGCACACCACGCCGACGGTTCCCGCCACGCGATAGCAGAACGCGCGCAGCTCATCCCAAGTCTCGAAGCGCGCGGCGTCGAGATCCCCCATCTGGCCCTCAAGCATGTCATGGAACTCGCCGGGCTCCAGATGGAACCGGCGCACCGCCTCCGCGAGAGCCACCATGCATGGCTGCGTGTCATCGGGCTGGCCCACGAAGGCAGCATCGGTGTCGGCACGGAACTTCGCGATGCGCCGGGAACGCTCGGCACGATCGGGGCCCGCGCCATCGGCGAGGTCGTCGGCCTCGCGCATCCATGCGTAGACCGCGTACATCGCCCACCGGCGATCCTCGGGGGTGAACCGAAGTCCGTAATGGAAGTTGCGCGCACGCCGTCGCGTGATCGCCTCGCACGTCCGGACCGCCTCCTGCAATGCACGGCTCATGCGTGCGCCCTCCGGGCCTGCCACCAGGCTGTCGCGATCATGCGCACCTTGCTTGCCATCGAGACGCGCGGCCGACGGATGCAGGTCTCGTGGTCCCACGCCCGCACACGCGCCAGGATCTCGCGCCCACCTCGCTGGAACAGCCAGATCACGGGGCGGGACGACCGGCGGAGACCGCGCAGCAACGGCTCACCGCGATCGAACATGCTCTCGGCGTGGTTCACCAGTCCGGCCAGCATCGCGCGGTAGGCCGGCAGGAACTCCCGATCCGGGGCCCAGCCCTGCTCCGCGGTGATGCGGAGTCGCCGCTCGAAGTCGGGAATGGCGGCGCTGGCGGCCGCGGGAATGTAGATGCGGTCGCGCTCGAGCAGGTCACGCCGCACATCCTGCCAGTGGTTGATCAGCTGCAGGCCGGTGCAGATCGCGTCGGACTGGGCGAACGCCTCCTCGCCGCGCGACTCGCCCAGCGTCATCAGCACGATGCGCCCGACGGGATCCGCGCTCAGCGCGCAGCTTCGCAGGAGCTCCTCCATGGTCGACCAGCGATTCTTGCGGTTGTCCCACTCGAACGCCTGGATCAGGTGGTCGAAGGGCTCGATCGGGAGCGCGTGTCGCAGGATGGTGGGTCGCAGCGCCGTGAACACCGGATGCCGCGGCTCGCCCGCGTAGCAGGCCTGCAGCTCGGACCGCCACCACGCGAGCAGTTCCAGCGCACGCCCGGGATCACCGGCCTCGTCACCAAGGTCGTCGGCCCAGCGGCAGAAGGCGTAGATCGCGCCGAAGTCCTCGCGCACATGCGTGGGCAGCAACGCCGTGAGCACGGGAAAGTTCTCGCCGCGCGTGCGCGCCAGCGAGACGCACCACGCGCGCGCGTCGGCCTCGCTCATGCGCTCGCATTGGTCCGGCCCCATCCGATCCAGCAAGTCGGTGCACCGCGCCTCGGCGATCGACATCACGTCGCGCCTCCACCATGCTTGCGCCGGCGACGCGCGGGCGGAATGCCAAGCTGCTCGCGGTACTTCACCACGGTGCGGCGCGCGATCGTGACGCCGCGCGCCTTCAGACGCGCGGCAAGCGCCTCGTCCGAGAGGGGTCGGGCCTTGTCCTCCGCGTCGACCTCCTCCTGCAGCATGGTGCGGATCGCCTCCCAGCTCACGCTCTCGCCGGCCTCCGTCTCGGTGCCTCCGGTGAAGAATCGGCGCAGCTCGACCAGACCGCGCGGCGTCTGCAGCCACTTGCCGCTCACGGCGCGGCTCACGGTGGCCACGTGCACGCCCAGGGTGTCGGCGACCTCGGTCATCGGCAACGGCTTGAGATGCCCCGTGCCCTGGTCGAACCAGTCGCGCTGTCGCACCAGCACCTGGTCGATCACGCGCAGCAGCGTGGAGCGCCGCTGGGTGATCGCGTCGATGAGCCAGCTGGCCGAACGGATGCCCTCCTGCAGGAACTTCCGGGTCTCCGGCTCCACGCCATCGCGTTCGGCCATCGCCGCGTAGTTCGGGCTCACGCGCAGCGGCGGAATCGGGCCGTCGCAGAGCGCCGCCACGTAACGATCGCCCGCGGCGTCGTACTCGATCATCGCGTCGGGAATCACCACGCCGGCGTCGTCGTCGACAAGATCACGTCCGGGCGAGGTGGTGAGCCGCTTCAGCCGCTCGCGTGCCGCCTCGACCGCCGGCAGCGAAAGACCGCTGCGTTGCGCGATGCGCGGCAGACGGTTCTCGAGCAGGTCCTCGTAGTGATCCTGCACCACCGCGATGGCGTCGCGGATCGCCACGGCGTCCTCCGCGGTCGGCGCCTCGGCCCAACGATCGGGATCCAGTTTCGCCTGAAGCTGCAGCAGCAGGCTCTCTCGGATGTCTCGCGCACCCACGCCCGCCGGCTCCAGATACGCCTGCAGATGCGCCAGCGTCTCGGCCAGCGTGGCCTCGGTGAAGGGACCTCCCGCCGCCGAAGCCGACTGCGCGGCGATGGCGGGAAGGTCCGCCGACAGCAGTCCGTCGTCGTCGATGAAGTCGATCAACAGACGACCGGCCGCCAGCGTGGGCTCGGATTCCTCCGCAAGATCCCACTGATGCTGCAGCTGCTCGCTCAGGCGCTCACGACGCGCGGGCGTGCCGGCGAGCATGTCCATCTTGGTGCCACGATCCTCGTCGTTGCGTCGGGTCGGACGATGCCAGGCGCTGTCGTCGAGTTCCCGTTCGAAGGCCCGCGCGCGCTCGAAGTCCGCGCTCGCCTCCCCTACCTGCAGCGGTCGATCCGTCGGCTCCTCGTCCGGAGCCTCGTCGGGCTCCGGTGGCGATGCGGTGCCGGGATCGGGCTCCACCGTTTCCAGCGCGACGTTTCGTTCGAGTTCCTGCTCCACGCGCTCCTGCAGTTGCGCCAGGGGCATCTGCAGGACCTCCATGCTCTGGATCACCCGCGGCGCCAGGCGCAGCGACTGACCCGTCTTCAGCTTCTGGGAGGTCTCGAAATGCACGTCGCCCATGGTACGGGCGAAGCCGCTGGATCAGGAGAGCTTCCGCCGTCCCGCGATCGCGTCGGCGAGCGCCCCACGATGCGCGAACTCGATCTGGCTGCCGGCCGGCAACCCGCGCGCGAGCCGCGACACCATCACGCCAAGCTTCGACAGCCGATCCGCGAGATACAGGCCGGTGCTGTCACCCTCCAGATCGGGATTCGTCGCAAGGATCACCTCGGTCACCTTCACACCGCCGGCGTTGCGCTCCGGATGCTCCACGCGCTGCAGCAGCTCGCGCACCGTCAGCGTCTCCGGCCCGACGCCATCGAGCGGCTCCAGCCGACCCATGAGGCAGTGGTACACGCCGCGATGCGCGCCCGTGCGCTCCAGGATCCAGAGGTCCTTCGGTTGCTCGACCACCATCACCACGGCCGCGTCACGGCGCCCATCGGTGCAGATGGGACATGGATCGGTGTCGGTCACGTTGAAGCAGATGCCACAATGACGGACCTGCGACTTCACCTGATCGATGGCCTGCGCCAAGCGCTGCGCCTCGGCCTTCGGCGACTTGAGAACGTGGAAGGCGAGGCGTTCCGCCGTGCGGCGTCCGATGCCGGGAAGCTGCGCGAACGCCTCGACCAGCCGCTGCACCGGCTCCGGATGCGCACCTGAGCCCTGCGTCGAGGAGGAGGAACTGGATCGACCGCTCGCCATGATCAGCGCATGCTAGGCGTCGGTATCCGTCTCGCTGCCCGCCGAAGCCGACGAGGCGTTGGCGCGTCGATCCACCTTCAACACGATGGCGTCAAAGGCGTCCATCGCCTCGCGGACAAGCGGATGATTCGGGATGCCGGCGTCGAGGCCATGCGTGGCGCGCGGTGCCAAGGGCGCACCAGCCTCGGCAGGCGCATCGACCGCGACGCGCCATGCGGGCCCAAGCCCGCGCCGAACGAGTTCCAGCAGCGGCTCGGTGCGCCGCGAGGCGAAGGCACCGCCCATGCCCGCCCCATCCGCCGCACGCAGGCGAAGGGTCTGACCCTCGAGCGACACGGGTTCGAAGGACTCGAACAGGGCCGCATCTCGCGGCACCGTCACGATCGCCCCGATGCGCGACCACGCCTCCGCAGCGTCGCGCGGCGGAGGCATTGAATCCGTGGATGCGGCAGCCCCTCCCACGGCAGCCCCCGGCGCGGGCACACTTGGCTTCGACGCTGCGACCGGCTCGCGCGCGATCACGGGTGGCGCGGCCGGGACCGGGCGCGCCGCCACCGGAACATGGACCGAACTGGGGAGCGCCGGCCGCGCCGTTTCAGCTACCTTTTTTTTTTGCTCCGCCGAGGTCTCGATCGGCTCGAACGACCGGTGCAGGCAGATGCGCGCCACCGTGGCATCCAGCACCGTGCGCGGTGCGCTGCTGGAGCGCGCGGCCCGCAACGCCGCCTCGCAGACGGCCACCAGGTGCACCAATTCCTCGCTCTCGAAGGCCTGCGCCTCGGTCGCGGCCTGCGCGCGCGCCTCGGGGGCCAACTCCACCAGATCGCTCTCGGCGCCGCACGCCCGGATCACCAGCAGGTCCCGCAGACGCGACGCCAGCAATTCGAGTGACTGCTCGACGGGCGAACCGCTTTCGAGCAATCGCGCCGCCGCCTGCAGACCGGCCTTGGGATCGCCCGCCGCGGCCGCCGCGCTGATCGCCGCCACCAACGTCGCGTCGGGCAGACCCAGCGTCTCCTCGGCAAGCCGAGCCGTGATCGTGCCGCTCGCAGCGGCGATGAGTCGGTCCAGCAGACTCAGCGCGTCGCGCATGCTGCCGTTGCCAAGCCGCGCGACCAGATGCACGGCTGCGTCCTCCGCGCCCAGCCCCTCCTGCTTCAGCACCGCCTTCAGGTGCTCCACGATGCGGCTCGTGGCGATCGGCCGGAAGTCGAAGCGCTGGCAGCGGCTCTGGATCGTGGCGGGCACCTTGTGCGGCTCGGTGGTGCACAGGATGAACTTCACGTGCGAGGGCGGCTCCTCCATGGTCTTCAACAGCGCGTTGAAGGCCGGGGTGGTGAGCATGTGCACCTCGTCGATGATGTAGATGCGGTACGGGCTGCGCGCAGGGGCGATGCCGGCCTTGCTGATCAGGTCGCGTGCGTCGTCCACGCCGCGATTGCTGGCGCCGTCGATCTCGATGACGTCCAGATCCTCTCCACGCAGGATGCTGGCGGCTACCGCGGCGGATTCCGAAAGGTCCTTCGGCGCGTTCAGCGCCCGGGCGAACACGCGCGCCATGCTGGTCTTGCCCACGCCGCGCGTGCCGCAGAACAGGTAGGCGTGCGCGGTGCGGCCCATGGCGATCGCGTTCTGCAGCGTGCGCGCGATCGATTCCTGTCCGATCAGCTCGTCGAAGTTGCGGCTGCGATAGCGCCGCGCGAGCACCGTGTAGGCCTTGGGCGCGTCGGCCGAAGGCTCCAACGCGCCCGCGATCAGCAGGCCGTCGCCTTCGGGTTCCGAGACTTCCTTGTCCTTGGTCTTTCGCGCCACGCGTGCTCCGTTGGAATCTCGACGACGCGGAGGACGGCCAGGCTTGCGCCGGCATGGGCGACGCCGCTTATGGCTGCTGCGGTCAAGCCCTGACCAGGTTCACGGGCCGTCCACCCGACGGGCCCGACCGTCCTCCGACGCCGTCGAGAGGTCGGATGCTAGCCGCGCCGCCATCACTCGTACAATCGATCCTGCATGCCGAACGACGAGACCCCGAGCACGATTCCGCCGGATTCCTCGGCGCCCGCATCGACGGAGGCGTCGGTCTCGACACCATCGATCGATCGTCCGGCGCCACAACCTCCGGAAAGCCACGAGGCGCGCTCCGGACGCCTCCTGATGCTGGTCATCCGATCGGTGTTCATGATCCTGCTGGTGTCGGTCACGCTGCTCACCGTCAACAGCGTGCGCGGCACCGGTGAGTTCACCTACTCCACGGTGGTGGGCCTGATCATCTCGATGGTCGCCGTGGGCCTGCTGGTGTTGGCCGTCGACGCGCTGACGCCCAACAAGCGACTTGCCGGCGTGGTGGGCATCTACCTTGGCGTGTGCCTCGGACTGATCGGCGCCGTCGCGTTCGGTGCGCTGATCGACGTGATCGCCCGCGCGTGGGAGATCCAGCAGTCGCTTGGCGTCTATCTACCGCTCGCGAAGTCGGTGGTTGGTCTTGTCTTCTGCTATCTGAGCATCAGCGTGGTGCTGACCACGAAGGACGACCTCCGTCTGGTCATTCCCTACGTGGAGTTCTCTCGAACCCGGCGCGGCGTGCGTCCGTGGCTTGTGGACACCAGCGTGCTGATCGACGGCCGCCTCCCCGCGCTCGCGGCGACCGGATTCGTGGACGCGCCGATCGTGGTGCCGCACTTCGTGGTCGAAGAACTCCAGAAGCTGGCCGACAGCGGTGACCGCGGCAAGCGCGGCCGAGGACGCCGAGGCCTGGAACTGCTGGCGCGGCTGCGCGAGAGCCCCTACGCGGACGTGTCGCTGCAGGACTTTCGCGTGACCGGCATGGGCGTGGATCGCATGCTTGTGGAGGCCGCTCGCGGCGAGGGGCTGCGCATCCTCACGCTCGACTCGAATCTGGATGCCGTGGCGCGCATTCAGGGTGTCACGGCGCTGAACCTGAACGATCTGATGACCACGCTTCGTCCGGCGCTGGGTCCGGGCGACACGGCCAGCGTGCAGGTGACCAAGCGCGGCGAGGGTGAGCGTCAGGGCGTGGGCTATCTGCCGGACGGCACGATGGTCGTGATCGAGGAGGGACAGTCACGCGTGGGTGCCACGGTGGCGGTGGTGGTCACGAACGCGGTGCAGACCGCCGCCGGAAGACTGCTCTTCGCGAAGATCGAGGGCGTCGCCCCTGCGACCTCCGAGAGCATGGCCGACGCCGCCACACGACAGCCGCGCCACACGGGCGGCGCGCCTTCGCGCGATCCCGGGAACTGAAGAACAGTTCAGGCAGCCACGCGAACGCTGAGCACGGCCTCGGCGAGCGCACGCACACGCTCCATGGGCGCGTCGTGCGCGGGATCGCGCAACGCCTCCTCGACCTTGGCAAGCGCCTCGGGCGGCATGCCCTTCAAGACGCGCTCGGCGGCCCACGGCTCCAGACTCAGCAGCAGTTGAGCCACCTCGTTGGCCGGCGCACCCTGCTCGAGGCGCTCGACCAACGCCGTGGTGATCAGCGTGCCCTGCTCCGCGACCTGCCGGTGCAACGCCATGGACAGCGTGCCCGCGATCGGATCATCCTCGCCGACTTCAGAGAGCGGCGGTGCCACGTCCACCTGTCGCGTTCGCCAGAACCAGACCGACCACGCGAGGCCGACGGCGGCGGCGGCGCCACCCGCCCACAGCCACGCCGGCCATCCCTGACTCGCGGCGCTGGGCGCGCTTGGCGCGATGACTGGAGCCACCGGAACCACACGCGCCGGAACCTGCGCCGACGCCAGCGCCTGGCGACCATCATCGCCACCCTCGGCTCCAAGCGAGCATGCACGCGCTCGGATGCCCGAGGCCTCGTCGATCACGGTGACCTGCTCTGCCTGCAGTCCGGGCACCGCGGCACACAGCAGCGTGCCGGCGGCATCGACCAGTTGCACCGGCACCACGCCGTCACGCATCGCGATCGAGACCACCGCCGATGCGCCGCGACCCTCGGCATGGTTGGCGGTCAGGATGGTGACTTCGCGCACATCGGGCCTTCGTCGCAGCACCTCCTCCACGCGCGCCACGGCGGCACGCATGCGTCGCTCGCGCGCCTGCTCCTCGGTGAGGAATGGGTTGTCGGCTCCGGAGAACCAGTCCGACACGCCGCCCGACGAGGACGCGCTCGCTCGCACGACCGGCTCGACCACGGTCTGAGGTGACGGGCTGCGCGTGCTTCCCTTCCACGCCACCACGCCAAACGGCAGCGCGGCGGCCGCCAACGCCATGGACCAGGCGAAGGGAGCGGTGCGGATGGACTCGGACAGGTTCTTGGGGAAATTCACGGTCGAGGGGCCTCCATGCCCAATCGGACCCCACCATGTCGGCGTTCCGGGCCCCAACCGTGCAGAAAGCGGCTAGGCCTCGGCCACGGCGGTGTCGGTCACGACCTCGGACACGCCGACTCCACGGCGACTCACCAAGGCCGGAAGCGCCAGCAGCGGCGAGAGCATCGTGAGTCCCTTCAGAAGGTTACGGACCACGTGGCGCGGCCACGCTGCACCGGTTCCGTCGGATCGCAGCACGACACCCCCGAAGACCCGCTTCCCCATCGATCGCGAGCCGGCGCACTCCTCCACCATGCCGAAGGCCACCGTGCCGACCGTCATCCAAAGGAAGGGACGCGCCTCTTCAAGGTCGGTGACCCACAGCGGAACGCCGAGCAGCGCATCGGGGCCGACATCGAGCGCCAGCATGGCGGCGAGGCCGACAGGAGCCGCGTCGAACGCGAGTGCGGCAAGCCGTCGGCCGACCGCCATGCCCGCCGGCGCAGCGCGTGCCTCGGCGGGTGCGCGCACCTGACGCGCCGCCTTCAGGATCGTGGCCAGCATGAGCACCCCGAGCGAGAGCACGCCGAGCACGGGAAGGTGGAACCAGCGGGAAGCCGTCGAAGCCTGCTCGCCAACGACCGTGGCCGCGTCGAAGCCGCCCCCCGCCGCGGCCAACGGGGCCCACGTGACCTCGTCGGCGCCGACGTCCAGGGCGCCAAGGCCGTCGCCCCAACCAAGCACCACGCCCTGTGTGGGCGCCACGCCTCGCGCCACGAATCGACCGCCCTCCACCCAGCCGATACTGCCATCGCTCGTCTGCACGGACAGCAGATCGGCGCCGGGAATCGTGCGAACCCACGCGGGCAACGAGAGCGGAACGCCGCGCCAAGCGCCCGACTCGCGCGACCATCGGAGCGTGGAGCCATCAGGCGACTCGACCAGATACCACAGTGCGCCACGCGAGCGCACGAGTTCACGGCGCGTGAAGCTGGAAGCGTGCGACGGAAGTTCGATCTCCACCCACGTCTCGCCGACAAGTCGAAGCGCGTGCGACGGCGTGTCGACGCACAGCGCCCAGAGTTCGCCATCGATCGCGGCCACGCTCTCCACGCCCGTGCGAGGCAACGACGCGCAGAGTCGCATACCCGCGGGCCGCACGAACCACAGATCGCTGGCGGGATTCACCACCGCCGCACCCGTCACGAGTTCGCATCGCCCCTGCTTCCCGCCGAAGAGCGCCCATACGCGATCGCCCTCGGCCGCGAGCGCTGCGGGTGCCTCGTCGAACTTCGCCACCGCGTGCCGCACCAGCGTGCCATCGGGTCCTCTCGCCGCATGCGTGACCGCCCACATCTTCTCCTGCGGCTGCACCCACCACAGGTGATCGCCTGAGGAGGTGGCCACGGGCGAGGGCACCGGCTGCGATCCGGCCGCGGCCCACAGCAGGACGACAGGCACAAGCCACCGCAGCCATGCCACCCAGTCACGCATCACGCCGCACATGTCAGGGCTTGGTCGTGGCATCCTGATCCACGACCTCCTGCGGACGAAGCGCCTCGATGAGCACCGCCACGTCGAAGAGCCGGTCCTTCAGACGGGCAGGATCGGTTCCGGGCTGATCCCAGAAGATGTCCCATGTCGCTCTCGACTCACCCGCCTCGATCCGCATGGTGCCCGCGATCTCGGGCCACGCACCCGTCGGCAGACCATTCACGGGAACGGAAAGCGGTCGCGTCAACGTGGATCGTGCGATCGCATGGCCCGTCGAGTCGAGCAACTCCACGCGCTGCGGAAGCGAGCCCGGCCGCTCCACCAGCGCTCGCGTCCGGCGCCAGGCGCCAACGGGCGAGGCGAGATCCCACTCGATCCAGCGCAAGGTGCCCTCCGCACCCGCGGCGCGCGCCGACTCCGGCCACGCGCGCGCGGCCATGAGCTCCAGCACGCTCTCAGGCCCCACGAACGGAAGGATCGAATCCCTCGGCACACTGCCGCGGCGCCCCGTCGTCAGGCGGCTCGGCTCACGCTTCAGCTCGAAGATCCACCAGCGCCCGGCATCGGCACCTGCCCACGCCAGTCGCTCGCCCACCTTGTCGGCGCGGAAGGCCATGCGCTGGCCCCGCTCGCGCCACGCGAGTTCGACCTGGGTCTGCTCGAAATGCGACCCCTCGTCGTCCTTCCAGCGCACCTCCAGCGAGCCTCGACTGGCGAAGTCATCCAGTGCCCTCGTGCGCGCGGACTGGCCCGCCACGAAGTCGGCCACGGACGCGCTGGAGGCGACCAGGTCGGCGGGTGGCACGGAACCCTGGTTCGCCGACGGCGCCACGCATCCGGCCAGGAGCAGCAGCGCGCCAGCAAGCCAGCGATCACGCATCGAACGAGACCACCGCGCCCAATTCATCTCCAAGCGCCGCGATCGCTTCCTCGTCGAGCGCCGGACGCACCACCGCGGTGGCCGGAGCGCCCTCGGCGTCGCCGCGGCGCGAGAAGAGCCAGGTCTCGACCCCTTCCGCGCTTTCCACCCGAAGGTGACGAAGCCGCTTCTTGCGCAGGAGGATCATGGCGAGCAGCCAGCGCACGGCGACGCGATTGGGACGGTCATCCTCGGCAAGACGATCGAAGACCTCCTCGATCGCCTCGTCATCGAGCACCAGTCGTCGCTTGGCGTCGGGCTCGGGCATCACGGTCTTCCACCAGCACAGCAATCCCTCGGGCCGCGCGCCCGCGAGCCACGCGGCCTGACTGAACTCGAGGCGCTCGAAGCCACCTTGGCCGTTCTCGCGCACCGTCGTGACGCACGACGTGCCGGGCGGAAGCGCTTCGCCACTCGCCGCGCACTGGAAGGTCGGCTTGCCCACGGGAATGGTGGTCGCATCTCGGCTCATCCTGCGAATCCTAGCGATCTGGCGCAGTTTCGCGTGGTACAGTCGGCCCGTGTTCGACCGTCTCTTCCAGCTCTTCAGGGGGAGTGATCCGCTCAGCGTGGCGGTCGAGCTGTCGGTCATCTTCGTGGGCGTGCTGTTCGTGCTGCGCTTCCTGCAGGGAACGCGCGGCGCCGGCGTGTTCAAGGGCGCGATCATCCTGGTGGCGGTGCTGCTGCTGGGCATCCGTTTCGCGGGCCTGTTCAGCGAGAGCTTCGCGCGCCTGCGCTTCCTGAGCGAAGGCCTGCTGGGCGCGATCGCGGTGTTCCTGCTGGTCGTGTTCCAGCCCGAACTGCGTCAGGCGATGGTGCGCCTGGGCCAGACGATCGTGCCAAGCGAGCGACGCAACCTCGATCCGCTGGTCGACTCGCTGGACGAGGCGATCGGTTTCCTCAGCCGCAACCGCTTTGGCGCGCTGGTGGTGATCGAGCGCGGCACCAGCCTGGCGGGGCTTGCCGCACAGGGCGTGCAACTGGACGCGCGACTGACCGCGCCGGTCCTTGAGAGCATCTTCTGGCCCAGCAGTCCGCTGCATGACCTGGCCGTGGTGATCCGAGGCGAACGCATCGCCGCAGCGAGCGTCCAACTTCCACTGACCGACGAGACCTTCGCGGTGCGTCTGGGCGCGCGCCATCGTGCCGCCGTGGGCGTGACCGAGGAGTGCGACGCGCTGGTGGTGGTGGTGAGCGAGGAGAACGGCACGATCCGTCTTGCCGAGAGCGGCAAGCTCTCCGATCCGGTTCCGCACGCCGACTTCGCCGAGCAATTGCGCCAGCGCCTGAGCCGACCGAAGCGCCGTGGTCAGGGATCGCTGCTGGGGGCGATCTTCGGCAGCGTGGGTGGCGTCGACGCGCCCGCCCTTCCCACGCCCGGGCTGAACGACGAGCCGGCGAGCATCGTGGAGGCCGCGACCGAGGCCGCCGCCGCGGAAGCCGACGCCACGCGTGATCCCGCGGCCGAGGCGACCGAGGACGAGGTCGAGCCTCGCAAGGAAGCCTGAGATGAGCGAGTGGCGCAACCGCATCTCGACGCTCGTGGTGGCGATCATCGCCACGCTGCTGATCTGGACGTGGGCCGCCGACCGAACGCGCGACGTGCGAATCCTGACCGGCAAGGTCGTGCTGCGACCTTCGGATCCCGAGCGCCAGTTCGTCGATCCGGCGCAGCCGCAGGCGGTCACCGTGACCCTGAGGGGCAGTCCTGCCAGCATCAACGCGCTCCAGACGAAGCTTGAACAGGGCCTCACGCTCACGCTGGATCCCAACGTGGTCGGCCAGGAGCCGGGACAGCGCACGCTCAATCTGGCGCCGCTGATCGAGGCGAGTCCCGAGATTCGTACGACCGACGCATCCGTGTCGGCGGTGCGGCCCGACCGCATCGACATTCGCGTGGGCTCCATGGTGCCCGTGCGCATGGCGGTGCGCGCGGTGGCGCCGCTTGCCACGCTGCGCGGTGACACCAAGGTGGAGCCGGCCGAGGTGCAGGTGCTCGTGCCGGAGCCCTCCGCCAGCGCGGCCAGCCAGGAGACGGCCGAAGCCGTCGTGGATGCGAAGGATCTTCCCGAGGGTTCAACACATGAGGTGAGCGCGTCGCTGCGTCTGCCGGAATCCTTGAAGCTCGCCGCCTCGCAGGCCGTGTTCACCCCCGATCGCGTGAAGGTGCAGTTCACGGTCGCGGCTCGCAGCCGATCGTTCACGCTTCCGACGGTGCGCGTGGAGGTCGCTGGCGCACCGGAGGACCTGAAGGGGTTCGACGTCTCGTTCGGCGAGCAGGGCGACCTGCTGCGTCAGGTCGTGCTGAGCGCTCCAGGCGACGCGCTGGGGCCGATCGAGGCTGGACAGACGCGCACCGTCGCGATCGTGCACCTGACCCCCGAGGAACTCAGCAAGCGCATCACGCAGAAGGCGATCAGCGCGTGGGTGCTGCCGCCCGGAGTGCAGGTGGAAAGCGTGGACGGCAAGCGGCCCTCGGAAGTCACCGTGCCGCTGAAGATCGAGCCGCGCGCAAAGCCAAGCGAGCCCGCGCCGGCGCCCGTGGAAGCCGCGGTGCCGAGCACGACCTGACAAGATCAGCCGTGCGACGCGCGCACGACATGCCACAACTTCTTGCCGCGCCGCAGCAGCGCGATCTCGCCATGCAGCAGATGCGCGGAAGTCAGCCGAGCTTCAGCGGCGATCTTCTCGCCATTCACGCTCACGGCGCCGGCCCCCAGGAACTCGCGCGCCTCGCGCTTGCTTGCGGCCAGTGACGTGGTGGGCAGCAGATCCAGCAGCGCGAGACCCTCCCCAGCGAGGTGTGCGGCAGGAACCTCGCTGCTCGGCAGATCCGACGCGATGTCACGCAACAGCGCGGCGTCAAGGCCGCGCACGTCGCCGCTGAACAGCGCGGCGGCGGCGGCCCTCGCCCGCGCGGTCTCCCCCGTTCCGTGCACCAGGTCGGTCACCGCGTCGGCGAGCGCCTTCTGCGCGGCGCGCTCCTGCGGGGCGGCCTTCTGGCTCGCCTCCAGCGCCTCCACTTCCTCGCGGCTCATGAAGGTGAACCAGCGCAGCAGCTGACCCACCTGATCGTCGCTCGCGTTCAGGAAGAACTGATGGAATCGGTACGGGCTGGTCTTCTCGGCGGACAGCCACACGTTGCCCGACTCGCTCTTGCCGAACTTGGTGCCGTCGGCCTTCAGCAGCAGCGGCGCGGTGGCGCCGAAGGCGTGCGTGCCCTCGAGGCGGCGGATCAGGTCCACGCCGCTCACGATGTTGCCGAACTGGTCGCTGCCGCCCACCTGCAGCGTGCAGCCAGTGGCGCGGAAGAGATGCAGGAAGTCGTAGGCCTGCAGGATCATGTAGCTGAACTCGGTGTAGCTGATCCCCTGCTCGCGGCCTTCGAGACGGCTGGACACGCTGTCGCGCGCGATCATCTGGTTCACGCTGAAGTGCTTGCCGATGTCGCGCAGCATGTCGATGTAGCCGAGCGAACCGAGCCAGTCCGCGTTGTTCACGATGCGCGCGGCGCACGGGCCCGTGAAGTCGAGCATGCGCTCCATCTGCGACTTCTGGCAGTGCAGGTTGTGACGCACGCGATCGGCGTCGAGCAGCGTGCGCTCGCTCGCCTTGCCGCTGGGGTCGCCGATCATGCCGGTCGCGCCGCCCACCACCGCGATCGGCCGGTGTCCCGCCCGCTGCAGCCGCGCCAGCAGCACCACGCTGACCAGGTTGCCCACGGTCAGGCTGTCCGCGGTGGGATCGAAGCCGCAATAGCCCGTGCGCTGGCCCCCGGCAAGGTGCTCCTTCAGGCCGTCGGTGGCCTGATGCAGCATGCCGCGCCAGGAGAGTTCGCCGAGATAGTCGCCGTGGGACATGGGTGGGAATCTAGCGGCGGGCCGCTTGGCACGCCGCTCGACTCACTTCGCCATCGCGGCGCTCTTCTCGTGGATCTTCGCGAGCATGTCGTTCCAGCTCTTCACGAAGCTGTCCGCGCCTTCCTTCTGAAGTTCCAGCGCGCAGGCGTCCACGCCGCAGCCGACCTTCTCCATGGCCGCCAGCGTGTTCGGGCCCGCGCCGCCGTCGGTGCGGACCAGGCTCTCCACCTTGCCGTGATCGTGGAACGCGTGCAGCGTCTCCTCGGGCATGGTGTTCACGGTGCGCGCCGCGGCGAGCGCGGTCACGTACATGGTGTCGGGCAGGCTCGGGTCCTTCGTGCTGGTGCTCGCCATGAGCAGGCGCTGCGGACGCGCACCCTTCTCCTGCAGCGCCAGGAAGCGCGCGCTGCCGTAGACCTCGGCGTACGCCTGGTAGCAGCACTCGCCGATGGCGATGCCGGCCTTGTTCTTCAGCGCGTCGGGCACCTTGGCGTTCGCCTTCTTCTCCCAGCGGCTGATGAAGACGCTGGCCACGCTCTCCACGCGCAGGTGCTTGCCTTCCTTGGCGCGGCGCTCAAGGCCCTTCAGATAGGCGTCGGCGGCAGCGAGGTAGTGCTTCGCACTGAACAGCAGCGTCACGTTGATCGGGATGCCGCGGTAGGTCAGCTCCTCGATCGCGGGCAGGCCCTCGGGGGTGCCGGGCACCTTGATGAACAGGTTCGGGCGGTTCGCCTTCGCGTGCAGCGCCACGGCCTGCTCGACCGTGGTCTTCGCGTCGCGCGCGAGCAGCGGGCTGACCTCCAGGCTCACCCAGCCGTCGATGCCGCCGGTGCGCTCGTGCACCCCCTTGAAGAGGTCGGCGGCCTTGGTCAGGTCGGTGATGGCGAGCTCGAAGAAGAGCTTCTCGCCGTCGATGCCCTTGGCGAGCAGCTCGCGGATCTGCGAGTCGTAGTCGTTCGAGCCGGCGATCGCCTTCTCGAAGATGGTCGGGTTGCTGGTCAGGCCCACCACGCTCCAGTCGCGGATGTACTCGGCCAGGCGGCCGCTTGAAAGCATGCTGCGGGTGATGTTGTCGACCCAGATGCTCTGGCCGGCGATCGAGAGGGTGGCGGTGGC
>VGYX01000004.1 GCA_016872835.1 Planctomycetota bacterium | reverse complement strand
CAGGAGACCCGCACGCAGCTGCTCGGCGAGACCTACGGCAAGGTGGTGCAGGACCACAAGCTGCGTCCGGTCGGTGAGCCCTCGCTGCCCGAGGGCGCGACCGAGCCCACGCTGACCCGCGGCAAGTCCTTCACCTACACCGTCGAGGTGGAGGTGGCGCCCGACTTCACCGCCCCCAAGACCGACGGCCTGGCGATCCAGAAGCCCATGTTCGAGATCAAGGACGAGCACGTCGCCGCCGAGATCCGCCGTCAGGGCTTCCGCTTCGGAACCCCCGAGCGCATCACCGGCCCCTTCCAGCCGCTCGACCGCATGCTCTGCACCGCGAAGGCGTGGAAGAACGGCGAGAAGGATCCCTTCTTCAACATGGAGAAGGCGCTCGTGGTGGTGCCCGACACCGTCGACGAGGGCAAGGGCTCGCTGCTGGGCATCCTGGTGAACGATCTCTCCAAGCACCTCGAGGGCCGCAAGGTCGGCGAGACCGTGACCATCGACACGATCGCCCCGGAGAATCACGAGCGCGAGGACCTTCGCGGCGCGAAGATCCGCTTCGAGCTGAAGTTCGACGACGCCGACCGCATCACGCCGCTCGACACCCCGACGCTGGCCGATCGCATGGGATTGGAGACCGAGGAAAACCTGCGCACGCAGGTCCGAATGGTCCTGGAGCGCAAGCGCGACGCCGAACAGCGCGCCGCCGAGCGCGAGCAGGTCAGCCGCCATCTGGTCGACGCCGTCGACTTCCCCCTGCCCGAGCGCTTGAGTCAGGTGCAGATCGCCCGCAACCTTGAGATGGCGCGCATGGAGATGCTTCAGCGCGGCATGGAGGCCGAGGAGGTGGAGACGCGACTGGCCGAGCTGCGTCACGGCAGCGAGGAGGACACGAAGCTCCGCCTGAAGTTGTTCTTCATCCTCTCCCGACTTGCCGAGGAGATGGGCGTGCAGGTGAACGAGCCCGAGGTGAACGGACGCATCGCCGCGATGGCCGCCCAGCGTGGCGTGGCCCCCGCGCAGATGCGCCAGGACCTGGAGCGCGCAGGCCGCCTGAGCGAGCTGGCCCTCTCGATCCGTGAGCAGAAGGTGCTGGACCGGATCCTGGACAAGGCCACCTTCACCGAGATCGCCGCCGACACGTGGAACGAGGCCGAGGACAGGCGCCGCGATAAGGCGACTGCCAAGTCAGCCGCCGGCAAGGGCGGCTCGAAGAAGAAGGCCTGAACCGGCGCGCCGATGCAGGGCGACCTCTTCGGCCGGCTGCTTCCCTGGCTTGGTGGCCTGCTGGTGCTGGCCATCGTGGGCGGCATGGTCATGCTGTGGACGCGCCGCATGGCGGTGGGTCGCGACAAGGAGCGCCCGACCGACGGCTACGGCATGGACGGCCTGCGCGGCATGCTTGACCGCGGCGAGATCACCCCCGAGGAGTACGACCGCGCCCGCCGAAAGCTGGTGCAGCGCGTACGCGACTCGGCCCCGGCCGCCAGCCCCGATCGCCCGTCCGGTAAGGGCCCGTGAGCCTGCGCATCCGGCGCAGATCCACCGCGGAATCCGCGTGTATCCGGCTCGGACATTGGAATCTGTAGACTCGCGCGACACACTTCTCGCGGAGCCCGAATCTCTATGAAACAGCATCGACACCCGCACCGCAACACGTCCGAACCGACAGCCTCGAACTCCGGCGGATCGGGTCGCAAGCGTGATGGCGGCGAGAGTGGCTCGCTTGGTGGCACCACCGGCGGCTCCGCGGGTGGCGGCGACGGCGGCTTCCGCGGTCGCAAGGTCACCACGTGCAGCTTCTGCGGCAAGACCAGCCGCGAGGTCGGCCCGATGGTCGAGGGCCCCAACGACGTCTACATCTGCAGCAACTGCACCGACCTCTGCCAGAACATCTTCAAGCAGGAGAACCGCCGCGTGCGCAGCGCGCGGCCGCAGTTCGGGCAGATCCCCTCGCCGCGCAGCGTGAAGGAGTTCCTGGATCAGTACGTGATCGGTCAGGACATCGCCAAGCGCGCGCTCGCCGTCGCGGTGCACAACCACTACAAGCGTCTCACGCAGATCGACGCCGAGAACGCGCCGTGCGAGCTTGACAAGAGCAACGTGCTGCTGATCGGCCCTACTGGCACCGGCAAGACGCTGTTGGCGCGCACGCTCGCGCGCGTGCTGAACGTGCCCTTCGCGATCGGCGACGCGACCACGCTGACCGAGGCTGGCTACGTTGGCGAGGACGTGGAGAACCTGCTGCTCAAGCTGCTGCAGGCCGCCGACTTCGACCTGGAGACCGCGCAGCGCGGCATCATCTACATCGACGAGATCGACAAGATCGGCAAGACGAACCAGAACGTGTCGATCACCCGCGACGTGAGCGGTGAGGGCGTGCAGCAGAGCCTGCTGAAGATGCTCGAGGGCACCGTGGCCAACGTGCCCCCGCAGGGCGGCCGCAAGCACCCCGAGCAGCAGTACATCCAGATGGACACGACCCACATCCTGTTCATCTGTGGCGGCAGCTTCGAGGGAATCCACGAGATCATCAAGAAGCGTCTGGGCCAGCGACGCATCGGCTTCACCGCGGATCCCGCGCACAGCCGCCGCGAGATCGAGGTGGCGCGCCTGCTCGAGCAGATCACCCCCGAGGACGTTCTGGAGTTCGGCCTGATTCCGGAACTGGTGGGCCGCCTGCCGATCCTGTGCCCGCTGATGCCGCTGGATCTGGCCACGATGATGAACATCCTGACCGAGCCGCGCAATGCGCTCGTGAAGCAGTTCCAGCACTTCTTCCGGCTGGAAGGCGCGGAGCTGGAGTTCACGAAGGGCGCACTGGAGCTCATTTCCGAGCGCGCGCTGCAGCGACGCACCGGCGCCCGCGCCCTTCGCGCGGTGCTGGACGAGATCATGCTGGAGCTCATGTACCACCTGCCCGAGATGGACAATGTGAACGCGGTGTACGTGATCGACGAGCGCGCCATCTCCGAGCGGCGGCCCCTGCAGTCGATCCGACGTCGCGCGAAGGAGTCCGCGTGACGCACGCTTCCACGGCCGTGCGGCCGTGGGAACGCGTTGCGCAGGCGCTGCAACGCGCCCTGCCGCCCGGCGCCGATCGACACACGCGCATGCAGGCGTTCGTTCGGGCCGCGTGGGAGCCTCTGGCACCGACCGGCGTGAGCTGGCTTGGCTTCTACGAGCGCGATCCGTCCAACGACTCGCAACTGCTGCTGGCCGCGCGCGAGCCCATGCCAGCATGCAGTCCCATCGGCCTGCATGGCGCCTGCGGCCAGTGCCTGCTGGCTGCGAAGCCGCTTGTGGTGCGCGACGTGGCGGAACTGGGCGCGGGCTACATCGCCTGCGATCCGCGAGACCGAAGCGAGGTGGTGGTGCCCTGCCTCGAAGCCCCGGGACAGGCCTGGGGTGTTTTGGACCTCGACAGCCACCAGGTGGGCAGCTTCGGTCCGGCGGACGCTGAGGCGCTGGCCTCACTGCTGCAAAGGGCCGGTCTTTCGGCCTGAAACCCGCGAAAACGGGGGTTGCGAAGCCCCCCGGGCCCTGCCTATACTGCGCGGCTCGTCACAAGGAGCCTCCTCATGCCGCGCATCTGCCATTTCACCGGTGCCAAGACCTCTTCGGGCAACGTCATTCAGCGCCGTGGCAAGGCGAAGTATCTCGGCGGCGTCGGCATCAAGACGACCAGCTGCAAGAAGCGCACCTTCAAGCCGAATCTGCAGACTGTGACCACCATGATCGACGGTCGTCCCGTTCGCGTGAAGGCGAGCGTGCGCGCGATCCGTCAGGGTCTGGTGGTGAAGCCTGTGCGCCGCAAGGCGGTCTACAGCGCCGCCACCAAGGCCGCACGCTGACTTCCGGCAGCCATTCCGGCTTCAAAAACCGCAAGAACGGGCTCTGACAGGATTGAAACACCTGTGATTTAGCCGTTTCTGAATGTTTTTTGCGACTGCTTCGTTGACAGGCTTTCCTGAAGGCGTAGGTTTGCGCGTCTCTCGGTTCAGAAGGCTCCGTTTGTCATCGAAGGGTCATGGTTGACCCACGAAACCGATGCAGGAGCAGCACCTCACAGGCCGAGGACCTGAGGACCCGATTTTCGGTCCAGAAATCGTGCCGGTGGCCATTGCCCCGTGAGTTTGGGGCTGATGTGTCCATTTGGCGTACTACCCCGCTGGTGACGGCACCTGCGGTGGATGACCTGCGAAGGCGCGGCTTCGTGAGGTCTTTCCGTTGAACCGCGGCGGACTCCACGGATGGAGCCGCAGACAGAGATGGGTGCCCAACTCCTGTGACGACTCTCTCGCCCGGCATGAGCGATCGTGACCGCGTTCTCGAGTCCACCGACCTGGTGGCGCTCGTGGGCGAGCATGTCGCCTTGAAGCCCAAGGGGCGCGAGCATGTGGGCCTCTGCCCGTTCCATGACGATCGCTCGCCCAGCATGGCGGTGGTCACGCACAAGGGCAACGCGTTCTACAAGTGCTTCGCGTGCGGCGCAGCAGGCAACGCGATCGACTTCGTGATGGAGTTCCACAAGATGTCCTTCCCCGAGGCGCTGCGCCATCTGGCGACGCGCGCGGGCATCCCGTTGCGCAATGTCCGCGACGAGGGACCAAAGGACCCTGCCACCAGCCGCGAGGCGCTGCGCGCGGCGATGGCCGCGGCGAATCGCTTCTATCGCAAGTGCCTGGTCGATGAACGACTGGGCGCGATGGCACGCGCGCACATTGAGCGCCGGGAACTGGCCGCCGCCGCAGTGGCGCAGTTCGAACTCGGCGCGAGCCCAGACGGATGGGACCATCTGGTCAAGCATGTCGACCGACTGGTCGCGCACGCGGCGGCTGGCGGCGATGCGCTGCACCGCGAGAGCTTTGAGGCGCTCGGCCTGATTCGCCCGGGACAGCGCGGCCCGATCGACGGATTCCGCGGCCGCTTGATGTTCCCGATCCATGACGAGCTGGGCAACTGCATCGCGTTTGGCGCGCGCGCCCTGAAGGACGGCGACGAGCCAAAGTACCTGAACAGCCCGGATTCCCCGCTGTTTTCGAAGGGTCGCACGCTCTACGCGCTGCATCACGCGCGCCGCACGATCATCGAGACCAAGCATGTGCTGATCGTGGAGGGCTACGTCGACGCATTGGCCCTGCACGCCGCCGGTGTGCACAACGTGGTCGCCACGCTGGGCACTGCGCTCACCAAGGAGCATGCTCGCACGCTCCAGCGCATGGCCGAGCGCATCACGCTGGTGTTCGATCCCGACGCCGCGGGCGAGCGCGCCGCCGACCGCGCCGTGGAGACCTTTCTGGCGGTGCCGATCGACGTGCGCATCGCGAAGCTGCCTGACGGGCTGGATGCAGACGAACTGCTGAATCGCCAAGGCGGCCGCGCGGCGTTCGACGCAGCGATCGACGCGGGCGAGGATGCGCTCGCCTGGATGGTGCGCCGCTTCCGCGCGGATCTGCGAAGCGCCGAAAGCATGAGCGGCCGTCAGCAGCGCCTGCAGGGTCTGCTGCAGAAGCTCGGCGAACTGGGATTCCGCTCGATCGATGCCCTGCGTCGCCGCTTCGTGCTGAACGCCCTGAGCGAGATGGTGCAGGTTCCTGTGGAAACGCTCGAACGAAGCATGCCCGCCGCGCGCACGGGCGCACCCATGACCGTGGCCGAACCCGCCGTCGAAGCGTCCGCCGAACCCGAGATCGACACCTCGGCGCCGAGGTTCCGTGCGCGCTTCGCCGCGGAGCGCAACTTTCTTGCAGCGGTGCTGGCACTGGAAGAGCGCGCGAACGCGCGAGTGCAGCTGCCCGACGCGGAGTCGCTGCCGCTGGCCGAGGCCTTCGGCGAGAGTCACTTCGTGCTGCCGGAGCACCGCAGTTTGTGGACCTTGTTGAGCGCCCGACTTGAGTCCGGAAAGCCTTTCCGGCTTCAGGACGTCGTGGCGGACGCCAGCGCGCCTACGCTCAAACGTTTGGCCGGCGAGCTGTACGAAACCGGAAGCCGCCGTGCCGAATCGGCCGATGCCCTGCAGCTGGTGCAGACCGCAGCCGCCGATCTGGACCGACAAATCCGCCTCACCGCGGAACCCCCCCTTCCTCCCGGAAAGGCACTCGACGCCACGACCCTCCAGGAAATGGTCGAGCGCCGGCGCCGGGAGGGTCACAGACCCGGGGCGATCGCCCGAGCCGTTCGAGGCGCCGCCCGCAACGCAACCGCAGGCCCTGGCCCTGCGTATTCACCCCGAATGGAGCACCCCCAGTGAGCCTGGTTCTGACCGATCTTGACAAGGTTCTGAAGCGCCTCGTGGAAGTTGGCAGCCGCCGCAAGTGGATCTGCTACGAGGAGCTGAACACCTGCCTGCCCGACGAGTTCGTCGATCCCGAGAAGATCGACGAGCTGTTCGTTCTCATCGGCGAGCTCGGCATCGAGATGGTCGACGAGCCCGAGATGCGTCGCAACCAGTGGATCAAGTTCTACGCGCCGCTCCAGACCAACCTGAAGTTCCAGCGCGACGAGCCCAAGAGCCGTCAGCGCGAGAAGCACGTGCCCGCCGCGATCGCGCCGGTGCCCGCGCCCAAGCCGATCAAGCCGGCCAAGCCCGCCAAGGCCAAGAAGGAAGGCGAGGAGGGTCCGGAGGAAGACGATCTGGACGAGGACATCCTCGACGACGCGGAGGCGCAGGCGGTGGTCGAGCAGGCCCTCGCCGAGCAGGGCTCCAAGCGCATCGACGATCCCATCCGGATGTACCTGACGCAGATGGGCACGATCCCCCTGCTCACCCGCGAGCAGGAGATCCGTCTGGCGAAGAAGATCGAGACCACGCGCATGATCTTCCGTCGCAAGACGCTGGAGAGCGACTATGTGGCGCGTCAGGCCGTCGAGACGCTGCGTCTAGTGCACGCCGGGCAGCTGCCGTTCGACCGCACCATGCGCATCAGCACCGCCGAGGTGAACGCGAAGGACAAGATCGCGGCGCGCATTCCCGTGAACGTGGAGACCGCGTCGCGCCTGCTCGAGATCAACGACAAGCAGTGGGCGCAGCTCGACAATCCGGCCGTGAGCGACGAGCGCAAGGCCGAGATCAAGACCGAGCTCTCGCTGCGCCGTCGTCGCATCGCCACGCTGCTCGAGGAGTGCTGCCTGCGCACGGGCCGCATCCAGCCGCTGATGCGCAAGCTGCAGGCGATCCATCGCAAGCTGGGTGACCTGCAGAAGATGGTCGCGAAGGCCAACCGCAACCCCGACCGCTACGACCCCGAGGACGTGGCGGCCATGCGCGAGGAAGTCAGCGGCCTTCGCTCGCTGATCTACGAGGAGCCCGCGGAGCTTGAGGCCCGCATGAAGGCCATCCTGCGCGTGTTCGGCGAGTACGAGCAGGCCAAGCGCGACCTGTCGGGCGGCAACCTGCGTCTGGTGGTCAGCATCGCCAAGAAGTACCGCAACCGCGGCCTGCCTTTCCTGGACATCATCCAGGAGGGCAACACCGGCCTGATGCGCGCGGTGGACAAGTACGAGTACAAGCGTGGCTACAAGTTCAGTACCTACGCGACGTGGTGGATCCGTCAGGCGATCACCCGCGCCATCGCCGACCATGCCCGCACGATCCGCGTGCCGGTCCACATGATCGAGACGATGAGCAAGCTGCGCAACATCCAGAAGCATCTGCTCCAGGACCTCGGCCGCGAGCCGACCGTCGAGGAGATCGCCGTGAAGGCGAAGATGCCGATGGAGGAAGTGCGCCGCGTCATGAAGATCAGCCGCCACCCCATCTCGCTCGACCGCCCGGTCGGCGAGAGCGAGGACAGTCACTTCGGCGACTTCATCGAGGACGAGTCGCAGGAGAGTCCGCACGAGAGCGCGAGCAACGAGCTGCTGCGCGGCCGCATCAACGACCTGCTGAAGACGCTCACCTACCGCGAGCGCGAGATCCTGAAGCTGCGCTACGGCATCGCCGATGGCGTGGGCGACGGCCACACCTACACGCTGGAAGAGGTGGGCCGCATCTTCAAGGTGACCCGTGAGCGCGTGCGTCAGGTCGAGAGCAAGGCCATCCGCAAGCTGCAGCACCCGGTGCGGCGGCAGCGTCTGGCGGCGTTCCTGCCCGGCACCGAGAATCTGGAACTGCCCGAGGGCGAGCCCCTGAACGAGCCGCTGCTCGACGAGGAGGGTGATCTCGGCGAGACCTGAGCCCGCTGGCGGGTTCCGCTCGGGAGCCGTATCATTCCCGACCCCGCGGATGTGGCGGAACTGGCAGACGCGCAAGATTCAGGTTCTTGTGGGGTAACTCCCGTGGAGGTTCGATTCCTCTCATCCGCATCACGGCGGGCTCGGTCGAAAGGCCGGGCCCGCCTCGCTTTTGGACCGCATGGTCCGGTGCCTTCCTAGACTGCGCGCGTGATCTATCTGGACGCCAACGCGACGACACCCCCGCTGCCCGAGGTGGTGGATGCGATGCGACGGTGCCTGGAGGACACGTGGGCCAACCCAAGTTCGATCCATCGGGCCGGGCAGGCCGCGCGTCATGCGGCGGAGCTTGCACGCACCGAGGTGGCCACGCTGGTCGGCTGCTCCGAGCGCGAACTGGTGTTCACGAGCGGCGGTACCGAGGCGGCGGATCTGGCGATCCGAGGCACGCTGGAGGCGAATGACCGCCGGACCATCGTGACGAGCCTGCTGGAGCATTCGGCGGTGCGCGACCTGGCGAAACGACTCCACGAGATGGGTCAAACCCGCGTTCTTTGGCTTCGCCATGACAGCCACGGCCGCGTGCAACCCGACTCGCTGGAGCACCTGCTGCGCGAGCACCGGAACGAGATCGGTCTGGTCAGCGTGATGGCCGCCAACAACGAGACCGGCGTGATCCAGCCCATCGCCCAGCTCGCCGCGATCGCCCGAAGCGCGGGCGTGCCCTTCCACACCGACGCCACCCAGGTTGTCGGCCGCATGCAAATGCGCATGGTGGATCTTGGTGTGGACCTGCTGAGTTGCTCGGCGCACAAGCTGCATGGGCCCAAGGGCATCGGTGCGCTGGCGATCCGGCGCGGCGTGCATGTACGCGCCACGCTGACCGGCGGTCCACAGGAGCGCGAGCGCCGCGCGGGCACCGAGAATGTGCCGGGCATCGTGGGATTCGGTGCGGCGGCCGCGGCTGCGCGAGCGTGGCTCGCGGATGACGGACCACGGCGCGGCGCCGAACTGCGTGACCTGCTGGAGCGGCTCGTGCTGGAACAGGAGCCCGAGGCGGTCGTGCACGGTGCGGGCGTGGAGCGCCTGTGGAACACCACGAACATCGCCTTCCCAAGACTGGAGGCCGAAGCGATCTTGCTGGCCCTGTCCGAGCGTGGCGTGGCCGCGAGCGCAGGTGCGGCGTGCAGCAGCGGATCGCTGGAGCCAAGTCCCGTGCTTCTGGAGATGGGCATTCCTCCCGAACTTGCCCACGGCAGCGTGCGGTACAGCATCTCGCGACACACCACCGAAGCCGAAATTCGGCACGCTGCCGTGCAGATCCTGGATGCGGTGCGCAGCGTGCGCGGCACCACGCGCAACGCCCTTGGAAACTAGGTGGCTCCCGCATGCGGATCGAGTTCGCAGCCGAGCTTTATGACGCGATCGCGGAGGTGACCGGACGCGATCTGGACGGCGAGGCCGTGCGGGTCCGCGAGGCGTGGGAGACCACCCTGGGGGCCGGCAGACACCGCGTGCTTGATGTGGCGTGTGGCACAGGTCTGCATCTGGAGCGCTTCCGCGCGCACGCGGAAGTCGCAGGCGTGGACCACAGCGCCGCGATGCTGCGTGTGGCCACCCGGCGTCTCCCGGGCGTCACGCTCCATGAGCAACCCATGGAGCGTCTGGATGTCCCGGAAACCTTCGACGTGATCACCTGTCTGCTGGCCGGCATCGCATATCCGCTGGGCGAGATCCGGCTGCATCAGGCGCTCCGGCGCATGCGACGGCATCTTCGCGACGGTGGCGTGCTGGTGGTGGATCCCGGACCATCCCTCCATTCGCTGGAGGCCCTGCGACCGGAACCGCTGCTGTTCGAGATGGCGGGCATGCTGATCGAGCGGCGCACCCGATGGTGCGTGCTTCAGAGCGAGTTCGTGCTTCATCACGAGTTCCGCATCTCGACCGCCGGGCGCCGCTGGACCCTGCATGATCTGCATGAGATCACGCTTCGCGACCTTCACGAACATCGTGTCGCGATGGAACGCGCTGGATTCGAGGTTCGACTGCACCAGCCGTGCGACGACAAGGGACCGCTTCTGGTGGGGCGACGCGTAGGACCCGCCGAGCCGCTTCCGACCGTGCCTGCGTCGGTCGACCAGGACTGAAACGATCAGCGCGCGACGACCGCGGCCAGTGCGTCCGCTTCGACCGGCTCGAAGGGCCGGAATCGCTCGATCGTGCCGCGCTCCTCGCTGAACAGCAACGCACGCTCGGCGCCCAGCCGGCTGGCGACCGGTGCATCGATGAGCGTCGAGGAGTCGTTGGCGCCCATCTGCATGAGCACGCGCATGTCGAACTCACGCATGGAACCTCGGTCCACGCTGCGCTGCAGGCTCGCTGCCGTGTCCGCCCACACCACCACGTGCACGCCCACCGCCGGACCATCACGAAGGATCGACGCGAAGATGCGGTCGGGCTTCGGTGGCCCCTCGCTCGAGGAGAACGAGTAGTCGTCCTCATCCTTCCGCAGCGACCGGAATCGCTGCAGGCCGTGCACCAGCAGCAGCATGGGCGGCTCGTCGGTGCGCCCGGACTCGGTTCGACGCGCGACCTCCGCGCCGAGCGCACGAATCGCGTCGTCGACTTCGCGGAAACCAGGGAGCGCGACCGAAAGGCCGAGGGCGGCAGCGGTCTCCGGGAGTTTGCCCGCCTCCGGACTGTCGGCCGGGGCTCCATCAAGCAGGGTGACCTGCGCGCCGGCACCGGCCGCCACGCGCATGCTGGCCAGCACGGCCACGCAGAGACCGAGTGCCATGCGCTCGGTCTGGCCCACCATCAGAAGGTTCGCGCCCGATTGTCGGCGCAGGGACGCGACGGTGGCATCGCGGATCGCGACCGGCTCGCCCAGGTGCAGCGGCAGCGTCAACGCGGGCACGATCGACTTCGGAGGATCCCGGAACGCCCTGCACGCGAGCATGTCAGCCTTGCTGGTGCCGTCGAAGACCACCATGGCGGGCCGTGTGGACGCGGTCGCACCGGCACGCTGCGCCAGTCGCTTGATGCGCGACTCTCGCTCGACATCGTTGAGCCACACGACCTGGAATGGACTGTTGCCCTCGATCAGGCCACCCGCGTCGTTGTAGATCGCCTCGCCCGGGCGTGACAGCAGTCGGGCCGCGGTGTTGTCGTCCGCGAGGATCAGCGCAGCATCCGCCTCGTTGCACTGCAGGGCGATGCGGACACCCATCTGGCCCATCGTGGTGCGAGGCAGCGCATACGAGCCGCCCAAGGTCTGCGATCCAAGGATCACATGCATGCCGAACGCGCGGCCCTGCCGGACCAGACGATCCAGCAGCAACGCGGCCTCCTGCGAGACCTTGTCCTCCTCCACGAAGAGTTCCTGAAACTCGTCGACGATCAGCAGGGCGCGGGGCATCAGCTCGGCGCGACCCAGCTTTCGCCATGCCGAAAGATCCTGCACGCCGGCGGCACGGAACAGGTCGCCGCGCCGCTTGAGCTCGGTATCCAGTCCCTGCAGCACGCTCAACCCGAACTCACGATCACTCTCCACCGCCACGGCCCGCGCATGCGGCAGTCGGTGCTGCGCGTAGGCCTTGAATTCGACGCCCTTCTTGAAGTCGATCAGCCAAAGCTCCAACTCGTCCGGACTGAACCAGCTGGCGAGGTTCACGATCATCGCGTTGAGAAGCGTGCTCTTGCCGGAGCCCGTCTTGCCGGCCAGCAGCACATGCTGTCGCGTTCCCTCGCCCAGGACCATGTGCTGCAATTGCGTGGCACCGGTGCGTCCGATCGGCACACGCAGATTCGCGGCGGTGCTGCCGCTCCATAGGCGGTCCTCGGCGGGCTCGATCGCGCTGAATGGAACCTGCACCACCGACGCGGCACGCGCCGCCTGACCGATGGCCCGAAGCGTCTCCTGAAGCCGCGACCCGGCCGGAGGCGACTCCAGCATGACCGCGACCTGCTCAAGACCCGGCTCGTCGACTCGGAACGCGCCGTCTCGCCAGACGATCCTTCGGCATGCGCGGTGCAGGTCCGCGACCTTGAGGGACTCGGGCAGCGGTCGGACCGGATCCCGCAGCAGCAGCAGGTGCACACCGCATCGCGCACCCGACTGCAGGATGCTGGCGAGCCGCCGCGTGGCCTCCTCGTTCAGTCCCGCAGGAAAATCCGCCATCACCACCACGCGAAGCGGCTCCGCAAGCTGACCCGCCTGCGCGTTGTAGTCGGCGATCGTGGAGAACTCGTCGCGCAGGTACTTCTGGATGACCGTCTCCATGTGCTCGGTCAGGTCGGTCAGCTTCTGCTCGATCTGACGGGCCTCGGTCCAGATGCGCTCGCCTACCAATTGCTCCATCTCGTCCGCGAGATGCATGAATCCCGCGAAGCTCTGGCCCAGTCCCACCGGATCCATCAGGGTCAGGCGCACCTTGCCGGGAGGACACTCGAGCAGCAGACGTGCCACGATGGACTGAACCCCAGCCAACGCCTGCGCCCGGGACTCACCGGGTCCCTCAACGATGGTGGAGATCGCCCCGGGGATCGGTCGCATGAGGGGAACCTGCCAGCGGGTCGGTCCGGCCCACGCAAGATGCGGCTCGGACGGGAACGCGTCCGCGACGCTCGCCAGATCCAGTCCGACCGAACCGATGTGGAGTCCGTCGCCAAAGGCGGTGCGCGACGCGCCATCCTCCGCCCAGATGCGCAGCGCCTGCGCCCCAAGAGCCGCACGCGAATCGGCCCAAGTCTGGAACCCGTCGCGCGCCGCAATCCAAGCCTGCTCACGCTCGGCGCACGCGGCCTGCTCGACCTTGCGCTGCGCGGATTCGCGGGTGGCATGCAACGCCTCCTCCGCAGCGATCGTTTCGGCGTGCGAGGCGACGCATCGGGCAAGCCCCTGCGCATGCTGCGCCTGCGCCTCCCGCTCGGTGGCGCTGGCCTCGGACTGGATCTGGGTGCGGCGCTCCTCGGACACGCGGCTCAATTCCTCAAGACGCTCCTGCCGCTGCCGCTCCGCCGCCTGCACGATCGGACCGAACTGCTCCTGGGCGGTCAGGCGCTCGCGCTTCAATCGATCCTTCGCGGCCTTCTCGGAGTCGTCGCACTCCTGCTGCGCGTCCCGTACCACCGCTTCCGCGGCATCCCGCGCGATCTGCGCAGCCTGATGGAGCGGCTCCCACGCGCGGACCACCTGCGCGCGTGCACGAAACCAGAGTGCGACTGCCGCCACGACGACCGCAAGCGTGCCGACGCCGGCGGACACGCCCAGCCACACGCCGCGCGCCCCCAGCGACCATGCCACGAGTGCGCCAAGCAAGGCGGCGAAGATGGCCGGCACGAGCAGGATCGGACCGCGATAGAGGCCGGGCAGGCGAAGTCGTCGGAGCCGCTCGGCAGCGTCCGCGGCGAGCGCAACCTTGGTCGCGATCACCATGAGCGGATCCATCCGACCCAACGGTGACGACACCGCCGACGCGGCAGGAATCGACTGCCGAAAGCGGCGCGTCTGCCGTTGCGCCTCGGACAGGATCGCCTCCAGCGCGCTCAGGCGCTCCGCGGCGGTCTGCCGGATCTCCTCCAGCACGGCCTTCGGCCGGCGCTCACCGCTTTCATGCACGCTGTCCGCGAGCCAGAGCGCGTGCTGCAGACCCTCCTTGGCGTCACGACCCGCCTCGTCGGCACGACGCTCGATGTCCTCGGTCGTGGCGCGAACCTTCGCCTCCAGCTTCGACAGATCCGCTTGCCGGCGCGCGACGGCCTCCGCTTGGAGCCGATCCAGCCGCTCCCGAAGGTTCCGCTCCGTGCTCTCGCGCTTGGCGTCGATGGCTGCACGCTCCGCGACATGACGCGCCTGCTCGGTTCCCAGGGCCATTTCGTGCGCAGCCCGGTCCGTCTGGGTCCGTTCGCGCAACTTCCGCGAGGCGTCCGCGATCGCGGCCCAGCGTTCGGCGATGTCGGTGATCGGATCCAGGGCCATCGGCGGGTCGGATGGTACGCGAGTCGGGCCATGGATCGGCCCCGTTTGACCTACATCGGATCGCCGCACTCGCGACGGACACGCACCAAGGTCTCCGCCATCTTCTCCATCGCGGGCATGGCGGTGCGAACCGCCTGCTCCAGTTCCTCGATGTAACGATCACCGAAGGTCTCGGCCGTCGCGTCCTGCCATGCGCTTCGTGCGACCTCCCACTGCGACTTCAGGTCACGCAGCGAGGCCTGCAGACGCTGGCGCGCGCCTTCGACGCTCACGACGCGCCCCCCGGTCCGCTTTCGGCGGATGAACCGCGGCGCGTGGAGTCGGAGGGGTCGGGCTTCTCGCGGTCGGGAAGCAGCGTCCGAAGGTCGATCGGCTCCTCGCGACGATATCGCTCGAGCGCGATGGTCATGCGGCGCAGTGCCGCGATCGCGGCAGGCAGCTCGCGGTCCACCATGGCCGCCAGCAGATTCGTGCCACGCTTGTATTCCGCGTTGTGTCGAGGCAGTTCCTGACTCCATCGCTGGCTCGCCTTCCATCGACGATCAGCGTCTTCCAGAGCGGCCTGCGCCTTCGCGAGCGCCTTGCGTTCGTCGACCGTGCTGGGTTTCGAATCGCGGCTGACGCGGTGATTCTCCTTGCGGAAGAGCGCGCTGCGTGCCTCGAGCACCTCATGATCCAACCGCTGCATGCGCTTGCGCCAGTGCGGCACACGATCCCGCTCCACCCAGACGATCGTGCGTTCGACCTCCGAGTCTCCCTCCAGCAGCGCGGCCGCGAGATCCTCCTTGCAGCGCACCATGGCCGCCGCCAGAGACTCCAGCACGTCGACCGACAGAACTCGGACCTGCTCGCGTTCCACGGTTCAGCGCTGGTTCAGGTAGTCCTCGATGCGCTCGGCCTTCCGGATGAGGAACGGCACGAACACCTCGCTGGCCTTCAGGAAGCGCTGCAGCGAGCGCATGGTCTGCTCGAACTCCTCGGCGAATTTGGCCTGCTCCTGGTCGCGCCAGGTCTGCTGCAGCGATCCCAGTGCCGATCCCAGACGCGCGGTCTGACCCTGCACGTCATTGTTGAACTTCTTCAGATCGGCAGCGAAGCGGCGCAGTTCATTCGGATCGACGACGGCCTTGCTCATGCGGTTTTCTCCTGCTGAAGTGTACGCTGATATCATGCCCGAACCGCAGCCGATCGGCGCGAATGAACGCCCAAACGCGGTTGGAGCCATGCTCGCGGTGCGGGATCCCGCCAGCGACGAGACGATCGCGTCGCTTCCGATGGCGACCGCGGCCGACGCTTCCGCCGCCGTCGATGCGGCGTCGCAGGCGCTCGGCCTCTGGCGCGAGACCCCTCCTGCCGAACGCGCCGCTGTCCTGGAGCGTGGCGCCGAGGCCCTCCTGCGCGATGTCGAGGCGCTTGCGCGAACCATCACGCTGGAGTCCGGCAAGCCGCTGGGCGAAGCGCGTGGAGAGATTCGCTACGCCGCCGACTACCTGTGCAGCGCGGCGGAGGAGGCTCGCACCCTGATGGATGAGCCGTTCGACGGCCGACGGGCCGGGCTGCGCGCGGTGGCGGTGCGCGAACCGATCGGGGTGTGCGCCGCCGTGACCCCCTGGAACTTTCCACTGGCGATGCTGGCGCGCAAGGCGGCGCCCGCACTCGCCGCCGGCTGCACGATGATCGCCAAGCCTGCCGAGGAAACGCCGCTCTCCGCGATCGCGTTCGAGCGCGTATTGACCGCGAGTGGTCTGCCGCCCGGGACGTTCCACGTGCTGGCCGGCGATCCGGGCACCATCGTTTCAACATGGCTCGCGGACCCGCGCGTGCGGAAGCTCACCTTCACCGGAAGCACCGAGACGGGTCGCCTGCTGCTGCGACAGGCCGCGGAGCAGATCGTGCGCTGCTCGATGGAACTTGGTGGGCACGCGGCGTTCATCGTGCTGGAAGGCGCGGACCTTGATGCGGCGGTGGCCGGCGCCATGACCGCCAAGTTCCGGAACGCCGGCCAGACATGCATCTGTCCGAACCGCTTCCTGGTGCATCACTCGCTCGCTCCGGCCTTCGCGGCGCGTCTGGCGCTGGCGGCATCGAGCCTGATCGTTGGTCCTGGCCTCGAGGCGGCCACGCAGGTCGGTCCGCTCATCAGCGATGCCGCGGTGGCGAAGGTGCGCCGACATGTCGCGGACGCGCTCGCGAATGGCGCTCGTCTGGTCTGCGGCGGCGAGACGCGACGACTGCCGAATCGTCCCGACCGTTTCTTCGAGCCGACGGTTCTGGTCGATTGCCATCCCGGGTTGCTGTGCTTCCATGAGGAAACCTTCGGCCCCGTCGCACCCATCGCGGCCGTACGCGGCGCCGACGAGGCCGTGGACATCGCAAACGCAAGCCCCTGGGGACTGGCGGGCTACGTGTTCGGGTCCTCGCAACAGGCAGAGACGGTCGCGCGACAACTCGCCTGCGGCGTGGCGGGCGTGAACGAGCCCGCCCCAAGCAACGCCTACGCGCCGTTCGGCGGCGTGAAGTGGAGCGGCTTCGGACGCGAGGGCGGCCGCTGGGGCATCGACGAGTACCTGACGGTCAAGTACCTCGCGATTCGCGCCTGAGCCCTGGAAGCAAACCGCCCCGGCGTCTCCGTCGGGAGGCCGGGGCGGAATTGGCTGTGTGATGTCGGGGCCAAGGCCCCGGTGGCTCACTCGTCGTCGCTGTCCGAGTCGCCCTTGACGGATGCAACCGGACCGTTCGGATTCGCGAGTCGCTTGGCCAGCACCGCGGCGCGGATCTCCTCCAGCAGGTCCGGGCTCTGGCGCAGGAAGGACTTGCTCGCCTCACGGCCCTGACCCAGCCGGGTGTCCTTGTAGCTGAACCACGCACCCGCCTTGTCCACCACGCCGTCGGCCACCGCCATGTCGAGCACGTCGCCGGTCACCGAGATGCCCTCGTCGAACATGATGTCGAACTCGGCCTCGCGGAACGGCGGCGCGATCTTGTTCTTCACCACCTTGGCGCGCGTGCGGTTGCCCACGGCGCGATCACCCTCCTTGATCTGGCCGATTCGGCGGATGTCCACGCGCACCGAGGCGTAGAACTTCAGCGCGCGACCACCGGTGGTGGTCTCGGGGCTGCCGAACATCACGCCGATCTTCTCGCGGAGCTGGTTGATGAAGATCACGATGCAGTCGCTCTTGGCGATGGCACCGGTGAGCTTGCGCAACGCCTGACTCATGAGGCGCGCCTGCAGACCCACATGACTGTCACCCATTTCGCCCTCGATTTCGGCTCGGGGAATGAGCGCCGCCACCGAGTCGACCACGATCACGTTGACCGCGTTGGAGCGGACCAGCATCTCGCAGATCTCCAGCGCCTGCTCGCCGGTATCGGGCTGGCTCACCAGCAATTCATCCAGATTCACGCCCAGACGCTTGGCCCACGACGGGTCGAGCGCGTGCTCGGCATCGATGAACGCGGCGATGCCGCCCTTCCTCTGCGAGTTGGCGATCACGGTGAGCGCCAGCGTGGTCTTGCCGCTCGACTCGGGGCCGAACACCTCGATCACGCGACCCTTCGGCAGGCCGCGGCCGCCGAGCGCCAGATCCAGGCTGAGCGCGCCGGTGGACACGCCCTGGATCACGGGCACGTCATTGCCGTCCAGACGCATGATGCTGCCCTTGCCGTGGGCCTTCTCGATCTGGATCATCGCCTGCTCGATCGCCTTCAGGCGCGCCTTGGTCTCGGTGGAGTTCTCGCGGGATGCGGGCGCCTTCGCCTCGACGGTCGACTTGCTCATGGCTGCTTTCTCCGTTGCCGTGCCGCTGGTGACGGCGGCGATGGCCGCGGCCACGGCAGGACGATTTGTAGCGGACGCGGAGGCCGGCGTCGCGGCGGGACCTCCGGGAACGCGTGGCGCGGTTCCAACCGAGCCTGAGGACACGGCGGGCTTCACGGGGCCCTTCTCATCCTTGGTGTTGCCGGATCCATCCTTCGATGTGAGGGGAGCGACCATCTTTGACCTTCCTTGGCTGGCCCTTCCGGGGCCGGTTGGGGCCCGCGCCTGCGGGCCGATTCATGCGAATGCTGTCCTGACTTCCGTTCGGGTTCTGTTCGTACCCGAATCACTTCGGCTCGTCAACTGGATGTTCGGTACTTTTTCGGGTACCCATCCGCACTGCAGCCTAGTGATGCAGAACATCTTCGACCCCGGAACGGGCCGTTTTTCGGACACATTCCCGGAACGTCGGAAACGCCTGTGAAATCAGTAGTTGGGTGTCGGCGGGCGATAGTCCGTCAGCCGGATGGACCGGAACCACTCGATGGTCTTTCGGAGTCCCTCGTCAAGGGAGACCCGCGGCTGCCAACCCAGCGTTGACTTCGCCAGCGAGATGTCCGGGCGACGCCGAGCCGGATCGTCCGCCGGCAGTGGACGACCCAGCGTGACCTCGGAGCGGCTTCCTGAGATCGAAACCACCTTCTTCGCCAACTCGTGCACCGTGAACTCGTCCGGATTGCCCAGGTTCACCGGGCCGGTGATGTCGTCCGACGCCTCCATCATCCCGATCAGTCCGTCGATCATGTCGTCGACGAAGCAGAAGCTGCGCGTCTGCGTGCCGTCGCCGTAGAGCGTGATGTCCTCGCCCGCCAGAGCCTGGCGGATGAAGTTGCTGACCACGCGACCGTCGAAGGGATGCACGCGCGGACCGTAGGTGTTGAAGATGCGAACCACCTTGATGCGCACGCCATGCTGGCGGTGGTAGTCGAACATCAGCGTCTCAGCGGCACGCTTGCCCTCGTCGTAGCAGGCACGCGGACCGATCGGGTTCACGTTGCCGCGATAGCTCTCGGGCTGCGGGTGCACGTCGGGATCGCCGTAGACCTCGCTGGTGCTGGTGTGCAGGATGCGCGCGCGCACGCGCTTGGCCAGCCCCAGACTGTTGATCGCGCCCATGACGCTGGTCTTCATGGTCTTGATCGGGTTGTACTGGTAGTGGCCGGGCGCCGCCGGGCAGGCAAGGTTGTAGATCTCGTCCACCTCGAAGCGGAACGGATCCACCACGTCGTGCCGAACCAGCTCGAAGTTGTGGCGGTCGAGCAGGTGATCCACATTGCCCTTCTGGCTGGTGAAGAAGTTGTCGAGGCAGATCACGTCGTGACCCTGCTTCACCAGTCGCTCGCAGAGGTGGGAACCGAGGAAGCCGGCGCCGCCGGTCACGAGAATCCGCTTCAGCATTCCACAAAGGTAGCCGAGGGTGGCCCTCGACGCGGGAACTCGGCGACGTCACCATAACCCCCTATGAGCGAACGCTGGGCGATCGGCGCGATGACCGGCACGAGCCTGGATGCGCTGGACGCGTCGCTGGTGCGCACGGAGGGTTCGGGGCTTAACCTGCGCGTGCGCGTGGAGCGACACATCACCCACGCGCTCGATCCGGTGCGCGCACGCCTGCGTGCGGCATGCGACGGCGCGGCGATGTCCGCGAAGGACTTCGCGACGCTGGCGCTCGACTTCGGTCGGCTGCATGCGGACGCGCTCGCGCCGCTTGCCGAGCGTCGTCCGATCGCGGTGGCGGCGATCCATGGACAGACCGTGTTCCATGCGCCGCCCGTCTCGTGGCAGTTGCTGAACCCGTGGCCCATCGCGCAACGACTCGGCTGCGCGGTGGCGAGCGATCTTCGCGGCGCGGACCTGGCTGCGGGTGGTCAGGGTGCGCCGATCACGCCCTTGGCGGACTGGATCGCCTTCCGCCACACCAAGGCCACCGCCATCGTGAACCTCGGCGGCTTCTGCAACATCACGTGGCTGCCTGCCGCGGCGCAAGGTCCAGCCGCGATCCGAGGCGCGGACATCTGTCCCTGCAACCATCTGCTGGATGCCTCGGCCCGCAAGGCGCTGGGCGTCCCCTACGACGCCGACGGCGCAGGCGCACGGGCAGGAGCCGTCTCGGAGCCGGAGGTCCGCGGCCTTGCCGCCCTGCTGGAAAGAGCCGAAGCCGCCGGCCGGTCGCTCGGCACGGGCGACGAGGCCACAGGCTGGGTGGAGGCCTCGAAACTTCCCCCTCACGCGCTCTTGGCGACCGTGGCTCACGCCGTCGGCGTTCACATTGGCCGCGCAGCCGTACGCGCAGGCCATGATCGGGTGGTGCTCGCCGGCGGAGGGAGTCGAAACGCCGCCCTGACCGCCGCGATTCGGGTTGGCGCCCCCGACGCCGAGGTCCTCGCCAGCGCCGAACTTGGGGTTCCGGTGGAGGCACGCGAGTCGATGGAGATGGCGATCCTGGGCTTGCTGGCGCTCGATCGCACCCCCATCACGCTGCCCGCCGTGACCGGCCGAGGCGCAAGCCGCTGCGTCGATGCGGTCTGGTGCCTGCGTGCAGGCTGAACCGAATCTTCACGGCCCAAAGCACCCGACACGCATCCTTCTCGGCCACCGCGCTTCTACCCTTCGCGCTCATGGCACGGCCTTCGGTGCTGATCGTCGAGGACGAGCGAGAGATCGCCGACCTGATCCAGTTCAACCTGGTGCGGGCGGGCTTCGACGCCACGACCGTGCATCGCGGCAAGGACGCGCTGGAGGCGATCCGCAAGTCGCCCCCGGACATCGTGGTGCTGGACCTGATGCTTCCGGATCAGGACGGCCTGGAGATCTGTCGGCGCATCCGCGCCTCGGCCGAGGGCTCGCGCATCGCCATCGTGATGGTGACGGCGCGCGGCGACGAGGCCGACATCGTGACGGGCATCGAGCTGGGCGCCGATGACTACATCCCCAAGCCCTTCAGCCCTCGCGTGCTGGTCGCGCGCGTGAAGGCGGTGCTGCGTCGCTCGGGCGAGAGCCGCCCCGGCAACACGAAGCGCATCCAGATCGGCGACGGTCGCCTGTCCATCGATCCCGAGCGGCATGTCACCCTGATCGACGGCAAGACCGTCGAACTCACCCTGACCGAGTTCGGCATGCTGCACTTCCTGGCGCAGAGGCCCGGGTTCGTGCGCACGCGTGACCAGATCATCGCGGCGGTGCACGGCCGGAACGTGGTGCTGTCGAGCCGCACGGTCGACGTGCACATGACGGCGCTACGCCGCAAATTGGGCGACATGGGCGCCCTGATCGAGACCGTCCGAGGCGTCGGATATCGTCTGGCCGAGGGCGAGATCGCCTCGGCCGAATGACACGCCGACAAGACCCGATCATCCTGATTGCCGTTGCGGCCCTGCTGGCGATGGCGCTGGCGTGGTGGCGTGCATCGCCTGCCGCCGCGGCGGGCGCGGGCGTGGTCGCGCTGGCCGTGTTGCTGATGATGGGGCTTGCTCGCGGATCCGATCTTCGCCGTATGACCCGAGCGGTCCGTCGCATCGTGGCGGGCGATCGTGGCGCCTCGATGCCGCTTCGCGTGCGAGGCGGACTCGACCCGCTCAATCGCGCCATGCAGGATCTCGCGTCGGTGCTCGCCGGCACGCGTGAATCACTCGCCTCGGAACGGCTCCGGCGGCGCATCCTGGAGGAAGCCCTTCGAGAGGGGCTTGTGATCCTGGACGGACAGCAGCGGGTGATCGTGGCCAACGAGAACGCAGGCCGCATGCTTGGCTTCGAACCCGCCTCGGCACGTGGACGACTGCTGCAGGAATGCACCCGATGCCCGGACTTGAATCAGCTGCTCACGGAAGCGTTCGAATCGGGCAGCCGCCGCCAGACCGACCTGGAACCCCCCGCTGCACCGGGGCTGGTGGCCGAGGCGGTGGTGGCCTGCGTGACCGACGAGGCCGGCAGGCTGGTCGGTGGCCTGCTGTTGCTTGGTGACGTGACCGCGCAACGCTCGCTCGACCGCATGCGCAGCGATTTCGCCGCGAACGTGAGCCACGAGCTGCGCACGCCGATCACCAATATCCGCGGCTACGTGGAGACGCTGCTGCAAGTGGGCCTCGAGGATCCGGAGACTGCGCGCAAGTTCCTCGACATCGTGCATCGCAACGCCTCGCGGCTTGGCGCGCTCGTGGAGGACCTGCTCTCGCTCTCGTTCGTGGAGAGTCCGGCCATGCGCGAGCGCATCGAGATGGCCGACGTGCGCGTGGGCGGTCTGTTCGACTGGGTCGAGGCGGAGCTCGGGACCGCCGCCGAGGCGCGCGGAATCCGCATCACGCGTGCGGGGGATCCCGATCTCGGCGTGCATGCCAACGCGCTCCTGGCCGAGCAGGCGCTGGCGAACCTGGTGAGCAACGCGATCCGCTACGTGCCCGATGGCTCGCGCGTGGAACTCTCCGCCCGTGAGGAGGGCGAGTGGATCGCGATCGGCGTGCGTGACGAGGGTCCCGGCATTCCGGAACGCCATGTGCCGCGCCTGTTCGAGCGCTTCTACCGCGTGGAGACCGCGCGCACGCGCGAGGGTGGCGGCACCGGCCTTGGCCTGGCGATCGTGAAGCACATCGCGATCGTGCACGGCGGCTCGATCGACGTGGAGAGCGTGCAGGGCAAGGGAAGCACATTCATCCTCCGACTTCCCGCGGCCCGACCGCAGGCCGGGAAAGTGGGCGCGGACGGCGTGCCAAGGGCAGTCTGAACACATTCTTAACACTTCGAAACCGCTGCAGGAACGCGCAAATCAGCCCCAGCGGACAGACTCCACCGCCTATTCGAACCGCATCTGGAGAGAAGCTCACCATGCAACGAGCGATCAAGACCTGCATTCTGACCCTGTGCGCCGCGCTCGCGCTGGCCGCCGCCCCGCGCGGTGACGGGGATCTCTCGAAGCTCAAGGGCGAGATCAAGATCGACGGCAGCAGCACGGTCTATCCGCTCTCCGAGGCCATCACCGAGGACTTCAGCAAGCAGGCGCGCGGCGTGCGAGCGACCGTCGGCGTGAGCGGCACCGGCGGCGGCTTCAAGCGCTTCTGCAGGGGCGAGATCGACGCCTGCAACGCGAGCCGACCGATCACCAAGGCCGAGCGCGAGGCCTGCGAGAAGGCCAGCATCGAGTTCATCGAGCTGCCGATCGCCTTCGACGGACTGTGCATCGCGGTGCACCCGAAGAATGACTGGGTGAAGTCGCTCACCGTGGAGCAGATCCGACGCATCTACGGTGCGAAGGAGTCGGCGCGGCGCTGGAAGGACCTTGACCCGTCCTGGCCCGATCGACCCATCAAGGTCTACAGCCCCGGCACCGACAGCGGCACCTTCGACTACTTCCGCGAGGTCACGGTGGGCAAGGACGGCACCATCCGTCCCGACATGAGCGTGAGCGAGGACGACAACGTGCTGGTCAAGGGCGTCGAGGGGGACATCGACGCGATCGGCTACTTCGGCCTCACTTACTACAAGGAGAACAGCGGCTTGCTCCGCGCGATCGCGATCGATGGTGGCAAGGGTCCGGTCGCGCCGTCGGATGCGACGATCCTGGACGGAACCTACACCCCGTTCAGCCGCCCATTGTTCATCTACGTGAGCAAGAAAGCGGCCGCGCGGGCGGAGGTCGCGGGTTTCGTGGGATTCGCGATCGAGCATGCGGCCGAGTTGGCCGCGGAAATCGGATACACGCCCTTGCCAGCAAGCACGGGATCGACCGTGGCACGCAACTGGTCCGCCCGAAAGACTGGGACGCAGTTCCTCGACCCGGCGGGCGAGCGCGTGACGGGCCGACTCGCCGAGATCTACAACTGACGCCAGGCGACGCATGAGTACCGCCTCGACCAATCCCGCGCTGCTGGTCGTGCAGGCGGCCCGGCGAGGCCGCGTGCGCTCCACGGCCAACCGGGACTTCCGCGAGGGACTGATCCGGGGTGCGCTGGCGCTTGCGGCGCTTTTCAGCGTGGCCATCACCGCGACGATCCTGCTCACGCTCTCCTGGGAGACCTTTCATTTCATCGCGCTGCCCGAGGTGCGGCTGACCGACTTCCTGCTGGGCACCACATGGAGCCCGCTGCTTGGGGCGGAGCGGCACTTCGGCATCTGGCCGCTCGTGTGCGGCACACTGCTGGTGGCCGGCGTGGGCGCCGCCTTCGCGTTGCCGGTGGGTCTGGTGTCGGCGATCTATCTGAGCGAATACGCGCCGCCGCGCGTGCGCGCGACCCTGAAGCCCGTGCTTGAGCTGCTCGCGGGTGTGCCCACGGTGGTGTACGGGTTCTTCGCGCTCACGGTGATCACGCCGGGGCTGCAGTGGGTCTGCCGCGCGCTGCTCGGCGACCCGATCTTCCCTGTCTACAACGCCACGGGCGCGGGACTGGCCGTGGGCGTGATGATCCTGCCAATCGTCTGCTCGCTCAGCGAGGATGCGCTGCGTGCCGTGCCGCGAAGCCTGCGCGAGGGCGCCTACGCGCTCGGGGGCACGCGATTCGACGTGAGCGTGCGCGTGGTGGTGCCGGCAGCCCTCAGCGGCATCCTGGCGAGCTTCTTCCTGGCGATCACGCGCGCGATCGGCGAGACGATGATCGTGGCGCTCGCGGCCGGCGGACTGGCGCACATGACGCTGAACCCGGCCAGCGAGGTGCAGACCATGACCGCCTACATGGTCCAGATCTTCCTGGGCGACGCGCCGGCCTTCGGCGTGGAGAACCTCTCCAGCTACGCGGTGGCCGCGGTGCTTTTCGTGTTCACCTTCGCGCTCACCGTGGTGGGCAACGCCCTGCTGCGAGCCTTCCGCGAGGAATATGAATGAGCGGCGCGGCACGCACCACCGCGCGACTGCTGCAGGATCGCGCCTTCCTGCTGCTCTGCCTGGCGTTCACCAGCCTGTCGGTGCTCGCGCTCTGCATCCTTTTGACGAGCATCGCGGTGCAGGGATGGTCGGGGCTCTTCGACGCGGAGGCGGTGCAGGCCGTCTTCACCGAGGGACAGCTGTCGCGTGTGAAGGATCTGGTGCGGTGGAGCTTCTTCAGCGAGTTCGCCAGTCGACGCCCCGCCAACGCCGGCATCCACGCACCGCTGGTGGGCAGCGTGTGGGTGTGCGCGGCCTGCATGCTCTTCAGCCTGCCGATGGGCGTGGGCACGGCGCTGTATCTGGAGGAGTTCGCCGCGAAGTCGAGACTGACACGCTTCATCGACCTGAACGTGCGCAATCTTGCCGGCGTGCCGAGCATCGTCTACGGCATCATCGGCCTGACCGCGTTCAGCCGCATGTTCGGCCTGATCGGCGGACCGGATCGCGAACCGATCCGCATCGGTCCGGAGGGCTCCGCCTTCAGCCTGACCCTGCCCTTCGGCCAGAGCGTGCTTTCGGGTGGCCTCACCCTGATGCTCGTGATCCTGCCCGTGATCATCATCAGCACGCAGGAGGCGCTGCGCGCGGTGCCAAAGGGGCTGCGCCAGTCCAGCCTGGCGCTGGGGGCGACGCTGTGGCAGACCACGTGGCGGGTATCACTGCCTTCGGCGCTGCCGGGCATCCTGACGGGCTCGATCCTGGCGCTGAGCCGCGCCATCGGTGAGGCCGCCCCGCTGCTGGTGCTTGGAATCCCCGTGTTCATCGCCAGCACCCCGGAAGGGCCCATGAGCCCGTTCACCGTGCTGCCCTTCCAGATCTTCAACTGGGCGGGCCGCCCGCAGCCGGCCTTCCATCAGCTCGCGGCAAGTGCCATCATCGTGCTGCTGCTGGTGCTGCTTTCCTTCAACACCCTGGCGATCTACCTTCGACATCGCCTGCAGTCGAGAACCTCATGAACACGGTTGAGCCCACCTTCACCAAGCCACTGACCGCACCGGCGCCGGAACCGCGGCCGGAGCCGATCGACGACGCACCGGTCTTGATCCGGACCGTCGACTTCAGCGCGTGGTACGGCCTCTTCCAAGCGCTGCATGGCATCACGCTGGATCTGCCGCGCCATCGCGTCACGGCGCTGATCGGCCCGAGCGGATGCGGCAAGAGCACGTTCCTGCGGTGGATCAACCGGATGAACGACACGATTCCCGCGGCGCGCGCGGCTGGCAAGCTCACGCTCGATGGCGAGGACCTGCTCGACCGGGGCCATGATCTCGTGGAGCTGCGCCGACGCGTGGGCATGGTGTTCCAGAGGCCCAACCCATTCCCCAAGAGCATCTACGACAATGTGGCGTTCGGGCCGCGGCTGCACCGGCAGATGACGCGCTCGGAACTGGACGATCTGGTCGAGCGCAGCCTGCGCGCGGCCTCGCTGTGGGACGAGGTGAAGGACCGCCTGCAGGCGAGTGCACTGGGCCTCTCCGGCGGCCAGCAGCAGCGCCTCTGCATCGCGCGCGCGATCGCCGTGGGCCCCGAGGTCCTGCTGATGGACGAGCCCTGCTCGGCGCTCGATCCGCGCAGCACCGCGAGCATCGAGGCGTTGATCCGCGACCTGCGCAGCCAGTTCACCATCGTGATCGTGACCCACAACATGCAGCAGGCCGCACGCGTGAGCGACGGCACGGCGTTCTTCTACGAGGGGCGGCTGGTGGAATCCGGCCCGACCGATCGCATCTTCACCAACCCGCGCGAGAAGCGCACCGAGGACTACGTGACCGGCCGCTTCGGCTGATCGCGCAAGGAGCACCCGATGGCCGTCGACCTTCGCAACGAGATGGTGGACCTTCGCCGCAACCTGTTGGCGATGGGTGCGGCCGTCGAGCAGCGCGTGACGCGCGTGATCGAGTCCATGATCGAGGGTGACCTGTCGCTGGCCGAGAGCGTGAAGGCGAGCGACGCCGAGATCGACCGGATGGAACTGGAACTCGAGGCCAGTTGCATGCGGCTGCTCGCGCTGGCGCAGCCGGTGGCGGGCGACCTTCGCCTGATCCTTGCGGTGATCCGCATCAGCGGACAGCTGGAGCGCGTGGCCGACCTGGCGCGCGGCATCGCCAAGAAGCTCATCAAGGTCTCCGCGCTGGACTCGATCGAGATTCCCGGCGCCATGACCGATCTGGCATTCGCCACGCGCACCATGCTGAGCGACGCGCTGGCGGCGCTGGCCAACGAGGATGCCGCGCTGTGCAGGCAGGTTCGCCGCTCCGACCAGCGCGTGGACGACCTGTACAAGGAGATCCTGATCTGGGGCCGCGAGGAGATTCCGCAACACCCCGAAGCAGCCGCGGCGGCCATCGACGTGCTGACGATCGCCCAGCGTTTCGAGCGGATCGCGGACATGACCACGAACATCGCCGAGGACGTGATCTTCCTGGTCGAGGGCCGGGTGGTGCGCCACGAGGCCCATTGAGGGCCTGGTTGAGGCCGCCGGGATTCCCGGGTACCCTTCCTGACCCTCCCAGGAGCAGCCATGCATTACCCCCACAAGGTCAGCCGAATCAAGAAGGTCCGCAAGGTGGGCTTCCGCTCCCGGATGAGCACCCGCAAGGGCCGCAAGATCATCAATCGCAAGCGTCGGCTGGGTCGGGCGATCCGCGTTCGCTGAGGCCCGCGTGGCCTCGCCGCTGCTGCTCCTGATCGGGTTGCGCTGCTCCGGCAAGACGACCCTCGGGCAGCTCGCGGCTGATGCGCTGCATGTTCCGTTTCATGATCTGGATCCGCTGGCGCTGAAGCGTCTGGGACGCGCCACGGTCACCGAGGCTTTCGAACAGGATGGCGAGTTGGGGTGGCGCCGTGCCGAGTCCGAAGCGCTGCAGGATGCGCTGAAAGATGGAGCTGGAGTGCTCGCGCTGGGCGGCGGCTCTCCCACAGCTCCGGGAGCCGCCGCGTCGATCCGGGCCGCGCAGTCGAGGGGGGGCGCGCGCGTGGCGTTGCTGCATCCGGGCGAGCGGGAACTGGTTCGCCGCCTGGCCGCCGGGCGCGGCGATCGGCCGCGGCTGGACGCCGATGACGCCATGGAAGTCATGCGGCTTTCACGGGAACGCCTGCCGCTCTATCACTCGCTGGCCGATGCGGTGATCGACACGCGGCTGGCGACGCCTGCGTGCGTGCGACGACTCACCGCGCTGATCACGGCCGGTCGTTGACCTTCGGCTTGGTCGCGGGCCAGCGGATCACCTCCAGGCCGCTCTCGTCGGGAACCATCACGCCCAGTTCGCGAAGCGCCTCGAGCGCCGCCAACTGCTCGGCGGCCTTCTTGCTGGGGCCCCAGCAACTGCGGAAGCGCCGCTCGCCACTGACCACGGCGATCTCGAAGCACTTGGCGTGATCGGGCCCCTTCTCGTCAAGCACCATGTACATCGGCGGCGCCATGCCCAGCGACGTCAGGCTCTGCTGCACCACGCTCTTGTAGTTGTACTGGTGGCCCGTTCGCGAAGCCTGCTCGACGCGAGGCTCCAGCGCCCGCAGGAGCAGCGCGCGCGCGGCCTCGAGGCCTCCATCCAGATAGATCGCGCCGATCACCGCCTCCAGCACGGCGGCGCGCACCGACTGCGGCAGGCTGCTGCGCGGGCCCATGCCCTTGCCAAGCAGGATGCACTCGTCGAGTCCAAGTTCGCCGGCGATCTCCGCGCAGGTCTGACGGCTCACCACATGGCTCTTGACCTTCGTCAGCTCGCCCTCGAGCCGCTCGGGAAGCCATCGGAAGAGATGCTCGCAGGCGACAAGGCCAAGCACGGCGTCGCCCAGGAACTCCAGCCGCTCGTTGCTCACCAGCCGACGGTCGGCAATGCTGGCGTGCGTGAGTGCGGTGACCAGCAGCGAACGGTCGCGAAAGACATACCCGAGCCGCTGCTCAAGCCGCGCCAGCATCGTTTCGTCCATCCGACAAGCCTCCGCCAAGACCGTTGAGGTCTCGGCACACGAACCTTGAGTCGCGGGCTCTCCAGCGAACTCCGAGGTGGAGTGCGCTGGAGAGAGCGCGAGCGAACCGTCCCGCACGCGCGGGACACGAAGTGAGGGGTCGATCTTAGATCAGCCGACCCAGTGCAGCCTGATCGAGCAGGCGGGTCAGGCGGCGCTCATCCGCCTCGGTCGCGGCATGCACGTGAAGGCCCATGCGGCGCGGACCCGGATCATCGATCTCGTCGAAGAGACGCGCGACCTTGCCCACCAGATGAATGGCGGCGCCGCAACCGGGGAACTGAATCGACACGTCCACCGGCGTTCCAACCGGAAGTGCCGCGTCGAGTTCGACACGGATGCCGGATTCACTGATGTCGTAGGCGTGGCCCTCGAAATGGCCCTTGGTCTCAGGCGTGTTGCCATGCGCCCCCACGACGACGAACACCAGGGCGGTTTCCAACCGGAACCGCTCGGTGATGCGTCGATCCATGGTCGCTGTGGTCAAACTCGTCTCCTGAGCAAGGGTTGAGGCAGGCGTCGCCATGTCACGGTTATCGGTACGCGGAGTTCGGGAACTTGAACGAGATCCTGACATTCCCTGCAAAGATTCCGGGACACCCGAATGTGCCTCGGGACTTCATGTTTCCCAGAAGGAAGGGCCAAATTTCCCGCCGAAACGAGCGAAATCGCTATCCTGCCGCCCGCGTGACGAGCGAGAACGGTGATCCCGGCACCGCTGGATCGGCCTCAAGCCCGTCTCCGGCGGTATCAGAAGCCCTTTCCAGTGCAACCTTTGCGATCATCGGATACGGGAACCAAGGCCGCGCACACGCGCTGAACCTTCGCGAGTCCGGCGCTCATGTGATCGTGGGAGCCCGAGTTGGCGGCGCAGCGGAGGCTCGTGCCACCGAGGACGGCTTTCAGGTTCAGCCGATTGATCGAACTGCCGCTGAAGCCGATCTTTGCATTCTCGCGCTGCCCGACGAGGCCCACGCCGGCGTGTGGCAAGACCCCTTGCAGAGCGCGCTGAAGCCAGATGCGACGGTGGGATTCCTGCACGGGTTTTCGGTGCATTTCGGTGCGGTGCGCCCGGACGCGTCGATCGGCGTGGTGCTTGTGGCGCCCAAGGGACCCGGCCACACGGTTCGCGTGCGTTACACCCAGGGCCTGGGCGTGCCGGTGCTCTTTGCCGTGCACCAGCCAGGCCGCGACGCTTCGCGTACGCGCACGCTGGGATTGGCATGGGCGCATGGGATCGGCAGCGCACGCGCGGCGATCGTGGAGACGACCCTCGCGGCCGAGACCGAGACGGATCTGTTCGGGGAACAGACCGTGCTGTGCGGCGGCGTGATGGTCTTGGCGCAGGAGGCGTATCGCGCGCTCGTGGAGGCCGGCTACCCCCCTGCACTCGCCTACATGGAGTGCTGTCAGGAGCTGAAGCAGGTCGTCGACCTGATGTTCGAGCGCGGCCTGACCGGCATGCGCGCCGCGATCAGCAACACGGCGGAGTTCGGCGCCTTCGTGGCGCAGGAGCGGCTGGTCGATGACGCCGTGCGCGCGCGCATACGTGGCCTGCTCGCGGACATCCGGAGCGGCGACTTCGCGCGGCGATTCCTGGCCGACGCGGCGACCGGCTTCCCTTGGCTTGGTGCGCAGCGCACACGGGCCGAACATGATCCAATCGAGGCCGCAGGTTCGGAGGTGCGGCGCTGGATGCCGTGGCTGGATCCTTCCCGGAGAGCGAGCGACGCATGAACACGCTGCAGGCCATCGTGCTGGGAATCGTCGAGGGCGTGACCGAGTACCTGCCGGTCAGCAGCACGGGGCATCTGATCCTGACCGCCGCGGCGATGGGACTCGGCGCGCAGGATGGTGCGGCGGGCGACGCCGCGCAGCTGAAGGCGGCGGTGGATCGATTCAGCATCATCATCCAGGGCGGTGCGATCCTGGCCGTCGCGGTGCTGTACTGGCCGCGCGTGCGGCAGATCCTGCGTGGCGGCGTGAGCCTCGTTCGCCCGGGTGTGCGCGATGCGCAGGCCTCGATGGGAGTGCATCTGATCCTGCTGCTCGCGGCGGGCTTCGTTCCGGCGGCGATCGTGGGCGTGCTTGCGGGAAAGTGGATCAAGGCCAACCTGTTCGGGCCGCTGCCGGTGATCGGCGCGCTGGTCGTCGGCGGGATCCTGATGATCGTGATCGCACCGTGGCATCGCAGCCGGCTCCGTGCCTTCGGTGGCTCCTCCGGCGGCGTGTCGCACGCCGATGCACTGCGTGGCCTCTCGTGGCGAGGCGCGCTCTTCATCGGTTGCGTGCAGACGCTCGCCCTGTGGCCCGGCACCAGCCGCTCGCTGGTCACCCTGCTGGCGGGCATGCTGATCGGACTGCCTCCGGTCGCCGCCGCCGAATTCGCGTTCCTGCTGGGCCTGCCCACGCTGGGTGCGGCCAGCGCCAAGGATCTCCTGGAGGGGTTGCGCGAGATGGGCGCCGCCGAGTTTCTCGCCGCACTGGGTGGCCCCATGCCGGTGCTCGCGGGCTCGCTCGCGGCAATGGCCAGCGCCGCCGTGAGCGTGAAGTGGCTCGTGCGCTATCTCGGTCGTCACACGCTCGAACTCTTCGGATGGTGGCGGATCATCGTGGCCGGCGCCTTCGCGTGGGCGATCGCGATGGGCTGGATCGCGCGCTGATGCATGCCGGATAGCATCCTGCTTCCCCATGGGACAGGCCACGCTCGCGCTCCGAAACTTACTGATCCGCGTCGCGATCTTCGTGTTGCTGGCCGCGATCCTGGCATGGGCCGTGGGTGGGACGCTGTTCGGAAGTCATCGCGTGAACTTCCCCGCCGTGGATTGGGAGGGGCGAGAGTGGGCCGTACAGGTCGTGGGCAACGGACGCCAGCCGGACCGCGTGCGATGGTTGCTTGTCAGCCGTCGAGGCGAGGATCCGTGGACCGTGCATCCCGTGGCCGAAGCCGGCCAGTGGCGCGACCTTGTGGGCCCGGTCGCCGACCAGAACGGCCTTCGCATGGCGGTCGCGTCGGAAGGCCCGGGCGGAAAGACCTGGGAACTCGTGATCTTCGAGCGTGGTGGCGCGGCGCCCAAGCGCAGCCCGCTGCCGGGCGCGCCGATGGACCGTTCGCTGCCGCTTCCGAACTGATCCGCGTCAGTCGTCGCCGAACTTGATGCCCTGGGCGAGCGGCAGATCCGCCCCCCAGTTGATCGTGTTCGTCTGGCGACGCATGTACTGCTTCCAGCTGTCGCTGCCCGACTCGCGGCCGCCGCCGGTGTCCTTCTCGCCACCGAACGCGCCGCCGATCTCGGCGCCGCTGGTGCCGAGGTTGACGTTGGCGATGCCACAGTCGCTGCCGGCATGGCTCAGGAATCGCTCGGCGCTGCGCACGCTGTCGGTGAAGATCGCGCTAGAGAGCCCCTGATCGACCTCGTTCTGCAGCGCGATCGCCTCGTCCAGATCCTTCACGGTGAGCACGTACAGGATCGGCGCGAAGGTCTCCTCGCGGCAGATGCCGGGCATCTTGCCCATCGGCACACGCACGATCGTGGGCTCCACGAAGTGACCCGCGCGCTTCTTCTGCCGCTCGATGCCGGCGAGGCCGCCACAGAGCACCTTGCAGCCCTCCTGCTCGGCGCGCTCGATCGCAGCGCGCATGTCCTGCACGCTGCGCGAGGTGATGAGCGGACCCATGAGCGTGCCGTCCTGCAGCGGATCGCCGATCTTCACGCCGGCGTAGAGCTTCACCAGGCGCTCGACCAGCTTGTCGGCCATCGCCTCATGCACGATGAGGCGACGCGTGGTGGTGCAGCGCTGGCCCGCCGTTCCGACGGCGCCGAAGAGCACCGCGCGCTCGACCAGCTTCATGTCCGCGTCGGGCATCACGATGACGGCGTTGTTGCCGCCAAGCTCGAGCAGGCTGCGGCCCAGTCGGCCCGCGACCACCTGACCCACGCGTCGGCCCATGCGACAGCTGCCCGTGGCGCTGATGAGGGGCAGTCGGCGGTCCGCCACCAGGCGCTCCGCGACCTCGCTGTCCGCGCCGATGATCAGGCTGAACACGTCCGCCGCGTCCCCGCTGGTCGGCCGGAAGATGTCCTGCGTGCGCATGACCTCGGTGGCCACGCGGTTGCAGGCGATCGCCACGAGCGGCGTGAGCAGGCTTGGCTTCCACAGCGTGGCGTTGCCGCAGATGCCGGCGATCATCGCGTTCCAGGCCCACACGGCCGCCGGGAAATTGAAGGCCGTGATGCAGCCCACGGTGCCGAGCGGATGCCACTGCTCGTACATGCGGTGGGTCTTGCGCTCGCTGTGCATGGTGAGGCCGTACAACTGACGCGAGAGCCCCACCGCGAAATCGGCGATGTCGATGCACTCCTGGATCTCGCCCAGGCCCTCGGCCCGGATCTTGCCGGCCTCCATCGAGACTAGTTCGCCCAGATCGGCCTTCGCCACGCGGAACGCCTCGCCGATGCGGCGAACGATCTCGCCGCGCTGCGGCGCGGGCACCATGCGCCACTCGCGCTGCACGGCCACGCAGCGCTGCACCACGCGCTCGAGGTCCTCGGCGCCGTCCAGTCGGACGGCCATCAGCGGTTCGCCGGTGCTCGGGTTGTCGGTGACCACGCAGCCGGTGTCCGCCTTGGAGGGATCGACCAGGCGGCGATCGTCGGCGATGCGGAGTCGTTCAAGAAGAGGTCGGATCTGGCCCATGGAGCGCGAAGGGTACCGCGCAGACCCCCGCTTGCCCCCCGCACGCGCGTGCCGTACAAACTCGGCATGCCCCTCACCCGGGATCAGCTTGCCATCCGCGCCTCGAAGGAACTCCGCGACGGCTTCTACGTGAATCTGGGCATCGGCATCCCCACGCTGGTGGCCAACCATGTGCCCGCGGGCATGACCGTGTGGCTGCAGAGCGAGAACGGGCTGCTGGGCATGGGGCCCTTCCCCATCGACACCGAGGTGGACCCCGACCTGATCAACGCCGGCAAGCAGACCGTGACGGGCGTGCCCGGCCACAGCTTCTTCAGCAGCGCCGACAGTTTCTCGATGATCCGCGGCGGGCACATCGATCTGGCGATCCTGGGGGCGATGGAGGTGAGCCAGACCGGCGACCTCGCGAACTGGATGATTCCCGGCAAGCTGGTCAAGGGCATGGGCGGCGCCATGGATCTGGTGGCCGGCGTGAAGCGCCGCGTGATCGTGATGGAGCACTGCAACAAGAAGGGCGAGAGCAAGGTGCTGCCGAAGTGCACGCTGCCCCTGACCGGCGTGGCCTGCGTGGACATGCTCGTCACCGACCTCTGCGTGATGGAATTCGACCGCGCGAAGTCACGCTTCCGCCTGCTGGAAATCGCGCCGGGCGCGACCGTGGACGAGGTCAAGGCAAAGACGCCGGCGGAGATCCTGGTCGACCGCGACGTGAAGCCCGTCTCGCTCTGAGCGTCAGAGTTCCTTGATGCGGTGCTTCATCTGCGCCTTCAGGCGCATGATGATGCTGCTGTGCATCTGGCTCACGCGGCTTTCGGAGAGGTCGAGCGTCAGGCCGATCTCCTTCATCGTCATCTCCTCGTAGTAGTAGAGGATGAGGATGAGGCGCTCGGCGCGGCTGAGACCCTTCGTGAGCAGCGCCTGCACGTCGTTGCGGTGAAGACGGTCGAGCGGGCGGTCCTGCCGCGCGTCCTCGATCACGTCGACCTCACGGCCCTCCTTGCCCGCGTCCGCGTCGTTCCACTTGCGGTGCATGCTCACCACGCTGACCGGACGGCTGTCACGACTGAGCTTCTCGAATTCTTCGGGCGCGACGTTCAGGCGCTTGGCGACCTCGGCGTCGGTGGGCTTGTGCCCCTCTTCCATCTCGATGGTCTTGCGCACGCGCTCGACCTTGGCGGTGCGGCTGCGCACCAGGCGCGGCACCCAGTCCATGGCACGCAGCTCGTCGAAGATCGCGCCGCGGATGCGCTGCGCGCAGTAGGTCTCGAACTTCACGCCACGATCGGGGTCGAACGCGTCGATCGCGTCCATGAGCCCGAAGAGGCCGGCACTCATGAGGTCCTCCACATCGACCTCGCTTGGCAGCCGCTTGTGCAGGCGCTCGGCGGTGAAGCGCACCACGTCGAGATAACGCTCGATGAGGCGGTTGCGGAGCGCCTGCCGAGAGACGGTCTCCGAAGGCAGGCCCACGTAGCACCGCCACGCGGCATCGATCGCCTCGGGGGTGTCAAGGGGCATGGTCTCGGGGGCCGGTGCCGCCGGCTTGGCCGAACGACCACGGGTCGCGCCTCGGCGCGATTGCGATTTGGACTGCGAAACGGGTGCAGCCTGCGCGGTGGCCTTCCTGGCTCCGGAACGCGGCTGTGCACTTGCCTTGGACATGCGGTCGCTCCTTGACCAACGTCCTGTGAACGAAGGCGACGGCGTCACCTTTCGAGTGAAGCGGACATCGTGCCCGCCTCGAGCATGCGCCGAATCCTTGGCGGCACCTCGATGGGCGCAGTCTAACGGATGCCTTGACGAGTGCAAGTGGCGAGTGGCGCGATCCCGGAGATTGATCTCACGCCATCGCGTGATGTCGCTCGCACACGCGCTCGATCCATCCGGACGTGACGGGCGCAAGATCACTCGAGGTCCCGCTTCCATGTCCCACCCATGCCAGAGGCAGACCCGTCGCCGCGATCACGCGCAGCACGGGCTCCAGACGAGCGGCAAGATCCACGCGCGTCAGCGCCACGCAGGTGGCACCGACCCGGATGGACACCTCAAGCTGTCGTCGCAAGGCGGCCTCGTCGGCGTCGGCCGCCAGCACCGCGCAGACCGCCTGCGGCGCAAGTGCCTGCAGCGCACGGGCATGCGAACCCAGACGGTCGCCGTCGCGTGGGCCGGCACCGGGGAAGTCCACCAGCACGAGCGATCGATGCCCGAGGCTAGCCGCGACATCGGCGATGTCCGCGGCTCGCGGTGAGGCGTGCAGCGGCAGGCCGAGCGCGTCGGCGAAGCCGCGCAGATCGTTGGCGTGCGTCTCGTCGCCTGCGGAAAGCAGGCCGACATTGCAGCGATCACGGCCATTCAGGCGCGCCGCCAGTCCGCACACCACGCGCGTGACGCCGCTTCCCGGCGCACCGAGGAACGCCCAGACCTCGCGTGCACCCGAGGAAGGTACGACTGTCACCGTTCGCAGGGACCCCGGATCGAAGCGACCCTCGGCGGCCTGCGCGCGCAGGGCGGTCACGCTGGCCAGCAGACGCAGCCGCGTGCGCGCCATCGACGCACGCGTTCCGATCGGCCGGACCAGCAGTTCCACCGGCGCCTTCCGGCTTTGCTGCGAGCGCCGCCACTCGAGAATCTCGAATCCTCCGGGATGACGCGCGTGCGCCCGCTGCAATGCATCCCGCTCCGAACGACCCAGGCAACGCGTTGGTTCCGTCACGATGTCTCCTCGTGTCCTCATGCAGCGGCGGGTTCGCCCGCCGACTCGATGTGAAGTTCGCAATCCTGCGGAATCTCGCCCCGCGCGAGCACGGTGACTTCGCCGAGCCGTCCTCGCAACGCGCGACTCACCACGCCGCGCATACGGTCGGGCGTCACGACCACAGCCGGCTCGCCTCGCTCAAGCAGACGCCGAAGTCCTGGTGCCGCGCTCCGCACCAGACGCTCTGCGATCGCCGCATCCGGCACCACGCTGCGTTCCGCCGCTCGCAACGCCGCCTCGCCCTCCAGCGCCTCGGCGCCGACCCACACGGCCGACAGCTGACGGCCGTTGCCGCCGATGCGCTGGATCAGCCGCTCGCACAGCGCGCGCGCCCCGACCGAACGCGCACGACGGATGGCGTCGTCGGGATCCTGCGGATTGGCCGCATGCACGGTCTCCGCGATGCGCTCGAGGTCCCGGACTGGCAGCCCCTCCCGCAACAGGCCCTGCAGGAGGTCGCGCAGGCGATCGATCGGCCACGCGGACCCTGAAATCAGTGCCGCGGCGCGCGGCGCGGTGCGCTGGAGGCGATCGAGCATGCGGCCCACCTCCTCCACGCTCAGCAGCTCCCACGCCCTGCGTCGCAACACCTCCATCAGGTGGCCCGCCAGAGCGCCCGAAGGGTCGGCGATCGCCAAGCCGCGCGCCTCAAGGGCTTGGCGCGACTGCGCAGGCACCCAGACGGCGGGAAGGCCATGTGCGGGTTCCGTGGTCGGCTCCCCTGCCACATCCGGAACGCCGCCCTTGGGATCCATGACGAGCAACGCGTTCGTGCGCAGGCTTCCCGCGGCGACCACGGCGTCGCGCAGGCGAATGCAGTACGCCAAGGGGTCGAGCGCCGCATCATCGCGAACGCGCACCGCCGGGACCAGCACCCCCATCTCCTGCGCCAGACGACGCCGCACCGACGCGACCTGGTCCAGCAGCGCGCCCGGCGCCTCGGACGCCAGCGAGAGCAATCCAACGCCGAGATCGATCGAGAGCGGCTCGACCATCAGGGCATCCTCGATGCGATCGGACTCGACTTGCACCGGCGACTCGGCTGCGGAGGCCGCCGCACGCACGCGCGCCGTCCAGATGGCCGCTCCCGCCAGCAGCGCGGCCGCGCCAAGCAGCGGCACCGCCGGCAACGAGGTGCACGCAAGTCCCACCAGCAACGCCGCCACCAGCCAGAGTGCGGCCGGCTTCGAGGCGAGTTGCTGCGGAATCTCGCGACCAAGCGTGTCACCGCTGGCGGCCTTGGCGCTCACGAGTCCGCTGGCCGTGGCCACCAGGAATGCCGGGATCTGCGTGACCAGGCCGTCGCCCACGGCCAGCAGCGCGAACACGCGCGCGCTCTCGGCGGCGCCCCACCCTTTCTGCAGCACACCCACCAGCACGCCACCCACGATGTTCACCAGCACGATCAGCAGACCCGCCACGGCGTCGCCGCGCACGAAGCGACCGGCGCCGTCCATCGCGCCGTGGAAGTCCGCTTCGCGCAGCAACTCCTCGCGACGGCGGCGCGCCTCGGTGGCATCGATCGCGCCTCCGGCAAGGTCCGCGTCGATCGCCATCTGTCGACCAGGCAGTGCGTCGAGCGCGAAACGTGCGGCGACCTCGCCCATGCGCACCGAGCCGCGCGTGACGACCACGAACTGCACCACCACCAGCATGGCGAAGACGCTCAGCCCCACGACGGGATTGCGGCCGGCTCCCAGCAATCCGAAGGCCTCGATGATGCTGCCGGCGCTGGCCGCCGCCGAGGCCGCGTCAGGTGCTTCGGTGCCCAGAATCAGCCGCGTGCTGGCCACGTTCAGGCCCAGTCGAAGCAAGGTGGTGCCAAGAACCAGCGCCGGAAACACGCTGAAGTCGAGTGGCCGGCGCATGCTCGCGGCGGTGGCGAGCACCACGCCGCTCAACGCGAAATTCACCACGATCAGCACGTCCATCGCCCACGCCGGCAACGGCAGGACGAGCGTGGCCACGAGACCCACGAACAGGGCCGGAACGAGCCACTCGAATCGACCTCGCGGCATGCTCACGCCAACCTCCATCGGCCCATCGGGCCCCGGCGCATGCGCGGAGCGGAGGCTCGATCCTCACGCTGCGCGTCGGATCGGGTCATGCGGAGGGTTCGATCGAAGGCACGCATCGCCAATCGCAGCTGCAGGAAGCCGAGCACGAGCGCCGCAAGCAAGGCTCCAAGGGCCCCTGCACCCACGAACAGCGTCGCGCCCCAGAGGGCGTCGCCAAGCGGACGATGCACGAGCGATGGAAGCGCCGCGATCCATGGCACGATCGCCACCACACCGCCGACGATCGCGGAGATCGCCAGGATCCATCCGGCGGAGACCGATCGCAGGCGCGCCGCCAAGGGCGTGCGCGGCATCGGTCGCCACGAGCGCAGCCGCGTCCAGCCTCCGTGCACAAGCACGTGCGCAGCCGCCGCGGCACCCAGGACCAGCAAGGTCGCGATCAAGGCCGGCAGCACGGCCGCGCGCCAGTCGCTTCCTGACACGGCTGAAGCATCCACCGCCAGTGAGCCACGAAGCCAACCCTTCGCACCGATCGCGATCGGGCCCGCCGCCAGCGAAAGAAGTCCAAGCGCGATCAGTCCACTCACCGCCGAGGCCAGCCACGGCGCGCGCGGCCCATGACCGTCCTCGATCGCACGGGCTCGCCGCGCGGGCGACGCCTCGACCGGCCGCTCCTCTCCATCGCCCAGAAAGTTCACGCCACCCCTCCCGCCAGCCGCGCAAGAACGCCGCGCAGCAGCTCGGTCTGCGCGGCCCACACGCCAACGGCGGTCGCGGCAAGCATGCCAAGGCCCGTCGCGGCGCGCACGCCGAAACCACCCGCAAGCGTCATCACGCCGGGTGCCGATCGCACGATCACACCTCCGATCGCGGCCCCCGCCATCGTGAGCGCGAGCACCGGAAGGCTCACGCGAAGCGCCAGCTGCGATGCCGCGTCAAGCGCCGATGCGATGCCCTCGGCCCCGAATCCCCACGCCGCCTGGCCCTCGCGTCCACGCGCCGCGGTGGTCACGACGGTCTCGATGCCTCCAACCGCCACAAAGCAGGCGGCCGAGCACCAGCCCAGCGTCGCTTCCGCCGCATTGCCCTCAGGTTCCGCAGCTTCCGGCTGCGCCGCATCGCCAAGCCCAAGCCCCATCTGCTCACCGATCAGTCGGCCCGCGAGCCGAAGACCGCTCGCCGCGGCCGCCGCCGTGGCACCGACCATCGCGCCCACCACGAGTTCCTGCGGGGCCCAGAGCCACGGCGACTCCGCGGGCACCATGGTTCCCGCGCCCATCGGCCACGCGACCACCGCCGCGATCAGCACCAGACCGGCGCGCATGGAACCCGGCATGCCCGTGAAGGCGGGCACAAGCAGCGCCGCCCCCGCCGCGCGCAGCATCGCGGGCATTCCCGGCAGCAGCATGGCCATCCACGCCTGCTCACTCATGCGCTCCCCCAGCAGCGCATGGCAAAGTCGATCATCTTGGCGGTCATCCAGCCAGCCAGCGCAAGTGCGCCCACGGCCGTCACAAGCAACCTTGGCGCGAAGCCCGCTGCGGCGTCGTGCACGTTCGCGAGCGACTGCAGCAATCCCGACACGATGCCCGTTCCAAGCGCAAGCAGCAGCAGCGGCAAGGCCACCACCAGCGCCACGCCGAAAGCGGCCTGCAGAAGTCCAAGCATTCCGGCGTCGCTCATGTGGCCGTGCCTCCCGTGACGCCCGTGACCAGACCCGAGGAGACCAGCGCCCACCCATCGACCGCGACGAACAGCATCAGCTTCAGCGGAAGGCTGACGAGCGTGGGTGGCGTCATGAACATGCCGAGGCTCGCCAGCGTGGCGGCCACCGCAAGATCGATCGCAAGGAACGGCAGCAGCAACTTGAAGCCGAGCATGCACGCCACGCGCAGTTCGTTCAGCGCGTACGCGGGCAGCAAGGTCATCGTGTCGATGTCACGCCGCGATGGCGGCGCGGCGGGATCGATCGCCTGTCCCTTCGCCCGCAGGACCGTGGCCAGCGTGGATCCGCCGCCGGAGCGTTCCAACTGGTCGAACATGAACGTACGCAACGGCGTCTCGGCCCCGCGCAGCGAGGCTGATGGATCCTTGGAGTTGCCGGCCGCAAGACTGGCAAGCCCGCCGCGCCACGCCGCATCCAGCGTGGGCCCCATGGAAGCGAAGGTGAGCGCCGCGGCGAGCCCCGTCATCACGAGTCCACCGGGCACCGAACCGAGCCCCAGCCCCTGCCGCAAGATCCCGAGCGTGACCAGCATGCGAGGGAAGCACGTGCAGAGCGCAAGGCCGGCAGGCAACAGCGTGACCGCCAGCGCCGTGGCGGCCCATTGCGCGCCCGTCTCGATGCCTGCGGGCACGGAGGCGATCACGACGCGAGCCTCCGAAGGGCTGCGGGCGCTTCGGGGGCGTCGGCGCTGAACTCGGCCAGACGCTGGAATCCCTGCGCGCTCTCGCCCACCAGCACCACACGATCACCGACCCGCACCAGCGAGAGCGATCGACCTCGACCCATCTGGGTGCGATCCATGACCTGAATACCCGAGGAGGGCCGCCGCTGGAGTCGCTGAGCGCGCCGCACCAGCGCGAACGCCGCGACCAACCCCGCGACCAGACAGACCAGCAGCGGAATCCACGCTCCAGCGCTCACATCGGACGGTGCAGCCGCATGCATCGACACCACCTGGGCCTCCGGATCCATCGCCAGTGCCGCACTCCCAAGCGACATCGCGCCTGCGACACAGGTACAACGGAACACGAGCATGCTCGCTCTGGTGGGCAGGCGCCGATCCATGGCTGGGCCCTCGATCAAAACGGCCAGCACACCGCTGGCTCGGTCGGCATCCATGCCGACCTTCGATCATCGGCATCCGGGGGCCCTCTTCGCCAATCGTTTCATGGCTTCCGGACCCATCCCGAGGGACGCCGATCGGTACCATCCCCCCCGTGCGGATCCCGCTCCTTCCCCTGCTTCTGACCCTGGCGGTGGCGACTGGCCATGCGCGGGCCCAGACGGAGTACACGCTCGACGACTTCGACCAGTGGAAGCCGACACCCGGGCCCACCACGCTGGATCCCATGCTGCAGCAGGCGCGTCTGGCCCTTGCCAACGGCGAGCCGCAGCGCGCCTACACCCTGGCCACCACCTTTCTGGATCAGAACCCCCTCGCGAAGGCGCGCCCGGACGCCCTCCTGATCAAGGGCGACGCCGATCTGGCCATGGACAACGAGTGGCAGGCCCTCTTTTCCTACGAGGAGATCGCCCGCCGCTACGCCACCACCACGGTGTTCATTCCGGCGCTGGAGCGCGAGTTCGAGATCGCGCGCGCCTATGTGCATGGCCTGCGCAAGCGGTTCCTTGGGACCTTTCGCGTGCTCGAGGCTGGCGACGACGGTCAGGAGATCCTGATCCGGATTCAGGAGCGCCTGCCGGGCAGCGAGTTGGCCGAACGAGCCGGCATGGAGCTTGCGGACTACTATTTTCGGATTCGCGACATGCCGCTGGCGGCCGACGCCTACGACCTGTTCACGCAGAACTACCCGCGCTCACGACAGGTGGTGAAGGCTCGCCTTCGACTGATCTACGCGTATTACGCGCAGTTCAAGGGTCCGGAGTTCGAGGGCCAGGGCCTGCAGGAGGCGACTGCCAAGCTGAAGCAGCTGCAGTCCGACGAGCCTGCGGTGGCGCAGAAGATCGGCGCCGACGCGCTGCTGGTTCGCATCTACGAGAGCGAAGCGGCACGCCTGAAGACGCAGTCGGACTGGTACGTGAAGGTGAACGACTGGATCGCCGCCGAGCTGATGATCCGCGCTCTCGTGCGCAAGTACCCGAACTCGATCGCCGCCATCCAGGCGCTGCGCGAGATCCAGACGATCCTGGACCAGTTGCCCCACAGCATCCTGAAAAATTGCCCGGACTACGCAGCGCTTCGCAAGGCGATCGTGGGAACCGAGGGCCCGGCGGATCCGCCCGGCATCGCACCCGCTCCCGAGACACCGCTGCCGGCGACCGCTCCCGAGACCCCCGCGCAACCGGTGCCGGGCGCCACTGCGCCCGCCGACGCGAACCCCGCTCCACCCGCCGGAGCCTCGCCATGACCGGGCGGTTCCTGATCTGCGCCGTGCTGGCGCTGCTGGCCGCGTGCTCGGGCGCGAAAGGCTTCAAAGCCGGCACGCTGCATCCGACGAAATACCGCTCGATCGCGGTACCGATCTTCCAGAACTCGACCTACGATCGCCAGGTGGGCTACCAATTGACCGAGGCGCTCCAGAAGCGTCTGCAACAATCGAGCCCCTACGCCATCGTTGGCGAGGGAACGGCGGACACCGTGCTGCGTGGCAAGGTGACGGCCGTGAACCTGCGCCAGATCAGCCAGAGTCTGGGCACCGGACTGACCGAGGAACTCGGTTGCACCGTCACGGTGGACTGGGAATGGATCGACATGCGGACCGGCAAGCCCATCATCGCGCGCAACGGTTTCGCCAGCAGCGGCACCGTGGTCGCGAGCCGCCCGCAGGCCGAGCCTCTGGATCTTGCCCGCTATCAGGCCGTGCAGAGCCTTGCCGATGACATTGTGGCCAACTTGCAGGCCGATTGGTGAACCCGATGCGAACCACACCCCACGAACAGCCCCATACGCCCCCGATGCAGTTCGCCCGCCAAGATCCCGGGTCACGCGGCCCCGGTGGGCCCCAGCGCCCTGGCCCGTCGCCGGCGCGTCCGCCGCGTCAGTTCATGACCTGGCTCACGGTGGCCCTGCTGCTGTCGCTGGTCTACGTCGTCGTGAGCGGAAGCACCACACGCGGCGTGCAACTGGACAGCTGGCGGCAGTTCATGACCTACGCCAAGGACGGATTCATCGAGCCCGGTTCGGTGGTCATGCAGAGCGATCGCCTGATCGCCAAAGTGAAGCCTGGCACCAAGGGTTTCAGCGAGCGCTTCGGTGACGAACCGGCGCCGGTGTCGGTCACCATCGCGCCGACCGCGCACGCGAAGTACATGGAGGATCTCGACACCGCCAACGTGCCCTATCGCGTGGACATGGCCACGGGGGCGCTCTCGCAGGTGTTGCTCACGATCCTGCCGACGGTCATCGTGCTGGGTCTGCTGTGGCTCCTCATCTCGCGCAGCATGCGCGGCGCGGGCGGCGGACCGGGCGGCATGCTGGGCGGATTCGGTCGCAGCCGTCACCGCGAGACGAACAAGGAGGGCGCGCAGGCCACCTTCGCCGACGTCGCGGGCATCGACGAGGCGAAGGAGGAGGTCGCCGAGATCGTGGAGTTCCTGAAGAACCCCAAGCGCTTCCAGAAGCTCGGTGGCCGCATTCCCCGCGGCGTGCTGCTGGAAGGTCCCCCGGGTTGCGGCAAGACCCTGCTTGCGAAGGCGATCGCCGGCGAGGCCGACGTGCCCTTCTTCTCGATCAGCGGCAGCGACTTCGTCGAGATGTTCGTGGGCGTGGGCGCGAGCCGCGTGCGCGACCTCTTCAAGCAGGCGAAGGACAAGGCGCCGTGCATCATCTTCCTCGACGAGATCGACGCCGTGGGCCGGCGCCGCGGCGGCGGCTTCTCGAGCGGCGGCCATGACGAGCGCGAGCAGACGCTCAACGCGATCCTGGTCGAGATGGACGGCTTCGAGGCGAGCGATCAGGTCATCGTGATCGCGGCCACGAACCGCGTGGACGTGCTCGATCCGGCGCTCACCCGCCCCGGCCGCTTCGACCGCGCCGTGGCCGTGCAGCTTCCCGACGTGGCCGGCCGTCGCCAGATCCTGGGTGTGCACGCGCGCAAGGTGAAGATGGGTGCTGACGTCGACCTGGACAAGCTCGCGCGCAGCACGCCGATGTTCAGCGGCGCCGACCTGGCGGCGATCATCAACGAGGCGGCGATCCTCGCCACCATGGCCAACAAGGAATCGATCGAGATGACCGATCTCGACGAGGCGCGCGACAAGATCCGCTGGGGCCGCGCGAAGAAGAGCCGCAAGATCGAGCAGCAGGAGCGCATCGCGACCGCGTACCACGAGGCGGGCCACGCCGTGCTGCAGATGCTGCTGCCCGACGCCGACCCGCTGCACAAGGTCACCATCATCCCGCGCGGCCAGGCGATGGGCGTGACCTTCAGCCTGCCCGAGAAGGATCGCTACGGCTACGCGCAGCGCTATCTCAGCGCGACGATGCGCGTGCTCTGCGGCGGGCGTCTGGCCGAGGCGCGCAAGACCGGTGACATCTCCAGCGGCGCCGCGATGGACATCAAGATGGTGACCACCTACGCGCGCGCCATGGTGCTGGAGTGGGGCATGAGCGAGAAGCTTGGCTTCGTGCGCTACGCCGGCGACGACAGCCGCGAGAGCTTCCTGCCCGACAAGGACTACAGCGACGACACTGCGCGCATGATCGACGAGGAGATTCGCCGCATGGCCGAGGCGGCCTACGCTGACGCGAAGTCGATGGTCGAGACCAACTGGGACAAGATCACCGCCGTCGCCGAGGCGCTGCTTCGACTCGAGACGTTGCAGTCCGAGGAGGTCGAGCGATTGATGCGCGGCGAGCACGTGGAGCGCCCGACGGTCGCGCAGATGCTGGCGGCGAAGCCGGCCGTGCCCGCCACACCCCCCGCCACCGCCGGCGACGAGCCGATGGGTGGCGCGGTGCCCAGCCCGGCCTGATCCCTCGCACTCGGGAAACAATCGAGGCCCACGGCTTGGCCGTGGGCCTCGTTCATTTTTCAGTCTTGCGTCCGCCCGTCAGACCAGCAGCGTGGCCGGATTCTCGAGCAGGCCCTTCAGCTCCTTGAGCCAGCGGGCGGCCATGGCCCCGTCGATCACGCGGTGGTCGCTCGACAGCGTCGCGGTCATCTCGAAGCCGATCGTGAGCTCGTCGTTGCGCACCACGGGCTGCTTGAGCGCCGCGCCACAGGCGAGGATCGCGCTGTTGGGCGGATTGATGATCGCCGTGAAGTGCTCCACGCCAAACATGCCCAGATTGCTCACGGTGAAGGTGCTGTCGGCCATGTCCTCGGCCGAGAGGCCGCGGGTGCGTGCCTTCTCGCCGAGCGTCTTCGCCTCGGAACTGATCGTGCGAAGGCTCTTGCGGTCGGCGTCGCGGATCACCGCCACCACCAGACCGCCACCCTTCGACTCGTCCAGCGCCACGGCCACGCCCACGTTCACCTGCTTGTGCACGGCGATCGCGTCGCCCGCCCAGCTGGCGTTCACGTAGGGGTGACGCGCCATCGCCAGCGCGCAGCCGCGCACGATGAAGTCGTTCACGCTGAGCTTGATGCCGGTCTCGGCCAGCTCGGTGTTGAGCTGCTCGCGCATGGCCATGAGCCGGTCGAGCTCGAAGCGCATGCTGACCTGATAGTGAGGAATGGTGGTCTTGCTCTCGACCAGACGGCGCGCGATGGTCTGGCGCATGCCGCTGACGGCCACACGCTCGCTCTCGAGGCCAGCCATCACCAGGCCACCCGACACGCGCGTGGTGGCGGGTGCCACCGGCACGGCGAGAGCCTGCGCAGCGGGCGCCGCGACCTGCGCGAAGGGCACCGCCGGACGCGCCGAGGCGTTCTCCATCGCGGTCTGCACGTCGCGCTTGATGATGCGTCCACCGGGGCCGCTTCCCTTGAGCGACGAAAGCGGAATGCCCGCCTCCTCGGCCATGCGACGCGCCACGGGGCTCACGCGAATGCGCTGGCCGCCCACGGTCACGGTCTCGTCCTCGTCCGCGGACTTCGCCGCGGGTGCCGACGCCACAGGCACCGGTGCGGGGGCAGGCTTCGCGGCCGGTACCGCCTTCGGCGCCGCCACTCCACCACCACTGGCCGCGACGGAGAGATCCTCGCCTTCCTCGGCGATCACGGCGATCTGCGTTCCCACCTTCACGCTCTGGCCCGCGGGCACAAGCAACTTCGCGATGCGGCCGTCGTCGAAGACGGGCATCTCCATGGTGGCCTTGTCAGTCTCGATGTCGGCCACGACCTGGCCGCTGGTGACCTCGTCGCCTTCCTTGACGTTCCAGCGCACGATGGTGCCGGCCTCCATGGTGTCGGAGAGCCGCGGCATGGTGACGGAGATGGGCATGGGCGCTTCCTTGCTGCTCAGGCGTTGTAGGTGGCGGCGCGCACGGCCTCGCAGATCTTGCGGGCGTTGGGCAGGTACTCCTGCTCCAGGTTGTACGCGTAGGGCGCAGGCACGTCGGCGGTGTGCACGCGATGCACGAAGTTGTCGAGGTCGTCGAAGCAGTGCTTGTGCACCTGGGCGGCAAGCTCGCTGCCCGGGCTGCCGAAACTCCAGCTCTGGTCGACCACCACGCAGGTGCTGGTCTTCTTCACGCTGCGCACCACGCTGCCGATGTCGAGCGGCCGGATCGTGCGCAGGTCGATCACCTCGCAGTCGATGCCTTCCTTCGCAAGGGCCTCGGCGGCCTCAAGCGCGAAGTGCACCGGACGGCCCCATGTCGCGATGGTGCAATCGGCGCCGGCGCGGCGGATGCGGCCCTGGCCGAACGGCACCAGGATCTCCTCGCCCTCCGGCACATGGCCCTTCATGCCGAGCATGCGCTCGCTCTCCAGAAAGAACACGGGATCGTCGTCGCGGATCGCGGTCTTCAGCAGGCCCTTGGCGTCGTCGGGCGTGGCCGGAATGGCCATCTTCAGGCCGGGCACGTTGCTGTACATGCCCTCCACACACCAGCTGTGCGTGCTGCCGAGCTGGCCGCCCGCGCCGTCGTTGCCGCGGAACACGACCGGGCAGCCGAACTGGCCGCCGCTCATGTAGAGCATCTTGGGCGCGTTGTTCAGGATCGGGTCGGCCGCCACGAGGCTGAACGACCAGCTCATGAACTCCACGATGGGTCGAAGGCCCTGCATCGCCGCGCCAATCGCGAGGCCGGCGAAGCCGCTCTCGCTGATCGGGGTGTCGATGATGCGTCGCGGGCCGAATTCGTCCAGCATGCCCTTGCTCACCTTGTAGGCGCCGTTGTAGTGCGCAACTTCCTCGCCGAGGAGGAACACGCGCTGATCGCGGCGCATCTCCTCGGTCATGGCCTCGCGAAGGGCGTCACGGAACTCGATCTCTCGCAGCGCGCTCACAGCACCTCTCCCTTCGGGTCGATCGCCGTGAAGCTTGGCGTGTTCGGAGCGCCGCCCATGAAGGTCGGCCGGCTCGAGCCGGGATACGGGCCCCACGGCTCCATGTAGACGTCGGTGTAGAGCTCGCCGGCCTCGGGCATGGGGCTCGCGTCGGCGAAGGCCACGCAGTCGCGCACCTCGGCCTTCACGTCCTTCCACATGTCCTTCGTCTCGGACTCGGTCACCACGCCGTTCTCGAGCATGTACCGCTCGAGCTTGCCGATCGGGTCGTCGCTCTCCCAGGCCTCCTCCTCGTCGCGCGTGCGGTACTTGCGCGGGTCGCTCATGGAGTGGCCCTTGTAGCGGTAGCAGCGCAGGTCGATGAACCACGGACGGCTGCGCTCGCGCGCGTCGTCGACGACCTGCTTCATGCCCCAGTAGCACTCGAGCACGTCCATGCCCTCGACGACGGCGGCATCGATGCCGTAGCCGATCGCCTTCGACTTCAGATCGTGCGCCATCGTGGTGCCGCGATGGATGCTGGTGCCCATGCTGTAGCCATTGTTCTCGACCACGAACACCACCGGAATGTCCATCAGGCCGGCAAGGTTCATCGCCTCGTGCAGCGCACCCTGGTTCAGCGCGCCGTCACCCAGGAAGCAGAGGGTGACGCGCTTGTTGCGGCCGTTCTGCATGACCTCGTCCTCGTACTTCGTGGCGAAGGCGAGTCCGAGCCCGAGCGGCGTCTGCGCGCCCACGATGCCGTGACCACCGAACATGTTGTTCGGCTTGTCGAACATGTGCATCGATCCACCCTTGCCCTTCGCGCAGCCGTCTATGCGGCCGAACATCTCGGCCATGCATGCGCGCGCGGTCATGCCGCGGGCCAGCGCGTGGCCGTGGTCGCGGTATGCGGTCACCAGCGGGTCCTCCGGCTTGGTGGCGGCGACGCAGCCGACCGCCACGGCCTCCTGCCCGATGTACACGTGGCAGAAGCCGCCGATCTTCTTGTCCTGGTACGCCTGCATGCAGCGCAGCTCGAACTCGCGGATCAGCATCATGTCGCGCAGCCACTTCTTCAGCGTGGCCGGCGGCGGCGGGGTGCGGTCGGAGGCAAGGCGCGGGGCGCCGGCGCCGCGATGGACGTCGAAGAGCCTTCGGGTGTCGGTGGATGGGGTGGACATGGTGGTCTTGTCCGAATGCCTCACATCGGCACGCGGCCAAGCACCCCGTTATAGAGGGAAAGACATTTCGGGGCAACGCCAACCCCCGATGATGGCCTGGAAATGGCCTTTCAGGGGGTCTGTGTGGCGGGCTTGGCCGGCTCTCCGGGCTTGGCGGCCTCGGCGACCTTGGTCGCGCTGGCGGTTCCGAGCAGTCGGGCTCGGAGGGCGAGCAGCGCCGTCTCGAGTTGAGGGTCGGTGCCGGTCGCAAGGATCTCGTCCGGATCCTTGCGAGGCTCCGTCTGTTCCTTGCCCGCCTCAGGGAGCGTGTCGACCGTGCTGCGAAGTTCGGCGAGCTTCTCGAGTTGGTCGGGCGTCATCTTCACGCGAAGGTCCGGCAGCACGCCCCAGTCCTCGGTACCGGGGCTCTTGTGCACCTTGCGACCCTTGGGCTTGCCGTCTTCCGGCGGCAACACGTAGTGCTGCGTGGTCACCTTCACCGCGGCCTCGCGTGAACGATCGCGCAGCGGCGTGACTTCCTGCACGCTGCCCTTGCCGAAGCTGCGCTCGCCCACCACCACCGCCTTGTCATAGGCCTGGAGGCAGCCGCTCAGGATCTCGCTGGCGCTCGCCGAACTCTGGTTCACCAGCACCACCACCGGCAGGTCCTTCAGCGCCGCTCGGTTCGGTTCCGCCATGCGCGCGCTGGTGGTCTCGCCAAAGCGGTTCTCGGTGCTGACCAGCAGACCGCTGGGAATCCAGAGGTTGCAGAAGTCCGTGGCGCTGGTCAGGAGTCCCCCGGGATTGCCGCGCAGATCGAGCACGAGGCCCTCGAGACCGCGCTTGACGCGCATCGCGTCGACGGCCTTCATGAAGTCGGCGAAGCTGTCCTCGTTGAAGCTGGTCAGGCGCACGTAGCCGATCCCCATTTTCGGATCCACGAACCAGTCCCAGGTGGGCTCGCCACGGTCGGTCAGGCCCGTCTTGCGCCAGCCGGTCACGGAGCGCATCTTGATGCTCTCGCGCACCAGCGGCACCTCGAGTGGCTTCTCCTCGCCCGCGCGACGCACGGTCAGGTTCACCGTCTCGCCTTCGGGACCCGTGATCAGGTCGACGGCGCGGTTCAGGGACCATCCCGTCGTGCTCTGTCCATCCACGGCCAGCACGCGATCGCCCGGCTTCAGGCCCGCACGCGCCGCGGGTGAACCCTCGAGCGGATTGATGACCATGATCTCGCGCTTCTCGTCGTGGCGGATCAGGATGCCCACGCCGACGAAGTTGCCCTCGACCTGCTGGCGGAAGCGACGAAGGCGCTCCGGCCAGATGATCTCCGAGTACGGATCCTCGAAGCGGCGGCTGATGATCCCGGTGGCGCCCTCGCCGAACTCATGCAGCAGCGCGTTCTCGGGGATCGCGACCGTGATCTCGTTGGCCTTCAGCAGGCCGTTCATGAGCTCGCGGTACAGCGTGCCGCTGGCCATGTCGTCGGGCACGCCCTCCAGACGAGTGCGCGCCGCTGCGAGCGCCTCGAGCCAGGCGGTGCGCTTGGCGTCGTCGCCGAGACCCGGGAACGCCTCGCGGCATTCCGGCGTGTTGGCCAGCAGCGTGAGCGAGGCGAGACCGCCCTCGATGAGCGGCTTCCAGCCCATGTTCTCGATGTGATCACCTGCGGCCTTGCGAAGGCCCTCGCGCAGCATGAGCGGCGTGATGCCGTTGAACTGTTCCTTCCAGTCATCGGCCGCGGCGGCGTTGAACTCGGGGAATGGCTCGTCCGGATCGTCGGCTTCCGCCTCGGGATCCTTCGACTTGGCCTTGGCCTTCTCACGCTCCTCGGGCGTCTGCGAGGCGCGGAACCGCTCGCTCTGCGCGCGGCGAAGTTCGTGCAGCGTGCGGGGCGCATAGGCCGCCATCAGCGAGACCTTGCGACCGATCTCGTCCAGCCGGTCGTCGAGCGCGCGGAAGCGATCGGTGGCCTGCGTGTCCTCGTAGAGCGCGCGCAGACGGAAGAGCATCTCCTGCACGAGCAGCCAGTCCTTCGCAGCCTCCGCTTCGGCACGGCGGGCCTCGGTGCGGCGCTCGAGTTCCTGGAACGTGGGAGTCGCCATCTCCGCGGTCCACTCCGCGGGCTCGAGCAGGAACTTCAGGTTCGCCGCCGCGATGAGCGCACGGGAGAGGTCGCCGGCGTCGAGATCCTTGCGCAGGTCGGCCCGATGCTTGGCGATCAGTTCTTCGCGCGCCTTCGCCGCCTCCTGCCGATGCGCGTCGCGCTGCGCGATCGCGGCGCGGACGGCGTCGATCGCCGGCCCCTCGCCCGGTGGCACCTTGCCGATCTCCGCGTCGAAGGCGGTCGCGTCGCCCCGACGCGCGGCGTTCCAGACGGCGTCGCCCCAGCCGGTCACGTCCGCACACAGCGTCGGCGCGGCGAGCAGCCACGACGAAAGGAAGAGCGCAGGTGCCAGATGACGGTGATTCAGGTGTCGCGCCATGAGTGGATTCCGGTTCCTTTTATACTCGCTTACGGTTCGAACGATTCAATGGTGAACCGCTGGAATTCGCTGCCCACATGAACCCCCTGGAGCCTCCTCCACCCACGCCCCTGCCGCAGGCGCGTCCCTTCGAGCGTATCGCGCTCAGCTCGACCGAGTTGCCTCGCGCAAGCTGGTTCTGGATTCCCCTGACCACCGGCTGGATCGCCTGGCCCTTCTGGACTGTGCCCCTGTCCGCGATCGTGCTGCTGGGCGGCTGCTGGCGCTACCTCTGCCTTCGGCACCTGAGGGCCGCCGGGGTGCAGGATGCCGCGCTGGATCTCTGGAGAAGGGTGATCGCGATCTGGTGCATCGCGGGTTTCGCGCTCACCGGCGTTCGATTCGCCGGCGCGATCGTGGGACTGCCGGAAAGATGGGAAGCGGTCACCGGCTACGCGTGGATGGGCTGGTGCCTTCTGGTGACGCTGGAACTGCTCATCGCGACGGCGTGGACGGCGCGGGGCTGTGTCGTGCGAGACAGCGCCTGGGCAGCGGCCGTGGTCGGCGCCGGCTTCGCGGCCTGCGTGGTCGCGATCGCCGTGCAGGTGCTGATGATCCGTCTTCAACTGCCCGGGAAGAATCTGGCGAACATGCTTCTTGGCGGTGTGGTCTTGCTGGCCGGGATCGCGGGGCCGGTGTTGATCGCCGACGCCAGCGCACGCCTGCTGCAGAGCATGTCCTCGGAGCAACTGGAGGAGGAGTCGGAGCAGGTCCTCCGATCACGCACGCGTCGACCGGGTCGCTGAGCCGCGGAAGGCCTGTTCCGCAAGGTCGATCGCCCGACCGAGCGCCGCTGACTTGTGCAGCGTCTCCCGATGTTCCGCGGTCGGATCGCTGTCGAGAACCACGCCCGCGCCAGCCTGCAGATGCACGCTCCAAGGCGTGCCGGAGGCCCCACGTGTCGGCACGACCATGGTGCGAAGCGCGATGGCCATGTCCATGTCCCCGTTGAAGCCCGCCACGCCGATGCCACCTGCGTAGGGGCCGCGCCGCACCGGCTCCAGCTCGTCGATGATCTGGATCGCGCGGATCTTGGGCGCTCCCGAAACGGTTCCCACAGGCAGCGTGGCGCGCAACGCGTCCCACGCGTCAAGGCCCGGACGCAGCGCGCCGGTGAGCGTGCTTGAGAGGTGCATCACGTGGCTGTAGCGCTCGATCTCCATGCAACGCTCCACCTGCACGGAGCCCGGATCGCACACCCGGCCAAGATCGTTGCGGCCGAGGTCGACCAGCATGGCGTGCTCCGCGCGTTCCTTGGGGTCGGCCAGAAGGGCGCGCTCGTTCGCCGCGTCCGCCTCGGGCGTGGCGCCGCGGGGGCGCGTGCCCGCCAGCGGCCGGTTCGTGACCGTGCGACCGCGCACGCGGCAGGCGATCTCCGGGCTGCTGGCGACCAGGATGCAGTCGCGAGCCTGCAGGTACACCTGATACGGACTTGGATTCACGATGCGCAGCGCCCGGTAGATCTCGAACGGATCGACCATGGTGGTGCGCTCGAAGCGCTGCGACAGCACGATCTGGAAGGCATCTCCCGCCGCGATGGCGGCCTTGGCGCGGCACACCGCTTCCTCGAATTCGGCCTGCGACATGGAGCCCGCCATGGGCGCTCGTGGCGCGGCCGCGGGGTCCAGCGAGATCTCCCCTGTGGGAAGCGGCGGACGCTCATGCAGCATCGCCTCGATGGAGCGATCGATGGACAGATTCGCGGCCGACCGCGCCGCGGACTCGCTGCCATGCAGTTCCAGCGGCTCGCTGGCGACGCAATCGATGACGCGCAGGGCGTGATCGAACACGACCACGTTGCGATAGAGCCCAAGGTGCAGATCCGGCAGGCCGCGGTCATCTCGCGGGGCGCGCGCGAAAGGAAGCGCGCCCGGCTCGAGCCAGCGGATCGCGTCAAAGCCCACGAAACCGACCCACCCGCCATGAAACGCCTCGGGCACGTTGCCACTGCGGATCGGCACCCACGCGCCGGTGAGCCGACGCGGCACCTCCAGCGGATCCGGCAGTTCGGTGCGCTCGACCGCCCCGTCGCGATGAATCTCGACCGCGTTCTCGCGGGCCACCACTTCCATGGCCGGCCGGGCACCGAGCATCGAGTGACGACCGACCGTGCCGCCCTGCTCCACGCTTTCCAAGAGGAAGCTCGGCGCGTTTCGCTCATCCGGCGCCACGAGCCGGCGGTACGCAAGCACCGGGGTGAGCTGGTCCCCCGGAATCCTGCGTCCGTGCACGATCAGGTTGCCCGCAGCCATGGACTTCAGCGTAGCGCGCCCATGCGTCGGGCAGCGCAGAGCGCGATGGCGATGGCGTCGGACACGTCGCTTGGACCGCGCATCGAGCGCAAGCCGCACTGCGCCATCACGGCCCGCCGAACCTGATCCTTGGAGGCGTTGCCCCGGCCTGCGACAGCCCGTTTCACCTCGGCTGGCGCCAGCTCGGAGACCTCGATGCCCTGCTGCATGGCGGCCAGCACCACCACGCCACGCGCGTGCCCCATCACGATCGCGGCCCGCGCGAAACGCGCCTGACTGAACACGCTCTCCACCGTGACGCGCACCGGCTTGAACTCCTCGAGCAGTTCCGAGAGTTCCCGGTGCAGTTGCAGCAGCCGCGACGGAGTCGATGCGCTCGCCCGAAGCCGGATCACGCCGGCCTCGACGAGACGCGGTTCCAGACCGCGTGTCGGCAACTCGACGCAGGCGTAGCCGGTGCGTTGAAGACCTGGATCGATTCCGACCAGACGCATGGGCGGATGCTACGGAGCGACCGGGCGCCGCAGGATCATCGTGACGGGCGTGCCTTCGGGCGGCATCACGGCGCTGCGCGCGCGCCAACGCGGCGGCGCGACATCCACACGATCTGGAACGACCTGAACGCAGGCGACCACCTCGTCACCGAAGGTGACCAGCCCCACGATGCTGCCCGAGAGATCCGCCGCGAAGCGCTCGCCTTGGGGCGTACGCACAAAGCGACTGCCCGCGAACACAAAGCGCAGCGCATCTGGTCCGGGGCGACGATCGTCGAGCCACGCGTCGATCGGGGCCTCTCGCTGCACACCACCCTCCTGCCAGCGAACGCGCATCTCCACCGCACTGCCCTGCGGCGGCTGTTCCTCAAGCGCCCCGGCCGGCCCCTGCCGCCAGAATCCGGGTTGGCCGGGCTGCAGTCCCAGCGCCAGCAGTCCCGCCTGCACCGCGCTGGCGGGTGCGTTCGTGACCAGCAACGACTCGTGCTCGCGCGTTCCACGTGCGCAGCAGACCTGCTCGAGGTCACCTCGCGTGCACGAGACCTCCGCCTGCACGTGCAACTGGCCCTCGTCGTGATGCAGTCGGACCGCCTCGTGGAGGGCCATGCTGGAGCCCGTCGCCGAGCAGCCGCTCTGCACCCAGAGGGTCGCGAGCAAAAAGAAAAGAGGCCCGGCGGAGACAAGTCTCACGCCGAGCCCTTCCGGGGGCTTTGTATAGAAGGGATCCTACGCACTTCCCACGCTTCGGCAAGACCGTCGCGCGCGCATTTGCAATTTTTCGGCGAATGCGTGCACGCGTCGTCCCTCCGTGCGACCGAGAATCCAACCTATCCTTCACCGATGCTCCTCCGCCGCATCGTCAGGCTTGCACTGGTGCCCGGCCGAGGCTCCGCGCCGACCGTTCGCGCCTGGAGCGAGGTGGACGGTTGGAGCGCATGCATGGAAGTTGATGTCACGGTGACAGGAAAGCCTGACGCCACCACGGGCTACATTGTCGGCATTCAGGAAATCGACCGGACGGTGAAGGAATGCGCGGCACGCATCATTCCCGCCTCCTTCATCTCGGGGGAGGCGATCGAGCGCACCCTTGGCTCCCTGCGGGAGGCGCTCATTTCGACTCTTGCGGTTTCGTTGAACAGCGTGGCCGTCCGACTGCACTCGCTCTGCGACTTTCGAATCGAGGAAAGCATGCCCCAGCACGTCATCGTGACGCAGCGGTTCGACTTCGCGTCGAGCCATCGCCTGCACTGCCCCACCCTGTCGGACGACGAGAACCGCCGGGTCTTCGGCAAGTGCAACAACCCCGCTGGTCACGGCCACAACTACCGGCTGGAGGTGGAGGTTCGCATCCCGCTGTCCAGAAATCCGGGATTGCGAGCCACGGACATCGATCGCATCGCCCGGGATCACGCGGTGGACCGGCTGGACCACAAGCACCTGAACTCCGATGTGGAGGCCTTCCACGACCGCAATCCGAGCGTGGAGACGATCGCCGCGACGTGCTTCGACTGGTTGTCCGGGCCGATCACCTCAGCCGGTGGCGAGCTTGTTCGCGTGCGCGTGTGGGAGACCGAGAAGACCTCGGCCATCTACCCGGGTTGATCGATCAGGCCCTCGGCGCCTCGCGACGCTGGCCGTTCTCGTCATAGACGAGGGTCTGGCCTTCCGCCTCGTCGCGGCAGGTCTTGTGCGTGCCATCGCAGAACGGGAACTTCTTGCTGAGTCCGCACGCGCAGACGAAGATCGGCTTGTCCGAGGGTTCGACCTTCACGGGTCCGGTCGCGTTGAGCTTGACGAGTCGTGCCATGGGCGGGTCCTGTCAAGCGAGATCTTCCTCGCCGAGCAGGCGGAATCGCTTGCGCAGCAGGATCTGTCCGGCGAGCGTGAGGTCGTCGACGGCGATCGCGACGGTCGGGCTGCCTTCGCGCTGCAGCATGACGGGATAGGCGAAGCGGATGTTCAGTTCGGCGCCGAGAAGGTGCAGGCAGATGTTGGTGAGGCCGCGTCCCTCGTTCAGCTCCACCACCAGCAGATCGACTTCGCTGAACGTGTACTGATGACTGCGCAGCACCACGCGCGCAGCATCGGCGTTGTTGAAGATCAGGCGCACGACGGCATGATCGCTCGAGTCGACCACGCTGAACGCGGCGAGTTGCAGCGAACCCTGCTCGTCGAACAGCTGCAGGAGTTCCAGCAGCTTCCCGACCTTGTTGTCCAGGAACACGCCGAACTGCCGCACACTCGGTGGCGCGTGGCCTCCGGCCTGCTCGGTTTCGGGCGGCATCATGCTCATGCGGGGGCGAGAGTATACGGGCCGCCGAAGACGGACTACGCGCCCACGAACACCTGCTTGGGCGCCGGCGGTGAAAGCCCCGCCGACGAGGCCTCGGCCAGCAGCCGGTCGACGGCTTCTCGACCACGCGGCCCGCAGTCCAGCGTCCAGCGATTCACGTACAGGTCCACGAAGGTGCCGGCGAGATCCGCCTGCATGCCTCGCGCAAATCGCATCGCGTAGCGGACGCCGGTCTCGCGATGGTCCATCGCGTGCGCCACGCTCTCGCGCAGCAGGCGAATCACACGCGCCAGCGTGCCCGCGCCGTGGCGAGTGTCCAGATCGCGTCGTACGGCATTGACGCCAAGCGGTAGAGGAAGTCCCGAGTGCCCCTGCCACCATGCGCCAAGATCCTGCACCAGATGCAGGCCCCGCGCACCAAAGAGGAGTTGCCCCTCATGGATCACCACGCCGGCGGCGAAGGTGCCGTCCTCGACGCGCTCCATCAACTCATCGAAGGGAACTTCCTCGAAGCGGAAGCGGCCCGGGCCCAGCATGAGGCTGAGCGCGAGGAAGCTGGTGGTGCGTCGACCCGGCACCGCGATCACGCGGTCGGCTGAGCGCAGTTCGTCGAGGGTCATCGGCCGGCGCGCGACCAGCTTGGGGCCGTAGCCATCGCCCACGCTGCTGCCGCAGGCGGTCAGTGCGTAGCGATCACCCACCAGCGGCAGGTTCGCGCAACTCATCGCGGTGACGTCAAGCAGTGCCGACACCGGGCCTGCGGAGCGTCGATTCAGTGTCTCGATGTCGTCGCAGACCTGCATGAAGCGGATGCCGGGTTCCGAGATCGCGGGCGCGCCACCGTCGATGCCGAACAGCGGCCACCACATGAAGGCGTCATCCGGATCAGGGCTGTGTCCAAGCGAGATCTCGATCATGGCCGGTCGGAAAGCCTAGCCACCCGATCCGCTACTGTCCCTGCATGCGAACCCTCGCCTGCTGCATCGTGCTTGCGCTTCTCGCCCTCGCTCCCGCGCAGTCACCCACGCCGCCCTCGCTGCAGCAGGCGTTCGACGCGATCCAGGCCTTCCGCGACCGCGAGGATCCGATGGAGGCGATCTCGAAGGGCCGACCGGCGGACGCCGGGCGCATCATGGACCGGTCGCTCGCGGCGATCGAGCGACGCCTGACCGAGACGAAGGCGCTGCTGGCGACGCTGCGCGCGGTCGACAAGGGCTCGCTGTCCGAGCGCGACCGTCTGGACGCGGAACTGATCGAGCGTGACCTTGCGATGGAGATCGAGGGACATGGCTTCGGTGGCCACCTGATGATCCTGGGACCGCTGCAGGGGCCGCAGCAGTCGGTGCCGCAGATGAACGAGCAGATGCCCCTCGCGCGCGCGGACGACCTGCGCGCGCACCTTTCGCGCATGCGCGCCGTGCCGCAGTCGCTTCGGGACCAGCGCGCGCTGCTGGCCGAGGGACTTCGTCGTGGCATCACGCCTCCCAAGGCGATCCTGGCGGGTGTTCCACCGCAATTCGACGCGGTGATCACGGGCGGGCTTCCGACGTTGCGTGAGCCGTTCGACCGCACCTATCCCGACCTGAGCGCCGAGCAGGCCGCCGCGCTTCGCACCGAGGGCGTCGCTACCACCGATGCCATCGTGACGGAACTCGCCGCGCTGCGTGACTTCGTGCGCGACACCTACGTGCCGGGGGCGCGCGACTCGATCGCGTGTGTGGAACTGCCGCAGGGTCGCGCGTGGTACGCGTTCCGGCTGCGCGAGCAGACCACCACGGACCTGACCCCGGAGGCGATCCACAAGATCGGCGTGGACGAGGTGCGACGCATCCGCGCGGAGATGCTGAGCGTGATCCGACGCACCGACTGGTTCGCGGCGGACGCCGGGCGCGCGAAGATCGCGGACGATGCGCTCTTCGCGGACTTCGTGAAGTATCTGCGCACGGACCCGCGCTTCTATCACCGCAGCGCCGAGGATCTGCTGGCCGGCTACCGCGAACTCGCCAAGCGGATCGACGCGTTCCTGCCGGGCCTCTTCGAGACCCTGCCTCGACTGCCGTACGGGGTGCGCGAGATTCCCCGGTTCATGGCTCCGACGCAGACCACCGCCTACTACCAGTCGGGCAGCCTGAAGGCAGGCAATCCCGGGTGGTTCTACGCGAACACCTTCGCGCTGGACCAGCGACCACGCTACGAGATGGTGCCGCTCACGCTGCACGAGGCCATGCCCGGCCATCACCTGCAGATCGCGCTCAGTCAGGAGCTTCCCGACCGGCATCCGCTTCGGCGCGATCAGGGCTTCAACGCGTTCGTGGAGGGCTGGGCGCTCTACGCCGAGCGGCTCGGCATCGAGATGGGCCTCTATCAGGACCCCTACGACGACTTCGGACGCCTGCTGTACGAGATGTGGCGCAGTTGCCGACTGGTGGTCGACACCGGCATGCACGCGCTGGGCTGGAGCCGTCAGCGTGCAATCGACTTCATGAAGGCCAACACCGCGCTGAGCGAACTGAACATCGAGCGCGAGGTCGACCGCTACATCGGCTGGCCCGGACAGGCGTGCGGCTACAAGCTGGGCGAACTGTGCATCCGAAGGCTGCGAGAGAGGGCGGCGAAGCGTCTTGGCGCCACCTTCGACCTGCGCGCCTTCCACGACGCCGTGCTGGGCGAGGGTTCGCTGCCGCTGGCCGTGCTGGAAGCCCGCATGGAGCGGTGGATCGAGGCGCGGGCCAACGCCCTCAAGTGACGTCGGGCGGAAGCCGCGATTCCACGCAGGCGGCTGTCACCACGTCGCCCATCACGTTCACCACGGTGCGACCCATGTCGAGCAGACGGTCCACGCCGAGGACCAGCGCGATGCCCTCGACCGGCACGCCGACCTGCGCCATCACGCCCATGAGCAGCGGCAGCGAGCCGCCGGGCACCCCCGCCACGCCGATCGCGCTGATCACGCAGAGCACCACGACGACCGCCTGCTGCGCCAGCGAGAGTTCCATGCCGAACACCTGCGCCACGAAGAGCACCACGCAACCCTCGAACAGCGCGGTGCCGTTCATGTTCACCGTCGCGCCAAGCGGCAGCACGAAGCTGGCCACGGCCGGCCGGATGCCCAGATTCCGCTCGCAGACCTCGATCGAGGTGGGTAGCGTCGCGTTGCTTGAACTGGTCGAGAACGCGGTCGCAAGAATCGGAAGGCAGTTGCGCAGGAACGGCGCCGGCGCGCGCCCCGCGAGCGCCGCGAGCAGCACGGGGTAGAGCACGAACAGCTGCACCAGGTAGAGACCGATCACGACTCCCACGAACGCCGAGAGCTTGCCGAGCAGCGGCAGTCCGAAGCGGCTGGTGGACACGAAGATCAGGCACGCCACGGCGACCGGCGCCAGACGCATGGCGCGATCCACGATCCACACCATCGCGTCGGAGACGGCGTCGAGCGCGGCGACCACGCGCTCGCGCCGCTGCAGAGTCTGCACGCCGATCGCCGCGCCGAACAGAAGGCTGAACAGGATCAGCGGCAACATCTGCATCTGCGTGACCGCGGCCAGCATGTTGCGCGGGAGGAACATCTCCAGCACCAGATTCACCACGCCCTTGGCGCCCTCGACCGAGGCCGCCGGCGTCTTGCCCGCGAGCGCCTGCACCTCGCCCGAGAAGGCCTTCAGCAGCGCCTCGCTCGTGGCTGGATCGAAGCCACGACCAGGGGCGATCAGGTGCATCGCGGAAAGTCCCAGCACCACCGAGAACCCCGTGGTGAGCAGGAAGAGCACGGCCGTGCGGACACCCATGCGGCCCATCACGCCGGTGGTGCCGATTCGCGCCACCGACGCGGCGAGCGCCGCGAACACCAGCGGCACGACCACCAGGAACAGCAGCCGCAGGAAGACCTGCCCGATCGGATAGGCGATCCAGTCCCCGATCCACGCGATCACCCGCTCCCGAGAGGTGTCGCCCTGGCTCCAGGCGTTGGCCAACAGACCCACGACGGCGCCCAGCGCCAGACCCAGAAGGATGCGCCAGTGCTTCGATGCGGAACCCTGCATGGCGCGCAGGGTAAGCGGCCGGCGCCTCAGAAGCCGTGCACCAGAAACGGATTCGAGCGACGTTCACGACCGATGGTCGTGTCCGGCCCATGACCTGGGAAGACGCGCGTGTCGTCGGGCAGTCCCATGAGCACGCGATGCAGCGAATCACGCATCGCGTCGGGATCGCTGGTGGGAAAGTCGATCCGGCCGATCGAGTCGCGGAACAGCGTGTCCCCCACCAGCGCGACCTTTTCCTCCGGACACCACAACGTCACGCTGCCGGGCGAGTGCCCCGGGGTGTGCAGCACGCGCCAGGCCAGCGGTCCCAGTTGGAGCGCCTGACCATCCTGCATCGAGCCGGTCGGACCTGACACGGACACGGGCTCCCCGATGAACTGCGAGAGGTTCAGCATGGGATCCTCGAACCAGCTCGCTTCGAGCGAGTGCGCGAGAATCGGCACGGGTCCCACCACCGCGCGCACCCGGTCGATGCCCGCGATGTGGTCGGCGTGCGCGTGCGTGCAGACGATCGCGGCAGGCTGAAGGGACGATTCCTGCAGGAATCGCAGGAGCGGCTCGGGCCCCTCGCCCGGATCGACGATCCAGCACATGTCTCCACCGCCCGGTTCGGGTGCGACTACATAGGCGTTCGTGGCGCAACGACCAAGTTCGAAGGCATGAAGTCGAGTGGCCATCGCGGAGAACCTTATACTCCGCACCGCATGCGCGCGCGACGGATCGCAACGCTGCTTCTGGCCGCTCACGCGGGGCTCCTCAGCCCCGGGTGCGACACCGCCAGCAGCGACTGGGCCAGCTTCACGCAGTCCTTCTCTCCACCGACGCCGGGCGAGGCGGCCCGCTGGGCCGTGGACCCCACCGACGCCGAGAACCAGCGACGAGGCGTGGTGCTGCTGGCGAACGCTCCATGGGGCGGCACGCCGGCATACCTGGCGATGTACCGCGAGTACCTGCGAGAGAACCGTGATCCACTGGTGCGAGTCGCCGCGCTGGAGGCGCTGGCTCGCCACGGGGACGCGTCGGACGCGGAACTGGCCGCGAGCGCGTTGCGCGACAAGTCGGTGCAGGTGCGCGTGGCGGCGGCGAAGGCGCTCCAGCGTCTGCACAATCCGGCCTTCACGTCACCGATGTGTTCGCGCATCATCGATGAGACCGAGGAGTCCTCGGTGCGCGTGGAACTCGCGATCGCGCTGGGGCAGTATCCGCAGGACGACGTGTTCCAGGCGCTCGCCGCCTCGCTGGATGCCCGGGAACTCGCGGTGAACCTCGCGGCGCTCGACAGCCTGCAACTGCTGACACGGCAGGACTTCGGCTTGGACCGCCCGCTGTGGTTGAGCTGGTATCGCAGCACGAAGACTCCATTTCGGCGCGAGCTGCAGTACCTGTACCCGACCTACCAGCGCTCGAAGGGATTCTGGGATCACGTGATCTTCTGGTCGCCGCTGACCTTCGAGAAGCCTGGCATTCCCGTAGGCATGAAGCCCGTCGCCGCGCCGGCGCCCAAGCAACCCTTCGGCAACGTCGGCGACGGCAAGGCGCCAGAGGCCAAGGGCGCCTCGTGACCGTCCTGGCGGTGCTGCCGTGACTCGAGAGCGAACCACCTCCGATTCGATCGCGCTGTCGCATTCGGCCGCGAGTCCGGATGACCCCACCGATCCCCTGATGGCGACACTCGAGGCCGACGCCGCACAGGTCGAGGAGGGTCAGATCCGATCCGGTCGGCTTGCGGGCAAGAGCCTGCGCGCGGCGATCTGGATCCTGGCGATGCCGGTGCTGCTGCAGCAGCTGATGATCGCCTGCGTGGGCTTGGTGGACAAGATGATCGCCGGCAACCTGCCCGGCGAGATCGTGGTGCCCGCGCTCGACGGCATCGGCATCGGCACCTATGTGGGCTGGTTCACCGGCATCGCCTTCGCGGGTCTGGGCGCGGGTGGACAGGCGATCATCGCCCGCGCGATCGGATCCGGAGATCGCCGCGACGCGAGCGGCGCGCTGGCGCAGAGCGTGGTGCTGGGCGTGGCGTGGGGCGCCGTGGTCGGACTCTCGATGGCGGCGCTCGCGCATCCCCTGGCATGGATCGCGGGCCTCTCACCCGAGGCGGGGCGGCACTGCACCACCTACGTCTCCACGATCGCGTGGAGCATGCCCTTCTGCGGCCTCATGAACATCGGCAGCATGTGCATGCACGGCGCGGGCGAGACCGCGCGACCAAGCTGGATCTCGATCACCGTGAACGTGGTCAACCTGATCGCAAGCTGGCTGCTGAGCGGCGTGGACCTGCGCCTGGGTGGCCTCACGTTGCACAACCCCGTTCCCCTGGATCCGCTGCAATGGGGCGTGTGGGGCATCGCGGCGGGCACCGCGCTGAGTTATGTGGTCGGTGGCGTGGCCACGCTGGTCGTGTTGCGACGCGGCGTGAAGGATCTGCGCCTCGAGTGGCCGGAACTGCGCCTGACGCGCGTCATGAGCGCGCGCATCGCGCGAGTGGGCGTCCCGAACCTCCTTGAGGGCATGGCCATATGGAGTTCAAGCCTGTTCCTCGTGGGGTTCATCGGCATGGTCGCGCGCGGCGAGACGGGCGACGCGCCGAAGAGCGGCCTGGTGGGTGCGCACATGATCACGGTGCAATGGGAGGCCTTCAGCTTCCTGCCTGGCTTCGCGATGGGCATCGCCGCGGGCGCGCTGGCGGGGCAGTATCTGGGCGCGGGCAATCCGCGCATGGCGCGCAAGGCGATCTGGACCTGCGCCGTCGTGGGCATGGCGATCATGGGCGTGATGGGAATCATCTTCATGACGCAGGGCCGGCTGCTCACCAGCGTGATCAGCAGCGAGCCGGTGCATCTGGAGGAGGTGCCCAAGACCCTCTTCGCATGCGGCGCCGTGCAGGTGTTCTTCGCCCTCGCGATCGCGCTGCGCAACGGCCTGCGCGGTGTGGGCGACACGAAGTGGATCTTCGCCATCACGGTGGTGAGCATCTACGCGGTGCGACTGCCGCTGGCTTGGGCGCTTGGCGTCTGGATGGGCTACGGCTTGGCCGGCATCTGGTGGGCGCTCAGCGTCGAGCTGGTCGTGCGCGGGCTGCTCTTCCTGTGGCGCTTCCAGAGTCCCTCGTGGGAACGCATCCGCGTGTGACGGCGTCGACCTGCGACGGGAGCCCCTCTACACTGCGGAGATGCCCGTCACCCGTCCGGAACTCTCCCCCTTTGACCGCGGCCTGCTGCAGGGCGTGGTGCGGGGTGAGGCGCGCCTGAGTCCGGAGCAGTCGCTCGAGCTGCTGCGCGAGATGCCGCTTGCCGAGCTCGGCTTCTGGGCCGATGAACGATGCCGCAGCGTGCACGGCGACGCAATCCGCACCTACGTGATCGACCGCAACATCAACTACACGAACGTGTGCACGGCGAAGTGCACCTTCTGCGCCTTCCGCCGCGACGAGGGTGACAGCGACGCCTATGTGCTGCCGGTGGAACGCATCCTGCAGAAGGTGCAGGAGCTCGTCGACATCGGCGGCACGCAGATCCTCATGCAGGGCGGCATGCACCCCGGACTGCCCCTGTCGTGGTACGAGGAACTGCTGGGCGCGATTCGTGCGCGCTTCCCGCAGGTGCACGTCCACGCCTTCAGCCCGCCGGAATTCATCGAGTTCGTGCGATTCTTCGATCCGCCGGGCGCCACGCTGCGCGACAAGCTGCTGCACGTGATGACGCGCCTCCGCGACGCGGGCCTGCACAGCGTGCCAGGCGGCGGCGGTGAGATCTTCGCGCCAGCCGTGCGCCGCAAGATCGGGCTGGGCAAGTGCACCGGCGAGGAATGGCTCACGGTGATGCACGTGGCGCACCAGCTCGGCATGAACACGAGCGCCACGATGATGTTCGGGCACATCGAGGGGCTCGCCGACCGTGTGCACCACATGGAGCAGGTGCGTGCGTGGCAGGACCGCGCCATCGCCGACTTCGGCCGAGATGGCGGCGGGCGCTGCATGGCTTTCATCAGCTGGCCCTTCCAGCGCGAGAACACGCCACTGGGTCGAGCGAAGGCCTGGGGTGAGGGAGCCGGCGACGACCTCTCGCAGCCCTTCCCGGGCGACGTGGTGGCCACGCTCGACGGCATGGGCACGAAGGACTCGCACCCTGAGTTCGGGCGGCGCGTGCGTATGAGCGGCAGCACCGACTACCTGCGCACGCAGGCGTTGAGCCGGTTGCACCTCGACAACGTCTGGAGCATCGGCTCAAGCTGGGTGACCATGGGTCCGCTCGTGGGTCAGGCAGGCTTGCGCCACGGCGCCAACGACATGGGCAGCGTCATGATGGAGGAGAATGTGGTGTCGAGCGCCGGAACCACGCACTGCCTGAACGAGGCGGAGATCTGCCGGCTCATCCGCGACGCGGGCTTCGTGCCGGCGCAGCGCGACAATCGCTACGACCTGCTGAAGGTGCACGACGGCGCGGACAGCCCTGACCTGCGCGTGACCGACTGGAGCCAGCACCGCCCACGGCGGCTGCATGTCGAGGCGCCGCGCGAGACCAAGCCCATCGCGCTCACGGTCGGCGCGAACGATCACTGATCGCCCCCCGCTGCCGCAGGTTCGGGTCAGTCCTCGGGCGCGTCCTTCGCGACATTGCGCTTGAACTCCGCCTCCAGACGCTTCGTGATCGGACCGACCACACCGGAGCCGATCGCGTGCCCATCGATCCGCGAGACGCCGATCACCTCGGCCGCGGTGCCGGTCAGGAAGACCTCGTCGGCTGCAAGCACTTCCTCGACCTTCATCGATCGCTCCGCGACCTTCAAGCCCAGCGTCGGCGCGAGCGTGTCGATCACGAAGCGGCGCGTGACGCCGCGCAGGATGCCAGCCGACACGGGCGGTGTCGCGATCGCCCCGCCCTTGATCACGAAGATGTTGTCTCCGGTGCACTCCGAGACGAAGCCCTGCGTGTTCAGCATGATCGCCTCGTGCACGCCGGCGTCGATGGCCTCGACCTTCGCCAGGATGTTGTTCAGGTAGTTCAGGCTCTTGATCGCCGGGTCGAGACACTCCGCGGGAATGCGCGGTCGCTTGGCCACGATGATCGGCATGCCCTTCTCGTACATCTCCGTCGGATAGAGATGGATGCGGTCGACGATGATGATCGTGCCGCTCTTGGGGCAGTGGTTCGGGTTCAGGCCCAGCGAGCCCTTGCCGCGGGTGAGCACCAGACGGATGTACGCGTCCTTCAGGCCGCTGGCCGAGACGGCCTCGCGCAGCGCGGCCTCGAGTTCCGCCCGCGACACGGCCGGCGTCAGGCGGATCGCCTCGCAGCCGCCCCACAGGCGATCCAGGTGCGACTTCATCTTGAAGATGCGGCCGCCGTAGACGCGAATGCCCTCGAAGACGCCGTCGCCGTACAGCAGACCGTGGTCGTACACGCTGACCATCGCCTCGTCGGGAGAAACGAGGCGACCATCGATCCAGACCACGGGGCCGGTTGCGGTGAGCGTCATGGGGCGGAAAGGGTAGCAGCCCGGGGCTATGATCCCAACCCCAATGAAGTTGATCCTCGCCAATCCCCGCGGTTTCTGCGCCGGCGTCTACATGGCCATCGACGTGGTCGACCAGATGCTCCAGCTCTGCCCGGGTGAACCGATCTACGTGTACCACGAGATCGTGCACAACCGTCACGTGGCCGAGCGCTTCCGTGGCCGCGGCGTGAAGTTCATCGAGGATCTGGACGAGGTGCCCCAGGGCAGCATGGTCGTCTTCAGCGCGCATGGCGTGAGCCCCGCGGTCCGCGCGCAGGCCGAGGATCGCAACCTCACCGCGATCGACGCCACCTGCCCGCTGGTGACCAAGGTGCACAACGAGGCGATCCGCTACGCGAAAGCGGGCTACCAGATCCTGCTCGTGGGCCACCTGAACCATCAGGAAGTCGCGGGCACGCGCGGCGAGGCCCCCGAGGCGATTCAGGTGGTCGAGTCCCCCGCGAACATTCCGAATCTGGTCATCAAGGATCCGAACAAGCTGGTCTACCTGACGCAGACCACGCTGAGCACCGACGACGCCGAAGTGATCATCAAGGCGCTGAAGGCCACCTTCCCCAACCTGAAGGAACCGCCCTCGAGCGACATCTGCTACGCGACCACGAATCGTCAGCGTGCGGTGCGTGCCATCGCGCCGGACGCGGATCTGGTGCTGGTGGTGGGCAGCCGCAACTCCAGCAATTCCGTGAGACTCACCGAGATCAGCCAGAACGCCGGCACGAAGGCGCGCCTGATCGACGACAAGAGCGAACTCCGCCCCGAGTGGTTCGAGGGCGTCAAGACCGTGCTGATCACCGCCGGCGCGAGCGCGCCCGAGGATCTGGTGCATGATCTCATCGTGGAGCTGATCGAACGCTACGGCGGCGAGGTGGAGCAGCGCGACATCTACAACGAGGAGGTCGAGTTCGGCCTGCCCGGCACGCTGAAGGATCTCATGCGCACGCGCGGCGTGGATCCCGCCGGCCGACGCGTTGTGCGCGAGGACAGCGGCCCGAAGCTGCATGGCTGGCTGGAGTCGCGTGGCATTCCCCACCGCACCGTCGACCTGACGATCGGCGCCACCCACTGACGCCGTGAGCGCCCCCGCCGCGTTCTTCGAGTTCGATCCGGAGGGCCTGAAGGCCTGGATGGTCGAGCACGGCCTGCCCGGCTTCGCCGCACGGCAGCTGATGGACTGGGTGTACCAGCGCGGCATCTCGGATCCGTCGCAGATGACCGACCTGTCGAAGGCGGCACGCGACCTGCTGACGCGCGACATGCGCTTCGAGCAGGGCGAGATCCGCCGGCACCTGCTCGCCACCGACGGCACGCAGAAGCTGCTGATGGCGTGGCCTCGGGAGGCGTCGCCGCGCGAGGACTCGATCACCACGCTGCCGATCGCGGGCGAAAGTGCCGAGGAGCGTCGCACCGAGTGCGTGATGATTCCGGCCGACGGCCGCAAGACCGCCTGCGTGTCCAGTCAGGTGGGGTGCCCCGTGGGATGCCGCTTCTGCGCCAGCGGTCTGGGTGGACTCGAGGGCAACCTCACGCGCGGCCGCATCGTGGAGCAGGTCTGGCGGCTCGGCCGTCTGGAGCATGTCGATCGCGTGAGCCACGTGGTGTTCATGGGCATGGGCGAGCCACTGGCGAACTTCGACGCCGTCACCGGCGCGATCCGGACGCTGAACGCCGACTGGGGACTGGGCATCGGCGCCCGTCGCATCACGGTGAGCACGGTGGGCCTGCCCGCGGCGATCCGCAAGCTGGTGGGCTTCGACATTCCCGTCACGCTGGCGCTGAGCCTGCATGCGCCGACCGACGAACTGCGCCGACAGATCATCCCGTGGGCCGAGTACAGCACCATTCCCGAACTTCTGGAGGCCTGTCATGAGTGGTTCCAGAAGACGGGGCGCGAGATCACGCTGGAGTACATCCTGCTCGGCGGCTTCAACGACGCACCCGAGCACGCGGTGGAACTGGCGCGTCTGGCGCGCTCGATCCGCGCGAACGTGAACCTGATCCGCTGGAACGAGGTCGATGGCTTGCCGTATCTCCGGCCCGACACCGAACGCGTGCACGTGTTCCAGGACACGCTTCGCACGCGCGGCGTGAACACCCACATCCGGGCCAGCCGCGGCCGCGACATCAAGGCGGCCTGCGGACAGTTGCGTCACGAGTCACGCGCCCACTGAGCGCTCAGGCGTTTCGCATGGCCTGCGCCGTCAGGCCGCGCACGTCCGCCGCGTCCAGACCGAGCAACTCACCCCGCGCCGCAAGATCATGCAGACGACGGAGGGCGCGGGCAAAGTTCGGAGCGCACGAGGGCTCTGAGGCGCCGCGCGCGCACAGTTCCACCACGGCGTCGCGCAGGTCGCGCGCCGCGGGCCTGCCACGAACGCCGTGCGGCAGCAGTTGCCCGACGGTGCGCAGCACGCGTGCGGGCCAGTCGCTCGAGCGGAAGTCGAGCCGGATGAAGCGACCGAGCAACGTGCCCTCGGCGCGGTACAGGAATCGACGCTCCATCCGATCGCCGCGACCCGGACGCACGTCGAGCCGCCGACGCGTCAACCGACGTTGCTCGGGGCTCGTGCACATGGTCGCCACGTAGATGCCGTCACGCAGCAACATCGCCTCCGCCAGCGGCAGCGCGGCCAGTTGCGCCAAGCCCTCCACGGCGAGCAGCGAATCGATCAGCCGCGCGTACGCCTCGGCGTAGCTCACGCCTCCCCACAGCCAGCAACGGTGCAGGCCGTTGACCAGATCGCGCTGCGCCTGCAGCAACTGCGGATCGCGCCGCCACGCACTGGTGCGCCGGAGCAACTGCCCGAACAGTGGCCGCAGGCGCCGCGCCGCACGCGTGCCCCCAAGTCCACTGCGCGAGATCTCGAGCAGGAACCGCCGCACCAGCGCCACCGGATGGTCGGGGTCGCGTCGGCGCGACACCTCCGGCTCGATCGCCTCCGCGCCAAGAATCCGGCCAAAGCGCATCGCCTCCAGACAGCGCCCGAAGCCGCGCGCTTCCGCACGCTGCAGCGCCGCCTCGAGCGACTGCACGGACACCGGCACCAGCCCTCGCTGGAACGCGATGCCAAGCATGACCAGATCCGTCAGTCGATCCGTCAGGAAGGTGCGCCTGCAGATCGTGGCCACGTCACGGACCAAGGCGTGGTCCGGTCGACAGGCGAGCACCAGCGCCTGCTCCAGTTCGTGCGCGGTGCGCACGCGGGCCTCGTCCACCTGGTCGTCGAGCACGCCGTCATTCGCCACGACGTAGGTCCGCAGCGGATCACTCACCCGCAGGAACGGATCAGGACCGATGGCACGAAGCGTTTCCACGGCGTCCATCCCGAGCAGCAGGTCCGCCTCGCCGTAGGGCGTGAGCGCCGCCAGGGCACGATCGTTCGCTTCGAGTCGCGTGAAAAGCACCTGACTCCACGCGCGTCTGCCCGGGCCGATCGGCGTGGTCTGGAAAGCCGACTGCACGCGGTAGCCCATCGCGCGCCCAGCCTCGCAGAGCACCCAAGCGGCCACGCCCGGCGCGTCACCGCGCCAACCCGCCAGATGCGCGCGCCAACGACCCGCGTCCGCGTGGATCACCCGCGGAGGCGCGGGACGGGGGGCGCCCGGCTCCAGCTGCTCGGGCCGCGGCGGCTTGCTTCGTACCACCTCGACCTGCTCGAGCATCGGACGCACGCGCGCCTCGAACCGAGCGTTTGCCCGGTCCTCGAGCACCTCGACCATGAGTTCGGTCCGCACGGGATTCGTGCCCCGCTCAAGCCCGCGCTCGACCATCACCTCGGCCGGCGCGGGTCGCACGTCGCACGCCGCATCGGCAGGCCAGATGGCCCGCTGCATCGGGACGAAACCGAGGCGGTCCGCCTCGGCGAGTCCACGCTCGAGCGCAGCCACGTCGCGTCGTGCCGGCGGCCCATCCTGTCCCACCACCACCGAAAGTCCGTCCCTCAATGCCGCGCCGCGAAGCAGCTCACGGAAGGCCGCACGATCGTTCAGGTCGCCGCGCGTGACCGAAACTGGCGCGACCGATTCCGCAGGCACCGCCGCGCGCGTGAGCCGCTCGGGATCGGGTCCAGGCTCATCCCCAAGATCGCACACCACCAGCACGCGCGGACGAATCTCGCGCGCCGCCTGCCGCACTGCGGCGACACCCTCGGCCGCGAAGCGTCGGCGATCCCACACCTCGACCGTGGCGACACGCTCCGCCTCGGCGGGCGGCGCCTCCAGTCCCGGGCTCCACATCGCGGTCACCACGCCGCCGGCGGCCACGGCGCGCTCGGCGAGTTCGGTCGCCACCTCGGCGATCATGCCGCGCACGGCATCGATGGCGCCACTGGCGCCCAAGCCCACGCCGCGATCGGGAACGGGCCATCGTTCGAGACGTTCATCCGCGCGCGCAAGCCGACGCTCCATCGTCTGCCCTGGCCGGACCTGCTGCAGCAGATGCACGATCTTGCGCGCCAGGATGCTTGGACGCGTGCCGTCGTTGATCTCGAGTCGGGGCGCGTACTCGCCGTCGGAGGGCAACACGTCCCACCACAGGCTCGCCACGCGCTCGCCCGAGCGCCGCCCCGCCTCCGCCACGCCGAGCAGCTCCGAAGCCACGCTGCCAGGCCGCGGCTCCAGCACCACCACGTTGGCGCAGCGCGCGAAGAGACGAAGCGCCGAAGCCTCGTCGACGGGCGTCGCGAGTCCCAACGCGAGCATCGGCACGCGACCGGAAAGCCCGAGCTCGTCCAGCAGGTGACGCGCCGCCAAGGCACAGGGCCCGATCGCCACCACGCCCCACGGCTCACTTTCGCCGGGCGATGGCAGGCTGCGCAGCTGATTCAGCTCGAGTCGTCGACCGATCGTGAGCGGATCCTCGAGTTCCGCCGGCAGCGTGGGACGCCGTACCCGGCGACTCTCGAGCGCAAGATCCACGCGCTCGAGCACCCGATTGGGATGCATCTCGAGCGTGTCGAGCGATCGCAGCAGGCTCACATGCACCGCGATCGCCACCGTCACGCGCGCGGCATGACTCATGCGATAGGCGTGCTGGATGGCCTCACGCAGGCCGTCCAGATCCTGCGGCGCAAGGCACGGGATCCCCAGCGCACACGCCGCACGGATCGGACATGCGCCCGGGGAGAGGTACGGGTTGTCCTCCAGCAACAGCACGGCGGATCCACCTCCACCGACTTCGCGTGCGCCGTCACGCCAGGCCGCCCCGCACGCGATCTCCAGCTGATCGTTCGGCACGCAGACAAGCGCGCGCTTGCCCATCGCCGCCGCACGAACCGCCAGCGACACGCCGCGCGCCGCGTCGACCACCGGCACCAGTCTCACCCCGTGACGATCGAGCGCCTCCGCGCTCCGCTCGTCCGACAAGACGCGAAAGATCCCGTCGAGCGGCGGGCGCCGGGGTGAGAGCACCTCGTGCACGGGCAATTCGCACTCCACCACCCCTTTCAGGAGCGCGTCGAAGGCCGTGCAGAGCGCGTGACCCTCGCCACGGGCGAGCGGCGGCCGCCATGTCGCCACCTCAAGCGCTTCGGCGCCGTTCAACGCCCGGCCTCCGCCGGCCACGCCAAATCGCCCGCCAGCAGCATGTCCACCGCATGCGCGAAGCCGTCCTGCGCGTGATGCGGCGCCACATGATCCGCGTGTTCCAGCAGTCGCGGATCCGCGTTGCCCATCGCGATCGACAGCGCGGCCTCGCGCAGCATCTGCAGATCGTTCAACCCGTCACCCACGGCCACCACACGGTCATGACCCATGCCGCGCGCGGCGCAGACGCGCTTCAGCATGGTCCACTTGTCGCTTTCAGGCGCGTAGATCTCGAGCAGGTGCGTCACGCTGCCCGTGGCCTGTTCGGCCGTCACGGCGCTCCAGGCCTGCACGCTCGCCCGGTCGCCGAAGCGCGCGCGCATCTGCTCGCACAGCGGCGCAAGGCGATCGGCACGATCGATCGCGCCCACGCGCAGCACATGTTCGTGACCCACCGCGTGCGAAGCCTCGATCGAAGCCACGTGCCGAACCGGCACGGCGTGCTGGTCAAGCCACCAGGTGGTCGCGGGATCCAGGCGCCCGGTGCCGACCATGCAGTAGTCGTGATCGCAGGCATGGTGATCGCGAAGCAGGTGCGCCACCAGCCCCTGCTCCACCAGCACGGAGGCGAGTTCCCCGACCAACGGCGCCTCCAACGCGATGCGTTCGATCGTCTCGCCCGTGCGCGCGTCGCTCATCACGCTTCCGCCGGCGGTGACGGCCACGCCCTCATGACCGATCGCCTCCAGCGTGCGACGGCTCTCGCGCCAGCTTCGGCCGGTCGCGGGGACCAGCAACCAGCCCGCCTCGCGCAGGCGATCCACGGCCCGCCGGTTGCCCTCGCTCACTCGCCCGCGGCCATCCAGCAGGGTTCCGTCCAGGTCGACTGCGATGAGGCCTGCCATGGAATTCAGAGGATACGGAAACGCGGGGCGCAGCCGCTACACTGGTCCCCCCATGGACAAGCGCCTGAAGGACATCCAGCAAGGCACGCTCACCGAGAGCCGCCTGAACAGCGACTTCCTCTTCTGGCTGAAGGAGAAGGGGCCGAACTGGCTGCTGGCGATCCTGCTGGGCCTGTGCGCGGTGCTGGGCTGGAACTGGTTCGACCAGCGCCAGAAGGCCGCGCGCGACACCGCATGGAGCGAGTTGGCCGAGGCCTCGTCGCCGCAGGCGCTGCTGGACATCGCGGATCGCCATCAGGCGGTCGACGCGATCTCCGCGCTGGCCATGCTGGAAGCCGCCGACCGCTACATGGAGTCCGTGCGAAGCGGCAAGCGATTCGACCGTGACGCCGGCGCGCCAGACGTGGCGATGACCCCGGAGTTGCGTGCGCAGTATCTGGACGAGTCCGATCGACTCTACGCCGCGGTCGCCGAGCGACTCGACGCGCACCCCGCGCCCGAGACACTGGTGATCGCGAGCGCCTGGTTCGGCCGCGCCGCTGTCGCCGAAAGCAAGGGCGACGCGAAGACCGCGGAGTCGCACTTGAAGTCGGCGCAGGCCGCCGCCAAGACCTTCTATCCAGCCGTCGCGTCCGCCGCCGACGAGCGCATCGCCACGCTGGCTTCGCTCACGAATCGTCCCCCGCTGCCTTCGCGACCGAAGGCGATCGTGCCGATCGCGCCCACTCCTACCGATCTGATGCAGGTCCCGACGGGCGAAGTCACGGCAAGCGAGATCGACGCGCTCACCGGACAGGCTCCCGCCACGCCGGCGCCCGAGGCGCCCGCGCAGCCCAAGTGACCGAATCGTCCGAGGAACCGATCCTCGACGCGGAGGCCTCGGATGGTGAGGACGAGGCGCCGCTGCGTCTGGAGTTCGAGCTTCAGCATGATCTCGACAAGCGACTCGACCGCTATCTGGTCGATCGCGCGCCAACCCTCAGCCGGACCCAGATCCAGCGCCTGATCGAGGAGAACGCCGTCACGGTGAACGGCCGCGTGGCCAAGGCCAGCACGCGCCTGCGCAAGGGCGACCACGTGATCGCGCTGCTGCCGCCGCCACCCAGCGAGCACATTCCAGCCGACGACATCCCGCTCGACGTGCTCTTCGAGGACGACGACCTGATCGTGGTGAACAAGCAGGCTGGGCTCATCGTGCATCCCGCGCGCAGCCACAAGCGCGGCACGCTGGTGAATGCGCTCGCATGGCGCTTCCAGCACGTGACCGGCGGCTCGCTGAGCACGGTGGGCAAGGAGTTCGCGCGCCCCGGCGTGGTGCACCGTCTCGACAAGTGGACCACCGGCGTGATGGTGGCCGCCAAGGGCGACACCGCGCACTGGCGCCTGGCGAAGCAGTTCGAGAAGCGCACCACCGGAAAGCGCTACCTGGCCGTGGTGCATGGGCGTCCCGAGCCTGACACCGACCGCATCGACCTGCCCCTCGGCAAGCACGCCACGATCCGCGAGATGTACGCGGTGCGTTGGGACGAGACCGGCAAGCCAAGCCAGACGATCTTCCGCGTGCGTGAGCGCTACGAGGGCTTCGCGCTGGTGGAACTTGAGTTGCTCACGGGCCGCACGCACCAGATCCGCGTGCACATGAGCCATCTCGGCTGGCCGCTCGCGGGCGACGACCTCTACGACGGCAAGCATCTGGCCGCACGCGACCTTGGTCTTCCCGGCGATCCCGATCGCCTCGTGATCGAGCGTCAGGCACTGCACGCCTCGCTGCTCTCCTTCGAGCATCCGATCACGCCGCGCCCGATGACCTTCACCGCACCGCTACCGGCGGACCTGCGGGAACTGGTTCAGGCGCTGCGCGCGAGAGGCTTCCAAGCGGTCGATGCGCCGGGCAGCACGCTGGATCTTGCCGCGCTCGGCATCCCGCGCTGAGTCACGCCAGCGAGACGTCGAGAGCGAGCGCCTCGCGCAGCTGCCGCATGTAGTCCGCGGCCGCGATCTCCTCGGCACCGAGGGACAGCACATGGTCGTTCGCAAACTGGCTGTCGAGCAGCCTGAACCCTCGCTCACGCATGCGACCCACCAGCCACGCGAGACATGCCTTGCTTGCATTGGTGCCACCCGCGTCGGGACGCACGAACATGCTCTCCCCGAAGAACGCGCCACCGAGCGAGACGCCGTAGAGACCACCGACCAGTTCCCCGCCACGCCACGCTTCCACGCTGTGCGCGTGGCCAAGCCCGTGCAGCGCGCAATAGGCGTGCACCATCGCCTCGCTGATCCACGTGTGATCCTCCTGGCGTCGTGGTGCCGCGCACGAACGCATGACCCGCTCGAAGGCGGTGTCGCAGCGGATCACCAGATCGCTTCGCCGCAGCGCGCGGACCGTCGCCTTGGGCAGCGCGAACCGCTCCAGATCGAACACGCAACGCGGATCGCAGGTGTACAGGTGAATGCGGCCGCTGCCGGGCTCCGCCATCGGGAAGGCCCCATTGGCATAGGCCGCGAGCAGCGCCTCGGGCGACAAGTCGACGGATGGCGGGTTGCGGGCCACTTCCAAGGCCCATTCTGCCCGTTTTTCAGGAGTCGGTTGAACCAAGACCCAGGTTCCGGTAGTCTCTTCCGCCTCGGGCCGTCGGTGACGCCCTCCCGCGGGAGGTCGGCTCCGCACGGGGCACGCCGTCGCGGCTGACGGGTGCTCCGGCCTCGAAGACAGCCGCGGCGCAGGGATGGTCCCTCGACCGCGAAACCGGCAGACCTCGCCGGAAGTCAGGTCTTGGTCGCACCCCCTGGAGAAGCGCCCCGCAACGAAGATTGACAACCCGCGCGAAGGCCTGCCGCGAAACCGCGGCTAGGATCACCTCCGTCTGGCCCGTGGTGTAACGGTAGCACAGGAGGTTTTGGTCCTCTTAGTCCTTGTTCGAATCAAGGCGGGCCAGTTCAGTCACTCGCGCGGGGCGCTGCCAACGCCCCATGACCAACACCGCCCAACATCCTCCGCTCTCCTCGATCGTGCTTGCCGCCGGCAAGGGCACGCGCATGAAGAGCGATCTGCCGAAGGTCATGCATCCCGCAGCCGGCGAACCCATGGTGAAGTGGGTCGTGAAGGCGAGCCGCGAGGCCGGTGCGAAGGAAGTGGTGCTGGTCGTAGGTCACATGGCGGAGCTCGTCACCGGTGCGTTCCAGCACGGCGTGCCTCGTTGCCACTTCGTCACGCAGAGTCCGCAGCTCGGCACCGGCCACGCGGTCGACCAGGCGCGGCCGCTCTTCGCGCAGGGACTGCTCGGCGAGCACTGCTTCGTGCTCTGCGGCGACGGCCCCCTGATCCGCGCCGACACGCTGCGCGCGCTGCTGCAGCGGCACCTGTTGGCGGGCGCGGCGGCAAGCCTCGCCACGAGCGTGGTGACCGACCCAACCGGCTACGGCCGCATCGAGCGCGACGCGCAGGGCCGCTTCCGTCGCATCGTGGAACAGAAGGACGCGACCGAGACGCAGCGCGCGATCCGCGAGATCAACCCCAGCTACTACCTCTTCCGCACGGCCGACCTGTTCAACGCGCTGACCCGCGTGACCAACCAGAACGCCAGCGGCGAGTACTACATCACGGATGTCTTCGAGCTGCTGCTGAAGGACGGTAAGCGCGTGGAAGTGGTGGACGCGGTTCCGCCCGAGGACGTGCTCAGCGTGAACACGCCCGAGCAGCTCGCCGCGGTCGACGCGATCCTGCGTCGCCGCCTCGGATCCCAAGCCCCTGCACGGAGCCACGCATGAGCGCCACCGACCAAGACCACCTGAAGATCTTCGCCGGCACCACCGGCCGCATGCTCGCCTCAGCGATGTGCCAGCATCTCGATCTGACGCTGGGACAGGCCGAGACCAAGGTCTTCCCCGACGGCGAGCTGCTGGTGAAGCTTGACGAGGACGTGCGCGGCCGCGACTGCTATGTGGTGCTCAGCACCTGTGCGCCGGTGAACGACAGTCTGGTCGAGCTGCTGGTGTTCATCGACTGCCTGCGTCGCGCCAGCGCGAAGCGCATCACCGCCGTGATGCCCTACTTCGGCTACGCGCGACAGGACCGCAAGGACGAGGGCCGCACGCCGATCACCGCGAAGCTGGTCGCGAACCTGATCACTGCCGCGGGCGCGCACCGCGTGCTCTGCATGGACCTGCATGCCGCGCAGATCCAGGGATTCTTCGACCTGCCGGTGGACCACCTGACCGCGGGCCCCGTGCTCATGGAGCACTTCCGCCGCGTGCTGCCATCGTTCGGGCCGACCGCCGTGCTGAGTCCCGACGTGGGCAACGCGAAGACCGCGAACATGTTCGCCGACCAGCTCGGCCTCGATCTCGCCATCATCGAGAAGCGTCGCAGCGGCGCCACCGACGTGAAGGCCCGCAACGTGATCGGCGACGTGAAGGGCAAGACCGTCCTGATGTTCGACGACATGATCACCACCGGCGGCACCGTGCTCGAGGCCGCCCGCGTGGCACGCGAACGTGGCGCGACCGCCGTCTACGCCGCCTGCACGCACGCCGTGTTCGCGGGTCTGGCGATCGAGCGGCTGGCGAGCCCCGACATCACCGGCATCGTGGTCACCGACACGATTCCAGCCGACGGCCGCCTGGAACCGCTCCAGGGCAAGCTCGCCGTGCTCAGCGTCGCCCGCATGCTGGGCGAGGCCGTGCATCGCATTCACCACGATCTCAGCGTCAGCGCGCTCTTCCGCGAGGGCATGGGCCCCCGCCGCTGACACCCGACTCTTTCACCCCGTTTCACACAAGGAGAACGCACCATGTCCAAGAACACCCCCACTCTCAAGGCTGCGCCACGTGAGCGCCTCGGCTCGCGCTACGCGAAGCGCCTTCGCACCTCGGGCAAGCTGCCCGCCGTGCTCTACGGCCACGGCACCGCGCCGATGTCGATCACGCTGGACGAGAAGGAGACCGTCACCTCGCTGAAGACCGGCGCCCACGTGGTCAAGCTGGCGATGGAGGGCGGCTCGACCGAGACCTGCCTGGTGAAGGACCTGCAGTTCGGCTGGCTGGGCGACAACGTGATCCACGTCGATCTCGCCCGCGTCGATCTTGACGAAGTCGTGACCGTGAAGGTCCGTCTGCAGTTCGTCGGCACACCCGAGAGCGCCAAGAAGCCTGGCGCCGTGCTGACGCACGACGTCACCGAACTCGAGATCGAGTGCAAGGTGCGCGACATTCCCGAGGAGATCCGCGTGGACCTCGGCGGCATCACCGCCGACGTGTACACCGTGGGCGAGTTCAAGCTGGCCGATGGCCTGAAGGCCGTCACCGATCCGCACGCCGCGCTGAGCCGCGTCGTCACGATCGCCGAGGAGGCCGAAGGCGAGGCCGCTGCCCCGACGGCAGGCGCCGAGCCCGAAGTGCTCACCGCGAAGAAGGACAAGGAAGGCGAGGCGGGCGCAGCACCGGCCGCCGGCGCCAAGGCTGCCGCCCCCGCGAAGGAGGCCAAGAAGGGCTGATCGGACTCGATCGGTCCTTCCCGGAATCACGTCATGCGACTCGTCGTCGGCCTCGGCAATCCAGGCATCGAGCACCAGGGCACGCGCCACAACGCGGGCTTCGAGGTGCTGGATCGGCTGGCGCGCCGCTGCGGGGATCCCCCGGGCGGCGCGGCCAAGTCGCGTTTCGCGGGCCTCCTTGTGGAGGCGCGCATCGGCGACGAGCGTGTGCTGCTGCTGAAGCCGACCACCTTCATGAATCTGTCCGGCGCGAGCGTGCTGGAGGCCGTGCGCTTCCACAAGCTCGACGCCGTGACCGACCTGCTGGTGGTGACCGACGACTTCTCCCTGCCCTGTGGCGCGATGCGCCTTCGGGGCCAGGGCGGCGACGGCGGTCACAACGGGCTGGCCGACATCACACGCAGGCTTGGCTCCGACCAGTGGGCCCGTCTGCGCGTGGGTGTTGATCCACCGGGACGCGTCCCGACCGAGCGCTACGTGCTGGGGGTGTTCACCCCCGAGCAGCGCGAGCGCCTGGATCCGGGACTCGACGAGGCCGCCGAAGCCGCAGCCTGCTGGGCCACCGAAGGCCTGGAGGTCGCCATGAACCGTTTCAACCGCCGCGGGGTCGGAGCCCCCGGCAAGGAGGCGTGAGCGGGAACCGAATCCCCCGCCTCCACGCACGACACACCCGTTTCTTGAATCATCACCAGAAAGGACACTGACCATGGACGCAACGATCACTGCCGAGCGCACCCGCCCCTACGAGGGCATGTTCCTCTTCCCGCAGTCGGCCACCGCCGACCTGCAGGGCGCCGTCGATCACGTGAAGGAGATCCTCGGACGCAGCGGAGCCGAGATCCTCTCGATCGCCAAGTGGGACGAGCGCCGTCTCGCCTACGACATCAAGGGCAACAAGCGCGGCTTGTACGTGCTCGCCTTCTTCCGCGTGCTCAGCACCAAGCTGACCGCGATCGAGCGCGACTGCAACCTCAGCGAGAAGCTCCTGCGCAGCATGGTGACCCGTGCGGATCATCTGACCGAGGAGCAACTGCGCAACGCCGAGGCGATGCAGCGCACCGCCGACGAGGCGCGCCTGCGCGGCGCCGAAGAGCCAGCCCCCGAGGCCGAGCCGGCCTGAGGCGGGACTGAACCGACAGGTTCTCCACGCGGCCCCGCCCTCCGGCGGGGTCGCGTCTTTTTTGGGGAAATGCATCGGAGAAAAGGCCCGTGTCCGAAGTGTGTCCGCGGATCTGCGTAGAATCCATGCACGCAACAAGGAGGTGCGTTTCAGATGGCAAATTTCAACAAGGTGATGCTCATGGGCAACCTCACGCGCGACGTGGAGTTGCGACAGACCCCCAACGGAAACCAGTCGGTCGCCAATTTCGGCATCGCCTGCAACCGCAAGTTCAAGACCCAGTCGGGCGAGGAGCGCGAGGAAGTGACCTTCGTCGACTGTGAGGCCTGGGGACGAACGGGCGAGATCATGAAGGAGTACCTCTCGAAGGGCCGTCCGGTCTTCATCGAGGGTCGCCTCAAGCTCGACCAGTGGGAAGACAAGGAAGGCAAGAAGCAATCGAAGCTGCGCGTGGTGGTCGAGAACTTCCAGTTCATCGACTCCAAGGGCGGCGGAGGCGGTGGCGAGCGCGCCGCCGGCAACCGTGGCAACCAGGCGAGCCAGCAGGCTCACCAGGAAGTCGCCGAAGCCGACATCCCCTTCTGATCCGAGTGCCGGACCGGATCTTCCGGTCCGAGCATCCAAGCGCCAAAACCCGCCTCAGGGCCCCACCAAGGGCCTTGAGGCGGCTTCGCTTTCCGTGCATAATGCTCGGCTCGTCGCCGTGAGGCTGCCCGTGCGGGCGGCCCCAAACCGTTGGGCGCAGGCGACCGCCCTCACTCCCCTATGGGGAAGGACAGCGCCATGGCAGCACGCAAGGTTGAACTGCTTCTGAACAAGACCGTCGAGAACCTCGGCCTCGTCGGTGATGTGGTCAAGGTCAAGCCCGGCTACGCGCGCAACTACCTGTTGCCGCACGCGCTTGCCGAGGCGCCCACCGCCGAGAAGATCGAGGCGCTGAAGAGCGCCCGCGCGCAGGCCGCCGCAGAGATGGAGAAGCTCCGCACCGATCGCGCCGCGCTGATCGCGCGCCTCGAGGGCGTCAGCATCAAGCTGGTGCGCAGCGTGAACGACCAAGGTGCGCTCTACGGCGCCGTCACCCACCGCGACATCGCTGATCAGCTGGTCGCCGACGGCTTCCATGTGGACATGCGCGCCGTGCGCCTTGGCCAGACCATCCGCCGCATCGGCAGCTACAGCTGCGCGATCGTGTTCGATCGCGAACTGCGCACCGACATCGGTGTCGAGGTCGCCCCCGACCGCACGCTCGAGCTGTACGCCCGCACCGAGGAGCCCTCGGCCGAGGAGACCCCGGCCGAGGCTCCCGAGGGCGAGGCCCCGGCCGCCGAGGCGCCCGCCAAGGGCAAGGCCAAGGCCGAGAAGTCTGACGGCGAGTCCGGTACCAAGAGTGCCCGCAGCCGGAAGGCCTGATCGCTCGTGGGCCTGCCGCAGGACCGGAAGGACCTTTTGGAAGGGTTCCCGGCCCCCGATTCGGGTGGCTTGGATGTCGCGTCGCCGGAAAGTGTGGTCATCGAGCCCAAAGGGCCGATTGTTGCCGTCGTCAAGGAGGACGATCTCATGAGTGCCATGGCCGTTCGTCGCGAAGTGTTGCCGGAGACCCGGCAGAGCAAGACCCACAAGTTCATGATCGGTGGCCACGAGGGCTACCTGACCGTGGGCCTGTTCCCCGATGGCCGACCAGGCGAGATCTTCATCAAGATGAGCAAGGAAGGCAGCACGCTCTCCGGTCTCATCCAGGGCTTCTGCCGCGCCTTCAGTCTGGCGCTGCAGCACGGCCTGAGCGTGCACGACGCGAGCGACCGCTTCCGCGGCATGCGCTTCGAGCCGATGGGTCCGACCAACAATCCGGACATTCCCGAGGCCGGGAGCATCCTTGACTACGTGGCCCGCTACCTGCAGATCAACTTCGTCGAGCGCGTCGAGCGCTGAGCACCACGCGACCGAACCACCCCGCGACGGCCGCAGGGCCCCGCGGGATTTTCATTTTTACGCCTGATTCGCCACCGCTTCACCCACCAGCGGCCCCAGCCGCTTGCGAAGCACGGCCAGCAGCGAGGCCGGCTCCAGGAACGTCTTGGGCGGCCGTACGTAGACCTCACGCAGGCCGTCGGCACCGACGCCACCCACGTCACGCACCGAACCCTGCATGCCCTTGAAGGCCACGTGGAACGGCGCGGGATCCTTGCATCGGATCACCAGATCGGCGCCTGACACCTCCACGCTGCGCGCACCCAGCACCCCCGCCATCGCACGGATCTCGGCCACGTCCAGCAGTCCCTGCACTGCGACCGGGGGCTCGCCGTAGGCGCTGACCAGATCCGACCGCAGGCGTTCCGCCGACGCGGGATCCTCCACCGACGCGGCACGCCTGTAGACCTCCAAACGACGGCGATCGCTCGGCACGTAGCCCCGCGGGATCCACCCGCCCGCGCCGATGTTCACGATCACGTCGGAGACCTTCGGACGCTCGCGGTTCTGCAGGCCATCGACCGCCTCTTCGAGCAGCTGGCAGTACATCTCGTAACCCACCGCCGCGATGTGGCCGCTCTGTTCGGCGCCCAGCAGATTGCCGGCGCCGCGGATCTCCAGATCACGCATGGCGATGCGGAAGCCGGCGCCCAGCATGCTGTAGTCCTCGATCGCCTTCAGTCGGCGAAGCGCCTCGTCGGTCACGGGGCGATCCTGCGGCAGGAACAGATAGCAGTACGCGCGATGCCCGCTGCGCCCCACGCGACCGCGTAGCTGGTGCAGGTCGGCCAGGCCGTACAGATCGGCCAGATCGATGAACATGGTGTTCGCGCGCGGGTTGTCCACGCCACTTTCGATGATGCTGGTGCTCACCAGCACGTCGCACTCGTGGCGCATGAACGCGAGCATCACGCGCTCGAGTTCGTCCGCGGGCATCTGCCCATGACCCACCTCGATGCGCGCCTCCGGCACAAGCCGGCGGATGCGCTCGGCCACCTCCTCGAGGCCCTTGATCCGGTTGTGCACGTAGTACACCTGCCCCTCGCGCGCCAGTTCCCGCTTGATGGCCTGCTGCAGGCGATCCGCGCTGAATGGGATCACCTCGGTCACGATCGCGCGGCGATCGGGCGGCGGCGTGGTCAGGCTGCTGATGTCGCGCAGCCCCAGCAGCGACATGTGCAGCGTGCGGGGAATGGGCGTGGCGCTCAGCGTCAGCACGTCAGCGGTGGCGCGGAAGGCGAGCAGCCGCTGCTTGTGCTCCACGCCGAAGCGCTGCTCCTCGTCGACCACCACAAGACCGAGATCATTGAAGACCACGTCCTTTGAGAGCAGGCGATGCGTGCCGATGATCAGGTCGACCTTGCCGGCCTCAAGGTCGGCGAGCACCTGCGACTGCTCGGCCGCGGTCTTGAAGCGGCTCAGGCCCTCCACACGGAACGGATACGCACGGAAGCGGTCGCGAAAGGTGCGTTCGTGCTGTTCCGCCAGCACGGTCGTGGGCACCAGCACCGCCACCTGCTTGCCGGCCGCGCACGCGCGGAAGGCGGCTCGGATCGCGATCTCGGTCTTGCCGAAGCCCACGTCGCCGCAGACCAGCCGGTCCATTGGTCGCGTCTGCTGCATGTCACGCTGCACTGCCGTGATCGTCGTGCGCTGATCGGGCGTCTCCTCGTAGGGGAACGCCGCCTCGAACTCGGATTGCCACGGCATGTCGGGCGGATAGGCCACACCGGGCATCGCCGCACGCACGGCCTGCACTCGCAGCATCTCACCCGCGAGGTCGCGCACCGCCTCGCTGACCCGCTCCTTCTGCGCCTTCCAGCGCTTGCCCCCGATCGTGCTGAGCGGCGGACGCGCGGCGCCGGCGCCGATGTACTTCTGCACCAGATCCACGCGCGCGGCAGGCACGTGCAGCTTCGTGGAGCCCTCGAACTCGAGCGTGAGGTACTCGCTCTCCCCCGCTCCATCCGCCGCGAATTCGCCACCCTGCTTCAGCTTGGCCAGCGTGGTCAGGCCCACATAGCGCGCGACGCCGTGGTCGCGGTGCGTGACGTAGTCACCGGGCTCGAACGTCAGGAAGGCGTCACGCACGCGGTCCGGGCCTGCGGCGGTCGTCGCGGCGGCCTTGCGTCGTCGCGGTCCCGTGCGGTTCAGCAGCTCATGCTCCGGCACCACCGACAGCGGTCGCTGGCCATCCTCGAGCCAACGGAAGCCCCGACCCAGCAGCTGGCGCTCGATCTGCACGCGCCCTTCCAGACCATGGCGGCGCACAAGTTCCGCGGCGCGCGACTGGTCGCCCGCGGTCGCGGCCAGCAACACCGCGGAGCCCTCACGCGCCAGTTCACCGAGACGCTCGAACGCCTTGGCCGAGTCATGGTCGAAGCCGGGCAGGGTCGCGAAGGGAAGCTGGATCTCGCCTGGCCCCGCCACGGTGAAGTGGTTCACCGTCAGCGTGGCGCGTGCGGACGCGGTGGCCGCGCGTATCGCGTCCTTGGGAGGGCTCACCCCGACCGAATCGACCACGCGCTCCCAGTAGCCCCGCGCCTGCTCCATCACCTCGGAGAGTTCCGACCAGACCACCAGCGCCTCGTGCGCGAGCAGCTCGCCCGGCAAGGGATCGCCATCCTGCGGACCGAAGCGCGCGCCGTCCGCACATGGCAGCTCAACGGCTTCGATCTTGCGATCGCTCGCCTGTGTGGCCACGTCGATCTCGTGCAGGCTCTCCAGCTCGTCACCGAAGTGATCCAGACGGATCGGCATCTGGCCCGCGGGCGGAAACACGTCCACCACGCCGCCGCGCACGGCGAAGTCGCCCGGACTCTCGATCGCCTCCGTCCGCCGATAGCCCGCTTTCGCGAGCCATTCGGCAATCGCGGCGGGAGATCCACGCTGACCGACCTTCACCGCCAGACGCAGCCGAGCCCGTCGCGCCGGTACCGCCACGGACTGCATGAGCGCAGCGACCGGCGCCACCGTCACGCAGGGTTGCGCGCTGGGATCGCTCGCCCGAAGCCGCTCCAGCGCGGTCTCCAGACCACCGGTCGAGTCGGCCGCCGAGGTCTCCATCGCCGGGAACACCCGCGCGGCGACGCCAAGATCGCGAAGCTCCTCGGCCGCATCGGTGGCCTCGTCCAGATGCGCGACCACCAGCAGCATCGAGCACGCCAGTCGTCCTTGCAGCGCTCCAGCGAGCACCGTGGTCGCGCTTCCCGCGACGCCGCGCGCCGTGTGATGGCCGCCAAGGCGTACCGTCTCCGCGAGCGCCAGCAGCGCCGGGGAGGACTGGATGCGGCGGAACCACTCCATGATCTGGCGCGCGCGCCGGCGGGCCGCACGTTCCGACACAGTAGCCGCAGAACCGGGTCAGCGCACGTGCGGGCGGATGCGTTCCAACAGCGCAGGCCCGATACCGGGGACGCGATCCAGGTCCTCGGGGCCCTTGAACGCGCCGTGGACCTCGCGATCCCGCACGATCCGTTCCGCAAGGGCCGGACCGACGCCGGGCAGGACCTGCAACTCGCGCAACTGCGCCTGATTCAGCTCCACGCTCCACGCCGGAGGCCGGAGGGCGATCTCGCAGTTCGAGTGAGCCACCAGCTCGCGGTCCGCGAGGCGGTCCGCGACGATCCACAGCGCCGTGCCCAGGACGCCAGACCACATCGGGATCCATGCCGTCCGACGGGTGCTCACACCGCCGCCGCACCGGTCGCGGTGGTGTCGCTCGGATCCTTCTCCTCACGCGACGGAGCCGCGGGAGACTGCAGCGGCTTGCGGAGCCGATTCCGGATCGAGAGCAGTTTGCGCGCGACCGGACGCGGCTGGCGTGCGGCGTCGATCATCGCGCACGACCCCCGTGGATCGTCCGCGCGCTCGCTCAGTCGCTCCCACACCAGCGTTTCCATGAACGGCTTCGACAGCGCGATGGTCGCGACGCTGGTGGCCCATGCATCCTGAACCGCGATGGTCCAAGGCTTGCGCCACCACCCACCACCCACCGAGGCACTCGGCGCGCCGAGCGCACTCAACATGACCTTGCACTCATACCGCATGAAACGATCCAGCATCGCGGACACCTGCATCAGGTCGCGCACGCTGCCATCGGCCCCGCCGAGACACAGCTGCATCCCGACAGCATCCAGATGCACGCCCTCCTGAAGCAGGCGCTCCAGGAACTGCCAGGCCGTCGCGGAGCCATTCGATGCACCCCACGCCTCGCCGAATGGATCGCCCAATTCGACCAGCGTGCGCGCGCCACGACGGCTCTGACGGACCAGCAGCGCGGCGCGGCGCGTCAGGTCGATCCGCTCCGAGTCACTGAAGGGATGCCACGCGTTCAAATGGAGACTGCTGCCGAGATTCCAGAGCGTGGCGACCGCTCGGTAGCGGTGCACCACCTGCTCCATGAAGGAGTAGGTTCGGTCGACGATCCCCTTGTAGTCCCCCTTGAATCGCTGCATCCAGTCGGGAAGCCACGCATCGTCGAACCGCAGAAGTGGGCCCGCCACGATCGGACGCCGGGACTGCGCTGCCAGCGCCATCCAGCGATCGACCATGGAGAAGTCGTACTGACCGGGGCTTGGCTCGATGACGCGCCACGGAAGATCCACCGCCATCACGTCGAACTCACGCGCCAACCCTCCCACGGCCGTGGGGTCATCACGCGGGTCGATGCGCACACCGACCAGGGTGCTGCTCGCGGGCTTGGACGCATATCGGCGCTGCAGCGCTCCCTCAGCCTGCATCATGGCCAGCCGCTCGGTCGCCTCCAGACCAGCCACCAGAGATTCACGGGCCTTCACCTCCGCCACGGAGGGATCGCGCTCGTTCATCGCGTGCACGAACAGCGTTCGCGCACGCTCCCAGATCTTGAAGCTGTCGCCACCGCTGACCGGATCGAAGAGCAGCCATTCCTCGCCCTTGGCGATGTACTGCTTGATGCGATGTCGCGCGAGTTCGAGATTGAGCCGATAGGGTTCGGCCCGCTCGGGCAGCAGGCAGGTCTGCAGCATCAGGCGTCCGATCGGCGCCGCGTCGTACTCCAGGCACAGCGCCGCCACGACAGACTCGACCGGCTTGCAGACGATCCGACTGCCGACCACGGACACGCTTCCCGCGATCGGCTGATCATCACGGCCGAGCAGATGCGCCCGCACGGCTCCTTCTCGGGCGATGCCTTTCAGGTCATGAACCTCGAACTGCAGCATGCGCGGTCGAGTGTAGCGGGAACCATCGGAATCCCTTTCATGAGGGCGAAAGGGCCGCGATAAGATTTCGTCCGTGACAGCGCGCGCGCTCCTGCACAGTGACGGGTCGGTGGTCTCGACGGACTTGCCGCTTCCCGCGCGTCGCACCGGCAAGGTGCGCGATCTGTACGACATTCCCGGCGAGGTCGGGCGCCCACCCCGAGTGCTGGTGGTGGCGACGGACCGAGTCAGCGCCTTCGACGTGGTCCTTCCCACACCCATCCCGGACAAGGGACGGCTCCTGACCCGAATCAGTCTGGAATGGTTCCGTCACCTTCGAACCCGACGCATCGTCGAGGACCATCTGCTGTCCGCCGATCCACATGAGGTTCCGGGCCTCTCGCGGGAGGATCAGGACCTTCTGATCGGCCGTTGCATGGTGTGCCGAAAGGTCCGGATCGTGCCGATCGAGTGCGTGGTGCGCGGTTGGCTTACCGGAAGCGGTTGGACGGAGTATCGCGCCTCGGGCACGGTCTGCGGTGTCGCCCTGCCACCGGGCCTCCAGGCCTTCGGCAGGCTCCCGGAACCGATCTTCACACCAGCCTTCAAAAATGACGCCGGCCATGACGAGAACTGCTCGTTCGATCAGGTCGCCGATCGGGTCGGTGTCGAGCTGGCCGAGCGACTTCGCGTCCTGAGCCTTCAGCTCTATGCCGCCGCGGCCGAGCGCGCGCTGGATCGTGGACTGGTGCTCGCCGACACCAAGTTCGAGTTCGGCTTCGCTCTCGATGTGGACGGACAACCGACGGACCGGCTCGTGCTTGCCGACGAGGTCTTGACGCCGGATTCGAGCCGATACTGGCTGGAGGAAAGCGTTCGGCCAGGTGCCGAACCCGCCAGCCTTGACAAGCAGTTTCTTCGCGATTGGCTGCTGGCCGAGGAGCGCGCGGGTCGCTGGAACCGCACGCCGCCTGGCCCGCACCTGCCGCCCGACATCGTCCGGCGCACGCGCGAGCGCTACGAGCGCGCGGCTGAACGCCTCGCGATGCCCTGACCGAACTCAGCGCAGGCAGGCGTCCGCGACATTGCGGAGCAGCATCGCCACCGTCATCGGACCGACACCTCCAGGCACGGGAGTGATCCATCCGGCGGCCGCGGACACGCTTGCAAAATCAACGTCGCCGCTGATCACGGTCGCTCCATCCGGGCCGGGCAATCGGTGAATGCCCACATCCACCACGACCGCGCCGGGCTTGATCCAGGACGGCGTGACCAGCTTCGGCACACCCGCCGCGACCACCAGCACGTCCGCGTGACGCGCGATTGTTTCCATGTCCCTCGTGTGCTTGTTCGCGCTCGTGACGGTCGCCTCATGACGCATGAGCAGCACGGCCACCGGCTTGCCCACGATGTTGCTCGCGCCCACCACCACGCAGTTCGCGCCACGCAACTGGATGCCGCTGCCCTCGACCAGCTCCAGCACGGCGCGTGCCGTGCAGGGAACAAGGCTGCGCCGGCCGTACACCACGTTGCCGATGTTCGCGGGATTCACGCCCTCGACGTCCTTGTCCGGATCGATGAGCGATTGCACCCGCTCCACGTCCACGCCCGTCGGCAACGGCAGGTGCACCATGATCGCGCGCACCTGCTCATCCTCGTTCAGCAGCAGCACACGCCCCGCCACGTCCTCGAAGCCGCTGCCGGTCGGCAGGCGATGCAGCCGATACTCGATGCCCACCTCCTGACACGTGCGGGCCTGACTCTGCGCATAGAGCTCGGCGGCGGCGTCGTTGCCCACCAGAACCGCATCAAGACGCACCGGACGGCCAGCCGCGCGAATGCGATCACGCACGTCCGCGCGCACACGCGCCGACAGGGCCTTGCCATCGAGGATCTTGGCGCTCATGCCGGGCAGCATACGGGTGCGGGTACGATCCCGGTCCGAGGAGACCTCCCATGATCCACGCCGCAATCATCGCACTTTCGCTCGCCGCCGACACCGCCTCGCTGGACATCGGAAGCAAGGCCCCGCCGCTCTCCGCCGAGCAGTGGCTGAAGGGCGAGCCGGTGCAGGCCTTCGAACCGGGCAAGGTGTACGTGGTCGAGTTCTGGGCGACGTGGTGCGGACCATGCATCGCGAGCATCCCGCACCTCACACAGATCCAGAAGGATCACCCCGAGGTGGCGGTGCTGGGCATCGCCGCCAGCGAGCGCAAGAAGAAGGATGGTGCGGACACGCGCCTGAGCGGCCTCAAGACCTTCGTCGAGAAGCGTGGTGACGCGATGGGATACCGCGTGGCCTTCGATGAGGATCGCAGCATGGGCGTCGCCTGGATGGATGCGGCGGGACAGGATGGCATCCCCTGCAGCTTCATCGTGGGCAAGGACGGTATGGTCGAGTGGATCGGCCACCCGATGGGCATGGACAAGCCACTCGCCTCCGTGCTGGCCGGTTCATGGGACCGCGCCAAGGCGAAGGCCGACGCCGAGGCGGGGCGCGCGCTGCAGAAGTTCGCGTCCGACGAGCTGCCCGTGCTGCTGAAGGACGTGACCGCAAGCGGTGACTGGAAGCCGATGCTGGATCGCTTCGCCGCCCTCGAGGCGAGCGCCGCCGATCCGACGCAGGTTCGTCTGCTCAAGTTCGAGGTGATGGCCGCGAGCGATCGCACTGCGGACGCCTGCGCCACCGCCAAGCAGCTGCTCGCCGCGCAGCTCGAAGCCTCCGATCTGAACATGATCGCGTGGTCGATCGCCACGGACCTGAAGGGCGACGGTCGCGACCTGAAACTGGCGCTCACTGCGGCCCAGCGCGCGGTCGAACTCTCCAAGGGTGATCCCAGCATCCTGGACACGCAGGCACGCGTGCTCTTCGAGATGGGCGACGCGACTCAGGCGGCGAATGTGCAGCGGACCGCCGCCGAGGCCGCCGAGAAGTCGGGCATGACTGGCCGCAATCTCGAGGAGATCAAGGCGTCGCTGAAGCGTTACGAGGAAGCCGCGAAGGCCAAGACGAACTGAGCCGCGGGTCTCAGACCACCTCGACCTCACGACCCTCGCCGGCACTGCGATAGATCGCGTCGATCGCCGCCTGCACCGCACGGCCTTGCGCTGCGGTGGCGATCGGCTCGCCGCCGTGCTCCAGCAGTTTCTGGAAGGCCTGCGCCTGCGAATCCCACGCCTGCTTGCCCGGCTCGTCCGCCTTGAAATATGGCGTGAGGTCGGCGGGCGCGCCATGCGCCTCCGTCGCGACCGTGAGCCGACGATCCTGCAGACCGAACCGGCAGCCGCCGGCGTCGCCAAAGACCGCCAGGCCGTCCGGCAGCGAGTCGTCAGGAATGTTCATCGCCCAGGTCGCGTTCAGCTCGATGGTCGCGCCACCCTCGCAGCGAAGCAGCGCCGTCGCGTGGTCCTCCACGTCGCAGGTGCCCGTGAAATTCGGCGGACCTGCCCACATGTCGGTGTACGCGTAGCCCTTCATGCGTCGGCCGAAGGTCGAGTAGGTCGCGCCACTGGCGCGCAGCACGCGCGGATGACCCATCAGGTGAAGCGCGGCGTCGAGAAGGTGCACGCCAAGGTCGATCAATGGACCGCCACCCGAACGCGCCTTCGTGGTGAACCATCCGCCGAGGCCCGGCACGCCGCGGCGACGGTACATGCTGGCCTTCACGTGATAGATCGCGCCCAGGCGTCCCTCACGCGCCATGCTCGCCGCCATCTCAACCGCCGGCATGCGACGGCACACGAAACCCATCTGCACGGACCGCCCGCATGCCTTCGCCGCCTCCACGATGCGATCGCAGGCCGCGACGCTCGTGGCCATCGGCTTCTCGAGCAGCACATGCTTGCCAGCCTTCAGCGACTGGACGGCCAGCGGTTCATGCAGATCGTTGGGGACGGCGATGACGACGCCGTCCACATCGGTCCTGGCCAGAAGCCGCTCCAGGCTCGGCTCCAGTTCCACCTTCGGTTGCTCGGACTGGAAGGCCGCGACGGCCGCCGGCTTCGGGTCCCACGCCGCGACGACGGGCAGCCCCACGCGCGCCGCATGATGCGCGTGCACGCGACCGATCGATCCGGTTCCGATGATGCCGATCCGCTTCATGGAGGGAAGGTAGCGAACAGCCACGCCGCGCCGCGCACGCCGCTGCTGTCGCCATGCATCGCCAGCCGGACCGGCGTGACGAAACGATCACTGAAGCAGTGCGGCGCGATCGCGGCCGGCAACCGCTCCGCAAGACCTGGCACGAGACTCGCGCCACCGCCCAGCACGATCGCGTCGGGATCCAGGATGTTGCAGACCGCGCCCAGCGCGCGACCGAGCCGCTCGATCCATCGTTGCAGCGTGGCGCTCGCGCACGCGTCACCGGACTGCGCAAGCCACGCGATCCGCGGAAGTCGGATCGCACGGTCGCCGCCATGACGCACATGATCGGCCTCCACGCCCGGACCGCTGAGGAACAGCTCCAGACACGCACGACGGCCACACCAGCACGGCATGGCCAGCTCGGCCGCGGAAGCTCCCGGCAGTGGCATGTGGCCCCACTCGCCCGCGATGCCATTGGCGCCCTCGATGACGCGGCGATCGACCACCACCCCGCCGCCACATCCCGTTCCAAGAATCACGCCGAACACCGTTCGCACGCCCTTGCCCGCTCCATCGATGGCCTCGCTCAACGCAAGGCAGTTCGCGTCGTTCGCGCCACGCACCGGCATGCCCAGTGCGCGCTCCAGATCCGCAAGCAGCGGCATGCCGTTCAGACAGGTGCTGTTGGCGTTGCGATGCAGGCCGGTCACGGGACTGCTTGAACCGGGGTGACCCAGACCGGCGCCATGCGCCTTCGGCGCCTGCGCGCGCGCACGGCGAACCAATCCCGCGACGGTCGCGATCGTGCCCTCGTAGTCGCCGGGCGGCGTCGACTCCCGCGCACGCCACAGCACGGTGCCATTCGGCTCGATCACCGCCGCCTCGACCTTCGTTCCGCCCAGATCCACGCCGATCAGCGGGCGTGCGCTCACCGACCGCGTCCCTGTCGCGCCTTGATGAAGTCGCAGGCCACCAGAGCCGCCAACTTGCCGACACCCAGCGGATCACCGTCGCCGGGAATGCCCTCGCACACATGGATCGCCGCGACCTCGGCGGCGCTCGACACGCGACACACCATCGTGCGCACCTGCTCCGCCGACAATCCGCTCGGCGTTGCGGCGCTCGCCGAGACGCCCGCGATCGCGTCCAGATCGACCTCCAGCGTCATGGGACCTGTCCCGAGGTGTGCCAAGCCACGCGCGCACGCCTCCTCGGCTTGCAGTTCGCCTCGAAGCACGCACTCCAGCGTCACGCCGAGCACGCGCTCGTCCTGCTCAAGCACGCGCCACATCGCCTCGTTCAGGTAGGTCTCGTGCAGGCCGATCGCTGCGTAGCGAGCCAGATGCCCCGCCTGCAGCGCGTGCGAAAACGGATTGCCGCTGTGGCGACCCGCGTCGACGCGCAGATCGGCGTGCGCGTCCAGATTCAGGCAGCCGATGGCGCAGCTCTTCGCTGCGCGCACACCGGCGAGGATTCCGAAGGCGTTCTCGTGACCGCCACCGATCGCCACGACCTCCTTGCCCGCCCGCACGATCGCCTCGACCACGTTCGCCACGCGTGCGTCGACCTCGGTCACGAGCGCGTGAAGCGTGTCGAGATCCGCCGCGCGATTCGGATCCAGCCGCACGGCCTGCTGCATCAGATCCTGCACCTCGACCTCGCCGGCCACGACCACGTCGGCTCCGCGAAGCGAGGGATTGTCCTGCATGGCGGCGAGGCGGCGAAGCGCGGCCATCGGCAGTGCAGCCGCACCTGGGCGCCCGAAATTGGCCCGTACCCCAATGTCCTCGGGGATCAGCAGCAGCGCGAATCCAGCATCGGGAACTGCCCGAAGCCCCTCCCTCAGGCTCGCGCTGGCGGGCAACGTCCGAAATGTCTCGCCCAAGCGACGCTCCCCCTCGCGCCTCGGCGTCAGCGCCGCAAGCGCCTCGGCCGTCATCGCCCGCAGGAAGGAAGCCATATGCGCGATATGCTAGCGGTCGAGAGTCGGCGCAACCCGTATCCTTTCGATCCCATGCGCGAACCAGACCTCAACAGTTCCGAGTGCCGAAAGGCGATGGACCACGTGCGGTCCCTGCTCGCCTTCATCGGCGAGGACCCCACCCGCGAGGGCCTGCTCGACACGCCCAAGCGCGTCGTGAAGGCGATGCACGAGCACTATCGCGGCTACGCGATGGATCCGGCCGAGGCGCTCAGCCGCACCTTCAGCGAGGTCGAGGGCTACGACCAGATGGTTCTGCTCACCGACATCGACATCCAGAGCCACTGCGAGCACCACATGGTGCCGTTCGTCGGCAAGGCGCATGTCGCGTACATCCCGGACGGCAAGGTCGTCGGCCTGAGCAAGCTCGCGAAGGTGGTCGAGATCTTCTCGAAGCGCCTGCAGGTGCAGGAGAAGCTCACCGCGCAGATCGCCGAGGCGATCCAGGCGCATCTCAATCCGCTCGGCGTCGCCGTGGTGATCGAGTGTCGTCACTTCTGCATGTGCTACCGCGGTGTGCACCAGCCGCGCGCCTGGACGACGACCAGCAAGCTCACCGGCATCTTCCTGAAGAATATGGCAACCCGCGAGGAGTTCCTGCGACTCATCGCCTCGCGCGGCCGCTCGAACGAATGAGCGCGGCTCGACGGACGCTCCCGCAAGACCCATGAAGGCGGCCCCAACTCGGGCCGCCTTTTCCGTACCATCGCGGCCCTCATGCCAGGCAAAATGGACGACATCGTCGCGCTGTGCCGCCGCCGCGGGTTCATCTTCCAGTCGAGCGAGATCTACGGAGGCATCAACGGCTTCTGGGATTACGGCCCGCTGGGCACCGAACTCAAGCGCAACCTGAAGAACGCCTGGTGGAAGGATGTCGTGCAGGGCGAGCTGATCGGGCCGGACGGCAACCCCGTCGACATCGTGGGCGTGGACTGCACGATCATCATGCATCCGAGGGCCTGGGTCGCCTCTGGTCATGTCGGCGGCTTCAGCGACCCAATGGTCGACTGCCGAGAGAGCAAGGCGCGCTATCGCGCCGATCATCTGATGCTGCTCGGCGCGAGGGGCGAAGCCGCCAGCCAGCTATTCGCATTCGTCTCGGGTGATGACAAGGGTCTGGCGACCGCGCGCAAGAAGCTTGAGAAGTACCTCAAGCGTTCGCTTGCCGACGGCGACCTTGAGATGCGTCCGTTCACCGCGATCGGCGCCGACGAGCGCGCGATCGCCGTCGGCCCCGACGCGACCGAGAAGGGCACGCTGACGGAGCCACGCCAATTCAACCTGATGTTCAAGACCCTCGTCGGCGCGGTCGAGGATCCCTCGAACTACGCCTATCTGCGCCCCGAAACCGCGCAGGGCATCTTCGTGAACTTCCAGAACGTGGTCGACTCAAGCCGTGTGCGAGTGCCCTTCGGCATCGCACAGGTGGGCAAGGCCTTCCGCAACGAGGTCACGCCGCGCAACTTCACCTTCCGCAGCCGCGAGTTCGAACAGATGGAGATCGAGTTCTTCATCCGCCCCGACAGCGCGAACGAGTGGTACGCCTGGTGGCGCGCCGAGCGCTACCGCTGGTGGCAGTCGATTGGCCTGGCCGGCGCGAACCTGCGCCTTCGTGAGCACGACCGCGACGAGCTCGCGCACTACGCGAAGGCCGGCGCCGGCGTGTGCGACATCGAATACAAGTTCCCGTTCACCGATCCTGACTTCGGCGAACTGGAGGGCGTGGCCCACCGCGCCGACTTCGACCTTCGCCAGCACGCCGAGCACAGCGGCAAGGGCGAGAAGGCGCGCTACTTCGATCAGGAGCGCAACGAACGGTACTTCCCCCACGTGATCGAGCCATCCGCCGGCGCCGATCGCGGCACCTTGGCCCTGCTCTGCGAAGCCTACACCCCGGACGAGAGCCGAGCGAGCAAGGTGTTCATGAAGTTTTCGCCGCGCATGGCCCCGATCAAGGCGGGAATTTTCCCGCTGGTCAACAAGGATGGAATGCCCGAGATCGGCGAACGACTCTGGCGTGAACTCCGCACGTCTCACGCGGTCGAGTTCGACGAGAAGCAGTCGATCGGCAAGCGCTATGCACGCATGGACGAGGCGGGTACGCCCTTCTGCCTGACCATCGACAGCCAGACGCTTCAGGACGGCACCCTGACGGTGCGGCACCGCGACGACCAGCGTCAGGAGCGAATCGCGGTCGACCGTGCGTCCGAGTGGCTGAACACGGCTGTATCCGGAGCCTGAGCCGGGCGCGCGTGATCATTCCGGAATATTCAACCGCAACGCAATCCCAACGGATCTACTAGAGTTAGCCGTGGGCACACCGGGGTTGCCCCAACGCCCATGCTCTCGAGACTCTCCCCACGATCGATCCTGATGGTGCTGGCCTCGGCCGTCTGCGGACGCGCCGCCACGGCCATCGCTCAGATCATCGCGGCTTTCTATCTGACGCCCGACCAGTTCGGTGTGTACGCCGCTGGCATCGGTGTGCTGATCGCCACGGGCCTGTTGCGCGGCGGCGGAACGGGCAACCACATGCTCACCATGAAGCCGGAGGAATTCCGGGCCGATGGCGGACGGTTCTTCCGCTACAGCATCGTTTTCGCATCGATCTGCTTTGTGCTCACGCTGGGCGCGGCGTGGCCCGTCGCCGGCGCGTTCGCCGCGACCAAGCACTACCCCGAGACCGAGCTTCGCAACGTGATCATCGTGCTGGGGGTGCAGTTCACGGCCATGCTGATCGGGCAGTACCCGCGTGCCCGCATGTCCGCGGACCTCCGATTCACCGAGCTGTCCTTGGTCGACATCGTCACGGGTGCCACGAAGCTGGCGGCGACCTGGCTCCTGGCCTCCTGGGGCTGGGGCGCACTGGCGTTGGCGGCGCCGGTGCTGTGCGTCACGATCGTCGAGAACCTCTGGATCTGGCCGCGATGCCGTCTCGAACGAGACGAACTGCGCGTCAGTCCGGGATGGTTCGGGCACACCCTGATCGAGATGCGACTGCCTCTCATCATGGCGATTCTTGCCACGCTCAACACGCAATCCGATGCGCTCATCGGCAGCGTCCTGCTGCCGCTCACCGTGGTCGGCGTGTACTTCTTCTCCATGCAGTTGGCGGCCCAGCCCGCGCAGCTTGTTGCCGGAAGCCTTCGATCCGTCCTCGCCCCCGTAACCGCGAAGTTTCGTGGAGACCGCGAGGGCGAGATGCAGTCGATCCGCGACACCTTCAACGCGGGCATGGTGTTCACGCCGATCGTTAGCATGAGCATACCAGCGTTATTCGACGCCTTCGAGCGGGCGGTGTGGCACGGCAAGTGGGCGGACAGCCGGTGGCCGGTCTTCATCCTGTCTGCGCTGCTTACCTATCCGACGGTGGTGCAACTGGTGGTCGCTCCGATCTCGGGGATTCGAGATTGGGGCGCCGCGATCCGTCTGGACCTTGGACGGGCCCTCGCCAAGATCCTGGGCGCAGGCATCGCGGCCATCTTCATCCTGTGGCTGCAGCCCGGCACCACGACTTCCGCGACGATCCTTGCGCTCTTTGTGGGGGGCATCAGCGCCGCGGTCGCCACATACGAGATTTTCCGGGTGATGCTGCACACCGGCATGACCCGCGCATCGATCGCCTACGAGCTGTACTCCACGCCGCTGGCAGCCCTCTTGAGCGCGGTGGCCGCATCGGGACTTGCTCACAGCGTCGTGGAACCGCTGCGCGCCGAACTGTCAGTCAACATCGCAAACGTGCTCGAGTGCTGCCTGGCCGCGATCACCTATGCGATCCTGAGCATGGTGCTGCTGCGATTCGGCTACACCGCGGCCCTTGAACGCGTCGTCTACGCGCTGCCGGCGCCACTTGTGGGCCCCATCCGCAAGATCATGGTGCTCTGACGGGACTGGGCGCGGACGCCTCAAGCAGTCCCCCGGGAATGGTGGACGCCTGCGTCGGATCCACCATCGTCGCCAGGGGATACACCCCAAGATCCACCGCAAAACTGCCTGCAGGCCGCAGGTTGCCGCTACGCCCCAACCCACCGAAGGGAAGCTTGCTGCTGGCGCCGGCCGTGCCGGTGTTCCAGTTCAGGCAGCCTACGCGAAGCTGATCCACGCTCGCGTTCCAGATGCGCTGGTCTCCCGTGAAGACCGACGCCACCAGGCCGAAATCCGAGGCGTTGGCCTGCTCGATCGCCGCGTCCAGCGAAGTCACCACCGAAAGCTGTGCGAGCGGACCGAAGGTCTCGCAGTCAGACGCGCGGCTGAATCGCTCCACCTGCACCAGTCCCGGCCCAAGGAACCATCCGGGGCGATCGAATGCGGTGGCCTCCAGAAGCACCCTTCCGCCCTGCCGTGCCAGAGTCGCCTGTCGCTCGAGAACCGCCGCACGCGCGGACTCCGCGACAACCGGACCCATGAAGACCGGCTCCGGATCCGTTCCGGGCGCCACGATCGCCGTGCTTGCCAACTTGCAGAAGGCCGTCACGAAACGCTCGACGATCGACTCATGCACGATGATGCGCCGCGTGCACGTGCATCGCTGGCCCGTGGTGACGTAGGCCCCACGCACGCACTCGATCACGGCGCGGCGCAGATCCGCGTCGCTCCACACGATGGCGGCGTTGCTGCCGCCCATCTCCAGAGCGATCATGCGACCAGGGCGATCAAGATTCGCCTCCACGATGCGTCGACCGACCGGGAACGAGCCCGTGAACAGGATGCCGTCGATGTCGTCGTGCGCGACGAGCGCGGAAGCGATCTCCGACCCGCCCTGCACCACATTGAAGACACCGGCGGGGAAGCCCGCTTCCCCGGCGATCTCCGCGATCACCTGCCCCACCGCAGGCGTGCGATCGCTGGGCTTGAACACGACCGTGTTTCCCAGAAGCAGCGCCGGCACCCAGTGGCCATTGGGAAGGTGCGCGGGGAAGTTGAACGGCCCGATCACGGCCATCACGCCGAGTGGCCTGAATTCACACGCACCACGCTTGCCTGCCCCGGCATCCACCTCGAAACCCTTCACCCGTGCGAGCGTCGCTGGCTCCAGCGTGATCGCCACCTTGTCCTGCAGCAGCTTCGCCTCGGCACGGCTTTCGGCCAGCGTCTTGCCCATCTCGGCAGTGATCGTTTGCGCCAGTCGCTCGGCATGCTTGCCGCAGGATTCCGCGAAGCGCCGCAGCAGCGCCGCGCGCGCGTCGAAACCAAGACTCCGCCACGCCACGAACGCCCCACGTGCGGCGGCGACCGCGTCATGCGCGTGCTGGACCTGCGGTGTTCCACTCCAGATCACGCGATCGGGCACCGACGGGTCGCGGCTCTGCACCGCGTCACCCGGAACGCCCACCCAGCACCCGCCGATGAAGTCGCTCGGCGCCCGCGCAGGCCCGAAGGCGCTCACGCGCGACGCTTCCTGCGCTTCGGCCGCTCGGCGTCGGGCAGCACGGTCACGCCCACGCGATCGCCGACACCCGCACCCAGCATCTCGGCCACGCCCTTCGGCAGCCGCACCGCGGCGCCCTTCACGCTGCAGGCGCAACGCACTGCGCGAAAGCCGTGCTCCTTGCCACTTGCGCTCACGAACGCCGTCTGCCCCAGTCCGCTCGACGTAAAGCCGGCCAGACGCATCGCGCGCGTGGCCTTCACCAGCGGAATCTCGTCCACGTTCGCGGCCAGATACGGTCCGCCGTCGAACGGATCCACGTGATCCGTCTCCTTGAACCCCTGCCGCTCCAGCAGCACCTTCGCAGGCACGGTCTCCTCGCCCACCTTGCCGATCAGCGCACGCGCGTCGGGCGGCAAAATGCTCGCGTGAATCTCGCCGCGTGGCCACAGGCTGATCATGAACTCCTTGCTGTGCTGGCAGAAGAGATCGGCCTCCTCGTAGCTCAGGTTGATGAAGCGGCGGCCAAGGTAATCCCACAGCAGCGTTTGGCTGTCCGGCGTGACCGGGCCCATGAGTTCAGCGAGCACGTGCTTCAGGAACCGCTTGCGATGCAGGCCCATGTAGTGGAAGCGCACCAGCGACAGCAGCGAGCCGAGGCGCTCGCGATGCCCCCGATAGCCGGGCGCCAGGATCAGGCCACCCACCTCGCTGAACCCCGTCTCCTCGGTGCCGAATTCCACCGTCACATGGCTCGCGCCCTGCTGCAGATCGCGGCTCCAGTGCTCGCGGCGCCGCACCTGCAGGAAGACGTGCGGCCAGCCCGGCCAGCCCACGCGACCGATCACGCAGCTCGTGCCCACCACGCTGCCCGTGTCGTGGTCCTCCAGCACGAACATGTACTCGCGCTCGCGCTCGTTCGTCTCCTGCCCCGCGAAACTGCGGCGACTGCGCGCGATCTTCGCCGCGATCAGGTCGCGATCGGCGGGCAGGTTCAGGAAGTGAACCATCTTCGCCAGCTTCAGCAGCGTGGAGAGGTCGTCGGGCAGCGCCTGTCGGATCAGGAACATGGGGGGTCTCGTTTCAGGCCGTGCGGGCCATGCTCTTCTCGAGGATCGCGAACACCTCGCCGAAGTGCTCCGGCTGCATCACGCCGATGGGTGGCAGGAACCGCAGGTGGTACGGGCCATGGCCGCAGTAGAAGGCGATCACGCCGTCCTCGAACAGGTTCTGCAGCAGGCGGCCGATGCGATCCTTGTCGCCGCCGAAGGGCGTCAGCCGCATCATGCCGCCGGTGCCGCCCACGAACTGCCGGCTCTCACGACCGAAGGGCAGCTTTGCCGGCGGGAACCACTCAGGGTGCTTGTTCACGAGCGCTTCCGCGTGCGTGCGGAACGCGGCGTGCAGCTTGGCGATGCGGCCTTCCGGACCGTAGTACCCGCCCGACTGCATGCGCCGAAGCACGCTCAGGCCCGTGTGGAAGCTTGAAACGCTCGCGCTGAAGGTGCCCGCCAGCAGTCCCGGCTTCGGATTGAACGCCTCGGAATAGAGGCACGCGCACGCCTGCGTCATCTTCCCCACCGTCACCACGTCGATGTACTCGCCCAGGCCCAGCGCCTCGAACGCGAACATGCTTGTGGTGCGGCCGAAGGTCTGCACCTCGTCGTCCCACACCGGCACGCCCGCCTCGCGACAGGCCTGCATGAGCGCCACATGGAACTCGCGCGGCGCGGTCTTGAAGCCGCCCTCGCCCTGCACCAGTTCGGACACGAAGCACGCGTGCTGGCCCGGCCAGCGACGTAACGCCTCCTTCAGGTGCCACACGCTCATCTCGATGCTGCGCGCGCCCATCTCGGGCTCGTAGAACGGCACATAGTCGACCAGCGTGCTCAATGCCACGCCGTGGCGGTAGCCGGGTTCGTCGCCGATCTGGCTCATGGTGATGCTGCGGCCCATGAAGCAGTCGCTGAAGGCCAGCACGCGCGGCGCGCCGTTTCGCTTCTGCATGCAGATCTTCAGCGCCGACTCGTTCGCCATGCAGCCCGAGTTCGTCACGAAGCAGTGCTTCATGGCGCTGTGCTTCGCGGCCTCGGCGGCCAGGAACTCGGCGAAGGCCACGCTGTCGGCGTTGTACTGCAGGTTGCCCTGCATCACGGTGTCGCCCAGCGCGGCCTGCAGCGAGGCGCGCATCACCTCACGGTCGCCGTGGCCGAACATGTGCACGCCGATGCCGTTGATCAGATCCCACTTCACGCTGCCGTCGAGCAGCTCGACCAGCGGCCCGCGACCTCGCCCGCTTCCCAAGTACGGGAAATAGCCGAGGCGCCCGCGCACCGCCTTCACGCGCTCGAGCCATGCGTGCAGTGTCTCCTTCCCCCCGTCACGCGCGGGGCGCGCGCCAGTCAGGTCACGCGTGGCAGCTTCGGCGGAATCAAGCAGCGCCTCGATCGACTGCATCGCGTCCGGCCGCAGCGCGACCGGCGGAATCGTGGCGTCAGGAACGACGGATCGGGTGGCCGTGGCGGGCATCATGTGCGGATGCTATCGGCAGGGTGCTCCACGACACCTCGTGCGGGCACCGTCACGAATCGATCCGAACGCAATTCCCGCTCGCCATCCCAGCGATACGCGGCGAGGCGCCCGCCTCGCGCCACGGAGTAGTCCACGCACGCGACGTTCGCCGCAAGCGGCGCGGGCCGCTCCGTGGGTGGCAGCCAATAGTGCCCGACGATCACCGGCGGTGCATCGACAGGGTAATGACGCCACGAAGCGACGAAATCCGATGGGAGCGGCCGGTCCGGAACCCCCTCGCGTGCAGGCAGACTGAACTGGGCGTACGTGCGCCCCTCGGCAGGCTCGAACCACCGCGCGCGAATCGCGGTTCGGGCGTGGCCCTCCGGATCCGGCAGCGTGACCCCCTCCGGCAGGTCCACCTCGCGCCCCTTCAGGATCTCCTCGAATGCTTCGGCCTCGGGCGAGCCCCGCGTGTGCACCGCACGAATCACCTCAGGAGAACCCTGCCACCGTGGCCCGAAGGCGCGCTCCAGCGTGCGCATGGCACCCACGTCCCAGCATGCGTGCACGCAGCGAAGGCCGCCAAGATCGAGCCACCACGGGATGGTGCGGAACCAGTCAAGCCATCGGCTCCATGCCCCCGCGGGCACCTGCCGCAGCGTCTCGGCATGGATGGAGACGTTGCTCCCCACGCGCGGCCGACACCAGTCACGCGGCCCCACCGGCACCTGCGCCGCGTTCCGTGGCGTCGCGTAGGCGAGCGCGTTCGTCTCGTGGTTGCCGAGCACCGCCTGCGCGGCACCGCCATCGACCATCTCGCGGACGACCTCGAGCGTCTGCAGGATCTCTGGCCCTCGGTCGATCCAGTCGCCAAGGAAGATGGCGGTCCGATCCGGATGACGAAGCACGCCCGCACTCCGGCGGTAGCCCAGCTGCTCCAGAAGCTCCACGAGCTCCGACGCATGGCCATGCACGTCACCGATCACGTCGTACATGCGGGGAGCGTAGCGCCGCCAGACATGGCACCCAAACCGAACCTTCGACCCCCGCCGCCTCACTCCCACTCGATGGTGGCCGGCGGCTTGGTGGTCACGTCGTAGACCACGCGGCTCACGCCACGCACCTCGTTCACGATGCGGCTCGAGACGCGCGCCAGCACCTCCCATGGCAGGCGGCAGAAGTCCGCCGTCATGAAGTCGGTCGTCTCCACCGCACGCAGACCCACCACGCTGTCGTAGGTCCGCCCGTCACCCATCACGCCCACGCTGCGGATCGGCAGCAGCACGGCGAAGACCTGGCTTGTGCTGCGGTACAGGTTGGCGGCCTGAATCTCCTCCAGCAGGATGTGGTCGCACTCGCGCAGCAGCGCAAGCCGCTCACGCGTGACCTCGCCGATGATGCGCACCGCCAGACCCGGCCCCGGGAACGGATGACGCCACACGAGCGTCGGCGGAAGCCCGAGCACCTCGCCCAGACGGCGCACCTCATCCTTGAACAGGTCACGCAACGGCTCCACCAGCTCGAAGCCAAGATCTTCCGGAAGGCCCCCCACGTTGTGGTGCAGCTTGATGTTGGCGGCAGTGCCCGCATGGCTCTGGCCGCTCTCGATGCGATCGGGATACAGCGTGCCCTGCGCCAGGAACTTCACGCCCGGGCCCACGCCCTTGGCCGCTTCCTTGAACACCTCGATGAAGCGGTGCCCGATGCGCTTGCGCTTCTCCTGCGGTTCCTCGATGCCCTTGAGGTCGGACAGGAACGCGTCGCTTGCGTCCACCACGCGCAGCTCCGCGTCGAAGTGGTTGCGGAAGGCGCTCTCCACCAGCTCGCGCTCGTTCTTTCGCAGCAAGCCGTTGTCCACGAAGATGCAGGTGAGCTGCTTGTGCACCGCGCGTGCGATCAGCGCCGCCGCCACCGCGCTGTCCACACCGCCCGAAAGTCCGCAGATCACCCGGTCCTTGCCCACCTGCGCGCGCACGCGCTCGACTTCGCTCTCCATGAAGTCGGCCATGGCCCACGTGCCCTTGCAGTGGCACGCCTCCTGCAGGAAGTTGCGCAGGATGTCCTCGCCGCACGGTGTATGCGTGACCTCGGGATGGAACTGAACCCCCCAGAAGTCACGGCCGCGGTGCTTCACCGCGGCATACGGGCAGCTCGGCGTGCTGGCCAGGATCTCGAAGTCCTTCGACAACTCGTTCACCTGGTCGCCGTGACTCATCCACACGGTGGTCGGGCTCGCGATGTTCCTCATCAGACCACTCGCGTTCTTCACGTCCAGCCGCGTGCGACCGTACTCGCGCGCGGGCGCCTTACCGACGCTGCTGCCGAGCAAGCTGCAGCCAAGCTGCATGCCGTAACAGATGCCGAGCACGGGCACGCCCAACTCGAAGATCGCCTTGTCGCATGTCGGCGCGCCACGATCGGTCACGCTTGCAGGCCCACCGCTCAGGATGATTCCCTTCGGACGCATTGCGCGCAGCTTCTCGATCGGGTCGCTTGGCGAGACCAGCAGGCTGAAGGCCCCCGCTTCCCGGACGCGCCGGGCGATCAATTGGGCGTACTGGCTGCCAAAATCGAGCACCAGGATGGTTTCAGCGACGTTCGTGGGAGCAGGTGTCATGGTGTAGAGAGGAGAATTCCGATGGTACAACTGCAGATGATGCGTCGGACAGCAGCCATCCTCGCGTCCGTGACGGCCCTGCTGGCGGGGTGCGATTCGCCGTCGACCTCGAGTGCGCTGTCGCAGGATCGCATCACCGCACTCACCCAGCTTGGAACCAGCGGCAAGGCCAGTGACGTGCCGGCGATCCTCCCCTCGCTGGCCAGCGACGATCCGCTGGTGCGATGGACGGCGCAGCGCACCCTGTTGCAACTCGCAGGCACCACAAACGGCTACGACTGGGCCGCCTCGCATGCCAGCCGCGAGCACGCCATCGCCGTCTGGAAGGCCTGGTGCACGCAACAAGGCGTGGCGCCCCAACCCGAGGAGGCGCGCCGTGGCTGACTCGCTCGCGGAACCGGAGATCCAGGTTCAGATCCTCAGCCGTCCCGAACTGCTCGCCCCCGTGCGCTCGATGGTGAACGCGCTTGCGCAGGACGCTGGCTTGGACGACATCTCCGCATGCCACCTTGTGCTGGCGATGGACGAGGCGCTCACCAACATCATCCGACACGGCTATGCAGGCAGCCCCGACGGACGCATCTGGATCCGGCTGTCGCAGCTTGCGGATGGCCCGGGCCTGCGCGTGGAGATCGTCGATCGCGCGCGCACCGTGGATCCGGACCAGTTTCGCGGGCGCGATCTTGACGAGATCCGGCCTGGCGGTCTTGGCATGCACCTGATGCGATCGCTGGTCGATCGCCTCGAGCACGCGCCAAGACCAGAAGGCGGCATGCGGGTGGTGCTTGAGAAGCGCCCCGCGCATACGACCGCAGGCGTGGCCTGAACGCCGCGTCTGGCGGCCCTGCTTCCCCGCCATTACCATGCCGCCATGCAGCCGAGCGGCCCGACACTCGACATCGTGAAGGAATCCGTGGGCTCCGCGACCGTGCTCTCGCCCAAGGGTGACGTGGACATGGCCCGTTCCCCGATCATGCGAAAGGCGATCGCCGAGGCCCTGAAGGCGGGCTCGGCCAAGGTCGTGCTGGACCTTTCGGGCGTCCCGTACATGGACAGCTCGGGACTGGCGACCCTGGTCGAGGCGCTGCAGAACTGCCGCAAGGCGCAGATCGCCCTGTCGCTGTGCGCCCTCACCCCGCGCGTGCGAAGCATTCTTGAGATCGCCCGCCTGAACACCGTGTTCGCGATCCACGAGTCGCGAGACGCGGCGATCGCGGGCTGAACGGCGAGAGATGTCGCGACTGATCGTTGCATCCAGGAACACGGCGAACCGCTGGATCAACGGCGTGCTGTCCACGCTGGAACTGGTCGGGGCGATCACGCTGCTGGGCGGTCTGGTGCTGAAGTGGCTGCACCGCGCCGTGCTCCTGAGGCAGGTTCGATTCGGGTTTCCCGCCGCGGTGGCGCAGATCGTGCGTGTGGGCGTCCGAAGCATCTCGATCGTGATGCTGGTCTCGGGCTGCATCGGCATCATCCTGGCGCTCCAGACCTCGCCCAGCCTCGCTGAATTCGGGCAGACCGACAAGGTGGCGAACCTGATCGCCGTGGCGGTGTTCCGCGAACTCGGACCGCTTGTCGCCGCGATCGTGCTCACCGGATTCGCGGGCGCCAGCATCGCCGCCGAGATCGGCACGATGGTCGTCGGCGAGGAGATCGAGGCGCTCGAGAGCATGGCGCTCGACCCAGTGCGCTTCCTCGTGGTGCCGCGCGTGCTCGCGACCACGATGAGTCTGGTGCTTCTGGCCGTGATCGGCGACCTGACCAGCGTGATCATGGGTGGCGTGACGGGCGTGTTCTTCCTGGAGATTCCCTACGAGCTCTACAAGAACAACACCATCGACCAGCTGAAGGTGAGCGACTTCTTCACGGGACTCTTCAAGGCTGGCGTCTTCGGCACGATTCTGGGCCTGATCGCCTGCCACAACGGCCTGCGCGTGACCGGCGGAGCCGCCGGCGTGGGCCGCGCCACCACCGACACCGTGGTGCAGACCGTCGTCATGGTCGTCATCGCCGACCTGATCTTCAGCGCGCTGTTCTACGCCCTCGGCTGGAACTGACGGTTCACGGGGCGGCCACCGCGTCCCGGATCCGCACCCCCGACAACTCCAGCATCGTGATCGCGGCCAGCACCTCCGCCGCTCCCATGTCACATCGCGAGGCGACGGCATCCACGTCCAGTCGCCCCAGCGCGCGGATCGCCTGAAGCACCTCAGCGGCCCTGCCCGAGGGCGCAGGAGCTGCCGCGACCGCCTGCCGAACGCTCGCCGCGACCAGCATGGGGGTGCAGCGAAGTTGCGTGGATACCGCCTCCATCGAATCCACCAGCGCGGCCCAGCCCTCGCGGATGGCGCGGTGGCATCCGGCGCTCGCGGGCGCATCGACCCTGCCGGGAACCGCCATGACTTCGCGTCCATGCTCTTCAGCCGCGATGCGCCCGGTGATCAGTGCGCCCGATCGCATGCGCGCCTCGATCAGCAACGTGCCAAGCGAGAGACCGCTGATGATCCGGTTGCGGCGCGGAAAGAGTCCGGGCGCGCTTGGATACAGCGTGGGCATCTCGCTGCAGACGCATCCGCCAGCGTCCACGATCGCGTCGAACAGCGGTGCATGCTCCGGCGGATAGGGAACACCAAGGCCTCCAGCGAGCACGGCGATCGTCCGACCTCCGTGCCGCATTGCGGCGCGATGCGCGGCCGCGTCGATCCCGCGCGCGCCACCCGACGCGATGGTGAAGCCCTGCTGCGCCAGCCATCCTCCAAAGCGATCCGCCTGCTCCAGTCCGTACGCCGTGCACGCCCTGCTGCCGACGATCGCCACCGAGAATCGATCCTCCGGCAGAAGCGCACCGCGGACCCAGAGCGCCAAGGGCGCGCCCTCGGTGGCGGCGAGCAGTGCCGGCCAGTCCGGATCCGTTGGAAGGATGCAGGAGAGCCCGTGCTTGCGCATGCGATCAAGCTCCTGATCCGGCTGCGCGGCCTGCAACGCCGCATGCACGCGCAGCGCTGCCCCCTGCCCCAGCACCGCCGCGAGCTCCTGCTGCGAGGCGGTCCCTACGGCCTGCGCATCGCCGTCGAACGCCTCAAGCAGGCTTCGACCCTCCACGGGCCCCGCCGAGAGCGCAAGGGCCAGATGCGCGATCGGGATGTCATCGGGTGCCCTGGGCATGCCGCAACCTAGATCGCGGCGAGCGCGATCCGGCCGACACATGCCTTTTTTCGTGCGTTCGATCAGTCCGAGCCGTGATCACGCATCCAGGCCTCTTCGGCCTCCGCCAGTGCATCGGCGAGTGCCGTCTCCGGCATGCCGTCGTGCAGCGCGACCGAGTCCGCTTCTGCCGGCTCAAAGGCCTGTTCCGGCTCCGGCCAATCGAAGGACTCATGGAGCACGGCCTCGGCCGTGGCCAGAGGGTCCTCAACATCGATCGCCTCGGCCGCAAGCTCCTCGGTCCCTTCGACCGTCACAACGGTCTCCACTTCGGACTCGGACGCCCAAGGCTCTTCCAGCGCCGCGGCATCAACGGGCGTCAGCGGAAACGGCAGCGGTTCGAAGCGCTCCAACTGCGGCCGCGGCGACACGCCGAAGCCAAGCACCAGACCCAGGAAGACGCTCATGGCGCCTCCAGCCATCAGCCACAGGCGGCGCTGTCCCTCGGCCAGCCGAGCCAACAGCGTGTCGGGCGCCGGCTGGGGCTGGAACTCCATCGTGGGCACCGTGGCCTCGATCCAGTCGCTCACGGTGTGCTCGATGCTGGTGGCCATCAGCAGCGGCTGCTCACCCTTGGGCATCAGGTTCAACTGGCTTGCGGCCAGACGCCGGAGCAACGCGGGATCCCGGCGATCCAACTCGCCCAGAAACCGGTCATAGGCCTCGAGGCGCTCGCGATTCCACGACTCCCTTGCGGCGATGGCCGCGCGCTGCTGGCGTAGATCGTGCAGATCGAGTTCCGCCGGCAGAAGCGCCGCCGAGACCATGACCGCCAGGCCGGCGATGGTGAAGAGCCAGCCGGGATCGATCTGGAAGAGCGGCGCGGTCCTGCGCATTCCCTCTTCTTCGGCCACGCGCCCCCCAAAACGCGAAAACGGCCGCCGGCAGGCAAGGCCGCCTTCGCTCTTCCTTGATCCGGTGGGTCAGGCCAGATCGGGGAAGATCTTTCGGACGGTGCCCACAAGGTCCTTGACGTGGCTGATGGACTCGTCCATCAGCTTCTTCTCGTCGCCCTCGAACTGCACCTGCACGACCTTCTCCATGCCAGCCGAGCCCAGCACGCACGGCACGCCGACGAAGTAGCCCTGGCCCTTCTGGCCGGGCGCCACGCCGTACTCGTTCTCGCAGTAGGCCGCGCACGGCAGGATGCGCTTCTTGTCCTTCACGATGGCTTCCACCATCTGGATCGTGCCGCTGGCCGGCGCGTAGTAGGCGCTGGTGCCCATGAGCTGCACGATCTCGCCGCCGCCCACCTTGGCACGCTGCACGCAACGGTCGATCACTTCCTTCGACAGCAGCTGGTTGATCGGGATGCCGTGCACACTGGTGAAACGCGGCAGCGGCACCATGTCATCGCCGTGGCCTCCGAGCAGGAGCGCCTGGATGTCCTCGACGCTGCAGCCAAGCTCCATCGCCAGGAAGGTGCGGAAACGCGCCACGTCGAGGGCGCCAGCTTGGCCGAGGATGCGGCTGGTCGGGAAGCCCGTCACCTTCCACGCGGTGTAGACCATCGCGTCGAGCGGGTTGCTCACCACGATCACCACCGCGCCCGGGGCGTACTTTGCCACGTTTTCGCTGACCGAGCGCACGATCTTCACGTTGGTCGTGATCAGGTCGTCGCGGCTCATGCCCGGCTTGCGCGGCAGGCCCGCGGTGATCACCACCACGTCGCTGTCAGCGATGTCCTTGTAGTCGCTTGTGCCGGTGACCTTGCTGTCGAACTCCTCGATGGGGCCGCACTGCATCAGGTCCAGCGCCTTGCCCTTGGCCACGCCTTCCCGCTCGGGAATGTCCAGCAGCACGATGTCGCCCAGCTCCTTGGCGGCGGCCCAGTGGGCGCAGGTGGCTCCGACGTTTCCGGCTCCGATGACGCTGATCTTGGCTCGACGCATGGCGTTCCTCGTGGGGTTCATTCGCGGCTACCTGCGGCCGCAACGGGCCGGAAGGATAGCGCGCTCATGCCCCTGCGTCCGCATGGAGGGCGTGACGAACTGTCGCCCGAATGGAAACGGCCGCCCCAGAGGGACGGCCGTCGCATGCGCCAGAAAGGACTCGAACCTTCGACCTCGCCCTTATCAGGGGCGTGCTCTAGCCAGCTGAGCTACTGGCGCGCAGGGTCGAAGAGTATAACCCAATTCAAGGTGCCCGCGAAGCCCTCCAAGCTTGCTCAGCGCAGGGCGTTGTAGGAAGTTCCGCCATCGTTCTCCACGGTCAGCGTGCTGCCCGTGCTGGGAACGCGGCGACTCGGATACCAGCCCCACTCCGGCCGGTCGTCCGGTCCGAAGAACTCGTACTCCTGACTGCGGATGATCGACTGGTTCATCTCGGCCCGGGCCTGACTCACCTCGCGAAGGTCGCCGGGCTTCAACTCGACCGGCATGTCCGAGAGCGCTCGATCAAGCTTGGACTCAAGGCGACGACGCTCGCGCCGAAGGCGTTCGGGATCCATCCGTCCGTCACGGGCCCGCACCACCAGCGCGTCGAGCTGGTCCGCGGACTGCATGTAGGCCTCGCGCTGCGGATTGGCCCCGTCCGCATGCGCGGCACCGGCCAGGCCGACGACCAAGGCGATTCCAATTCGGGCGGGTGTCGTCATGTCGAGTCTCCTTCAGAGTTCCTACGTGGTGTGCCGGGGCGGCGTGTGACGTGCCCCTCGGAAATTCTGACAGCCCGGCGAGGGAAGTCCAACGATTACCACCCAGGAAGCCGGCCAACGACAGGTTCCAGCAGGTCTCGGAGTCCGACAATTCCCGCCGGGCGGCCATCCACCTGCACGACCGCCAGGGCCGTCCCCGACTCCCGAAGACGCCGCAGCACCTCCATCGCGGACATGTCCGGGTTGATGACGACCGGCGGCCGGGTGACCTCCTTCAGATTCTCCTCGCCGACCGCTAGCACCGCCACGGCGGATGCGAACCCCGCGCAGGCGCCCGTCTCGTCCACCACCGGGTACGTGCCATGCGGTCGTGCACGGAGCACTTCACGGACCACCTCGGGCAGCGCGTGCATCGGGAGGGCGGCGACGCGCTTCCACGGACGCATGAGATCCGCGGCCTTGCGACGCGACAGCTCAAGCACACGCCCCGCCATGGCCACCTGCCGCTCGTCGACCGCGCCCGCGCTCTCGCGCAGCAGTTCAACCACGCGCTGACGGCCATCGACCAGTTCGCCGGGCGCCAGCCCCAGTCGCCGCACCAGTCCCTCGCCTATCCATTCAAGCAGCCAGACGAGCCCGGTGGCCGACAGGATCCAACGCGCGACGCGCGCGACCGGCGCCAGCGCGACCGTCCACCGATCGGCGTGGATGCGGAACAGCTCCTTTGGCAGCGCCTCGCCGAAGATCACCAGCAACGGCAGCAGCACCAGCGCATTCAGCACCATGAGCGCGATGACGGACAGGCCGAATCCATCCAGCATGCGGCCGATCGCGATCGACGCGAGCTGACCCACCGCAGTGTTGCCGATCAGCAGCGTCGCGAGCCAACGGTTGGGGCGCTGCAACTCGGCCTGCAGCATGCGCGCACGAGGCTCCCCCCGCTCCGCACGGATCGCCAGACGCAGTCGGTTGAGGCTGTACGCGCCGGTCTCCACGCCACTGCAGAACGCGGACGCGCACAGGCTCGCGACCAGCAGTACCAGCCAGGGCATCGCCATGGCCAAGGTCACGACGCGCCTCCGATCCGCCAACGTACGCGATCCACGCGCGCACCGGTCGCCTGCAGCACCTCGATCGTCGCGTCGCCCAGCGTCACGCAGTCACCGGGCCGAGCCACGCGTCCCAGCCGCTCCATGATGGCGCCCGCGACGGTGTCGGCCTCCGAGGAAGGTTCCGCGAGCCCCAACTGCTCGAACGCGAGATGCAGATCCACATCGCCGGCACTCTCCCAGACACCAGGACCAATCGCGATCCATCCGTCGCCCGTCAGGTCGGCCGGCTGACCGGCGACCTCGCCTACCGCGTCACGCAGGGTCACCACGCCGGCCGTGCCGCCGAACTCGTCCACCACGACGGCCACGCGCTTGCCCGATGTGGCGAACCACCGGAGCAACTGGTCCACCGAGGCCACCTCGGGAATGAATGCGGCCGGCGCGACATGATCCTCCAGAGGCGCTCGGGCTCCTCGAGCATCGAGCAGATAAGCGCGCACATCGAGAAAGCCCTTCACCTCGTCGAGATCCGGATCCGCGACGACCAGACGGCGCCGACCGGTACGACGGACTTCCAGGCGCACCTCATCGATCGTCGCGCCCAGCGTGACCCACGCGATGTCCACGCGCGGTGTCATGACCTCTCGCACGCGCCGACCACGCAGGCGCGTCACGCGGCGAATCGCGCATCCCTCCTCCTCGGCCAGCACACCCCGCCGCTGACTCAGCGCCAGAAGTTCCGCGAGTTCCCGATCCTGGACGGTGCGGCTGGCCGGACGACCGCCCAGTCTGGCCAGCGGAACCAGGATGAATCGATCCAGCGCATCGCGCACCGGTCCGAGCCCGCGATGCAGCATGAGCAGCGGCCCGGCGACCCACGGGACGATCGAGCGTCGCGCGGCGTTGCCCGCGAGCTTCGGAAGCGTCTCGCCCAACAGCACCAGCGTCACCAGCGTGCCGGCGCCCACGAGCAGTTCCGTCAGGATGCCCTCCTGCAGCGACAGCGCGATCGTGGTCGAGACCGCGAAGTACAGCGTGTTCACGATGTTGTTGCCAAGCAGCACGCTCACCAGCAGCGCGCGCGGCTCGCGCAGAAGCTCCTCCACACGGTCGGCGGTGGCTGGTCGGTGCGCCCGCAGCCAGTCCCGGTCCGCGCCTGTCAGGCCGAAGACCGTCGTCTCGGCGCAGCTGCAGAACGCGCTCGCCACGAGCAGTGGCGGCACGAGCGGCAGCAGCGACCATCCGACCACCTCGCTCATGTACGACCCTCGCCACGGGCACGCAGCACCGCACGAAGCCTGCCCGTCGCCGCCGCCGCCGCGTTCCAGGCGCCCGAGTCCCCCGCCAGAAGCCGCTCGAAACCCGCCTCGGCGTCCGCCTGCGCGGCCTGCTCAAGCGCCGCAAGGGCCGACGCGACCGACGCGGCCTCGCCAGCGTCGAGCCGCTCGCGCAACTCGATCATCTCCGCCAGAAACAGCGGACTTGGGCGCGGCTCCGCCGGATTCGGCTGCGGCGCAAGGGCCGCCAGCAGCGATTCCGCACAGCCAAGCGGCTCCAGCAGCGTGGCGGCCGCCTGGTTGGCGAGCGCCACGCGAGCCTGCGCGTCGGCGCGCTGCGCCGGATCGTGAAATCGATCCGGGTGCGAGGCGGCGCAGACACGTCGCTGCGCCGATCGAATCTGCTCCGCCGGCAGCCGCCAGGAGCGCGGCAGCCCAAGCGCCTCGAAGGGGTCCATGGGTCAGTCTCCCGCGGCCACGCGGTCGACTTCCTCAAGGCTGGTGGCGCCCTGCGCGACCAGCTGAAAGCCGAACTGCTGAAGCGTGACGAAATGGCCCTGGTTGAGCACCGTCCGGATGTCGCCGATGGTGGGTCGCTTCAGGATCACGTCGCGCAGAGGCTCCGTGCACTCGAGCAGTTCCAGCAGCGCACGACGACCGAAGTAGCCCGTCTGCAGGCAGGCCGGGCAGCCCGCAGGCACGTGCACGGCGCCGAGCCCCTCGCCGATCTTGCCCATGCGCATGATCTGCGCCGAGGTGGGCCGCGCCACGCGTCGGCAGCGCTCGCACAGCGATCGGCAGAGGCGCTGCGCGATGATCAGGTTCAGCGCGTTGGCCACGAGATAGGGCTCCACCCCGAGGTCCAGCAGACGGAAGATCGCGCCGATCGTGTCCTTCGAGTGGACCGTGCTGTACACCAGGTGGCCGGTCATCGCGGCCTGCATCGCGACCTGCGCCGTCTCGATGTCGCGGATCTCGCCCACGAAGATCACGTCGGGGTCCTGCCGCAGCACGCTGCGCAGGATCGTGGCGAAGGTGTTGCCCTGCTTGTGGTCGATCGGGATCTGCGTGCAGCCCTCGAGGTAGTACTCGACCGGATCCTCGATCGTGATCGCGTTACGCGTGTTCACGTCGATCTCGCGCAGACACGCGTAGAGGGTGGTGGTCTTGCCGCTGCCCGTCGGACCGCAGGCGAGCACCATGCCACTGTCGCGGCTGGCCATCACACGAAGCTTCTCGTACATCCACGGCAGCACGCCCAGCTCGTGCAGTCGCGTGGGGGCGTTGGCCGTGTCGAGCACGCGAAGTACAAGCTTCTGCCCGTGCATCACCGGCGTCAGGCTCACGCGGAAATCCACACGCCGGCCCTTCATGGTCGCGCTGAAGTGACCATCCTGGACCTGGGCCTTCAGACTGGTGTCGATCTGGCACAGCACCTTGATCATGCCGAGCAGCCGACGGAGCAGGTCCGCGGGGATCTCGGCCGCGAGCACCATCAGGCCGTCCACGCGAAGACGGATGGCGCCTCCATCGACGCGCGGCTCGACATGCACGTCGCTGGCGCGTGTGCGCAGCGCGGTCAGCAGGAGAAGTCGGAAGATGCGAACGCTCTCGCGTGCGTCGTCGATGCGCTCGCCACCCATCGAGGCGGCCTGATGGACGACCTGCCCACGCATGTCGACCAGCGAGATGTCCTTGGCCTCGAACGCGCGCACGGGCGATTCGTCGCAGATGCGCTGCAGCCGGTCCTCGGCGTCCTCCGCGCTCCCGCCAGCCACGACGGCGTTCAGATCGACGTCCATCGTGTTCATGTTGGTGCCGAAGTTGCCGCGCTCCTTCCGGTCCTGTCCGGGCAGCGCGACCTTGGGAGCCTTGGGTGCCTGCGGCCTCACCGGATCCCGGCCGACCGGAATCGGATCCAGGATGTCGTCGGCCAGCGGCACCGCGCCCGGCGGCTCCGGAGCGCGCGGGCCGGGATGGGCCACCGCCTGCTGGGGATCGATGAACCGGATCTCCACGCGACCGACTCGAACACTGTCCCCGTTCTGAAGGGCATGCTCCGTGATCTTGTTGCCGTTCACTCGGGTGCCGTTGCGGCTACCGAGGTCCCGTACCCTCCATCCCCCGTCGGTCGACGGCTCCACGACGCAGTGACGCCGCGAGACGCCATCTTCGTCGATGAACAGGGCACTTTCGGGCAGCCTTCCGATGTCGACCGGCCGGCCGGCCAGTTCGATTCGCTGCTCCTTGGCGCCACCTCGGGCCTCCAGGAAAGCCATGACTCAGATCCTATCGGGCAAGGTCCGCCTCACGCGGGAAAACGCATGAACCCCCCCGCGTGATGCGGAGGGGTTCATGGAAATCCTTCACGATGGTGCGTGGCTCAGTCGCCGTAGCCGCCGCCGCCACGACCGCCGCGGAAACCCCCGCCGCCGCCGCCACGACCGCCACGGAAGCCGCCACCACCGCCACCACCGCCGCCGAAGCCGCCGGTCTTGGGCGGACGGGGCTGCGCCTCGTTCACCACGATGGCGCGGCCATCGAGCTGGCTGCCGTTGAGAGCCGCAATCGCCGCCTCGCCGTGGGGCTTCTCGCCCATGGTGACGAAGCCGAAGCCGCGCGAGCGGCCGGTTTCACGGTCCGTACCGATGTAGACCTCGGTGACAGGGCCGAACGCCTCGAACGCGGCGCGCAGGCCGTCGTCCGTGGTGCGAAAGTTCAAGTTGCCGACATAGATCCGAAATGACATGTGCCGATCCGTCCTTCAGTAACAGTGCAGGCCATCGTGGCCGCGTACGTGACGCAAGAACGGATCTGAACGCCAGTCCCGAACCTGAGCCGGTCTGAATCATAGCAAAAGTCGACCCCCCGCCCGAGGTGCCACGGAAATTCCGGAAAAGCCTCAATCCTCGTCTGGACCGGGCTTTGGAGGCTGAGGCGGCCCCCCCGGAGGCGGACGCCCCGTTGAACCGGGCCCACCCGGCCCTGCAGGCGGACGACCACCAGATCCCGGGGCTCCTCCGGTTCCGCCTAGCCGCGAACCACCAGAGCCTCGACGGGGATTGCGACTGAAGCCACCAGATCCGGGCCCGCCAGCACCTCCCGGACCAGGCCCGCGACGATCGCCGGGAGCGCCACCACGAACCCCTCTTGAGAATCCCGCGCCGCCCGCACGCCCACCGAGACCGACTCGAGGGCCTGCACCGCCCGGGCCCGCGCGGAACTTGGGACCAAACGGCCCGCGCGGCTTGCTCGCGTCGTCGGCGACCGGCTTCTTCTTGCCCTTCTTCAACGCCTCGTTGATCACGATCTCGCGACCAAGGATCTTCCGACCCGTCAGCGTCTCGATCGCCAGCTGTCCCTTCATCGCATCCTTGTAGAGAACGATGGCAAAGCCGCGACTTTTGCCATCCTCATCCTTCGCCAAGATGACCTCGTCGAGCTCGCCGAACGCCTCGAACATCGGCTTCAGCATCTCGAGTGTCACCTTCGAATCGAGATTGCCCACGAAGATCTTGAACATCGGCATCGGACAGGCTCCTTCACCGGCTATGTCCCGGACGGACGCACGCGCATCCGACCGCTGGACCCAGAAAGGCCGCAATCACGACAAACTGAATCTCAAATCATGATAACGATTCGTGCAAGGCCAGGGGCATGCTCCCCGACGATGTTGTTGACACCCGGAACAGGCCCGCGCAGACCTTCCAAACAACGTAAAAAAGAGCCGGGCCCCGAAGGTTTGTGGCCTTCGGGGCCCGTCAAAGTCGGCGATCACCTACTTTCCCGCAGAGCAGTATCATCGGCCGCAGGGTCTTGACTTCTGAGTTCGGGATGGGATCAGGTATTTCCCCCTGCGTAAATTCACCGACAAATCCGTCCGGGCGCTTTCGCGCACGAACGGGATTTGCTGAGACTGGATGGTTGCCGGACGAGTCCGGGGGCAAGCACCACCGCGCTTGGGCGCGATCGAGATGCTTCAGATGCGTGTGGGCGGCGCCGGAGTCCTTCGACAACCGGCACCACCCGTATTTGGGGGGTCATGTTCGTGGATCCGGTCACCGGCCAGAAACCCTGGTCGGGTGACGGAATCCGGTCGACATGGCCAAGCGATCGACCGTTCGTACCGCTTCGCTGAACGGATTTCTCCGCTTACACGTGCGGCCGATCAACCTCGTGGTCTACGAGGGGTCTTTCGTCTTACGACATGGAATGCTTATCTTGAGGTGGGCTTCTCGCTTAGATGCTTTCAGCGATTATCCCTGCCGTACTTAGCTACCCAGCTATGGACCGAGCGGTCCAACTGGCACACCAGGGGTACGTCCTTCCCAATCCTCTCGTACTAAGGAAGTCTCCTCTCAACATTCCTGCGCCCACAGCAGATAGGGACCGACCTGGCTCACGCCGGTCTGAACCCAGCTCGCGTTCCGCTTTAATGGGCGAACAGCCCAACCCTTGGGACCGCCTTCAGCCCCAGGATGCGAAGAGCCGACATCGAGGTGCCAAACCGCTACGCCGCTATGGACGCTCGGTAGCGATCAGCCTGTTATCCCCGGCGTACCTTTTATCCGTTGAGCGACGACCCTTCCACACGGGATCGCCGGATCACTAAGGCCCACTTTCGTGAGTGCTCGCCCTGTATGGCTCGCACTAAAGCTGGCTTGTGCCTTTGCACTCTTGGTGCGGTTGCCAACCGCACTGAGCCAACCTTTGCACTCCTCCGTTACCTTTTTGGAGGAGACCGCCCCAGTCAAACTGCCCGGCATGCAGTGTTCCCTGCCCGGCTTCACGGGATTCAGGGTTAGGCCACGAATTCATTCAGAGTGGTATTTCACTATTGCCTCCACCGAACCCGAGAGTTCAGCTTCAAAGGCTCCCACCTATGCTACGCAGAACAAATCCATGACCACTGCAAGCGTACAGTAAAGGTGCACGGGGTCTTTCCGTCTTGCTGCGGGTAGGCGGCATCTTCACCGCCACTACTATTTCACCGAGTCGGTCGTGGAGACAGTGCTCCAGTGATTACGCTATTCATGCGCGTCGGAACTTACCCGACAAGGAACTTCGCTACCTTAGGACCGTCATAGTTACGGCCGCCGTTTACCGGCGCTTCAGTCGCTAGCTTCGCCTTGCGGCTAACCAGCTCCCTTGACGTTCCGGCACCGGGCAAGCGTCACACTGTATACGTCCTCTTGCGAGTTCGCACAGTGCTGTGTTTTTGATAAACAGTTCCCAGAGCCTTTTCTCTGCGCCCTCTCTTGCGAGGAGGGCCCCCTTGTTGCGAACGTACGGGGTCAAATTGCCTAGTTCCTTCACGACCGTTTTCTCGAGCGCCTGAGGCTATTCGCCACGTCCACCTGTGTCAGTTTTGGTACGGCCACCATGCTCGTCCCCGAACGTCTTTTCTTGGAACCTGTTCACCCCACGTCGGCCTCAAGGGCCTGCCCACTTCACAGGGCCGTGCGAGTTTCCAGATCCGTCACGTCGGTTCAACCTTGCATGGCGGGGCAGGAATGTTGACCTGCTGTCCATCGACTACGCCTTTCGGCCTTGCCTTAGGAGCCGCCTAACCCTGGGCGGATTTACCTTCCCCAGGAAACCTTGGACTTTCGGCGAGAGAGATTCTCACTCTCTTTATCGTTACTCAAGCTGGCATATTCACTTGCTGTCGCTCCAGAGTCCCTCGCGGAACCCCTTCGACGCTGACAGCGACGCTCCCCTACCCAGCATTTCTGCTGCCACGGATTCGGTACAAACCTTGATTCCCGATAATTATCGGCGCCAAATTCCTCGACCAGTAAGCTGTTACGCACTTTTTAAATGGTGGCTGCTTCTAAGCCAACATCCTGGCTGTCACAGCAATCTGACTACCTTAAGAACTGAGGTTTGATTAGGGACCTTATCCGATGGTCTGGGTTGTTTCCCTTTTGACCGCGAACATTATCGCTCGCGGACTTACTCCCGGGGCAAAATGCATGGTATTCGGAGTTTGATTGGACCGGGTAGTCGGGTAGACCCCCAAGTCCATTCAGTAGCTCTACCCCCATGCACTGACCCCCGAGGCCAGTCCCAAAACTGTTTCGGGGAGAACGAGATATCTCCGGTTATGATTGCACTGTAAGCCCTCCCCACAGGTCATGCCAGAACTTTTCAACGTTCACGGCTTCGGTCCTCCAGCGGGTTTTACCCCACCTTCAACCTGCCCATGGGTAGATCAACCGGTTTCGCGCCTATCCCTTATGACTATTCGCCCTTGTCAGACTCGGTTTCCCTGCGGCTCCGTCGCGTAACGACTTAGCCTTGCCATAAAGAATAACTCGCCAGCTCATTATGCAAAAGGCACGCCACAAGCCCGTAGGCCCGTGACCGCTGTGTAAGCACACGGTTTCAGGTGCTTTTAACTCCCCTTGTCGGGGTGCTTTTCATCGTTCAGTCGCCTTACTGGTTCACTATCGGTCGTCAAGGAGTACTCAGGCTTGGAGGGTGGTCCCCCCATGTTCAAGCCAGGTTTCTCGAGCCTGACTCTACTTGAAGCCATTCCCAGATTCGCGCCTACGGGGCTGTCACCCTCTGTGGCCGACTTTTCCAAGTCGCTCGTCGTTCCTCTGGTAAATCCGCTTTCGCTCGGCGCTACTTACGGAGTCGCGGTTGCTTTCCTTTCCTACAGCTACTGAGATGTTTCAGTTCGCTGCGTTCGCTTTACAGGCCCTATGCATTCAGACCTGAATGACCTTGCGGTCGGGTTGCCCCATTCGGAGATCCCAGGATCGAAGCTCGGTTACCAGCTCCCCTGGGCTTTTCGCAGGTTCCTACGTCCTTCATCGCCTCTTGACGCCAAGACATCCACCGTGTGCCCTTTCACGCTTGGCCACGTCGACCGGATGCCGTCGGACAGACTTTCATCTGACCGGCGATCTCTGATCGACGCCCACGCTGGCCCCTCTTGCTCAATTGGACCAGCGACCTGCCGCACGCGCCTAGGCGACGTGTGCTGCAGGCAGCATCTCAAGCAAATTCTCGATCGGTGCTTGCCATCGAATCGCGCACACGTGATGCGGGCCCAGCCCGCGCGTCTGCGCGACCTATCAACCATCGAGTCTCATGCACTTGTCACAGAACCACGGATTTCTCCGCCCATGACGAAATGCCCAATGGGCACGACGCCGGGCCGAGCAGTTTAACGAAGCCCAAGGGGCTGTCAAGGGGTTGGGAAGCCCGAATTTGGCCCGATTTACGGGTATTTCAACCCGTGGCCGCGCTGGAACTCAACCGCCCTTGCCCGACCCACTTGCGGAGGCCTGTGGGCTCGCGGGGGTGTCCCCAGCCTGATCGCCCAGATAGCTCCTGGAGGGACTGGCGGCGTCCGTGGCGGGCCGACGCACGATGATCCGGTTCGGATCTCGCGCGCTTGCGAGCACGACAAGCATCGGACGATCGCCGGCGCGAGCAGAACTCGCTTCGGTGGCGAGGTCGCGGTAGACGCCGACGACAAACCAATCGGTCGTGAAGTCCACCTTGGCGGTGCCCTTCTCGCCCGCTTCGGTTGGACCGCCAACGCGATCCCCGAACTCGATCATGTCACGCGCGATCCGCCACGAACCACCGTCCAATTTGAACAGCTCGAAGCGCCCCATCCCGAGCCCGGACGCCCCCTCCCCCGTCATCGCCTCGAGCGCAAAGAACTCGCGTGGACTTCGAACGCGCACCGTTACCCACTCGCTGGGAGCCGTGCGGATTCCGCTTGCGGCATCGAGCTTCTGCTGTGACGGTTGCAGTTCATTGCGGCGGCCAAGGAACGGGTTCACGAACTCGACCTGACAGCGGTACCGATACTCCGCGCCCGGTCGAACCTGGAAGTCATTCGCCCAGACCATCACGCGATCCGACGAGGCGCTGGCCTCGGCACCCTTTGCCGCCGCGGCATCCGCCTTCACGAGCTCGTCGACCTTCTTGGTGAGATCGGCGACTTCAGTCTTCAGCTTGTCGACCTCGAGCGTGAGCATGCGGCGCTTGCGAAGCGTGGCCGGGTCTCCATCGTCGGTGGGGCGTCCCGCGCCGCCACCCGCGCCACCCTTGCCACCGCCTCCGGACGAGCCAGATGAACCGCTGCCCCGGCCGCCCTTGGGCGCTCCGTCGTAGGGACCGCCGGCCTTCTCAAGGTCGGCTTCCTTCTGCTCCAACGCCTTCTTCGCATCCTCAAGACTCTTTTGCGCATCAGCCAACTTGCGGTTGGCCGGTGCCGTCGGAGCCGCACCCGCTGCGGCGGGCGCCGCGGCGCCACCCGCAGTCATGGGCGGAAGGGCGGGACGCACAATCTGTTCGCTGGCGTCAGGAGCCCTCTTCAGTGCATCGACCACCGCGCCAACGCTGGCGAACTTCTGGCCCCGAAAACTCGCCATTCCGGGGAGGCCTTGCACGAGCGTGGCCTCGCTCCAGCTGCCATCTTCCTTGCGCTCTTGGCGCTCGAAGCGCACATCGAGCACGATGATTTCGCGGTTGCGCTGCTGCCACCAGTGCACCGGCAGGCGCTCACGCGGCGAGCCGCCCTGCGAACCGGATCGCTCGAACTCGGCTCGGATCGCAGCCAGGTCGATCTCGGCCGTTGGAGTGGTCCAGATCACGTTGCGATCGCCCTTCGACCAGCCCTCCGGGCGCTGATCGAGGAACGCCGCGATCGCCTTGCCGGTGTCGTCCTCGGCAAGTTGCACCGCGTTGTCGCGCTGCAGCACGGGACTCGCCATCTTCACCGGTCCCAACGATGGTTCGAAGTACATCGGAATCGGGCGGTTCGCCTTGGCAAAGAGTGCGGTCGCCAGAGGCGGCGTGGTGCGAACGATCGGATCGCCTGAGACCGCAGGCTTGTCGAACCCCGCAGCGGCGCTCTCGGTCGAGACTCCCGATGGGATCTCGATCGTGACCTCGGTGCCGAGCTGGAGACCTCCAACCTCGTCGCTCACCTGCACGAGCTGCTTGGACATCTCGCTGAGTTCGACCTCCCGGCCTCCCATCTTCGGCTTGGACTGCAGCATGCCGGACACGTCGACCAGCGCATACCCACCGAGGCCCAAGGCGATCAGGGCGAGGACCGCCTTCTCGAAGTGACGCTCGATGATGCTGATGCCCTTCATGGGGAGATTCCTGCTTTCACGCGCCCGCCGGCGCCGCGGGGGCCCCGTCGGCGGGCGCCTCCGGCTTCGGCTTGCCGGCCGACTTGATGGTCTTGAGAAGGGCCACCGGCATGCGCTCGGTGGTCCAGTCGCGCAGCCACACGGACTGCAGCGTGAGGCGGAGGTCACTGCACGGCTGGCCTCCGTAGGCATAGCCGCGCCGAAGCGCTTCGAACGAGTCCGCCGGCTTGAGCCGGACATCGGCCACGGTGATGAAATTGCAGCGCGCCAACTCGTTCACGAGCGCCGGAATCGCGGCCGTCTCGATCACTACGTCGACCACGGTGCTTCGCACGTCGAACAGGTGGTTGGAGACCAAGCCCGTGAGGCCCCCCGCCTTGTAATCCGGCGCGGCCTCCTTCTTCGGATCGATCGCCTCGCCCTCACCGCCGCTGGCCGCTTCGGTGCCATCCGCGGCGCCGCCCGTGGTCGGTTTCGGAAGTCCGAGCGAGTCGAATTCAACCGCCACGACACGCTTGAGCGGGGACTTCATCGGTCCCCCGGGCTGCTTGGCGTTGACGCCGCGGAACGCCTTCAGCAGGTCGGACATCAACCAGAGGTCCCACTGCGCGCGATACATGCCCACGAGAATCTCGTCGACGGCGGCGGGTGCGTCGGCCTTCCCGCTGGACGGACGCGCAAGCCAGCGAATCGCGTCGGGATCCATGTAGAAATCCAGGCGTCCCGCGTGATCCACGGCTGCGCCCACGCGGGCCTCGCGCAGCGCATCCAGCAACTTGGGCATCTCGCCGGGGGGCAGTTCAGCGCGTGAGGCCACACGATTGGCCGAACAGAACTGGATCTCGGCTCCGCGAACGCGCTCCAACGCCTCCGACGAGGGCACGGGGCCCTGCAGCGATGGATCGTCGAGCAACTTCGCGCGCGCAGGCTCCACGAGCTGCTCCCACTTCTGCAGCAGGATGTCTCGCGTTGCCTCGTCCGCGCGCTGCGGCGCGGGAAGGTACGCGTCCAGCCCGGAAATCATGGCGTGCGCCGACTGGTTGCGCTTCACGGCGGCCGCGTAAACCTCTTCGGAGCGCTTGCCAAGCTCCTCGTTGTGCTGGCGGATCTTCGTGATCACCGCATCGTTCAGGGCCGTCGACTCCTCCTTGGAGGTTCCGTCGGGCATCCGAATCGTCACCGAGCCCTTCCGAAGGCCCCCCACTGAGTCGTACAGACCGACGCGCGTCTTCACGACCTTGGCGTTCTCCTCGTCCAGCGACTGCTGCACGAAGAACGCTACGACAGGCGCAGCCACCACCACCACACCACAGATCATCATGATCCAGCGGCGCTTGAGAACCGCAGCGACCTTGCTGAAGTCGATGTTCTTCAGGGCGGCAAGATCCAGTTTGGCGCTCATGGGTTGGAGGCTCCTTCGGCGGGCTTGGCCGCGCCGTCACGCAGACGCACGCGGAACGTGATCTCGCCGCGGTAGACCGTGGCCTTGGGACCAAACACCGAGCCCTGCAGGTCGAGTGGCGCGACCTGCTCAAGGTCGGTGGACTGCTTCTCTTCCTCGCGGCTCTGCGCGGCAGGCGTGGTGGTGGCGGTGCTCTCTTCAACTTCGGTCGGAAGCGGGTCGGAGCCCGATGAGCCTATGCCCTTGGAGAGACCGGAACCGGACTCGGATCCGAACCCCTCCCCCTGACGGCGCCGACGCGATCGTGAGCCCTGCGAATCGCCGGCCGGAGCGCCGCCCGACGCCGCCGTCTGCGTGGGCGGAGGGGTCGACGCACCGGTGGATTCCGAGGATGCCGCGGCACTCGCGTCCGGCTCCGTCGCCGTGGCCGTGCCGGTCGAGATCGGGTTCTCATCGGTCTTCAATTTGATGGTGTTCACGTCGATCGTGTAGGGCACGCCCGGACGATCGAGATTTTCGCGCAGCCACTTGCCCGCGGTTTCATTGAGGAACGTCGCGGCCGTGCGGTCCATGTTCGCGAAGGCCACCTTCACGGTCACGTCGATCGAGCGGCTCTTGTCCTCCTCACCGAAGAGGTAGGCGCCCGAAAGATCCTCGATGGCGATCAGGCGGATCTTGGAGGGCTCGATCGCCGCGATGGCCACAGGGCTCTCGGCCAAAAGCTCGGTGCCCGGCTTGGCGCTGAGGCTCATGGCAAAGGCGTCGCGCACGATCTGAGGCCATACATCGCGCTGACCGGCCAGACGCATGGTGTTCGTGACGGTCGCGCCGGTCTGCCCCATGCCATTGGCCTGGTCCAACTGGCTCTTGAGGCCTTTGCCCTGCTGCACCACGCGTTCCGCCTTGCGAACCGCGTCCTCGCCCGACTTCAGGGCCTGCGAGTCCAGCGCGGGGCGGAGGAAGAGGCCGGCCGAGGCCGCCACCGAGACGCACGCTGCCGCGATGAACCACTTGTTCTTGGCGGCCCACACTTTCTCACGAATGCCGCGAAGCGGCGCCAGATTCACGCTGATGCGCGCGAGTCCGATGCCCTGCAGGGCCAGTCCATAGGCGGTGACGAAATTCACGCTGTTGGCCGCGAAATCCGCCGCCTCACGACCTTCCACGCGGATGCGCTTGAACTCGTCGAGACGCTGCACCTCGATGTTGAGCTGCTGGCTGAGGAACTTGCGCAGACCGGGAATGCGGAACGTGCTTCCAAGGCCAAGCACCTGCTGGATCGGGCTCTCGGGGTGCGACATCTGGTAGTGGCCGATCGAGCGCTGCACGTCGGTCACCAGATCGTTGAACACCGGCTTCATCGCCTGCATCATCTGGCGCGCGTACTTGCTGCTGGCGCTCTCGGCCTTCAGCTTGTCGGCCTTGCCGTACTTGATGCGGAAGGACTCGGCCAACGCGTCGGTGAAGTGCGTGCCCCCCAACGGGAAGGTGCGGACCCAGCACCGGCCGCCGTAGGCGATCACGACGTCACTGGACTGCGTGCCGATGTCCAGCGCCACGACGGGCTTGGACTGCTCGTTGAGCGTCAGGTCGAAGGACAGGGCGTTGAAGGCCGCCAGCGGTCCAAGCGTCACGATTTCCGGGCGAATGCCGAATTCCGCGTACAGGCCGAGTCGTTCCGCGATCTTGTCCTTGGTGATCGCGAAGATGCCGACCTCGACTTCCGGATTGTCGTCGCTGGAGAAGGTCTGGTAGTCCCACTCCACCTCCTCCATCGGAAACGGGATCTGCTGCGCAGCCTCGAACTTCACGATGTCTGGGATCTTCTTGGGATCCACGGGCGGCAACTTGGCAAAGCGCGCGAGGCCGACATGCCCGGGCACCGAGATGACCGTCGGATGGTCCTCGAGATTCTTCGACGCGATGAACTGCTGCAGCGTGAGTCGGGTGATCTCGGTGGGATCGGACTCCGGAGACGTGAGCGGCTTGGCGTGCGGAATGAAGGCGAAGTCCCGGACGAGCACCTCGTCGCCATCGCGCTCGAGACGGATGGCCTTGATGGCGAAGGCACCGATCTCGATGCCCCATGCGGATTGGCTTTTCGGCATGCGGTGTGGGTCTGGACGCTCGGCGTCGTGGAGGGTGCGGACGGGGTCGAGTCCCGGGGTCGGGGAATATACCCATGGACGGGGAAAGTCCGTTGGAGCATTCGGGGCCCCCCGGGGTCGGGTTGCGGCATTCACCCACAAGCCGCCATGAAACGGTTAGCCTCGATGATCGTCATGTCCGAACCATCGCAGACGAATCCGGCGCCGGAACGCCCGACCCCCCCGCCCTCCTCGGTTGGAGGCTTCGACGCAGCGCTGGAGGGCGAATTGCAGGCGGCGCTTGGCGGCTTGAGCGAGGGCGAACTGCTGAACCTGCCCACGTCGAAGGTTCCGGCATCTCGCCTGAAGACCGCTCGGGCCTCGACCCGCGTGGGCACCGTGGTGCGCGTGCAGGGCGAGGACGTGATGGTGGAGTTCGGACCGAAGAGCCAGGGCGTCTGTCCGCTTCGGCAGTTCGAGACCCCGCCCGAGCCGGGTGCGCAGGTCGAGTTCGTGATCGAGCGCCTCGACGCGTTCGAGGGCCTGCTGATCCTGGCTCTTCCTGGCGCCAGCACAAAGGCGCCGTGGGAGCACCTTCAGGTCGGACAGATCGTGGAGGCACGCTGCGTCGGCATGAACAAGGGCGGTCTGGACATGGAGGTCGCACATCACCGCGCCTTCATGCCGGCGGGCCAGGCGGACATCCGCCACGTGGAGGACATCAGCGTCTTCCTGGGCGAGAAGTTCCCGTGCATGATCATCGAGCTCCGCAAGGAGAAGGGCCGCATGGTGCTGAGCCGCAAGGCGGCACTGGGCCACGAACGCGGGAAAATGCGGGACAAGACGCTGGCGGAGCTGAGCCCCGGCCAGATCCGCGACGCGACGATCTCCAGCGTGCAGAGCTTCGGTGCCTTCGCCGACCTGGGTGGCGTGGACGGCCTGATCCACGTGAGCGACCTGGCGCACGAGCGCATCAAGGACCCCTCCGAGGTGGTGAAGGTGGGCGACGTGGTGAAGGTGAAGGTGCTGCGCGTGGATCTTGCGCAGAAGCCGCCGAAGATCTCGCTGAGCCGCAAGGAAGTGATGCAGGATCCGATGGCGGGGAAGCTCGAGGCGATCGCCGCGGGCGAGACCGTGTCGGGACGGGTGACGAAGCTGGCGGAGTTCGGAGCCTTCGTGGAGGTCGCGCCGGGCGTCGAGGGCTTGGTGCACATCAGCGAAGTCAGCCATGACCGGATCCCAAGCGTGGATCGTGCGCTGAAGGTCGACCAGATCGTGACAGCGAAGGTGCTGAGCGTGGATCCCGCGCGTCGTCGCCTGAGCCTCTCGATCAAGGCGCTTGCGGACAGGCCGATGAGTGCGAAGGAAGCCGCGGCCGCCAAGCCGCAGCGCGAGGACGACGCCGCGATGGCCCGTCTGCGCGCGAAGTTCGCGTCGAACCGGCCCCTCAAGGGCGGCCTGGCCTGATTCAGTCGTTTCGGACGCCAGCCGGAGCGCCCGGATCCCACAGATCCTCGAAGGGCTGATCGTCGCAGGTGCGTCGAAGCGCCAGGTACGCCGCCGTGGCGGTGGTGCAGATCGCCGAGAAGACCGCGCCGGCCGCAAGCGTCTGCAGGATGCCCTGCCACAGCCGCGCAAAGCCGATCGACACCGCCTGCATGGACGCCGTGAAAGATCCGCCGACGAACACCGTGGGCGCGTTGGCGTCAGGCGCAAGCAGGCGTGCGCCGCCCGTCGCGGCCATCGCGCCCTCGCCGGCCGAAAGACCCGTGACGCCCGATGCGATCGAGATGGCGGCGGTGCTGACGAGATCCACGGTGAACGCGAGCAGACACGTGCCAAGAAGCGCGCAGGTGGCGTAGAGCAGCGTGTGCATGGGCCGACGGAACACGAGCGCGCCACAACGCTGCGCCGCCTCGAGGCCATCGCAACCTTCGCATGCGGCCGCCGCCACCGCCAGCGGCATGGCGACAAGCCACGGCAGCAGCACGATCGCGGCGATGGTGGCGAAGAACAGCACGAGGCCGTAGGCCGCGCCTGCGATCACGTCGAGACCGGGCACGCGTCCCATGAGGCCGATCACCAAGGCGACGGGCAGCAGCACGACCAGCGAAATCCCGGGCCAAAGCGGCACGAGCGCATGATTCAGCGACCGCGCGCGCACGAAGTCGATGGCGTCGACCGGCGCGAGCTCGCCGCGCCGCGCCAAGTGCACGGCGGCCATGCGGCAGATCGCGGCTCCGAGGAAGCCGAACACCATGCCACCGGCGATCGCGTAGAAGATCGTGAAGACGCGGTCCTCGCGCCAGAGCGCGGTTGGGATGTCGATGAAGAGATCGCCCAGGCAGCCCGCGGCGCCGCGGAAGTCCAGCGTGAGCGTGGCCGCCACGAGCGCGTCGAAGCGCAGACCGACCGCCGTGGAGAGTGCGTCGAAAGCGCCCTTGCCGCGGTAGGGCTCGAGTCGGTCGAGACCGCGTCGAATCAGCTCCAGTTCCGTGCCTTCGACCTCGCCACGGCGATCCAGCAGGACCGCGCGGACTTCCTCGATGTCGACACGCCCGCCCAGCCCGTCCACGCCCTCCGGACGCAGTTCCGCGGGCAACGTCTCGCGCGCGATCCGACGCGCCACTTCGCTTCCCATGCCCATGTCGAGCGCCGTGCGCGCCGGCGCCAGCAGGCCCGCGGGCTGGATGGAGGGGCCGCGCACCGCGTCGTAGCCGCGCCCAAGCACGACCAGACAGAGCAGGCTGAAGGTGGCGAGCAGGAGGCGCGGAAACTGCAGCGCCGAGACCGCGGAGGCGATGACGCGCGGAAACACGAGGGTCTCACGGAAATCGATTCGATCCACCACCACGCGATCTGCCATCAGCGGAGCCTCCTGGGTCAGGGGTCGCATCCTAACTCGCGCGCGCCGGACCAGCGGCCCATGCGAGCTCCGCCGCCGCATCCATCAGGATCCATGCGGAGAGCGGTGTCGGCTGACCCGTGAGGGCCAGCGCGTTGTGAAGCAGCGTGCCCGCGTAGGCGTGCGCCTCGGGCGAACCCTCGATCAGGAACGCATGCGCCGCCCATGGTCGATTCGTGCCGTTGTCGGGCTGGGTGTGCTCGATGTGCCAGCGCACCGCCGCGCGAAGCCGTGCCCGGGCGTGCGCAGAGTCCATGCGCCGGGCCAAGCGAGCCAGCGCGTGCATGCCGGAGAGCTCCTCCTCGGTCCACACCTCGATCGCCACGCTCTGGTCCCAGACGACCAGGGGACCGTCGCCCGCGGGCAGCACATCCGGGGAGGGCGCGGCTCGGCAGGCCTCGAGCCAGAGACGCAGATCCACGCTGTCGCGCTGCACGCGGGCGCTGCGCAGCGCCTCGGGTGGAGGCGAGGACCCCAGAACGACGGGAAGACCGGAGGCCTTGGCCAGATGCGCGCTCCACGGCGCAAGGATGTTTGCGGGTTCATGCGGCATTCTTCGTGACTGCGCTGGAATCGTCGCAGTCTGGTGCTACGGTAGTCGTGCATGCGTCTCCGTACCAGCACCATTGAACGACGGCACCTCTGCCGACGCTGCATGCAGTGCGGCCAGGCGCAGATGGAGTCTCGCGCCCCCTCGGCCTGCGAGGCATGCGGATGCGACTTTCAGGAGCGCCCGCCCCGCAGTTACGCGGAGATGGAGGGACTCGTGGACTTCACCGAGGCGCCGGGTGCCGAGGCCTTCGGAGCGTGGTACCGCACGCTGGCCTTTGAACGCTGGCTGCTGACCGTCTTCACCGCCGTTCTTGTGGCCGCGTTTCTGCTGCACGCGGGCGCTTCGCTGCTGCCCTGAGCCTGTGGCGAGCCCGCGATAGCCTGTCGGCTCCATGGCAGCCGACCTCGAAAGCGTGCTCGCACGTGCCGATGCAGACCATCCCGGTGCGATCGAGCGTCTGAAGGATTTCCTTCGCATTCCAACCATCTCGACGGATCCGAAGCACGCGCCTGAGGTCCGGCGCGGCGCGGCATGGTCGGCGGAACAATTGCGGGCGCTTGGCTTCGATGCGCGCGTGGTGGACACGCCGGGTCACCCGATGGTGCTTGCCAAGCACCCGGGCCCGAAGGGCGTGACGGCCCCGCGCGTGCTGTTCTACGGCCACTACGACGTGCAGCCTCCCGATCCACTGGAACTGTGGGAAAGCCCGCCCTTTGAGCCCGTGGTGGTCGACGGCCCGCGCGGCAAGCGCATCGTGGCCCGCGGCGCGGTGGACGACAAGGGACAGGTGATGACGTTCATCGAGGCGCTCCGCGCGTGGCATGCCTGCACGGGCTCGCCCCCCTGCCCCGTCACGGTCTTGCTGGAGGGCGAGGAGGAGAGCGGCAGTCCAAGTCTGGAGCCGTTCATAGAGTCGCACCGCAAGGAACTTGACGCGGACGTGGCGATCGTGAGCGACACGGGCATGTGGGACGTGAACACGCCGGCGATCACGACCATGCTGCGCGGACTTGTCTACATCGAAGCGACGCTGAGCGGGCCCTCGCATGATCTGCACTCGGGGCTGTACGGCGGCGCGATCGTGAACCCGATCAACGCGCTCGCATGCATGGTGGCGAGCCTGCACCACGCCGATGGCCGCGTGGCGATCGAGGGCTTCTACGACGAAGTGCGACCGCTGCCCGAGCGCACGAAGGCGCAGTGGGCGGGACTGGGCTTTGACGAGGCGGAATTCCTCGGCGCCGCAGGCCTGAAGAGCGGATTCGGCGAGCCGGGCTTCGGCGCGATGGAGCGCACCTGGTGCCGCCCCACCTGCGATTGCAACGGCATCAAGGGCGGCTACATCGGCGCCGGCGCCAAGACGGTGATCGCGAGTCAGGCCAGCGCGAAGATCTCCTGCAGGCTCGTGGCGGACATGGATCCCGAGCGGACCTACGAGCGACTCTGTGCGCACCTGCACGCGCGCGTGCCCGTGGGCTTCCACCTGAAGATCGAGTCCTTCGGCCGCAACCCGCCGATCCGCGTGGCGGACGAGAGCCCCTACCTCTCGGCGACAGAACGCGCGCTCGAGAAGGTGTACGGCCGGGGGCCCGTACACATCGGCTCAGGCGGCAGCATTCCGGCCGTGGGCTCGATCCAGAGGATCCTTGGACTCGAGAGCCTGCTGGTCGGCTTCGGCCTCGACGATGACCGCGTGCACAGCCCGAACGAGAAGTTCGAACTGACATGCCTGCACCGTGGCACCCGAAGCCATGCCGCGATCCTGAAGGCGATCGCCGACCTGCGACCGTGAGCGCGAGGGCGTCCATCTCGGTGCATCGCCTCGTCGGGGTGCTGGTGGCGCTCCTGCTGAGCGCCATGATGGTGCGGCCCGCCCGCGCATCGGACGAGGTGGTGGTGACACTGGAGCAGTTCGGCGCGTTGCGCGCGTTCCGTCCCGGCGACGTCACCGGCATGTGCGTGAACCTGCGCTCGAACCTGACGGAACCGATCGAGTGCGTGGTGCAGTGGGATCTGCCGAACGCCGACGGCGACCTGGTTTCGCACGCACGAACGGTCACGCTGACACCCGGCCAGACGACGCGGCGATGGCTCTACGCGCGGCTGCCGCCTTCCGCGACTCCGCAAAGCCTGGCCACCGACACCTTCACTGTCCGAGTGTTCGAGGCACGCAACGGTGCTCGGGCGCGCGAGCTGATCCAGACGCGCTTCAAGCCCGGCGACGCCGCGCGCCCTTCGGAGCCTCTCTCGATGGTGCAAGGACTGATCGCGATCGTCGGCGACGGCCGCCTGGGTCTGGAGACCCTGGATGCGCAGTTCGACGGCCCCGACGTGCCCTCGATGCAGGAAGCGACGCGCGTGATGCCGGGCACCCGCGTGGCGGATTTACCGGATCGCTGGGAGGGCCTCGCCACCGCCGGCACGCTGGTCTGGGCAGGCCCGAGCCCCGGCACGCTGGATCCGGAGCGTGCGCGCGCAATCCTGGAGTGGGTGGATCGCGGCGGCCATCTCGTGATCGTGATCCCCGAGGCGGGCGACCTGTGGTCGCTTCGTGGCGGTGGCAGCCACGCCCTGTCCGAGGCGCTTCCAACGCGAGGTACGGCGCGGGCGGAAGCCGTGGACATCGAGGCGCTGCTTCCTGTGTTGTCGAAGAATCGCGAGCTTCGCAAGGCGCACGTGACCACCACGCTCACGGTGTTCGACGCGAAGGCGCTCGATCGTGGATGGAAGCCGCTGGTGTTGCTGCCGGATACCTTGACCTTGAAGGAGATTCCGGATGCGGCGCTGGTGGCGGAGAGAGTGTGGGGACACGGACGCATCACGCTTGTCGGGCTCGACGTGGCCGCGCTTCACGCACGCGCGCTCGCGGCCGATGGTCTGCCGCAGGCGGACGTGTTCTGGAATCGAATCTTGGGCCGGCGCGCCGACAGCCCGACATTGGGCAACTACACCACATGGCAGGCCGCCCAGCCACCGCAACTGCTGGGACGCACCGGGACGCGCACGTTCGTGGCGGGCGATGGTGATCTGGTGCTCGAGCAGATCGGCCAGACCGGACAGGCCACGGGCGGGGTGCTGTCGGTGCTCGCGTTCTTTGTGGCGTATTGGGTGCTGGCCGTGCCGGGGAGTTGGCTGTTCCTGAAGCGACGACACCGTCTGGCGAGGGCATGGCCGGTCTTCGCCGTGATCGCGCTGCTTGCGGCGCCCGTCGCGTGGGCGCTTGGGCTGGCGTTCGGCGGCTCGACGATTCAGGTGCGTCATCTGTCGGTGGCGGACTTCATCCTTGCGACGGCGGATGACGGCGAGGGGGCGAAGGTCCGTCGACTGCGCGTGAACGCGTGGCTGAGCGTGGCATTGGGTGGATTCGGGACCACGCCCGTGACCTTGGGCGAGATCGCGCAGCGTGACAGCCTGCTGCTGGACTGGAGTCCTCCGCCCGACGGCAGCACGAGTCGATTCCCCGACACGGCACAGGCCTCGCGTGACGTGGATCGACCAGGCGAGGTGCTGGCTCCCTCGCGCGCCACCGCCACCGAGATGCAGGCGTGGTCGCTGGCGCCTGCACCTACTGCGTGGGGCCGCGTCGCGTGGGTCGACGAGGGGAGTCCCGTGGAGACGATCGTGCAGACAGGGACCAATCCGAAGGTTGGTCTGCGTGGGGTGATCCGACACGGGCTGCCCGGACCTCTTCGCAACGTGCAGATCCTGCACGTGACCCCGTGGCTCTACCCGCCGCGATCGTGGACCACCGGTTCCAGTCCGCTGATCGATCCCTCGGGACTTCCGCCGCGGCCCGCACGCATGGTGACCCTGAGCGCGTGGAGCGGCGAGGCGTTGGATCTGGGCAAGGCGCTCTACCCGAAAGGTCCGCTGCCCGTGAGCGGCAAGGGCGAAGGATCGATGATCGTGGAGGTCAAGCGCACCTATCAGGATCCGCTGGAGTCGGATGTGGGCGGGACGCTCGGCGGAAACGTGACGGGCGCCTTCGGATCCGACGCGTGGATGCGGCGGCTGGAAATGCTGAGCCTCTACGACATGCTGGAGCCGCCCGCGTACCGCCGGAACCAGGCCGCGCTCTCGCAGGGCGTGGTGCGCGTGCGCCGACTGCTGGGGCGCGAGCTCGACCTCTCGACATGGTTCACCCGACCCTGCGTCGTGGTGACGGGATTCCTCGAGGGCACCGCCCTGCCAGCTCCGCTGCGCGTGGATGGGCGGGAGCCGACCAGCGACGGCGCGGTCATGGTGCGGTTCATCCTGCCCCTGCCCTGCGAGGAACTGGGCTTCGTGCGGCCATCGCCCTGAATGGCGTACCCTTCAGGTGGGCCATGTCGATGATCGAGACGGTCAACCTGACGAAGAAGTACGGCGACCTGACGGCGCTGGACAATCTCAATCTCTCGATCGAGGCGGGCGAGTGCTTCGGCTTCATCGGCCCCAACGGCGCCGGCAAGACCACCACCATCAAGATCCTCGCCACGCTGCTGAAGCCCACCTGGGGCGAGGCGCGCGTGGACGGCAAGACAGTCGGCTACCAGAACCACCTGATCCGGCCCGTGATCGGCTACGTGCCCGACTTCATGGGCGCCTACGAGGACATGGTGGTGCAGGAGTATCTGGAGTTCTTCGCCGCCTGCTTCGGCCTGCACGGCAAGGTGCGTGACAAGGTGGTGGGCGAGGTGCTGGAACTCACCGACCTGGCGCACAAGCGCTTCGCCGAGGTGAACGGCCTGAGCCGCGGCATGCAGCAGCGCCTGAGCGTGGCACGCGTGCTGCTGCACGACCCGAAGGTGCTGCTGATGGACGAGCCCAACTCGGGGCTGGATCCGCGCGCGCGCATCGAGATGCGCGAACTGCTGAAGGAGCTGCGTCGGATGGGCAAGACCATCCTGATCTCGAGCCACATCCTGCCGGAGCTCGCCGAACTGTGCACGAGCGTGGGCATCATCGAGCAGGGCAAGCTGGTGTACGCCGGTCGCATGGCCGACGCGATGGCGCGGGCGCACCGCGGCACGCTGGTGCGGATCACGCTGGAAGATCGCCACGAGCAGGCGGCCGAGCTGCTGCGCAAGGTGCCGGGCGTGGCGAAGGTGGCGCTGACCAGCGCCGAGGGATCCACGCGACTCGACGTGACGCTGGATCCCGCCGCTGGCGTGCCGGTGAGCGACCTTCCGAATCGTCTGATCGGCGCCGGGTTCCGCATCACGGGCCTGCATCAGGCGGCCGTGGATCTGGAGACGGCGTTCCTGCAGCTCACGAAGGGTCTCGTGGCATGACCGACGTGCTTCTGGTGGCGGATCGAAGTCGAAAGGGCGTGCCGGAGGCGCTCGACGAGGTGCGCCGCATCGTGGGCAGGCACGGTCGCATCGTGGAGGAGCTCGACGCGGACCAGAAGCCGATTCCCACGCGCACCGTGTTCGATCGCGTGGTCGTGCTGGGCGGCGATGGCACGCTGATCGCGCAGTGTCGGCGGCTGATCGACCGGGGTGTGCCCCTGGTCGGCGTGAACTTCGGGCGGCTGGGCTTCCTGGCCGAGTTCGACCTGGAAGGACTGCACACGCACGCGGAGATGATCTTCGGGCAGGACCCGGTGGTGCGTGCGCGCATGGCGATCGACGCGATCGTGCGCAACGCGCGCGGCGATCTGGTGCACGAGGGGCTCGCGATCAACGAGGCGGCGGTCACCGCGGGCGCTCCCTTTCGCATGATCGAGCTGAAACTCACGCTGGGCGGTCGGCCGGGCCCCGATCTGGTCGGCGACGGCGTGATCGTGGCCACGCCGATCGGCAGCACCGCCTACAACGTGAGCGCGGGCGGACCGATCGTGCAGCCTGACGTCGAGGCGATCATCGTGACGCCGAACTGCGCGCACAGTTTGGCCTTCCGCCCGATCGTGGCGCCCAGCCACGTGGAGATCCTGATCGAGGCGGTGCGCACGAACGAGGGCACCTCGCTCGTGCTCGACGGTCAGGCGATCGTGCCGATCGGCAAGGGCGACCGCGTGCTGGTGGGCCGTCATCACACCGACGCGCGCTTCATCGGCAATCCCGACCGGAGCTACTGGGACACGCTCGTCGAGAAGATGCGCTGGGGTGCCCCGCCGAGCTACCGCGATCGGGGCGCCTGAGCGCCATGCGCGTGCCTGTGAAGTTCGGGAGTCGGATGCCGTGACGCTGGCGCGCCACAGGGTCGCCGAGTGGATGGACGATCCTGCGATCGCGGCGGATGTGCACGCCCACGCGCTCGCGGGGCTGGCGCGACTGAACGCGATCTCCCGTGCGCATCGACTGGTCTGGCACCCGCTTCGCGAACTGGCCGCGCGTGTGGACAGGCCCCTTCAGGTGCTGGATGTCGCCAGCGGCGGCGGAGATCTGCCTCGGCGCCTCGATGCGCTCGCGCGGCGTGCGGGTCTCACGCTGCACTGGATCCTGAGCGATCGAAGCCGGCAGGCGCTTGACCAGTCGATCGCCAGATCGCGCGCCGCCGGCATGCGCTGCGACGGCGCGGTGATCGACGCGCTTCGAGAACCGCTTCCACACGCCGATGTGGTGCTCAACAGCCTGTTCCTGCATCATCTGGACCCGGAGGACGTGGTGAAGGTCCTTCGTGCCATGCGTGGCGCGGCGCGGCTTGCGGTGGGCGTGACCGATCTTCGCCGCACACGACGTGCGCTCGCGCTGGTGTGGCTTGGTTCCAGATTGGTGACGCGAAGTCCGGTCGTGCATCACGACGCGATGGCGAGCGTGCGCGCCGCGCATGACCCCGCCGAGATTCGCGCGATGGCGGCGCGCGCCGAGATGCCTGCGGCTTCGGTCGAGCTGATGGACGCCGTTCGTTGGCGCTTGTGGTGGAGTCGCCCGGGGAGCGCTTCGGGATGACGCCCCTTTCTGCCATCTCGAACGCGCGTTCGTTACCGAGTCAGGTCGATGTGCTGGTGGTCGGAGGCGGCCCCGCCGGCGCGATGGCGGCGCTCGCCTCGGCCCGAGCAGGATTGGACACCTTGGTGGTGGACCGAGTCGCCCATCCCCGGGAAAAGGTGTGCGGATGCTGTCTGGCACCATTCGGTCAGCAGGTGCTGCATCGGGCGGGCGCGGCCGAGGTGCTTCAGGGCTCGGTCGAAGTCCGCGGCGTGCGCCTTTCGATCGGATCAAGTTCGGTCCATGTGCGACGCGAAGGAACGTTGGTCCTCTCGCGCTCCACGCTGGATGCCGGCCTGCTTCACCTGGCGGCACGGGCCGGCGCACGACTTGCATGGCCGTTCGTGGCGACGGTGCAGGATGACGGCCACGCGACGATCCGAGGCCCGGGCGGCGAGCGCATGATCCACGCCCGCATCCGCGTGGTCGCCGATGGACTGCGCGGCGGCGCGCTTGCCGAGGACTCACGATTCGCCTGGCGGGTGCGACGCGCGAGCCGCATGGGCGTGGGCGCCATCGTGCCTGCGCACGCGCTGGACGTGGCGGACGGCGAGATACGCATGCATGTGAACGGATGCGGCTACGTTGGATTGGTTCGCCTGCCCGATAGACAGGTGGATGTCGCCGCGGCGGTCCGCCCCGAGTCGATTCGGGAACAGGGCGGCCCCGCTCCGCTCCTGCGAAGCATGCTTGGCACGATGGTGCGCGACGTGTCCGCCATCGAATCCGCCGACTGGCATGGCACGCCGCATCTGTGGCGAAATCGACGCACGTTGCAGACCGCCGACATCCTGGTCGCGGGCGATGCGGGCGGATACGTGGAGCCATTCACCGGCGAAGGCATGGGCTGGGCGCTGGCGACGGGGCTCGCGGCGGGCGAACACGCCGCGGCGGTCTTGCGTGGCGATGCGTCGCCGCATGCGTGGCGTGCGCGCGTGCAGGAACTCGTCGGTCAGGCCCGCACGCGCTGCGGCTGGACCGCCCGGGCGCTGCGCAGCCCGCCACTGGTTCACGCGGCGTTGCATCTTGCGGAACGCTGGCCGAGTCTGGCTGCCGCCCTGGCCGCGAAGTTCGGCGGCACGCGCGCCACGGAGATGAACGCATGTCAAGCCTGACGCGCGCGTCTCTGCTGGGCCTTGGCACCGCCGTGCCGGATCGGGTCATGCTTCAGACGGACTGGATTCCGATCGCGGATCGCATCGCGCCATCCGGCGTTGATCGCGCCATCACGGAACGACTGGCCCGTCGAAGTGGCATCGAGTCACGTCACTGCGACACGGCCGATCACTCCGATGCACCCACCTTCTATCCAAGCGACCCCGCAGGCCGCGGGCCGACGACCTTGGATCGGATGGAGCGATTCGCGCGCGCGGCGCGGCCGCTGGCGGCGCGGGCGGCCGAGATGGCACTGGCACGCTCTGCAACAAGCCCTGCACAGATCACGCACGTGGTCACCGCGAGTTGCACGGGATTTCAGGCACCCGGTCCCGATCAATGGCTGATCGAGGATCTGTCGTTGCCCGCGAACGCGCGTCGCGTGAACGTGGGCTTCATGGGCTGCCATGCCGCGGTGAACGCGCTGGCGGTGGCGGCGGCACTCGCCTGCGCGGATCCACAGGCCCGTGTGCTCGTCTGCTGCGTGGAGATCTGCTCGGTGCACCTGCACTACGGCGATCGTCTGGACCGCCTGATCGCGAACACGCTCTTCTCGGATGGCGCCGCGGCGGCTGTCGTGGGCATGCAGGTGGGCGCGCCCGTGTTGGAGGCATTCGACAGCGCGATCATGCCGGACACGCGCGACGAGATGGCGTGGACCATCGGCAACCATGGCTTTGAGATGACGCTGGGTGCGCGCGTGCCCGAGATTCTTCAGGCACGCGTGGGACCGTGGGTCGGATCCATGCTTGCGCGCCACGACCTGCGCGCCAGCGAGGTCGGTGGATGGGCGATCCATCCCGGCGGACCGCGCGTGATCGAGGCGGTGCTGGCCTCGATGCAACTTCCGGAGAGAGCGGGCGCCCACAGCCGCGACGTGCTTCGAAGCTTCGGCAACATGTCGAGTGCCACGCTGCTGTTCATCCTCGATCGACTTGAGCGCGATCATGTGCCGCGACCGTGGGTCGGCATGGCCTTCGGACCCGGTCTCGCCGGTGAATCGCTCCTGGTCACGTGACCCACCACGCGGCGCGTGATCAACTTGCGAGCAACCGCAGCATGCCGGCGTGCATGGCCGGATGACACGCGATCGAGTCGCCACCGTGAATGCCCGGCTCGCCCCTCCAGCTGGTGAAGACGCCTCCCGCCTCGGCGATGATCACGGGGAACGGGCCGCAGTCCCACGGATTCATCATGGGGTCGAGCGCCACCTGACAGCGACCCGTCGCGAGCAGCACCAGCGCGTAGCAGTCGCTCCAGCCGCGCATCCGGCCGCAGGTCTCCTCGAGCCGCTTCAGCACGTGCATGCGACTCGTGCGGCGGTAGTACTCGCTGCCCGTGGTGCACACGATCGATTCGGAGAGCGGCATCGGTTCGCACACGCGCGCCGGCACCGTCGGCTGGCCCTCGCGCTCCCACCATGCGCCGCCGCCCTCGACGGCCCACACGCGCTCGCGAAGCGCCGGCATCGAGGCCACCCCCGCCACCACGCGTCGCGAGCCGTCGGGCAGCGTGCGCTCGATGCCGATGAGCGAGCCGTACAGCGGCACGCCCGCGGCGAAACTCACGGTTCCGTCGATCGGATCGATCACCCAACGGAAGCCGCTCGTGTCAGGCGAGGTGCCCTCCTCCTCGCCGATGAAGCCGTCCCCCGGGAACGTGGCGGACACGGTCTCGCGGATCAGTCGCTCGGCCTCGCGATCGGCCTGCGTCACGGGGCTTTCGTCCGACTTGCGCTCCACGCGCACCTCGGCGGACTGAAAGTAGCGCCGCGTCAGCGCCGAGGCGCGCGCGGCCACCTCAAGCAGGCAGGCAAGACGCGAGGCGATCTCGGCGGGCTGACCGGAGACGATGGCGTGAGGTTCCATGCGATTCGCAGGCTAGCCAGAGGAGCACTCCTGCGGCGCGCGCTAGGCTCCGGAACCATGCGGACCATCACGCGTCGGCTCGGAACGCTCGCCTTGCTCGTGGCTCTTGCGTGCATCGCATGCCCGGCCTCGCAGGCGAGAGCGGCGGACTTCCCGAGCGCCATTCCGGCGGCGCGCAAGGCCAACCCCGGCGCCGCTGCGCTGATGATCGTGCACTACCGCCGCGCCGGCGGTGATTACGACGGATGGAATCTCTGGGCGTGGCCATCGGGCGGCGAGGGTGGATCGTTCGCGTTCTCCGGCACCGACGCCTTCGGCCGCTACGCCGTGGTGCCCTTCGCGAATCGTCCCGACGGTGCGGGCTTTCTGGTGCGACGCGGCAACTGGGAAGCCAAGGATGTCGATGGCGATCGCGGCGTCTCCTTCGCCAGGGACCCCGTGCAGGAAATCTGGCTGCTGTCGGGTGACGCGACGGTGCATCGCGATCCATCGGCGATCGACCTGAAGCCGCGCGTGCGCGGCGCGTTCCTGGACGCGTCGGATCGCGTCACGCTCGCCACCACGCAGCCGCTGTCGCCGACGCAGCGCAAGGGTGTCGCGTTCACCGTGCGGGGTGACGCCAAGAGCGCCCCACGCTGTGCGAAGATCGACGGGCCCGGCGAAGGCGGCGTGTACACGATCAAGCTCTCGGGCACGGTGAAGGAAGCCGATGTCGCGGCGCTGGAACTTCGCGTTCCGGGCCTGAATCCCGCCCCGGTCTTCGCCCGCGGCGTGCTGGATCACCCGTCGTTCACGCCACTCGACGCGAAGCTGGGCGCCTTGTGCACCCCCGCGTCGACCACTTTCACCACGTGGAGTCCCGTGGCCGACTCGGTGGATCTGCTGCTCTTCGGAGCGGACCTGAAGGCCCCTCCGAGGGTCGTGCCGCTGACGCGCGGCGCACGCGGACTCTGGAGCGCCTCGGTGGATGGCGACCAGCACGGGACGCGCTATCGCTACCGCTTCCGCAGCTACGGAAAGGATCGCGAGGTGCCGGACATCCATTGCGTGGCTGCCACCGCGGACAGCGCGTACTCCGTGGTCGCGGACCTCGCCCGCGAGGAACCTGCGGACTGGAAGTCCACCCCAGTGCCGACGCTCGCGAGCCCCTCCGACGAGGTGATCTACGAGATCCACGTTCGGGACTACTCGATCGCGGACCCCGCGTGCCCACCCGACCTTCGCGGCACCTACCTGGGCATCGCGCAATCTGGCGCAGGCACCCCATCGCGATCCGGCGTCGCGCATCTGAAGGATCTCGGCGTGACGGCCGTGCATCTGCTGCCGATCCACGACTTCACCGCAAGGCCCGACGAATACAACTGGGGCTACTGGACCGCGCTCTTCAACGTGCCCGAGAGCAACTACGCCTCGCGCAAGGGCGATCCGCTGCAGCCTGTTCGTGAATTGCGCGAGACGATCCAGTCGCTGCATCAGGCCGGGATCCGCGTGATCCTGGACGTGGTCTACAACCACACCAGCAGCACCGGCGAATCGTCGCCCTTCGACCAGACGGTGCCCTTCTACTTCCATCGCACCGCACCGGACGGGTCGCTGCTGAACGACGCAGGCGTTGGCAACTGCATGGCTGACGAGCGCCCGATGATGCGCAAGTACATCCTGGACAGTCTGGAGCACTGGACCCGCGACTATCGCGTGGATGGCTTCCGCTTCGACCTGGTCGGCACGCACACGCCCGAGACGGTGAAGGCCGTGTGCGAGCGGCTGCTGCCGATCCGCGGCGATCTGACCCTCTACGGCGAACCCTGGACTGGCGGCGGCCCGATCCGATTCGGCAAGGGCGCGCAGAAGGGCCTGCGCTTCGCGGTGTTCAACGATCACCTGCGAAACGCCATCCGCGGCGACCTGGACGGAACGTCGACGGGATTCGCCACGGGCCCCGGCGGCGATCGCGCGGCGATCCAGCGCGGCGTGTCGGGCGCGATCGACGACTTCGCGCGCGAACCGATCGAAAGCGTGGCCTATGTGAGCGCGCACGACAACCTGACGCTGTGGGACAAGCTCGTGAAGGCGCAGCCGCAGGCGAGCGACGCGACCCGCCGCGCCATGCAGAAGCTGGCACTCGGCATGGTGCTGACCAGTCAGGGCGTCGCGTTCCTGCACGGCGGCTCTGACTTCGCGCGTACCAAGGGCGGCAACCACAACAGCTACGACGCGGGCGATCCAGTGAACCGCTTCGACTGGGATCGCAAGGCCGCTTACGCCGATGTGCACGAGTACGTGCGTGGACTCGTGGCTCTGCGTCGCGCGCATCCAGCATTCCGCATGGATGACGACGAGGAGGTCCGCCGAGCGGTTCGATTCGTCGACGGCGCGGGGCCGATCGCCTTCACCCTCGACGGCACGGTCACCGACGATCCCTGGAACATGATTCTGGTGGCCTACAACGGCGAGCCGAATTCCCAGCAGTTGGCCATGCCAGGTGGCGACTGGGAGATCGTCGTGAACGCACAGCAGGCGGGCGTGAAGCCGCTGGGCACCGCGCGAAACGCGATCGAGATGCCTCCCTACTCCATGCTTGTCGCGCGTCGCCGCTGACGCCTCGGAACGGGAAGTAGCCTGCCGCCATGCAGCGATTGCTCCGGATCGCCACCTGTCTGCTCATCCTGCTCGCGTGCACGCCTGCTTGGGCGCAGGACACGCTGCAGGGACGCGCCAACGAGGCCGCCGGCATCGTGGCCGAGGCGCCCGCATGGCCAGCAGAGCTCTTCCACGCCAGCTTCTCGTCGAAGGTGAGCGACGCGCAACTCAAGGCCATCGGCACGCAGTTCTTCACGAAGTGCGGCGCCGTGCAGGCGGTGCAGCAGACCTCGAGCAAGGGACCGAATTTCGGCACCTTCGACATGATCACCGCCCGCGGGTTCGTGATTCCCATGACGATCGGCCTGGAGTCCGCGGCGCCGCACGCCGTGAGCACCCTGTTCTTCGGCGCGCCGGCGCCGATGCTCAAGAGCCTTGACGAGGCGGTCATGGCGTTGAAGAAGCTCGATGGCGATGTCTCGTTCGGCGTGTGGAGACTGGGCGAGGCTGAGCCAACGCCCGTCGTCACGCTGGATCCCGATCGTTCGCTCGCCATCGGAAGCGCCTTCAAGCTGTATGTGCTCGGCGCGCTCGTTCGTGACACCACGCAGGGCACCCGAAAGCTCTCCGACACCATCACGATCGACGCGGCCTCGCGCTCGCTGCCCTCCGGCATCCTGCAGGACTGGCCCGATGGGGCGACGGTCACGCTGGACACCGCCGCGAACCTGATGATCTCGCGGAGCGACAACACCGCGACCGATCTGCTGATGCGTACGCTGGGCCGTGAACACGTGGAATCCATGCTCGCCCCGATGGGCATGCGCGATCCCGCACGCACGCGCCCCCTCCTGAGCACCGCGGAGATGTTCCGGCTGAAGTTCGTCGATGCGGGCAAGGCCGGTGCCGCCTACGCGGCGCTCGACGAGGCCGGCCGCCGTGACTTCCTGAAGGCGCGACTCGCGGCGGTGCCGCTGTCCGAGGACTCGATCGACGCTGGAGCCTTCGCCACCCCTGCGCGGATCGACTCGATCGAGTGGTTCGCCAGCGCCGCGGATCTGGCCCGTGCCATGGACTGGCTGCGCACAAGCACGGAACCTCCGCAGGGCACCGCGGGCCTGCTGCGAGGCGCGCTCTCGATCAATCCGGGTCTGGCGATCTCGGAGAGCCAGTTCCCGTGGAGCGGTTTCAAGGGCGGCTCAGAGCCGGGCGTGCTGAACCTGACCTTCCTGCTGAAGCGCGCGGATGGCGCATGGTTCGCGGTGGTGGCCACCTGGAACGACGCATCGCAGGCGCTCGACGAGCAGGCCTTCATGCCGCTTGTGCAGCGCGCCATCTGGGTGCTTGGCCAGCAGGCCGATGCACCCGCCAAGGCCTCCACACCATGAGCGAGCCGATCGGGCTTTCGACCGCGCGCAGCAAGCTGGCGATCGAGCCACGCGGTGGCTGCGTGGCCACGAACTGGCTAGTCGACGGCACGGACGTACTTGCGCTGCCTGCACCCCTGGAGACCTTTCTCGCAAGCGCGCGCACGGGCGGCATTCCGCTGCTCTATCCATGGGCGAACCGCCTCCGAGCCGATCGCTTCGAGATCGCGGGCCGCACCGTGGATCTCTCCGGCGTGGCACATCTGAAGCGAGACGGAAACGGCCTGCCCATGCATGGCCTGCTGCTTCGCTGGAGGACCTGGCATCTGGGCCGTCACGGACAGTCTGGTCTCGAGGCTCGCATCGACTGGCGCGAGCACGAGGAACTCATGCGTGCATGGCCTTTCCCGCACACGCTTCGCGTGCTCTGGCAACTGCGCGACGAGGGTGACGCCGCGTGTCTGGACATCTCCACCCGCATCGAGGCCGACGGCGGCTGCGATGTGCCCGCTGCCTTCGGCTGGCACCCGTACATCGTGATCCCGTCGATCGCAGGCAGCCGAATCTCGCTGCCTGCGCGACGACCCGTCACACTCGATGGGCGCGGCCTGCCGGAAGCGGACGCTGCACCCTCGCCGAATCTCGCCGCGGGTGATGTGCCCTGCTGCCACGGCGATGACGCGCTCTTCGAGCGCGCGGATGCGGGTCGTGGCACCGCCACGGTGCACCTGTCGAGCAGACACGTGCGCGTGGACATCGGCCGCGAGTACCCGTTCCTGCAGCTCTATTCGCCCGCCGCCACTGGCTCTGGCGTGGCCTGCGTGGAGCCGATGATCGCCGCGACCAGCGCCCTCACGGAGGGCCACGCACCGATCGTCCGCGCGGGTGCGGCGCTTCACGCCAATTTCACGTTGTCGGTCACGACCGCCTGAGTGGGGTCGCCTGCGACATTCCTGTCGATGCACCCGAGGTCGGTATGGAGGTCCGTGGCAGTGTGGTCACGCTGCGTGGCACGATCGCGTCGTGTCCCAGCAAATGCGCCGCCATCAGCGCACCAGGCGCACGTGCCCGGGCACCACGGGCAGATCCAACGCCTCGATGCGTTGATCCGCATGCAGGGCGCGCAGGCGCCCAGGCTCTTCCAGCGCGAGCCCGCCGCACCGCCCGCGCACTTCACGCGCAGGCCCGCCGACTTTTCCGCCGAGCCGCGCGTGCAGCGCTGACGAACAGCCGCCAGTTCACCACGGCAGCGCCACACGCCGCCACGAACCTTCGCTCGCCGCCGGACAGGCACCCGACGCGAACCACACCGCACGCCCGCGAGGATCCGCGATCGCGGAATAGATCGTCCGCAGGTGCGAACTGCCCCGGCCCGCGCGCATCTCCACACGATCGTCGGACAGGATCTCGACCAGATCGTCGGGCAGATGATCCGCCGGAGCGCCCGCAAGCAGCGCGTGCAGCCTGCACCATCGGCTGATGGTGCCGTTGCCCGCCGCATCGGCACGACACCCGCGCTCAAGCGCCTCCTGCGCCGATGGATGCTTGTGATGCGGGTGATTGGTGGCCAGCAACGCCCGGTGCGGCCCCACCTGCCACGGATCGATGCGCCGATGCCCCGCGCGCGAGCACTCGAACACCGCACTCTCGCCGCTGCGACCGTCGGCTGCGAACAGAAGCACCCCCCGGTCGCGGTCGGTGCGTTCGATGAAGCGCTGCACGTCGTCCAGGTTTGCGCAGGTCTCCAGCGCCTCGCGCATCCAGAACAGCCACGAGATGCACGACACGCCAGGCCGAAGATCGTCGGCCGCCTGCAACGTGTGCATATGCAGCCAGAGTCCCTCGGCGTTCATGCCGGTGTCGGCATCGATGTCGCCCATCAGGCCCACCGCCACGCACGGAATGCGTCCCGGCACCGCATGGAAGACCGCAGCCGTGCCCCGCTGCAGCGTGGCCTCGTACCAGTCGCAGTTGCGAGCGACCCACGGTGACCCGGCGCGCTCCACCACCACGCCCGAGCACATCGGTCCGTCGCCCGACACCAGTGAACGCGGGTCTTCGCCTCGCGCCTCGGCCGGCGGCGCGATGTCGGCGTGCAGGAATTGCCGCACGCTCGCGGCGGACACGCCCGCACCCTCCGCCATCGCCTCGATCTGATGCTGGTGATGCTCGGGCAGCCGCCGCGCCCACGCCTCGGCGTGCACCGCGATCGCCTCGCGCGTGGAGCGCTTCAGTGGAAGCATGACGTCGAGATAGCGATCCAGACGCTCCGGCTCGAACAGATGCGCGCACGCCTTGCCATAGGCATGGCCCGCGGCCTCCACGGGGCCCGGCACTTTCACGACATGAAAGGTCGGATCGATCACGCGCAGCGATCGTAGGTCGACACGTGGCGACCGTGCGGATTCGAACGCGTCATCGGCGCGCCACGCCTGCCGCCTGCGACCGTCAATGATGCACGGCCACGTGCGCCGCGCTTAAAGCTGCGGCCGCGGCAGCCAGCCGCGACGCATCCGCGGCCGCCGACATGGTGGCCAGCGTGGGAATGCCCTGCCCCTCGCCCTTCAGCGGCTGGTACCAGAGCTCTCGCCCATCCACCGGATCAAGCGCCCATGTGTAGCCCATGATGGTGGCGAACAGGCGATCGCCATCCGGAAGCATGGTGACCAGGCCGTTTCCCATGCCCTTCTGGCTCGGCTTCCACTTCCAGACCACCGAGCCATCCGCGCGGTCAAGCGCGATCACGCGGCCGTTGAAACCGACGAAGAGAAGGTCATTGGTGGTGATGGTGCGGTTGGTCATCGAGATCTCCAATGGCGTTCCCTTGTCATGTTACTCCGTGAGTGACCGAACTCGGAGGGAATGACCGAATGGCGGTCTCGTACATTCGTACAGCAAGACCCGCCTCCAACGAATGACTCCGCATGCATTCACGAACGATCTCATGAAGAAGTCACCCTCCCGTTCCACGCGCTTCACCCGCACCGCGGCCCCGCCAGTCCGCGCGCCCCGCCTGCTCTCGGGCGGCAATCCGCAGATCGCCAAGGCCGAGGGCGAGGCGCCCGTGCAGACCTCCATCGCCGCCATGCTCGACTGGAAGCGCGAGGTCGGTTCGCGGATCGACGCGATCATCACCCGCTCGGTGCCGGGGGTGCACAAGGCCGTGAAGTGGAACTCGCCGCTCTACGGCGTGCCCGGCCGCGGCTGGTTCCTGGGCGTGCACTGCTTCACCAAGTACATCAAGATCGCTTTCTTCAACGGCGTCGCGCTGAAGCCACTGCCGCCGGTCGAGTCGAAGGATCCGAAGGCGCGTTACTTCCACATCTCGGAGGCCGAACCGCTGAACGAGAAGCAGTTCACCGCATGGGTGAAGCAGGCGAGCAGGTTGCCTGGGTGGGATGGGTGAGCGACGCGTGGTGAACACGCCACGCGGCGACAGCACCGCCCGATGGTCCGCCGGTCGAAAATTTCCAGATTGCCCGACGAACCCAGCCCCGCGGCTCCGTTTTGGCATGGGAGGCTCGGCATGTGCCCCAGCCCGCCCCAAGCACCCGCCACCGGAGACACCTCATGCAGCCTGCCACCCGGATCCTCTCCTGCCTTGCGATCGCCGGCCTCGCCTCGTTCGCCGCCGCGGCCCTGAACGCCGACACCACGCCCGCCGCCACGCCCGCGGCCGCCGCGCCCAGCGCTTCCCTCACGTTCAGCCCCGCCACGCTTGATCTGGGCGAGATGATCGCCGGTCAGCCGAAGACCGCACCGCTCACCATCACCAACGCCGGCGATGCGCCGATCACGATCGCCTCGCTGAAGGGCGGCTGCGGCTGCACCACCATCACGGGCACGCCGACCGACGTGATCGCGCCCGGCGCATCGTTCACCGTGCAGGTGACCGTGGACCCGGGCATGAAGACCGGCCTGGAGTTGAAGAAGCCGGTGCATGTGGTGCTTGCCGACGGTCGCGCCCAGAGCATGCAGGTGGTGGGCCGCGTGAAGACCGTGGTGAAGGTGAGCCCGGACGCGATCGAGCTGTCGGCCCCGGTCGATGCGAAGGCCCCCACCGTGACCCTGAGCCGCATGGATGGCGCTGCCTTCAAGGTGACCGGCGCCACACCCGCTGGGGTGATCGCCATGCCGACGAGCGACAAGCCCGCGAAGTCGTTCGAACTGCGGGTGGACACCAAGGCATGGGAGAAGGCCGGCCGCCCCACCGCCATCACGCTGACCACCGATCAGGCCGATGCGCCGAAGGTCGCGGTGAGCATCAAGGCTTCCGAGGCGGTGACCATGTTCCGCCTGCCTGCCCCAGAAGGCGAAGGCGACCGCACCGCGATCGAGGCCTCGCAGGACGCGCTGATCCAGCGCATTGACGCGGGCCTGGCCAGTGCCGAGCGCTCGTCGCAGTTCGAGATGCGCCTGCACCGCGAGACGGGCATGCTGTTCGTGCACGGCTCCGAGGACGATCTCGACGCCGTCCGCGCAGCCGTGCGTGCGCTGCCGGCCTCGAGCGGCGTGCGTGAGTCGAAGCCAGCGCCCGGAACCTGACGCCTTGCGCATCGGTCATGAGCGCCCTGCCCGAAACGATGCCCGCCCGTCCTGCGAGAGGACCGAACGACGACCAGCCCGCCTCGGCGGGTTCGGTCGTTGACGGGCTGCCTCTGAGCGATGCCGCGGTGGATCGATGCACCACCCGCATGGCGCGCGGCGACCGGGCCGCCTACGAGCGCCTGTTCATGGCGCGATGCGCATTCGTGGAATCCGAGGCCGCGCGACGTCTTGGGCAGCGTCGCGATCTTGCGGAGGACGCCACGCAGGAAGCCTGGATCCGCGTGGCCCGTCATCCGCGCCGAGGCCGTGGCCTTCCTGCGGGATCACGAACTGCTGGAGCAGATTCGCCGGGACGCGGCCGACATCGAAGGCCTTTCGGCCGAGGATCGATTCCTGTTCGAACTGAAGGTGCGCACCGATGCCACCACCGCGCGGCTCGCGGCATGGCTGGGTGTCGGTCGCGCGGCGGTGGACAGCAAGCTGCGAAGAGCCGCGGAACGGGCACGCGCCCAGAGGATGAACCGATGAACACGCTCACGCCCCGTCAGCAGCAGGCGCTCGCCTGCGGACTCTCCGCCTTTGATCAAGCCTGCCGGCGTCGACGTGCGTGGCGCGGAGGGAGCGTGGTCGCGATCTTGGTAGGCGTGACCGTCGCCCTGTACACGGCCAGCAAGCCACGAGTCACCCCGCTGCCCGCCTACGTTCGAATCATGACGAGCGATGCGCAGGTGGCGGCCGAACTCGAGCTTGCCAACGCCTGCGAGCGCATCGAGCGCGCCAAGGGCCGCGTGGTGGTGGTCGAGTGCGTGGTGCCGCCATTCGCCCCGGCCGGTGACCCGGTGCGGAGTCCCCTCGATGGCGCAGCGGCCGAATCGTCCACAAACTGAGTGGAATTGTCGGAAATTTTCGGGTGTTCCTTGCATTTGTCCGCCATCGACGCACGTTTCCGGCGTGCGGCGCCACTCGGAAGTTGAAGACGGGAGATCGACCATGACCCCCATCCTGCGCATCCCTTCCCGCTGCTTGACCGCCCTGCTCGCGCTGGCGATTTCCGCCAGCACGTTCGCGCAGTGGACCACGCCCCAGGTGACCGCGCCGGGTCTGCAGTACCGAACCTTCTTCAGCCCTGCCGCCAACGCGACGGTGAGCTTCCACATCTACCTGCCGCCTGAGTACACCGCGAATCCGACCGCGCGCTTCCCGGTGCTGTATTGGTTGCATGGCTCGGGAAGCCCGACCGCCGGCATCTCCGCCACGCGCAACTGGTTTTCGAGCGCGATGAGTCAGGGCAAGATTCCGCCGATGCTGCTGGTCTTCCCCAACGGCATGGGCGCGAGCATGTGGTGCAACTCGAAGGACGGCACGGTGCCGATGGAGTCCGTGGTCACCGACGACCTGATCCCGCATGTCGACGCCACCTTCCGAACGATCGACGCGCGGCGTGGTCGAATCGTCGAGGGTTTCAGCATGGGCGGAGCGGGCAGCGCGCGTCTGGGCCTGCGTCGCACTGACCTGTTCGGCGGCATCTCGATGCTTGGCGCAGGGCCCATGCAACTCGACTTCATGCAATCACCGCTCGGAACGGACGTGCCCCCTGCGACTCGCGCGGCGCTCTACCAAAAAGTCTGGGGCAGCGATCCCGACCAATATCTGGCGGAGCACCCTTGGACGATCGTGACGGCCCAGCCCGACGCGCACGCGCGACTCGGCACCGTGCTGCGCATCGGCTGCGGCGAAGTCGACGCCATGCTGCCGGGCAACGCCGACTACCACCAGCATCTGATCGGGCTCGGCGTGCCGCACACCTTCACGACCATTCCGAACGTCGACCATGACGCGCTGCAAACGCTGCAGGGGCTCGCCGTGCAGACGGGCTGGGGCTTCTACGCCGCCGCGCTCGCGGTGCCCGATCCGCGGGCCGCGGATCTGGATGTGAATGGTCGCATCGACGGCGGCGACCTTGCCGTGCTGTTGCTGCACTTCGGCGACTGCTCGGGCACCTGCCGGTCCGATCTCGATGGCAGTGGATCGGTCGACAACGGCGACATCGCCGTGCTGCTGCTTGACTTCGACGCCTGAGCGACGAGATCGGCAAATCATGAGCGGACCGGTCGCCACAGCCACTGCGTGGGCTCTGACGACTCAAGCAGGCACTGAAGCGTGCCGGACGTAGAGCGATCGCCGCGCACCGAGGCACAGATCACTGCCGCGGCTCCCCGCGCGCTGCGGCATGGCAAGCGCACGGCCGACGCGTGCACTCCCAGCGCTCGTGCCCCATGCACCGTCGCCATCGCTACGAGTGTCATGGGATCGGTCCGATCACGCTTCCACAGGAAACGCATCTCATCGAGCACGGAGAGCGTGGGCGCCGAACCCATGACAAGCGCGCTGTCGGTGCCCAGCGCCACGGGCACGCCCGCCGCAAGCAGCTCGCGGTAGCGGTGCGGGGCATGCCCCGGCGCCGGATGACGGAAGAAGTCGCTCGCGCGCGGGCAGTACACCGGCACGCTCGGGCGCGCTGCGCTGATCTCCCGCACGAGCATCTGAAGACCGGCCTCGTTCAGGTAATTCAGGTGCACCAGCGCAGCTCCGCGTCCCTGAAGCAACGGCTGAATGCGCTCCACCGGCCCCCTGCCCCAGCCCGTCAAGGCAGGCGTCCACGCGCCGACCGATTTCAGAAGATCCGCGAAGGGCCCCGATCCATCGCGAACGAAGCGATCCTCGTCGAGCGTTTCCGCAAGGTGCGTCGCGATCGGAAGCTCAAGTTCGGCAGCGGCGGCATAGACCGTGTCATCGCAGGAATAGGGCGCATGCGGACTCACGCCCAGACGGATGCCCCCGCGCTCATGCGCGACCTGCGCCTGCAGACCCTTCAGGAACTCCACGCCGCGCGACGAAGCCTTTCCGATGCCGAAGACCTCCACGTAGCTGACGCCCTGCAATCCAGCCGCGGGCGCAGAATCACGCAGCGCCTCCAGCGCCGCGATGCCGAGTCCACCCGCGATGTCCCCGATGAATCCGGTCCCGCCCGCGACGGACCTGCGCACGCCCTCGCGCACGGCCGCAGCGATGCCTTCGGGCTCGGTGGCACGACGCGCGCGGACCTCGCCTGCCCAGTTCGCGAAGGTGCCGTCAAAGGGAATCGGGTCGATGCCGGTGAGATCCAGGTGCGCATGCGCGTTCACCAGTGGCGGCATCGCCACATGCGAGGAAAGGTCGATCACCTCGCCAGCCGTGGCACCGATCGCTTCCGGAGCGTCGATCGCGACCGGACCCTCACGATCGAAGACTGCCACGGCAGGCGCGACGGCCCGCTCGGCATCAACCGCGCCGGCAAGGCGCACGAACACCTTGCCGGTGGGGCTGGTTCGCACGCGTTCCTGAACCTCGTCGGGTCGCGCAGACTGCATCAAGCATGAAGCCTAGCCGCGGAAAATGTCGGAAGGCCGAAGCATGCCAGGTCCGGGATCACTTCGCGATCACAAGCCCCTGCCCGGACTCCGCGGCGCGCTTGATGCCTCGCAGCATGCCACCGAACACGATGTTGTGCAGCGGAAGCACGCTGTACCAGTAGAGGATGCCGAGCAGGCCGCGTGGCCAGAAGCGAGCCATCATGGTCAGCGTGGTCGTTCCATTCGTTCCAGACGCCATCTCGAAGTTCAACTTGGCGATGCCTGGCAATTTCATCTCCGCCAGCAACGACAACGATCGGTCATGCTCCACGCCGATCACGCGCCAGAAGTCGAGCGCCTCGCCAAACTCCACGCGCTCGGTGTCACGACGACCACGTCGCAGCCCAGGTCCACCCACCAGTGTGTCCATCCAGCCACGGATGCGCCAGAGAATGTCGCCTGCATACCAGCCGTGGCCGCCACCGATCCGGCACACGGCGCGGAACACCGCGGCCGCCGACGCGCTGATCTCGATGGATCTCTGATCGGTGAACATGGTGCCGCCAGCCCACTTGGGGTCACCCTGCACTGCGCCAGCTGCGGACCACCGCGTGTTCACATCGTTGCTTCGTACCCGCTCAAGCGCGCGATGAATGGAGTCACGCACGCCAAGCGCCGCGTGCGGCATGAGCCGCTGCGCCAGGTCGTTCGTCACCACCACGCGATTGCGCAGTCCCTCGGCCAGCGGCCGCGCGATGCGATAGGACACGGGTGTGACAAGACTGATCCATCCCGAACTGAGTCGCGGCGTCAGGACCGGCAGCGGCATGATGACCCGCGGCGGCAACCCCAGTTCCTGCGCCATCACCTGCATCAGCTCGCGGTAGGGCAGCACATCGGGTCCGCCGATCTCAAGGGTGGCTCCCGAGGTCTGCGGCACCGCAAGACATCGCACCAGCCAATGCAGCACGTCGGTGATCGCGACAGGCTGTGATTCCGTGCGCACCCAGGCTGGCGTGACCATGACGGGCAGGCGCTCGACCAGATACCGCAGGATCTCGAACGACGCAGATCCCGAACCGATGATCATGGCCGCACGGAACACCGTCAGCGGCACGCCACTTTCGGCCAGCACCCGCTCCACTTCGCGACGCGAGGAGAGATGCTCGCTCAGGCCCGCGCCAAGTTCGCCAAGCCCACCGAGATAGATCAGGCGACCCACGCCAGCCGTCGCGGCCGCCTTGCCGAAGGTGCCGGCGAGCGCACGGTCGTGTTCGGCGTACGCCTTGCCGCTGCTCTCCATGGAGTGCACCAGGTAGTACGCGGCAGAACAGCCACGCAGCAACTCCGTCAGCAGTGGTCCATTCACCAGATCCACGCACTCCACCGTCACGTCAGGATGGGTGCGCCATGGGCGCTCCGCCAGCTTGCGTGGCTCACGCACCAGGCAGCGAACGCGGTAGCCCGCATCCAGCAGCCGCGGCACAAGTCGACCTCCCACATAACCCGTGGCACCGGTCACGGCGACGATGGCGCGCTGGTCGGGAGAGATCTGCATCATGGTGACCTTCGATCGCGGTTCGAGGATCGGACGACCGGCACGGGGGACGCTTCACGCCGACCGATTCGCCGACAGGCGTCGGAGCAGTACAGCACCTGCTCCCAGTCACGCTCCCACTTCTTGCGCCATGTGAATGGGCGATGGCATGACACGCATGTCTTGGGTGGCGGAACTTTGCGTCGCTGGATCGGGGGCATGGGACTGCGCGATCGATCCTCTCCGATCGCTCATGCAGTCTAGGAGCACCCGATCGCGTGACACCGCCCCCTCGACGATCATCATGTGCGCGGTCAGGCAGTTCAACCTGCGCATGAGGGTCGGGCTTGCGTTGGAGGCGCCGATCGGCCCGGCTTGGGTCTCATGCGCGCAGGCAGCACATGCGTGAGCGGCTTCAGGGCCATCCGAAACCCCCAAGCCGCCCCACCGCACCGACCCCGACGACATGGCCTCCGGAACTTCCGCCGAGCGTCTGGACCCGTCCAAACAGGCCCGTATCGCCGCCATGCGCCTTGTTTTTGAATCCGCGACGGGCCCCGCATCGATCTCAACGATGCACTTCCTGCAAACCAAGGAGCGAACCATGGCAGACAAGCACCCACAGACCTGGCCCGACCTGCTGATCGGTCTCTACGACAACCTGACCGGACGTCGTGCGGAGATCACCTACGAATTTGACAACATGCATGTGAAGATCCCCAGTGGCACCGGCGCCTCCGCCGAGCATGCCGAATGGATTCTTCACGGGGCCATCAAGATTCGTACGCGCGACACGGGCAACAGCCCAAAATGACTCTGGCCGGGCGGCTGGCGGGAACGCTGGATGGCCGTCCGGTCTCTCTTGAAGCCAACGACGATGGCGTGACACTCTCGCTGGCCAGCCTGTCGACGGCGTGGTCACTCCGTGGAATGACAGGCCGCGTCCCGCTCGGGGCCCCGCTTCGTCTGCTTCGCTTCCTCAAAGCGAACGAGATCCGCGTGATGGTTGCGGTCGGCTCACTGGCCCGGATCGAGATTCTTCCCCGACCTCATCGGCTGGCAAGACTTCTCGTTCCCGCGCTTGGTGAACTGTGATGTCAATGCCACCGACGCTGCTCTGGCATCGGAGCGATCTTCGTCTGGCTGACAACGCCGCACTGACCGCGGCCGCCGAAGCCTCTTCGGGGGCCGTCGTGGGGGTCGTCGTCCTCCCGGAGCACCCTTACGAGCCGGCGATCCTCGCTCGACCTCCACAGGACGGCGCGGGAACCCGCCCGCCGGATCGCACGGCAAGTCACGCCCGAGCGGCTCGTCTGAACATCGTTCCCGGCGTCACCCGAACGAGCCCGCGGCGTCTGGGCCACTGGCTGCAGGCCATCGACGAGCTTGGCTCAGCATGGGAACAGGCTGGCAGTGCGCTCTATGTCCTGCGAGGTGACCCAGGGGCCTGCATTCCCGCTCTCGCGAACGCATTGGGCGTGCGACAGGTGCATACCGCTCCATGTCCCGCCTTTGATGAACGGCGGGAGAACGTCGCCGTTGCACACGGTCTCGCAGCGAGCGGTGGCACCCTCCACGTCCACGACGAGACCACGATGCTCGCCGCCAACGACCTGCCTTTCTCGATCGACGCGCTCCCGGATGTGTTCTCGAACTTTCGTCGTCTCGTGGAGAAGAAGTGCCGCATTCGTGAGCCCCTTCAACGACCCTCCTTGGCGGAGATGCCCGCAGCCTTGCGGACCATGGCGGCGGAGCGCACCCACGCCACGCTTGCCGATGGCGTGTTCGCGGAGGCTCGCGCCGCCGCGCAGGCAGTGGATCCGCGTGAGACCTTCACGTGTCACGGTGGCCGCTCGCATGGGCTTGCACGCATCGCGCGATGGTTCTGGCAGACCGACTGCATCGCCCGCTACAAGGAGACCCGTGACGGACTTCTTGGAAACGACTTCTCCTCACGCCTGTCTCCATGGCTGTCAACGGGTGCCATCTCGCCGCGCGAGGTGGCCGCGGAGATCCGCCGCTACGAAGTGGAGCGAACCGCCAATGACAGCACCTACTGGCTGTTCTTTGAGCTGCTGTGGCGTGACTATTTCCACTTCTGGGTGCGCAGATGGCGAGGCCGAGCCTTCAAGGCCAGTGGCGTGCTCGGACGCACGCCATGCGGCTCACAGGATCAGGCGGCGTTCCATGATTGGTGCGCAGGCACCACCGGAGAACCATTCATCGACGCAAGCATGCGTGAACTTCGGACCACGGGCCAGCTTTCGAATCGGGCTCGACAGAATGTCGCGAGCTGGCTGGCCAAGACCGCGGGCATCGACTGGCGCTGGGGGGCCGCATGGTTCGAGAGCCAGTTGATCGACTTCGATGTGGGTCCGAACTGGGGCAACTGGCAATACGTCGCCGGCGTAGGCAATGACCCGCGCAATCGCACCTTCCATGTGCAGGCCCAGGCGGATCGCTACGACGGTGACGGTGCCTATCGCAGGCTCTGGGGGACGAGTCCCACAGCCGCCTCGACACCGTGAAGTCTCTCATCGCCGCCGTGCGCGCCTGCGGCTTCCATGCTTCTGATAGACCGCCTTGGACTCCACGCGCGCCTGCGGCGTGGCCCGAAGCGAAAACAGCCGTTCCTGCGCGTGCCGGTAGGCGGTCTTGTGATCGACCACAGGGGCGGGATATGCATCACCCGATCCGTCGGCACCCCCCACCCGACAACCGACCATCTGCTGGAGCAGCGCCGGCATCTCCGCCGGATCCGCGAGGTACTCATCAGGCACGCGTGCAAGTTCAGGGACCCACTTGCGGATGAAGACCCCGGTGGGATCGTGATCCTCCACCTGCTTGCGTGGTGAATAGATGCGCAGCGTGTTGATGCCTGTGGTGCCGGACTGCATCTGGATCTGCGAGTAGTGGATGCCCGGCTCGTAGTCGAGAAATTGTCGCCCGAGCCACGGCGCGAACGAACGCCAATCGAGCCACAGATGGTGGCTTGCGAAACTCACCAGCATGGCGCGCATGCGAAAGTTGATCCAGCCGGTGGCCGTGAGGGCACGCATGCAGGCATCGACCATGGGATAGCCCGTACGCCCGGTCTGCCACGCCGCCCGTCGCTCGGCGAGAACCCGCGGGTCCATCCCCACTCGCAGATCCTCGGCACATCGAAGCATGCAGCGTGTCTCGATCTCCGGCTCATCCTCGAGCTTCTGCATGAAATGACAATGCCATGACAGGCGCGAGATGAAACTGCGAACGGAACCTCGCCATGCGCGCACATCCTCGTCGCTCATGTTCGCCTCGCCTGTGGGCACGAGTTGTCCCAGACGTCGTTGTGCCCCCTGCCAAGCGCGTCGCACACCGATCGTGCCCCATGCAAGGTGTGGCGAGAGACGAGAACAGGTCTCCCCTGCCTCGACCGGGGAGCCCATGGTGCGCTGATAGTCACGACCGCGCACACGCAGAAAGCTGTCAAGACAGACTGCCGCCTGAGCGCTCCCACCTTGTTGTCGCAGGCGGGCACGCGGATCCACTCCAAGACCAAGCGACTGTGAGATGCCGGGCTGTGAATTCGGGACAGCGGCAGGCGGAGGCGATCGCAGCTGGGCGGGCGTGGGGTGTCGCTCGCTTCGCATGAACGCCTCCCAACGCGTCGCCCATCCATCCCGACCAGGATTGGGACGCGTCACGCCATTCTGTGCCCACTCGCGAAACACCACGCCATGTGCGCGACACCACCGCGCCACGGCACGGTCGCGTGCAAAGGTGATCGCGTTGCCGGTCTCCGCATGCGCAAGCAGCGATGTGATCGGCAGTTTCGCATGCAAGTCCGCAAGCACCTCCGTGACCTCACCGACCCGACGCACCAGCCGTCCCCCAATCGAACCCAAGGCCTGCTCCAGTTCATCCAGCGCCTCATCCACAAATGCCAGATGCGAGACATCCGCATCGGCGGCCTGCCAGACGCTTGGCTCGTACACATAGATGGCCAACATGCTCTCTCCAAGCGCCGAGCGTCGTGCAGCCTCGGCGAAAGGGCCGTGGTCATCCAGACGAAGGTCACGCTTCAGCCAAACGATGTGCATGGGAACTCGGTGCGGAGTGGTGGCTCCCATCGCTGGCCGCCGTGGCGAATGGGGCAGGCGAAGTAAAGGGGGCCGACCAGCGTGCTGTCGACCGTCGCACGCGACGATTCGCCGAATTCGGCGGAGATTGACGAATGATGGGAAATCGGTGATCGTTGCCCACCCATGCGTTCCTGTCCACGCCTGCGCCCATGCATCGCAGCGGCGATCTCCCTTGTGAGCTGTGACGGAGCGCCGCCAGACCCATCCCGACCCGGCACAGCCGCTCCGCACATCTCGTCCAGTGACGCTGATGCGCCACCTGTCGCTGCCCCGTCGGTGGATGCGGACTTGCTTGCACGCTGTCGATCGGCAGCGGACTACTCCCGGTCCGTGGGTGGCGAGGTGATGCTGGTGGTCCGCGACGGGGCCACCGTATTCCGCGACGCGATCGACGGGTATTCGGTGAGCACGCCCCACCTCCTCGCCAGCGGCACCAAGAGCTTCAGCGGCATCGCCGCGGCGCTCGCCGTCGACGACGGTCTGCTTTCGTTCGATGAGCTCGTGAGCGACACGATCACCGAGTGGAAGTCGGACCCAAGGAAGTCGAAGGTCACCGTGCGCCAGCTGCTCTCGCTCGCCAGCGGGCTCGAGTCGCTTGGATCGAAGATCGACAACCCACGCAATGCGCGTGCCGCCGGCATCACCGACCGCGCCGAGGCATCGGTCGATGCGCAGCTGCTTGCCGACCCTGGCAAGCGATTCATCTACGGCCCGAGCAGCTTCTACGTCTTCGGCGAGCTCATGAAGCGCAAGCTCGCGGCGGCCAAGACCGGCGACGCCGATGTCGTCGCCTACCTCGTCCGCAAGGTGTTCGTGCCGCTCGGCATCACCCCGATGTTCCTGCGCGACGAGGCGGGAAACGCGAATCTGCCCGGCGGCTGCAGGCTCAGTGCCGAGGGGTGGGCGGTCTTCGGCGAGATGGTCCGAAACCACGGCACGCACGGCGGGACGCGGATCGTCGGCGAGGCAACGCTCGCGGAGCTCATGAACCCCCACGGCCCCAACCCCGCGTACGGCCTCACTTGGTGGATCCTGCGCGACGGCGGTGCCGATCCCGAGGAGACCCTCGAGTCCGAAATCGCGGCGGACCGGCTGGAGGAGAAGGGTGGGGCGCTGCGCAAGCGGATGGCCCAGGTCCTGCGTGAGCGCGCCCGGACCAAGGGCGCGGAACCGGGCGAGCGGGTTGGCGTGATGGCCGCCGGCATGGGGAAACAGCGGCTCTATGTGCTGCCCGACGCTGGCCTCACCGCGGTGCGCTTCGGGCCGCTCGCGGGTGGCCGGAGTTTCGAGGATCGCGAGTTTCTCCGGCTGCTGCTCGGCGATTGAGGATCTGGTCGCATGCGGATCGCACGCGCGTGGCGCCATGCGCTGCCTGCCGTCCGGTAAACTGATCGGCGTGCCGTGCGCGCAGTGCACGGCCGATCCATGGTGCGGTAGCATCCTTACTCGTCTCGGGCTCTCGGTGCCCGGGCGTCGTGCGACCCGAGCCGGTGTTCGGCGAGGCCACCGCACCCGCCGGATTGGAAGCGAGGAAAGACGATGAGCACGATCACTCAGCAGGTCGCGGAACAGCTGGACCGTTGGTTCGCGGCCCTCAAGAGTTGCAATCCCAAGCGCGTGACGGACCTGTACGCGGACGACGCGATCCTGCTGTCGACCCTCAAGGGCGACGTCAAGAAGGGCCACGGGAAGATCCACGCGTACTTCAAGGGCGCCTTCCTGCCCAAGCACCCCATCGGCAAGGTGGTGGAGGGGCACACGCGGGTCATCGGCGGCACCGCGGTGAACTCCGGCCTCTACAGCTTCAAGATCGACGGCACGGACGGCAAGCGCGTCACCGTGCAGGCTCGATACACCTTCGTCTACCAGTGGACGGGGCAGGACTGGAAGATCGTGGAGCACCACTCCTCCCTCAATCCGGAAGGCTGAGCCCGCGGCAGCTGCCTTCGGGCAGCGGGCGGGCTGACCACCGATCGCGCGCCGGCGCGTCGAGCGGGCTGCGTACGCGCAGCACCCCGCGGGATGCCTGCTCGACGACATGCGTGTAGATCATGGTGGTCTCCAGGTGCGAGTGTCCGAGCAGCGTCTGGATCGTGCGGATGTCGTAGCCGTCCTCCAGCAGATGGGTGGCGAAGCTGTGGCGCAGTACATGGCTGGTGACACGGCGGTCCACGCCCGCGGCAACAGCGGCGTGAGAGATCGCCTTCTGTACGGTCGACTCGTGCACATGCCATCGTCCGCGCCTACCCGAGACGGGATCGATGCTCAAGCCATCCGCGTGGAACAGGTACTGCCAGGCCAAGGTCCACGCAGCCCTTGGTGCCTTGCGCTCAAAGGCGAACGGCAGCTCCACCCAGCCCTCCCCCGCCGCAAGGTCCGCTGCGTGCAGGCGACGTCGGTCCTCGATGCGCGAGCGCAACGGTTCGACATGACGCTCGGGCAACGGGGTGATGCGGTCCTTGTCCCCCTTGCCGCGTCGCACGGTCAGTTGCAGGCGGTCAAGGTCGATGTCCATCACGCGCACCGCGCACGCCTCGCCCACGCGAAGTCCAGCGCCATACATGAGCTCGGCGATCGTCCGGATCGGTGCCGGCACCGCGGCAAGCACGGCGTGGACCTCGCGGCGGCTCAGGACGGTCGGCATACGCCGCGATGGCTTCGCGCGGACCGCATGGAACGAGCCCGGATCGGTCTCGAGCACCTGCTTGTACAGAAAGACCAGAGCATTCAGCGCCTGGTTCTGCGTGGAGGCGGCAACCCTCCGGTTCACGGCCAAGTGTGAGAGAAAGCTCTCGATCTCGGCAGCACCCATCGAACACGGGTGCCGCCAGCCGCTTGCGGTGCGATGAAATCGCAGGAAGGCCATGATCCACGCCCAGTAGGTGCGCTCGGTGCGGAGCGAGTAGTGCTTTCGGCGAACAACGGCAACAAAGTCGTCGCGCAGAGACATGCGGCGCGACCGTACCGCGCGAGGCACCCAGCCAGACAGAGTCAGGCGAAAGTTCGCATAGATTTCGGCGGGGAACGGAAGCCGGCATTGGCGCGAACTGGGGCGCGGGGTGCGAATGCCTGATGCGGAGTCTCCCGGGGAGAGCGGGCTGCGGTTCACGGTGAGTCGCGGAAGTCCGAAGTCACTGCGGCAGAGAACGTGCGCCCCGCCCCCTGTTCTCACGAACCGATATCATTCCCAAAGGGGGCGGTTATCGCGAAAACCGCAGATTCAACTGTTAGGCGGTACTACGATTTATGAAACCACAAAACCTCAAACCAATCGGCATCGCATGTTTCGTCGTCTGTGCGATTTGCCTCTTCGTCGCGTTCGAGCGATACCAGACGAACGCCTCAAACGTAAACGCGATGCAGAGGATGACCCAGTCCACGCCGTTTGGCGGGGCTTCGCCATTCGGACAAATGCAGCCCGCAACACCCGCAGCCACGAAGTATGCGCTGTTCTTTGCCTTGATTTCGGGCGCAGGCGGGACTTTCTGCTTCACTCGTTCAGGTCAGGCCAAGTCCGATTCAGACCATGCCGCCTAACCAGAGCGCTGCAGCGAACGGCCTCTCCGCCGTGCGTTCGAGCGTCGCGGGAGTTCGTGAGCGCACCGTGCGCTCCACCGCCGCCCCCGAGGCCGTCGCTGAGCTTGGTCGTTAGGCATCACACAACTCGCCCTGGGGGCGGTCGAAGATGAAGACACTCTCCTGTACCTATGAGCGTCACGCGGGGCAGATCCTGGAGATCCTCAACGACGCGATCGTCACCTCTACGGCCTTGTTCGACTACAAGCCCCGCCCACCTGACTCGATGGTCGCGTGGTTCAAGACCAAGGAGGCGAATCGCTTCCCGGTGATTGGCGTCGAAGGACCTGACGGCATGCTTCTGGGGTTCGTAAGCTTCGGAACCTTCCGGGCGTGGCCCGCGTACAAGTACACCGTAGAGCACTCGGTCTACGTTCACAAAGACCACCGACGCCAAGGACTGGGTCGCGCATTGATGAAGGAGATCATCGCCGCAGCACGGGCCCAGGACTACCACCTCCTGGTGGGCGGAATCGAGGCGGCCAACGCTGGCAGCATTGCGCTGCACGAGTCGCTGGGCTTCAGCCTCGCTGGAACCATCAAGCAGGCTGGGTACAAGTTCGGGCGCTGGCTGGACCTGAGCTTCTATCAACTCGTACTCGACACTCCGGCTGCCCCGAGTGATGCCTAACCCCTCGCTCAAGCGGAGCGCCAACGGCAGGCCACCAGGCCCGCCGAGCGCAGTGGTGTATCTTGCGCCCGTCGGGCCTGGCGTCCTGCCGTCGTCGCCCGCTTAGCTCGAACGTTAGGCGAACGTACTCAACTACCATCGGAGAACATATGGATCTGGGATTGCAAGGCAAAGGAGTCGTTGTCACTGGCGCCAGCCGTGGTATTGGTAGAGCGACTGCGCTCGAGTTTGCGCGTGAGGGCGCCAACCTCGCCATTTGTGCCCGGGGCAAAGAAGCCTTGGAAAAGACGCGCTCCGAGCTAGCGTCACAGGGCGTCCAAGCGTATGCACAGGTCTGCGATGTCTCCGATGGTGTGGCGCTCAATAGGTTTTTAGACAGTGCCAAGAGTGCCCTCGGTCGGATCGATGTGCTCATCAATAACTCCTCGGGCTTCGGAACGAGCGACGATGAGGCGGGGTGGGCCACCAGTTTTGCGGTCGACGTCATGGCCAGCGTCCGCGCGAGTTGGCAAGTGGTGCCATGGATGGAAGAGCGAGGCGGGGGTGCGATCGTCCATATCTCCTCGCGGTCAGGCATGGAAGCGGGGTGGCCTCCTGCGTATGCCGCCGCGAAGGCCGCCTTAATCAGTCACGCCAAGACGTTGGCGAATTCTCTGGCACCAAAAGGCATCAGAGTCAACTGCGTGGCGCCCGGCTCGATTGAGTTCCCAGGAGGCACATGGGATCGGGCCAAACAACTCAATCCGCAGAGGTATGAGGCCATACGCAGTAGCATTCCCTTCGGGCGGCTGGGCACCGCGGAAGAAGTCGCAGCCGCGGTGGTCTTTCTCTCGTCGAGTCGCGCTTCTTGGATCTCGGGTATTACGCTGGCGGTCGATGGGGTGCAGTACAAAGGCAATCTATGACCACCCCAGGTTCGCCTAACTATGGCATGCAGGCGACGGCTTACAGCGTCCGCTGCGCTCCCGCTTCCAGCCGCGCCTGATGCCTGGCGTTAGAACGACCTCCAAATGCCTGTTCCAGACTTCCAATCGTTCCTACTTCCCGTTCTGCAAGCGGCTAGCGACGGAGAAGTGCATTCGCTGGCGGAGACGCGAGAGCGCATTGCCACGCAGTTCGGGCTGACACCCGAGGATCGAGCGGAGCTGCTTCCGAGCGGTCGTCAGGCGCGCTTCGACAACCGCGTTGCTTGGGCGAAGTCTTACCTCCAGCAAGCTGCACTCATTACGTCCCCGCGCCGGGCGCACTTCGCGATTACACCTCGTGGGAAGGAACTCCTAGCGACGAAGCCTGAGAGACTCACGATCGAGATCCTAGAGCAGTACCCGGAGTTCAAGACCTTTCGCGATGGGAGCGGTGACTCCTCGGGTGCTGGCGCTGGAGCTAGCGAACCAGCAAAGGCGACTGAAACGCCGGAAGAGGTTCTGGAACTGGCGTACTCGCGCATTCGAGCTGATCTCGCTGCTGATGTGCTGAACCGGGTCAAGCAGGCTCCGCCGACCTTCTTCGAGAGCTTGGTTGTAGACCTCTTGTTGAAGATGGGCTACGGCAGGAACCGGGCAGAGGCCGGCAGGGCCATCGGCGCATCTGGTGACGAAGGCATCGACGGGATAATCAGCGAAGATCGGTTGGGCCTAGACGTCATCTACGTCCAGGCCAAACGGTGGGACAACACGGTCGGTCGGCCGGACATCCAGAAGTTCGTCGGCGCGCTTTCGGGCAAACGTGCGCGCAAGGGCGTCTTCATCACGACCAGTGCGTTTTCAGCTGAGGCCGTCGACTACGTGACCCGCATCGATCCCCGGGTCGTGCTGATCGATGGGAAGCAACTCGCAGAGTACATGATCGATCACAACCTTGGCGTGAGCACCAAGTCGACATTCGAGCTGAAGCGAGTTGATACCGACTTCTTCTCTGAGGAATAGGCGTTCTAACGACGGTTGCTACTGGCGGGGCGACCGCAAGATTGTAACGGGGCTCGGCACCCGCCGGTCGCCCCGCAGCAGAACCTGACGTTCTGTTCCCCCACACGCCAACCAATGCCCCTCCGATGAACCGCATCTTTCCATCCTTG